>DASSXV010000043.1:0-42581 GCA_035703635.1 Trueperaceae bacterium | reverse complement strand
TGAACCTCAACAGAAGCATCAGCCGAACCAGCCGTAAACGTAATAGCAGCCGTCAACGTCGTCTTACCATGATCAACATGACCAATAGTCCCAACATTCACATGCGGCTTCGTACGCTCAAAAACACCCTTAGCCATGATCTACCCTTTCGTGGTCCACCATTCTTGGAGGATCCGCACATGCTACTTGCAGTGGCAGCCGGAAGGAGCCGCAGGGCGCCTGAAGACGCTCGCGACTCTCGCCGGCCTGCCAACTAGTTTTGGAGCTCGTGGACAGGATTGAACTGTCGACCTCTCCCTTACCAAGGGAGTGCTCTACCACTGAGCTACACGAGCCGACCGCAGCCTAAACACTGCACTTGCTTCGGCAACAGCCGCGGCGCCGCTAGGCGCACCGACTGCTCTGGAGCGGGAGACGGGATTCGAACCCGCGACATTCAGCTTGGGAAGCTGACGCTCTACCGACTGAGCTACTCCCGCGTACCGGGAACCGATCACGGGAACCGGTTCGCCAGTGCTTTGCCTAGGAGCTCGCGCTCCGCGGCAGACTACCGGTGATCGCTCTCGCGATCGATGCGGCTGGTGGGCAGGGCTGGATTTGAACCAGCGTAGGCTAAGCCAACGGATTTACAGTCCGTCCCCTTTAACCACTCGGGCACCTACCCGCGCCTCGCATCGTTACTCCACCGGCAGTGACTTGCTCCTCTCGTGACTGGAGCCACCCATCGGAATCGAACCGACAACCTTCCGATTACAAGTCGGGTGCTCTACCGATTGAGCTAGGGTGGCAGCCTGGCCGCGAACCCGAGTAGGTAAGCTAGCACGCGCCGCATAACCTGTCAACCGACGTCCAGGACGGGCCTCACGCGCCTCAGGGCCGGCACGAGGGCGCCCTCGATCAGCGTCCGAAATGGCGCGGCTACAGCGCTCCGCGTCCAGCATCACACCCGCCTGGCCCCGGCAGTTGCTAGCATGACGCTGTTTGGAGGCACCACCATGGGAAGAATCGGACCGATCGGTATCCCGGAACTGCTTATCATCCTCGCTTTAGTGCTGCTCATCTTCGGGCCGAAGAGGCTCCCAGAGATGGCGAAGGGGCTTGGCCAGTCCGTGCGCGAGTTCCGTAAAGGCGTTCGCGACATGAAGAAGGACTTCGATGACGAGACCGCGGATGATCAGGCCAAGGCAGCGCCTGTCGCCGCAGCCGCGCCCGTTACAGCCACCGTTCCCGCGCCAGAGGCTCCGGCTGCCAAGGTGAGTAACCAAGGCTCCGGCCAGGCCTGAGCCCGGACAGCTTTTAAGCACAGCACGCCAGTGACGACCGCAGGGCCGACATGACGCTGATCGAGCACTTCGAGGAGTTGCGCAAGCGCCTCTTCATCGCTCTGATCGGTTGGGTCGTCGGGTCGGGCGTGGCGTTCGCCTTTCGCTTCGAGGTGCTCGAGTGGCTGAAGGCCCCGCTGCCAGCGAGCATGACCCTCAACTACTTCGCGGTGCTCGAACCGTTCACGGTCTCGATGCAGATCGCGTCGTTCTTCGGCCTGGTCCTCGCATCACCCATCATCCTCGGCCAAGTCTGGGGATTCGTGGCGCCCGGCCTCTTCGCCGACGAGCGCCGCTACGCCGTGCCGTTCATCTTCTTCGCGGCATTGGCGTTCGCGTGCGGCGTGGCTTTCGCGTACTACGTCGTGCTGCCCTTCTCGATCCCCATCCTCTTGTCGTTCTTGGGCGGAGAAGCACAGGGCCTACTCTCGATCGGGCAGTACATCTCTACCCTGCTCATGCTCATGGCCATGTTCGGGTTGATGTTCGAGATGCCCGTGATGGGTTACCTCCTAGCGCGCCTCGGCATCTTGCGTGCCGAGCCGCTCGTGCGCACGCGCCGCTGGGCGATCATCGGGGGCGTGGCCGCCGCCGCCGTAATCACCCCGACCGGGGACCCTTTCAACCTCGCGCTAGTGGCCGTGCCACTCGTCGTGCTTTACGAGCTGACCATACTCGTGGTGCGTATCTCTCAGCGTAGGATGCTGCATGCAAGAGAAGATCCAGAGCCTACGCGTTCGTATTGATGACCTAAACCTCCAGATCCTCGACCTGCTCTCCACTCGCGCGAACGTTGCGGCCGAGATCGGCGCGCTGCAAACGGCGAATGGCAGCTCGCAGTACGACCCCGTGCGTGAACAGGCCATGCTCGACGCACTCGTTGACGCCAACCAGGGGCCTTTCGACGCCGCCACCGTGAAGAGCCTCTTCAAGCAGATCTTCCAGGCGAGCATGCAGCAGAGCCAGAAGCAAGAGAAGCGCGCCTACCTGACCTCGCGCGCCACGCACCAAGCAGACACCGTCGTCGAAGTTCGAGGCGTGCCGATCGGTTCGAAGCACGCTCCGGTGCTCGTGGCTGGCCCATGCGCCATCGAGTCGCGCGAGCAGGTCGAGGCCGTGGCCGCGCAGGTAGCGGCGCGCGGCGTGCAGCTCTTCCGCGGCGGCGCGTACAAGCCGCGCACCGACCCGTACTCGTTCCAAGGCCTCGGCGAGGAGGGGCTCGCTCTCGGACGCGCAGTCTGCGATAGGCACGACTTGGCGTTCGTCAGCGAGATCATGACCGCAAGCGACCTCCCGCTGTTCGAGGAGTACGTCGACCTGCTGCAGATCGGCGCGCGCAACATGCAGAACTTCACGCTGCTACGCGCCGTCGGCCGCAGCCGCAAACCAGTTCTCCTCAAGCGCGGCCTTGCGGCCACCATCGAAGAGTGGCTGATGGCAGCCGAGTACTTGCTGCATGAGGGCAACGAGAACGTCATCCTGTGCGAGCGCGGAATAAGGACCTTCGAGCAGTACACCCGCAACACCCTCGACGTGTCGGCCGTGGCGCTGGCGAAGCTCGAGAGCCACCTGCCCGTCCTCGTGGACGTCACGCACTCTGGCGGCAGGCGCGACCTACTCGTCGCCCTAACGAAGGCCGGACTGGCCGTTGGGGCAGACGGCATCATGGTCGAGGTGCACCCGAACCCGGCCGTCGCGCTGTCGGATCAGAAGCAACAGCTGGACTTCGCTGGCTTCGACAACTACTTGAACGACACGGGCTACCACACGAAGCTCAGCGAGAAGCGCGTAGAACTGTACGGGTTCTAGAAGGGCAGCGAGGTGGCGGGGCTAGACGACCTCTTCTCGATGATCTTCCGCGCCGTAGAGGTGAAGCCCGACTACGTCGCCGACCGCTGCTTGGTCGTCCGCAGCGGCCGGGACGCCTGCAGCGCGTGCTTCGATGCCTGCCCGCACGACGCCGTCCGTATCACGGACGCGGTCGAGCTCGACGCCGTCGACTGCACGGGGTGCGGCTTGTGCATCCGCGCCTGCCCGAGCGAGGCCCTCGCCGACCCTCCACGGTTACAGCCTGGGCCCGCGCTGCGCTGCAGCAAGGTCGCTGGCGATGCACCGAGCGTGCGCTGCCTAGCGCAACTATCTGGCCCCGACATCGTGCGGTTGGCTGGTAGCGCCGACGCCGTGACCCTAGCGCGCGGGGTGTGTGCGGGTTGCACGGTAGGCGGCGCGGACGTGCCCGCCGTAGTGGCGCGGTCAAGCGCGGACGCCAACGCATTGCTGGCGCAGCATGGCCGTCAACTCCTAGTCAACGTGCAGGAAGTCGCGCGTCTAGACGCCCCCGTCGCTCACGAGCACGTGAGCAGGCGATCGCTCCTTGGCAGCGGGGTCCGCCGCGCCATGCACGGCGTAGCTGACGCCGTCGCGCCCCTCGAGGCTTGGCTACCTGGGGAAGCAGCCTCCGAAAGAGAGGTGCCAGCTCCACCAGAGGCGGGGCGCCGCTACCGCGTAATCGCGGCGGCCGAACCCGAGCCGACCGCCCTCGTCCCATGGCGCTTGCCGCGGGTGGCGGACGGTTGCATCCTCTGCCCCGCTTGCACTCGCGCTTGCCCTACCGGCGCGCTACGGCGCGACCTAAGCGGACCGCAAGGTGCGCTGATGCTCACGCCGGACCTGTGCGTTGGCTGCGACGCCTGCGTGCCGGCCTGCCCCGTCAACGTCATGAGCATGGACGGCGAAGTCACGTGGTCAGAGCTATCCGGTGGCGAGGAAGAAGCGTTCCGCGCCGGACCGGAGCGCTTGGGCACCGGCGCGCTTGCGCGTTGAGCAGCGCCTTAATCAATCCCAGCGGTACACCGTCAGGCGCCAACACGGGACTTCCAGGTAGTATCGGGAGGCGTAAACTCTAGGCATGACCGTAGAAGCGTGGGTACTCGAGGCGGTCGAGGTCGGCTCCTCCAAGGGAGTGACCCTCCGCAACGTTCAACGGCATATCGACGAGCGCCACTTCGAGGAGCTCGCGGTAGACACGCTAGAGGCCGCCTTGGTTTCACTGCAGGGCGCCGGTAAGATCACGCTCGACGGGGACCACTACTTCCCCGCCAAGCGGACCTCCAAGGAGGACGCCATGAAGAAGCTCTTCGGGGACGGTTGATCGACAACCCAACCCCACAAGGAGGCGGTCGATGACGACCCCGGTTGCCACCCTCAGCGCTCCAGCGCTGACCGATTTCTACGACATCGCCTCACTGCACACCCCAGAGGAACGCATGATCCAAGGAAGCGTGCGTGAGTACGTGCGCTCCGAGTTACTGCCTCACGTGGGTGAATGGTGGCAGGACGGTGTCTTCCCTAAAGACCTCGCGCGGCGTTTTGGCGACCTCGGGGCGCTCGGCGTGACGTTACCAGAGCGTTACGGCGGCGCTGGCGCCTCCTACTTGGCTTACGGCCTCGTGTGCCGCGAGATCGAGTACGTCGACTCCGGCATGCGCTCCTTCGTGAGCGTGCAGTCCAGCCTCGTCATGTACCCGATCGCCGCATACGCGCAGGACGCCATCAAGGACCACTGGCTGCCACTGCTAGCTAGCGGTGAGGCCGTCGGCTGCTTCGGCTTGACCGAGCCGGACGCCGGCTCTGACCCGGGCGCCATGCTCACGCGCTGCCGCAAGGTCGGCGACGAGTGGGTCATCACTGGCGTGAAGCGCTGGATCACGAGTGGTTCGCGCGCGGACGTTGCGATCGTCTGGGCCAAGGACGAGGACTCTGGCAAGATCCTCGGCTTCGTCGTCGAGACCACGAGGCCCGGCTTCCAGGCCGTCGACATCAAGACCAAAGCCTCGATGAGGGCGTCCGTCACCAGCGAGCTCTATCTCGACCAGGTGACCGTCCCGGCCATCAACCAGCTACAAGTGAGCGGCCTGAAGGGCCCCCTCTCGTGCCTCAACCAAGCGCGCTTCGGGATCGCCTTCGGAGTCGTTGGCGCCGCGCAGGCGTGCTTCGACGAGGCCCGCGCCTACGTTGCAGACCGTCCCGCGTTCGGCGAGCCGCTCGCAGCTAAGCAGATCGTTCAGTCACGCTTGGCCGACATGCTCTCCGAAATAACGAAGGCCGACCTGCTCGCCTACCAGCTCGGGCGCCTCAAGGGGGAGGGTAAGGATCACCCTGCCCGCATCTCTCTCGCTAAGCGCGACAACTGCCGTAGCGCCCTCAACGTGGCCCGCTCAGCGCGCGACATGCTCGGCGGCAACGGCATAACGACCGAGTATGCGGCCATCAGGCACATGCTCAACCTGGAGACGGTCGCGACTTACGAGGGGACGGACACCGTTCACACCCTCGTCTTGGGCCGCGAGATCACCGGCATCAACGCCTTCTAGCTCTCAAACTCGACATACGCGGAAGCGGGCACCGCCACAGGGTGTCCGCTTCCGCATCAAGGCGCGCGGTGGAGCGCTGCTAGCGCGCCTCGAGGAGCCTCAGCGTCGTGCGGTCACCTTCGGAGCCGAAGCGGCTGAAGCACGGCACGGGCAGTCCATCCGCTAGGCCGATCTCCATCAGGTCAGGGTCGTCGTCGAACTCGATGGTGACGACAACGCACTCGAAACCGGCGTACGACTCCGCCCTGTCCATGCGAACCGTCGCGATGCCCTCCGCAACTATCGGCTCGCTGCGCACGGCTATCTCCTGGTCGCCGAGCACGAACGGCAGCACGAACGCCGCCGGACCGTAGAACGCCAAGTACGGCCCGAACATCAGGAACGCTCCAGCGCCACCGCCGAACATGCCGTCCAACAGGCCGTCTTGGCTAACTCCAGTACCGGTGACAGTCACCACCGAAGTCGTGTCGTAGCTGTCACCGACCTGCTTGTAGCCGTACTCGATGCGCACGAGGGAGCCGGCGTCCAGCGAGTCGGCTGCGATCTCGAACACGTAGGTGTGGTCTCCCGGCGGGAACGCGAACTCTCCCCAGGTGAACGCGGCTGCCCATCCGGCAAGTGACAATGCTCCGGCCATGAGGCCAACGACAAGAAAGCGATAACGGTTCACGGCTACCTCCTACTACTTCGTTGATGTGTAAGTGATAGCGGATGATATCGCCCGCGCGTTGCGCTTGGGCGTGCAACTTCTCCCAGTTACCGCCTAAGAGCGGAGCCTGCGGCTAGCCAAGCAACAGGCGTGCGGCGACCAACACGGCGACGAGCACCGCCGCGCGCACCAGGTGGTACTGCCACACGACCTTGCCGATGACAAGACGCGCGTTCAGGAAGGAGGCGAGGAAGCTGAGGACGGCGCCGGCTAGCAGAAACCACCAGGCGACCTCGTCGCGGAACCCATAAGCCACCATCGCAACGACCAGCACCATGGACGCGCCAAGGAACAGCTGCGATACCGCCGGTTTGCGGCGACTTACCGACCAAGCCCCGAACGCATTGACCACGACCATGGCCAACGCCACCAGCATCAGCACTATGTGCACGCTGTCAGTCTAGCCGGGCTGCGAGGAGCGCGTCGACGGGGTCGCGGTCGCCGAGCAACTCCTGGAGCGTTACGACCTCGAGGGGCTTGTGGGCGCCCTGTTGCACGCGCTTCGCCAACCAGGCGTCAGAACCGGAGTCGCCGTCCACCACGAGACGCAGGGACGCGACCGCAGCACGGCGGCCGAGCAGGCGCGCGGCTCCGAGCACTTCCGCGTCACTGTCGACCAAACGCCCTGAGGCGCGCACGCCCTCCGCCAGGATCTCGTCAGGGTTCAGTCGGTGCTGCCCAACCAGGTGCTCTCCAGGCTGCGTCGCAAGCGCAACAAGGGCGTCCGTCACGAGCCACGGCTGGCCAAGCACGGCGATCGTGCGGCTCTCGCCAGGCAGCACCGTCAAGTTGGGTGAGTCGTGACGCAGCGGCCGCGCGTGCGGCCGGGCACGGTCAAGCGCGCGCCGCACTAGTGGGAGTTCGTGGTTGAGCGCCTGCAGGAACTCGACGGCACGCGACTCTAGGTCCGGGCCGAACGAGCTAGGCACCGAGCGCAATGGGCGGAGGCCAGGCACGGCCGCGCGCAGGCTGGCCGCGAAGTCCATGATCCACTGATCTTGTCCAGCCCCGCGAGTAACGTCACTCTCGCGCACTAGTTCAGGTACGACGATCGACCCGACACCAGCGTCACCAAGCGCCAGTGCCTGGGCCGCCGCCAGGCGGAAGGCGAGCGTCGGCACGCCGTCAAGCTCAGTGCCAAGGTAGTGCTCTCTCACCAGCGCCGGGTCGGCGAACACGGGCTCGAGCCCCGCGGCGCGCACGAGTTCCAGCCAGAAGTGCCCGTAGCGGCGCCAGTTGAGTTGCGTAACGAAACCTACACGCACGACCTGGGAGTCTAGCATCCGCGCGCGACGTACCGCGCGCTTGCACCCATCTAGGCGCTTACGGTCGCAGCGTAAGGTTTGGCGGCAGCCAGGGCGGCCTGCAGCGCCTTGGCCAGTTGGGCAGCACCCGCCTTGTCGAGGAACTGATTGCCGTTACCGCACTTCGGTGACAACACGCAGCGCGGGCAACCGCCCTTGCACGGGCACGCCTGGAGGAGTTGCAGCGCGGCAGCCAGCCAACTCTCGAAGAGCGAAGCGCCCGCCCGGGCGTAGCCGACACCGCCTGGATGCCCGTCGTAGATGAACACCGTCGGCCGCAGAGAGCCTGGGTAGCTCGGGTAGGACACGCCCCCGACGTCGGCGCGCTCGCAGAGCACGAACGCGGGCAGGAGGCCGATCAAGGTGTGCTCGAGCGCGTGCATCGCCGCCGGCAACTCGGCCGAGCCCGGCGCGCCAGGCAGGTCAGTCAGTTCGAACCAGAGAGCCTGCGTGTCGTACGCCACCTCAGGTAGGTCGAGTGGCCGCTCGTCGAGGATCGACTCGCTGAAGAAGCGCTTCCTCACGAACCCTGTCACGTTATGCGTCACCCGCACCCGCGCGATGTTGACGCCGGGGGGCGGCGCCACCACCTCGCCAGCTTGGGCTGCTCGCGGTGGCAGCGGCCCGAGAATCTCGATGTCCGTCTCCGAGCGCGGCTGCGTGTAGTAGTCCTCGATGTGCGGTAGGAGGCGGGCGACGCCCGCCACCAAGTCGAGCTCGACGACGAGGTACTGCTCACCCCTGTGCAGGTGGACCGCGCCAGGGTGGAGCTCTCGCAGAGCGGTCGCTAGGTCCGTTACGCCGAGCGAGCGGCCGTTGCCGTCCTTCAAGCGGATGCGCTTGCCACTGCCGCCCCTTAGTTCTACGCGCCGGTGCGGGTAGCGCCGTTGGCTGGCGTACGTGCCGTTACGCAGTTGCACCAAGCCCTCGACCGCTGCTAGGTCCAACCACGGTGCGATCAGTCGTTCCTGCGGCGAGAGCGGCGCCTCCGCGGCAGCGCACACCACGTGGCGCGGATGCAGCACGTCGTTGAACGGGTCGGCAACGGCGTCCTCTACTGGCCCGTCGATGAGCGCATCTGGGTGCGTAAAGTAGTACTCGTCAAGCGGATCGGCGCCGGGAATCAGCAGCGTTAGAGCGCGACCGCCGGCTCGCCCGGCACGGCCAGAGCGCTGCCACATGGCCATCTTGGAGCCTGGATAACCGACGAGCACGACCGCGTCTACCCCACCGATGTCGACGCCGAGTTCGAGGGCGCTAGTGCTCGTTAGCACGGTGATGGCGCCGGAGCGGAACGAGTCCTCCAGCGAACGCCGCGCTTCTGGCGTGTAGCCAGCGCGGTAGCTCTCGATGCGCCCCTCGAGCGCCGGTCCGAGCAAGCCGGCAGCGTAGCGCCTCACCAACTCGGCGCCCTTGCGCGAGTTGCAGAAGAAGATGCTCTTGATGTCCTGCCTGACGAACTCCGCCGCTAGGGAGGCCGCCTCTGAGTTCGCCGAGCGTCTGCGCGCGCCGCCGGCAAGCTCCTCCGGTTGAGCGTGCACCCCTCCGACGGCGGCAGGTCGCCACATGACGAACTCGCGGGCTCCGCTCGGCGCCCAGTCCTCGTCGACGAGTTCGAACGGTCGACCCGCGAGGCGCTCGGCGTGGACGCCCGGGTTACCGATGGTCGCTGACGCCGCGATTACTCGCGGCTCGGCGCCGTAGCGCTCAGCCATGCGCAGTAGGCGCCGCACGACGTTGGCAACATGCGACCCGTGCACGCCACGGTAGGCGTGCAGTTCGTCAAGCACGATGTAGTCGAGCGCGCCAAGGAACCCGGCCCAGACCGTGTGGTGCGGCAAGATGCCGTAGTGCAGCATGTCCGGGTTGGTAAGTAGCACGCCAGCAGCGGCGCGCACGCCGGCACGGCGTTCAGCGGCGGTATCGCCGTCATACAGGTCGATGGCGCTCGCCCTGTCGCCACCTATGGCGGTCGTCGCGAGGCCGCGGAGCTTGAGGAGTTGATCCGCCGCCAAGGCCTTCGTGGGGTAAAGCAGTAGGCTCGTGCGCCCCCGCGCGAGAGCGGCCAACACTGGCACCTGGAACGTCAAAGACTTGCCGGAGGCGGTGGCGGTGGCTACCACTACGTCGCGGCCGTGCCCCACGGCTTCGAAGGCGCGCGCCTGGTGGGCATACGGCCTGATGCCTACCCGCTCGAGGAGTTCAGCGAAAGGCCCGCGGTAGTCGGCCTCGACCTCCCCCTTGCGCGGCGGCATGAACTGGTACGCCGCCACTTGACCCTCGTAAGAATCCAGTTGTGTGAGGAAGGCGTGGAAGCTCTGGTCGGCGGGCTTTGGCACCGCCGTAGCCTAACCCCGCGTTCCCGCGACGCCCGTCGCCGCCAGGGGAAGTGGGCGCCGTGGTCGCCGCCGTGCTGTTAGGCCGTCGCGGGGCTCGGGCCGCTCACGGCCGGTGTTAGCATTGGCCTCGACTCTTGGAGGAGGGTTAGGCAGTGCAGACGGCCATCATCATCGCGCTCTACCTCGCCGAGCTGCCGTACCTGTGGCTGATGGTCATGGTCATCGTCGGTGCCCTACGGCGCAGCGAACTCAAGCGCACCGGCGCTACGCCTGCAGTCAGCGTGATCCTGCCAGCACACAACGAGGAGCGCACGTTGCCGCGCACCCTCGCCTCACTAGCCGCTCAGAACTACGCGGGGCCCATCGAGTTCGTGGTGATCGACGACCGCTCAACGGACGGCACGCGGGCGCTCGTCGAGAGTTTCGTCGCCAGCGACCCGCGCTTTCGGCTCGTGGCCATCACCCAGCCGAGCAGGCGCCTAGCGCCGAAAGTGAACGCCGTGGACCACGGCATCAAGGCGACCACGGGTGAGCTGATATTGGCGACGGACGCCGACTGCACTCACGACCCCTCCTGGGTGGCCGGCATGGCCGCTCACTTCGTCGACGACGTCGTCATGGTCGCTGGTTACGTGAGCACCAGCAGGCGCGGCGCCGCTCGTTCGCTACTCCAGCGCTTCGAGTCCATCGATTGGTTCACGCTCATGCTCGTGTCTCGCAGCCTCACGCGTTTCGGCCTCAAGTACGCGAGCAGCGCCAACAACCTCGCGTACCGCAGGTCCGCGTTCGAGGCCGTTGGCGGCTTCGGTGCGGCGGGTAGGGCGCCTAGCGGCGACGAGGACCTCCTCACCCAAAAACTCGGTCGCTTGCCTGGGGCGCGCGTCGTGTTCGCAGACGCCCCCGAGTGTCGCGTGGTCACTAGCGGGGTGGCAACGGCGCCCGACCTCGTAAGGCAACGTCGGCGCTGGGTGAGCCGCTACCACCACGTGCTCCACTACCACCCTGGCTTCCTGGCGGGCATCGCGGTGCTTGGGCTGCAGAGCGTCCTCCTCACGCTTACCGCCCTGCTGTGTTTCGTCCTGCCTGGACTGACACCTTGGGTGCTTGGCTTGTGGCTCGCGAAGGCGGCCATCGAGTTCGTCGGGATGGGCATCGGCACGCGCCACTGGGACCGGCGCGACCTATGGGGCCTCAGCACCCTGTGGTGGTCTCTCATGCACCCGCCGTTCATCGCCGCCGCCGTCATCGGCTCGTTCTTGAAACCAAGCGCGTGGCATGCCGGAGCGGAGGCGTACCGCACGCGGCTGTTCCAGCGGCGCCTACGCGAACTGAAGCGCCGCGCCAAAGAGGGCGTCATTCGCCCGTAGAGCCGCCCCGTAGGGCGGGTGACGGCGGAACCAACGCGCGACCGGTGCTAGACTGGGCGCACTCGCGTGCCCAGCGGCCCTGGCTGCCGGGTGCGCTCTTCGGAGGCGAATTATGAAGGTGCTTATCCTCGGCGGAGACGGCTTCTGCGGTTGGCCGACCAGTCTACACTTGAGCAACCTCGGGCACGAAGTGGTCATAGTCGACAACCTCTCCCGGCGCGACATCGACAACGAACTCGAGGCAGGCAGCCTCACCCCCATCCAGCCGATGGGCGTCCGCCTCAAGGCGTGGCGGGAACTGACAGGCAAGGTCATCGACTTCGTCAACCTCGACGTCGCGCAAGACTACGCTGGGCTACTCGCCCTGCTCGAGCGTGAGCGCCCGAACGCCGTCGTGCACTTCGCCGAGCAGCGCGCCGCGCCGTACTCGATGAAGAGCAGCCGCAACAAGCGCTACACGGTCGACAACAACGTCAACGCCACCAACAACTTGCTCGCGGCGGTCGTCGAGAGCGGCCAGGACATCCACCTCGCCCACCTTGGCACCATGGGCGTCTACGGCTACGGCACGGCTGGCATGAAGATCCCTGAGGGTTACTTGGCCATCGAGATCACGACGGACGATGGGCGCAAGGTCAGCCAGGAAGTCCTCTACCCGACCAACCCGGGCAGCATCTATCACATGACCAAGTCCCTCGACCAGATCCTCTTCGCTTACTACGCCAAGAACGACCGCCTGCGGATCACGGATCTACACCAGGGCATCGTGTGGGGCACGAACACGCCAGAGACGAACCTCGACGAGCGCCTCATCAACCGCTTCGATTACGACGGCGATTACGGAACGGTGCTGAACCGCTTCCTCATGCAGGCGGCCGTCGGCTACCCACTCACAGTGCACGGCACAGGCGGGCAAACACGCGCGTTCATCCACATCACCGACACGGTCAAGTGCGTACAGCTGGCCCTCGAGAACCCACCGGCGCGCGGCGAACGCGTGAAGATCCTCAACCAGATGACCGAAACGCACCGGGTACGCGACCTCGCGAACATGATCTCCGAGCTAACCGGCTGCCAGGTCGCGTTCACGCCCAACCCGCGCCGTGAGGACGCTGAGAACGACCTGTTCGTGCGCAACGACCTGTTCCTCGACCTCGGACTGCAGCCGACGACGCTGGAAGCGGGCCTGCTAACGGAAGTGACGGACGTGGCCCGCAAGTACGCCGACCGCGCCGACCCCAGCAAGATCCCGGCTACCAGCACCTGGACGCGCGAGAACCGCCCAGGCGACCCGGCACTAGCGGCCACAGAAGCGGTCGGCAAAGCCTGATCCACACGGTCGCGGCATGAAGATCGCGCTCTTCACCGAGGTCTTCCTGCCGAAGGTAGACGGGGTGGTGACGCGCATAACGCGCACCCTCGAACAGTTGGCGGTGCTCGGGCATGAGGTGCTCATCTTCGCGCCCCACGACCCGCCACCTTCATACGCAGGGCACCGCGTGGTGCGGGTCCCTGCGTTGCCCTTCAGGCCGTGGTATCCGGAACTCTTCCTTGGCTTGCCACGGCCGCGGCTCGGACGCGAACTGGACCGCTTTCAGCCGGACGTCGTGCACGTTGTCAACCCCGTCGTGCTCGGACTGTGGGGCACGGCCTTGGCGAAGCAACGCAACTTGCCCCTCCTGGCGAGCTACCACACCGACATCACGCAGTACGCGCTTCACCTCAAGCTGCCGCTTTTACAGGAGCCCTCACGGCGCTTCCTGCGCGACGTGCACAACCAGGCGCACGTGAACCTCTGCACCAGCGTGCCGATGGTGAAGTCGGCGCGCGCTCTCGGCATACGCCGCGTGCGACTCTGGCCCAAGGCGGTAGACACCGACCTCTTCCGCCCGGAGCGGCGCACGCAGGCCATGCGCTCCCTCCTGACGGGCGGCCACCCAGAAGCGCCCCTCATGACGTACGTTGGCAGGCTCTCGTTCGAGAAGCGCCTCGATTGGCTTTACGCGCCCGTCACGCAGATTCCAGGTGCGCGACTGGCGCTGGTCGGCTCTGGCCCAGCCGAAGCCGACCTCAAGCGCCGCTTCAAGGGCACCAACACCGTCTTCACCGGCTACATGTCCGGCCTCGAGTTAGCTGCTGCCTACGCGAGTTCCGACGTCTTCGCGTTCCCATCAGACACCGAGACGCTCGGCTTCGTCGCCATGGAGGCCATGGCGTCCGGAGTACCTTCCGTCGGCGCGCGCGCCGGCGGCATACCAGACGTCATCAACGACGGTGAGAACGGCCTGCTCTTCACGCCAGGCGACTTGGGTGACCTCACCGAGAAACTCCGCGAGCTCCTCCACGATCCTGCGAGGCGGCGACGGCTCGGCGCCAGGGCGCGCGCCGACATGGAGCAGTTCGGTTGGCGCGCGGCCACGCAGGCGGTGGTCGACTACTACGAGCTGGCGATCAAAGTCAGGCGCATCTTCGACCCACCTAGCGTGTTCTGACCGCGCCTAGCGCGCTAGAAGCGCGGGACGATCACGGGGAACCGCCCATCACGGAGCACGGTCACCGGCGTGTTGAACACGCGCTCCAGCGTTGAGCTCACGAGAACCTCGTCAGGGGCGCCAAGCGCCACGATCTTGCCAGCCTCCAACAGCACGAGGCGATCGCAGCTCCTGGCAGCCAGGTTGAGGTCGTGCACCACGAGCAGCACCCCGGTGCCGGACGCCGCCTGCGCGCGGGCATGACGCATGACTTCGACCTGGTAACGCAAGTCCAGGTGGCTGGTCGGTTCGTCTAGTAGCAGGTAGCTCGGCTCTTGGGCAACGGCGCGCGCGAAGACGACACGCTGGAGTTCACCGCCGGAGAGCGTTTCGACCCGCCGAGCAGCGAACTCGCTCGTAGACGTGACCGCCATGGCGCGCTCGACTACCTCGTCATCAAGCTTGCGGTAGCTACCGAACAGCCCCAAGTGCGGCGCGCGCCCCATGGCTACGACTTCGCGCGCCAAGAAACCTACGGGCACTTCGGGCGACTGCTCGACGAGGGCGACCTCGCGGGCTAGCCCGAGCCGCGAGTAACTCGCGAGCGGCTGCCCGGCCAACGTCACCACGCCGGAACTGGGCGCGATCAACCGTGTGAGAACGCGCAGCACCGTGCTCTTGCCTGCCCCGTTCGGTCCGACGATCCCGACGACTTCTCCCGGTCTCACCGCGAGGCTCACGCCGTCGAGGGCGCGCGCGGCTCCCGCGCCGAACGTCACCGTTACGTCTGAGATGACGAGTCCGCTCATCATCCTGCCGCGCTCCGCTTCTTGAGGAGCCACAGGAAGAACGGCCCACCGACGAGCGCGGTCACGATACCGACCGGCACCTCGACTGGCGCTATCACTTGGCGCGCGAGCAGGTCTGCCAGGATCATGAACGTGGCGCCCCAGATGGCCGCCGTAGGAAGCAGCCGTCCGTGGGGACGCCCTAGTGCGATGCGCGCGGCGTGCGGCACGATCAGCCCCACGAACCCGATGATGCCCGCGACGCTGACGGCAGCGGCCGTCACGAGCGTTGCTACGCCGAGGAGTAAGAGCTTCACGCGTTCGACGCTGAGGCCGAGGAGCGCCGCGCCCTCCTCCCCGAGCTGAAGTAGGTCGAGGGCGCGCGCGAACGCGCCCGCCAACGCCAAAGCCGGCAGGGTGAACAGCGCTATGACGCGCACCTGACTCCAGGTCGAGAAACCGAAGCCGCCAAGCAGCCATGCCAGCATGCCGGCTGCCTGCTCGCGGGCAGCCACGAGCAGGAACGAGGTGGCGGCCGTGAAGAGCGAGCCGACGACCACGCCAGCGAGGATCAAGCGCACGGTCGGGACAGCGCCGCCTGAGCGCGCGAGGAACAGCACGGTGGCAACGGTGAGCAGGGCGAAGGCGAACGCTACGAGCGGGGCGCCGACGCGGGCGAGGAGCGGGACAGTAGCGCCGAGCGTCATGACAAGCACGGCACCGAAGCCTGCACCGCTCGCCGTACCGATGAGGTACGGCTCTGCGAGCGGGTTGCGGAACACCCCCTGGAACATCGTGCCTGCCAACGCCAGACCAGCGCCAACCAACGCCGCAAGCAGCACACGCGGGAACCTCAACTGCCATACGACCCGGTCGAGCGGCAGCAGTTCATCGCCGTTGATCCCTTTGAGCGCCGCAGCCACGATCTCGGCCGGCGCGACCCTCACGCTTCCGAGGCTAACGGCGAGCACCAGGGCAGCAACTAGCACCAGCGCGGAGAGGAGCAACACCAACGCCATGCGCGGCCTGGCGCGGCGGCCCGGCTCGAGTGCGTGACCTACTCGTCGCTCCACTGCTGTCCCCGGCTAGCCTTCAGAAGAGTCCAGGGTGGAAGAGCGCCGCGAGTAGTCTCACGGCCTCACCCATGCGCGGGCCAGAGCGGCTGATGATGTCCGCCGCGGCCGTATCGAGCTCGTAAACGCGGCCATCGACCACCGCCTCAATGGCGCTCCAACCGGGCCTAGCCGCTACCGAGTCAGCGGTTACGCCGAAGGGGGCGTCGGTTAGCACGATCACTTGCGGGTCTTGGAGCACGACGTACTCAGGGTCGACCTGCGGGAACTCGCCCATCGCCTCCGTGACGATGTTGACACCGCCGGCCGCGGCGACTAACTCACCGATGTAAGAGCTGGGACCGATCGAGTACGGAGTCGGATCCAGTTCGACGAACACACGCGGGCCGGTCACGCCGGTCAGCACGGCGGCGACGCCTTTGATCTCGCCCTCGAGCTGCCCGACGAGCACGGCCGCCTCGGTCTCGCGGTCGAGCATGGTGCCAAGCAGCAAGAGGAACGCCGTCGTCTCGTCGATGGTTTGCGGCGACCCGGCGAACACGGTGATGCCAAGGTCGGTCAGTGGCGCCTGCAGGCCGCTGTACTCGTCTACGAGCACGAAGTCAGGGTCGAGGGCCAGGACGGCCTCGAGGTCGGGCGCGAAGGCGTCGCCGAGCTGCGGCAGGCCAGTCACCTGCGCGGGGTAGTTGCTGTGGCGGTCCACGCCGATGAGCAAGTCGCAGGCTTCGATCGCGCAGACGCTCTCCGTGTGGCTTGGGAGCATGCTGATCACGCGCTGCGGCGCGGCCGTTAACGTCACGTCGCGCCCCAGGTCATCGACGACCGTCACGGGGTACGTGGTGGCGAAGGCGCCGCTTCCAAGCAAGAGCAGGGTTACGGCGAGAAGGGTCAGGCGTCGGAACATGGAGCTCTCCTTCGGCCTGCGGGTTTGAGGGTGCCGGTTGCTAACCGGGGGTTCGAGGTCGTGGCGACGCCAGCTAACTGGCGGCCCTACCTCCCTCGTCCACGCAAGGGGTGCAGTGAAGTTCGCCAGTCGGTGTTCGGACTCGTCCTTACCGCCGTTAGCGGTTCGGCTTACCGTTGCGGGACAGCGCCGGGATCACACCGGCTTCCCCGAGAGGGCGACCAAGGGCACTCTACGGCGAGCCCGAGCGGGTGTCAACGAGATGGTAGGCTCCCGTCCGTGACCAAGCTGCTGTCGGTGGCGGACTTGAGGCCCCCTCCCCCACCGTCACCACAGGACCTGAGGCCGCCGAAGCGCTTCGCGGACGTCGCCTTCGAGACCTACGAACCGCAACACCCAACCCAGGCGGACGCGCGAGACCAACTGCGCGAGTTCGTGCTGGGGCGCCCATGGCGTCACCGCGCGGCCGCCGCCAACAAGCGCCTGCCGTCCGTCAAGTGGCCTTGGCAACAGGCGGCCGCGCCAGCGCCGGCCGGCCTCTACCTCGACGGTGGCTTCGGAGTCGGGAAGACCCACTTGCTCGCCGCCACTTACGCGGCGGCGGACACGGCTTCGAAGCGCTACCTCAGCTTCCAAGAGCTCGTGTACCTCATCGGCGTCCTTGGCATGCCTGGTGCGCACGCCGAGTTCGGCGCTACCGAGCTCTTGTGCATCGACGAGTTCGAGCTCGACGATCCGGGCAACACCCTCATAGTCAAGACCTTCCTAGCTGCGCGTTTCGCAGGTGGAACCGCAGTGGTGACCACCTCGAACACCCCGCCAGCAGCGCAAGGTCACGGGCGCTTCAACGCGGATGACTTCCGGCGGGAGATCCAGTCGCTTGCCGCCTCATTTCAAGTCGTTCCGGTTGGTGGCCCGGACTTCAGACAGCGCACGCGTCAGGGCGCATGGTTGTCTGAGGAGGAGTTGGTGGCGCTCGAGCAGAATGAGCTAGCGCCCAGCCCGCGACTCTCCCTCACCTTCGACGACCTGATGAGGGTGCTGCGCTCCATTCACCCGACGCGGGTCGGTGGGGTGCTCGCGCAGGTCGGGAGCATCTACTTGCACGGGGTAGCGCCACTCGTCTCGCAGAACGACGCGCTGCGCTTCGTCCACTTCATCGACAAGGCGTACGACCGCCAGGTGGTGTTGCGCGCCAGCGGCGTCGGGCCGCTGCAGGACGTCTTCGACGTGAGTTACCGCGACGGTGCCTACGCCAAGAAGTACTACCGCTGCCTCTCGCGCTTAGCTGAGCTCCTCGGCGAGACCGTCGCCACCACCGTGCGCGGCGCCGCCGTCAGCGTCACCAGCTGATCACTCGCCAGTCCGTACGAGGGGGCCTTCCAGCCACTCGACGAGTTCGCCTGCCAGCGCGCGGCTCGCGCCGGGCGCGCCCATGCGCTCCGCCCCAGCTTGCATGGCGCGCTCGCGCGCAGTGCGGTCGCGCCAGGTGGCGTTGAGCGCCGCGGCCAGCGCCTCGGGCCGCGGAGCGCAGATCGTAACGCCGCCGCCGAGGAGCCTCGCTTGGTTGGCGACGAACGCTTCCGAGTAATCCGGCGGGAGTGGGAAGACGACGAGGGGCACGCCAAGGCCAACCGCCTGTTCGTTCGCGGTACCCGCGGTGCCTACGGCGACGTCCGCCGTGCGCAAGACGCTCGCGAAGCGGTCGACGATCCACCAGAGGCGCGTGGCCCCAAGGCGCCACGCAGCTACTACGCCTGCAGTGTCCACGACGTCGCTCTCCCAACCCGGCGGCGGCGCGGGCGGCGGCCCTAACGTCCACGACACCATCCCGAGCGCGCCTGGTAGGCGCTCGAGGGCGGCGATCATGACGAGTACGCTGCGCACGGAGTACGCGCGGCTGCCTGGCAGCATGGCAACTCGTGGGCCAACGAACGACTGTGGCGCCCCCGCCAACGGTTCGCCAGCCAGGCCGTCCATCATCGGGTTACCAAGCGACGTCGCGCGCGGGACGCCTAAAGCGCGCAGCTTGTCTGCCGTTGCGCTGTCGCGGGCGTACACCTTGTCGAAGCGGCGCATGAGCATGAGTTCCGGCGCGCGGAAGCCATCCATGAAGTAGCGGCCCGCCCTGCCACCGCCAGGGTGCTCATGGTGGACGGATACCAGGGTCTGCAGCAAGCGGCGCGGCGCGCGCGTGAGGCTGGCGAGCAGTTCAGCGTAGAAGTCGCCGACGACCAGGACGGCGTCCGGCTTCGCGCGCGCGAGCCACGTTGCCTGCCTGACGCTTAGTCCGATTAGGCCAGCGCGCACGTCGGCGCGCAAGTGACGCCAAGCGTGCATGGTTACTCCGCCAGACGGCAGCGCGCGCCGCGGCCCGACGAGGGTGGCACCGGCGGCAGCGAGCGCGCCGCCCTCGCCAACGATCGGGATGGCCTCGACACGCTGCTCCGGCCGTAGTGCCAGTAGTGCGGCGATGACGCGACCAGCCACCACGTCCTCGCCGTGCCCGTTGGCTACGACCAGGAGGGTTCGCTTGGTGGTCATGCCTCGTGTGGGAGCGGTGGTAGCGGGCCCTCACCCCACGCCAGCTTGTGGCGCAGCACGTCGAAGGCGGTTCGCTTGCCGCTAGTGACGAGTTGCAGGCCGTGCGCGGCAGCGGTGAGGAGGATGGTGTCGCCGACCTCGAGGTCGACTCGTTCCTGCCCGTCGATGACCATGGCGATCTCGTCGGAGCGGCTGAGTATCTCGAGACCGATCTCGGCTGCGCCTGGCAGCACAATCGGCCTGTTGGTCAGACTGTGGGGAGCAACGGGCGTTACTACGAGGGCGCGCAGGTCGTGGTCTATGATCGGCCCTCCGAGCGAGAGCGAGTAGGCGGTCGAGCCGACGGGAGTCGATACCACGAGGCCGTCGGCGCGGTACTCGGTCGCGTACGCCCCGTCGACGCGCATGCGCACGCGCACGAGGCGCGTCATGACCCCTTGCGAGAGCATGACGTCGTTCAGTGCATGGCGCTCGCCTGGGCGACCCGCGATCCTCACGCGCAACATCATCTTCTCGCGCAGTGGCCAGTTAGGTGCTTCGCCCGACCTGGCGTACTCCAGCGCTTCGTCAGCGCCGAACTCCGCGAGGAACCCAAGCTTGCCTAGGTTGACGCCCATGAGGGGTACGCGAAGCCCTGCTAGTCGGCGCGCCGCGGAGAGCAGGGTACCGTCCCCGCCGACAGAAATGGCCAGGTCGGCGTCTAGCGCGCGCTGTTCCAAGATGCCGGACCCGTCGAGGTCGAACTCAACGGTGGCACCGCCGCGCCCAAGCAGTTCACCGAGCTCACGCGCTAGCGGGTGCGCCTCCGGTTTGTGGCTCGTGCTCGCGATGACGACGAGACCCAACTCCCGTACGGGTAGCGTGAAGTGGGCGGCGCCCGTCACGGGCTGACCACTTTGGAGGGCAGCACGCGTAGTACGGCCGTGAGGACCTGCTCGACTACTTCAGCGAGGGTTAGTGGGCCGGTGTCGATGGTGATGGCGTCCGCTGCGGGCGCAAGTTGCACTTGGTCGCGCTCGTCGCGCCTCACTAGTTCACTCGTTATCAGCTCGAGGTCGGCGCCGCGTTCGCCTGCGCGGCGACGTGCGCGCACGCCTGCGTCGGCGGTCAGGTAGAACTTCGCGCTGGCGTCTGGGAACACGTTCGTGCCCATGTCGCGGCCGTCGATGACGAAGGAGCCGCCCATCTCGCGCAGGCGGTCGTTGACCCAAGCGCGCACGCGCGGATGCTTGGCGACGACGGAGACGCTTGCGTCGACCGCATCGGTGTGCAGGTCGTCTGTGACGTCGACCCAGTCGATGGTCACGCTGTTCCTGCTCGCCTCAGGGTGCAGTCGCACGTCCTGCCGCTTAAGGAGGTCGAGCAGCGCTCCCTCGTCCTGTACCGGCACTCGTTGGCGCAGCGCCATGAGGGTGGCCGCGCGGTAGAGCAGCCCGCTCGACACGTATGCCACGCCGAGGCGTTGGGCCAGGAGCCGCGCGACGCTCGACTTGCCGCTCGCAGCCGGGCCGTCGATGGTTATGACCGTACGTTGGCTTGGCTCCGCCGGCGCCGTCAGGTCGTCGCGGGGTGAGTACTCGCTCATCCGAGGGCCCCCGAGAGGTAAGCGAGGTAGTCATCGAAGAAGCGCGGGTAGGTCTTCGCCACGCAGCCCGGGTCGCGGATGACGACGTTCGGTATGCGGGCGCCAGCCACCGCCAACGCCATGGCCATGCGGTGATCGCCATACGTCTCCAGCGCTACCGGCGCTTCAGGTGGCGTGGTGAGAGGGTGCACCGTCAACTCGGAGTCGCCCTCCTCTACGAGCGCGCCGAGGCGAGTCAACTCTGCCGTCATCGCGGCTAACCGATCCGTCTCCTTGATGCGCATGTTGCCGACGTCGAAGATGCGCACGGGCGCGTCCGCGAAGAGGGCGACGACCGCCAGCGTCTGCGCTTGATCTGGCATGTCATTGAGGTCGAAGCTCTGCCCGCCGCGCAGGCGGCCGCCGCGCGGCCCCCTCACGCTCACTTGGTCATCGCCCCAAGCGACTTCGCAGCCCATCTCTTCGAGCACGCTCGCTAAGCGCGCGTCGCCTTGACGCGTGTTGCGGCCAAGGTTGGAGATCGTCACCTGACCGCCTGTTACGGCCGCCGCCGCCCAGAAGTAGCCTGCGGCCATGGCGTCGCCCTCCACCTGATAATCGCGGGCCCCGTACTTGGTTGGCACGACGCTGAAGGAGCGGTAACCGTCGCGCAGGACGTTAACGCCGAAGTCGCGCATCATGTCGATCGTCATGTCGATGAACGGTTTGGAGAGCAGTTCCCCCGTGACCTTCAACGTCACGGGCCCACGGGCGTACGGGGCGGACAACAGCAGCCCTGAGAGGAACTGCGAACTGCGGTCGCCCCTCACGACCAGCTCGCCGCCTTTGAGGCCATGGGCCTCCACCACGACCGGTGGACAGCCGTTCGCTTGCTCGCTAACGGCGTTCGCGCCTAGCGCGTTGAGGGCGTCGAGCGACTCTTGGATGGGGCGTTCGCGCATGCGCTCGTTGCCGTCTAGCCGGAAGCGCCCGCGCCCCAACGCCACCATGGCGACGAGGAAGCGCAAGCTAGTGCCGGAGAGGCGCAGGTCTAGGTCGGCGGCGTGCGCTGGCGCCGGGCCAGCTGCGCCGTGAACCCGCAGTTCGCTGCCGACGGCCTCCACTCTCACGCCTAACGCGCCGAGGGCGCGGAGCATGACCTCGGAGTCCTCAGCCACGAGCGCGCCCCGCAACAGCGTCTCGCCTTCTGCAAGCGCGGCGGTGATGAGGGCACGGTTCGTCAGGCTCTTGGAGCCGGGAACGCGCAGGGCGCCTCGAGCGGCGCCCTGCGGACCAATAGCAATAGTCGGGGGTAGGCGTACCATCAGCGTCGCCAGGATACACCGCGCCCACTGACGGCCACGGCGCGGGAGCCGGCCGCACGTGCTCACCAGCGCCGCTAGCGGCAACAGACGCGGGCTGGCGCCGCACCCTGCTAACCTGTGCTGGTGAGCATCCCAGCAGGCTTGCAAACCATCGTCGACGAGTTCAAGGAGGCGCCGCCCTCCCTGCGCCTGGCGTTGCTGCTCGAGTACGCCAACCGCCTCCCGCCACTACCGGCAGGCATGGCTACGGACCTCGAGCGCGTACATGAGTGCCAGACGCCCCTCTTCCTGAAGGCAGGCCTCTCCCCAACTGGGGTTGTCGAGCTCTACTTCGACGCGCCACCCGAGGCGCCAACTACGCGCGGTTTCGCGTCGGTGATCAGCGCCGGACTGGCTGGCGCCACGGCCGCGGAGGTCGTGGCCGTGCCGGAGGACTTCTACCAGGACATGGGCCTGGCCGAGCTGATCTCGCCTTTGCGCCTGCGCGGCATGGGCGCGATCGTCGGGCGGGTGAAGCGCCAACTCGTCAAGGCGCAGGGCAAAGACCAGGGTTAGCTTTACCGCCACTGCCATGCTAATATCGCTCGGTTAGGGTCGGGCAACCACCCGTGGAGGAACGCGATGAAGAAGAACATTCACCCGAAGATGGTGGCCTGCAAGGTCATCTGCGACGGCGAAGTCGTCATGGAAACGTACAGCACCAAGCCTGAGTTGCACGTAGACGTGTGGTCGGGCAACCACCCGTTCTACACGGGCGAGCAGCGCTTCATTGACACCGAAGGCCGCGTCGAGAAGTTCCAGAAGCGCTTCGGCGATTCTTACCGCCGCGCCAAGTAACCTTAGCGGCTGGTAATTAGCGGCGCCGGGAGTTGCTCCCGGCGCCGCCCTCGTATCGGCTAGCTAGGCTGGTGCGCTTGCTCAGGCGGGGATGGCCGCCGAGATGGTGGTGCCTCCGCTTGCGCCAGAGATGACTTCCAGCCTGCCGCCGCGCGCCTCGACGCGCTCGCGCATCTGCCTCAAGCCGAGGCCGCCAGCCGAGGTGACGCGGTCGGAGACGGCCTGGGGGTCGAAGCCGTGACCGTCGTCCGAGACCGTAACGAAGGCCATGCCGTCCGCCGCCGTGCCGAGGTGGACGGTCACCGACGTGGCCTTGGCATGCTTGGCGACGTTGTGCATGGCTTCCTGGAAGATGCGGAAGAGGATGGCCTCTTGCTTGACCGACAGGTCAGGCAGGTCGTCGACGACGCCTTGAGTGCGGATGTCGTTCTGCTGCCCGAAATCGACTAGGTAGCGGCGCACGGTTTCTACGAAGCCGTAACGCTCGAGGTCGACGGGCCTCAGCGCGAAGATGGAGCGCCTCAGCTCCTTGATGGTCTCCCTCACCGTCGAGCGCGCCTGCTCCAAGGCGAGTTTGGCCTTATCGAGGTCCTTGTTCATCAGCCTGTCAGCCAAGTCGAGTTTCAGGAGCGTGAACGCGAGGAGTTGCGCGACGCCGTCGTGGATCTCACGGGCGATACGGGTGCGTTCCTCGACGATCGCGAGCTCCTCCGACTGCAGGTAGGCGGTGGCGTTCCTGACGGCCAAGCTGGCTTGCGAGGCAAGCAGCCCAAGGAACGGGATGGCGCTGCGGTCGAAGTGGGCGACTTCTGGGTGCGAGAGCACGATCACGCCTAGGAGCCGGTCATCGGTCGTTAGTGGGAGCAGGACGGCGCTACCGGCGGTTTTGAGGAGCGGGCCAGCGGCCTGGCGCTCCTCGTCGCCTATGCCCTCGATGACGCTCGGCTCACGCGCCTGGGCGACGCGGCCGACGATGCCCTCGCCCACCTTCCAGAGCGGCGGCGACACCACCCGCGAGATGCCGGTGCTAGCTCGCAGTTGCAGCCGCGCCTCCTCGTCGAGGAGGAAGACGCCGCCAGCGGTGGCTGCCACGCGCGTCTTCATCTCATTGAGAACCGCGTCAAGCAAGCGCTCGAGGTTGCCCTCGGCCCGCAAGCGCCTGTCGACTTCGATGAGGGTGAGCAGGTCACGCATGCGCAGGTTCGTGGCATCGGCTACCGCGGAGAACTGCGACGCGAGGATGTTGAACGCCTCGCGGCTGCCCTCGCCTGGTTGCCCGTGGTAATAGGCGTGGAGCGAGCCCTCCACCTTGCCGCCCCAAGTGAGGAGGGCGCTGAGGACGGCGAGCCGCTCACCCGTTGGGCTCAGGTACTCGCCGAGGTGACCGCTTGCGGCGGTCGCCGCGCCATCTGCGCGCAGCTTGCGATCGCGCTCTTGCGTCTCGGCCGCGAGCGCGGGCGTCAAGCCAACGCCGTTCGACGCCCCGAACTCCGCCGGACCAACGACGAGGCCAACGGCAACCGCCCCCGTCACCTTGGCTACCCCGCGCGCCGCGACGGCGATGGTGCCCTCGAGGTCGGGCGCAGCAGCGTAGCGCAGCGTCACGTCCTGGATAGCACCAAGCAGCTCGTGACTTGAGCGCAGCTCGTCGTAGAGGCGCGCCAGGTCGGCTTGCGCCTTCTCGTGCAATTTCGCTTCGGTCGCGATCCAGTTGAGGGTCACGTAAGTGGCCAACGGACCGAGGATGCCGTAGAAGAGGAGCGGGGCCCAGAACTGGAACTGCGGTCCACCCCGCGGTATGACGACCAACTGGTTGACGATCACGACGCCGACGATGGTGAGTGGCAACCACAAGCGCGCTAGGCGTACTTGTTGCGACAAGCTCTCGTCTGGCACCCGTTGAAAGAGTAGGTTGAGGGCCTTGTTCATCACTGAATGGCCGACGGTGCGCCTGCGTGGCCGAGGGTAGGTTGCATGACTTGATTGTAGTTGTGCGGTGCGTCGCCTGCAGCGGGCGGCGCAGACAGGCGCTCTAGGCGCATGAGGGTAAACTCCTCAACATGACCGATGAGACCAACGCGGCACCTGACGCCGCCGATGCAGCGGACGCCGCGGGTGCCGCGCACACTGCGAACCTAACCACTGCAGGCCCAGCGCGACAGGCGGACGAGGTGACGCCGACGCCAGTTTCGGTCGCCGACCTTCGCGCCTTGGCTGGCGACCAGCCTCTCGAGGTCGTCGAGCACGCTGGCGTGCGCTACACCTTGCTCGGCACGGCGCACGTGTCCAAGACGAGCGCCGAGACCGTCGCGGCCCTCGTCGAGAGTGGGTACTTTGACGCCGTAGCCATCGAGCTGGACGCAGGCCGCTACCGGGCGCTGCTCAACCCTGATGCCTACTCGCAGATGGACCTCCTCAAGGTCCTGCGCCAGGGCAAGGCCG
Source organism: Trueperaceae bacterium (assembly GCA_035703635.1). GTDB lineage: Bacteria > Deinococcota > Deinococci > Deinococcales > Trueperaceae > JAAYYF01. Next base: position 17,219 of record DASSXV010000043.1, on the reverse strand, counting down.
GCATGTTGGCCGTCAACCTCGCCCTGTCAGCCTTTCAACAACGCATGGCTGAACAGTTCGGCGTCGAGCCTGGCGCGGAGATGCGCGCCGCCATCGCCGGCGCAACGGCCGCCAAACTGCCGCTCCTCCTGATCGATCGCGATATCGGGGTCACGCTGCGCCGCGTGTACGCGAACGTGCCGTGGTGGCAGCGCATCACGCTCTTCGCTGGGCTGGTGGCGTCCGCGTTCAGCAACGAGAAGATCACCGAGGAGGACATCGAAGCGCTCAAGGGAGGCGACCTCCTCGAGTCGACGTTCACCGAGTTCTCCGCGAAGAGCGAGCGCATCTACGTGCCGCTCATCGCGGAGCGCGACGAGTACATGGTCGCCAAGCTCCTGCAGCAAGGACCAGGGCATCGCGAGGTGCTCGTCGTGATGGGCGCAGGTCACCTCAAGGGCGTGTTCGCTGGCCTGAGCGCGCCGGGCGAGGGCGCAGCGAGCGCGAGCGCGCGCCTAGAGGCCGTGCCGCCGCCGAGCAAAGTGACGAAGGCGCTGCCGTGGCTCGTTGTCGCCATCATCGTGGCGACCTTCGTTTACGGCTTCGTGCGCAGCCCCGAGGTTGGCCTCACGCTGTTGACGGACTGGACCCTCTTCCACATGCTGTTGAGCGCCGTCGGCGCCATCGTCGCGCTTGCGCACCCGCTCACGGTGCTGGTGGCAGCGGTGGCGTCACCGTTCACTGCGCTCAACCCGCTGATCGGCGTCGGTTTCGTCGCCGCGGGCACGGAACTGTGGCTTAGGCGCCCAAGCGTAGGCGACTTTCAGGCCCTGCGGAACGACGTGACGACGGTCCGTGGGTGGTGGCGCAACCGCGCGGCGCGCGTGCTGCTGGTTTTCATCCTCACCACCCTCGGCTCCGCCACCGCCACCTACGCGGCCGGCTTCAGGATCTTCAGCCGCCTCTTCGGCGGCGGTTAATTCCGCTGCGGGTGCCCGTTCTGCAGGGCACGCGCGGTCATTCGGCCGCTCCTTCTGGTGCCGTTGGTGCGCCGTCAAGCGCCCAGGAGGCGTAGCCGTCGACGAAGACGAAGCGGAAGTCGCTAACGCCGCCCGCGATGACGTAAGCCAGGTAGTCGATAACGTCGGCATCGGTGCTTGACTCGAAGAGTTCTCGCCCCGTCTGCCCAGCGAAGCGGCCAGAATCAACCGTTGGCAACGCCTGGTCCGCCGCCGCGGCCCCGGAGCGCAGTTCGTCGACAAGTGCGGCTACGAAGGCCTGCGGATCAGCTAGGTCCTTAGCGCCGTAGAGTGGCGCGCCCGACTCGAGCGCCGTCATCACGACGCCGCGGCTGAATAGCTGGCGGAGCACTTCAGGGGCGCCGTCGACCTCCAAGGTGGCGCTGCCAGCCGTGCGGCTGCCATCCAGCGCGCTGACCTCGACGTTGAGGTCGTATGCGCCAGCCGCGAGGTCAAGCGGCAGGTCGAGGGCCAAAGTATCGACCACGAAGCCAACCGCGCCCGTCGGCACGACCACTTCTCCTCCGCCGGTAGCTACGCTCTCCTCGCTGGCGCCAGTGATGGTGATGGTCACGTTGAGCCGCGCAGGCAATTGGTCGCCTGGGGTGCTGACTTCGAAAGCCGGGAAGACGCGGTCGCCCGGGTGGAACGGTGAGGCGTCAGGGCCCCGAACGCCAAGCTTGGGCGTCACGCCCCCGCTGAGTTCTAGGGGTGGCGGTGGCGCGTCGAGGACCACCAAGCGGTCGGCCGCCAAGGCGACGAACTCAGGGTACTCACCCGCCGCGGTGGCGAGCCTGACGAAGCGCCTGTAGCGTGCCCGCGCATCGTCGCGCCTACCTTCGGCGTCATAAAGGTACGCGAGGGAGTAATTGACCCCAACGGCGGACGGATAGAGCTCAAGCGCGGACTCGAGGTCAGCGATAGCCTCGTCGTCAACCGCGGGGTCGAGTTTGATCGCGCGGTCGTACGCCTTAACGGCGTCCGCCAGGCGCCCCTGTACACTGCCGACGAGGCCGAGGTTGTAGAGGGCGATGTACTGGTTGCCATCGAGTTCGACTGCGCGCTGCGAGGCTTCTTCGCTCTTGTCGAGGAAACCGAGCAGGTAGTAAGACCACCCGAGGTTCGTCCAGTAGAGGTCCGACTCCGGTTCCAACTGGACGGCCGGGATGAGCGCCTCGGCTGCAGCTAGGGGGTCGTCGCGGTCGAAGGCCAAGTAAGAGAGCCGCTCGAAGGAGTAGACGAGGTGAGGAGCGACGCGGCTGAGGGCGTTGAGCGCCGCCGTTTCGCGTTGTGGGTCGGCTCTGATCTGGGCGACGATCGACGCGCCTAGGAGCGCGGCCGCCCTGCCACTGGCCGGACTGGCGATCACGTCGTCGATGGCGGCGACCGCCGCCGCCTCGTCTCCCTGCGCCCAAGCTAGTGCGGCGGCGAGGGCCTCTCCGTATGGGTAGCTGCCGCTAGCGTTGGCGGCCTCCAGGCTCGCCGTTGCGGCAGCGTAGTCGCCGACGCTGGCGGCTAATACGGCGGCCCATGCGCCCGCGAGCGGGAGTTGCGCGCCGGCTGTAACCGCTTGGAACGCCGCGAAGCCGGTGTCCTCGTCGAACGACTCGACCCCCAGCCCGAGTAGTGCGCGGCGCAACTGGCGCGAGGCGGAGGCGACCGGGGCAGCGGAGGCGGGGGCTATGGCCGCGTCGAGGTCCTCGAGCAGGCTGTGGGCGCGTACGGGCAACTCAGTGGCGGCGACGCTGGCAAGCAACGAAGCGGCGTCCGAGACGAAGCCGTCGCCCGCATAGACGAGGGCGGTCACGTAGTTGGCGTACGCCCCGTCTAGAGCCGGTGCTGACGGCGGCGCCGGTGTCGGGCCGTTCAGCGCGCGCGCAACGACGCGCGCGGCTTGCGCGACGAGCTGGTCGCGCCGCCCATGCGGCGCCTGCAGTGAGGCGCTGACGACGCCTTCTGGGCCAGCTACTACCAGGTCGAGGCGGTAGCTCGCGTCCAACACGAGCACGCTGCCGGTGGCAGCCACGTCGACGCCGAGCGCGCCCCGTAAGAGTTGCGCGCCAGCTGGACCGTGCATCGGATCCTCGCCCACCACACGGGTGATGCCGATGAAGCCGCCCGGCACCATGAGCGGCGGGATGGCTCCTGCCGTCACGTCTGGTCCGAGGAGCACGTCAACGCCCTCGAACGACGCGGCGAGTTCATCCGCGACGGCCATACCGAGTAGCGGGTCATCACTTGCGAACGGGTGGACGGCCAGCGAGGCCGCGCTGACCACGCCGACCGGCGCGATAATTGCCGTGAAGGCGGCTAGGATCAATAGCAAGAAACGTCGAGCTGGACGGTGCATGTTTCCTCCAGAGTGGTTCAGGCTAGCACGGGTTTATGAGCCGCTCCATGCACTTTCACTCTAGGAGGCGCTCGAACTCTTCCTGGATGGTCTCGGCCACCGCCGTCGTTCGGGTGACGACTAGGATGGCATTCTGGCCCGCGAGGGTGCCGACGATCTCGTCGCGCTCGAGCTTGTCGATCACGAACGCCACCCCTGACGCGTGCCCTTCGTCTGTCGTTACGACGATGATGTTCTCACCCCTATCGAGGTGGCGAACGAAGAGGCGGAAGCGGTCGCGCAACTCGCGCTCGATGTCGTCCTGCATGACCATCGGGGTGGCGCTGTAGCGGTGCCTGCCGCGGCCGGATGGCACCCGCACGAGCCTCAACTCGCTAACGTCGCGGCTGATGGTTGCCTGCGTGACGTTGATGCCGCTGCTGGCTAAGCGCTCGGCTATCTCAGCTTGGGTGGAGATGAACTCGCTCTCCACCAGGTCGACTATCAGTCGTTGACGGTGTTCCTTGCTCGCCATGCATATTCAGCCTAGCATCCGGGAAGTTATTCAGAACGAAGCGGGGCCGCCCATACGCGGACGGCCCGGTGCCAACAAACCTCGTGTGGTCGTGCTACTTCTGCTTCAGTCGTCGTCGTCTTCGTCGAACGGCGTGCCCACCAACGGGTTCACTGGTTCAGGCTTACGCACCTCGACAAGGCGCTTGAGTTCATCGTTAGTCGGGAGGTCATCGCCCCACGCCAAGCCCGCATCGGCCTCGAACTCCTTCATGGCGACGGTAACGCTGTTCTCAAGGCTAGGCAGCACGCCTGGCTCGAGCACGGTTGGGATACCCATCTTGAGCTGCGCGGCGCGAAGCGCCACCACCATGGACAAGCGGTAACGCGAGTCAGTAAGTGAGATCAGTTTGTCGTAGCCTTCTTGAGCCATGTGCTCCTCCGAAAAAGGGGCGCGCGTGGCCCCGCAACAACTAGGTAAATAGGCGCTAGCGCCCAATCGACCTTACATGTTACCCCAAGTGCGTGTGAACTGCGCAGTAGGGCGACGCGTTTCAGTCCTTGCCGTCGTGCCCGCCGCGCAGGAACTCGGCCAGCTGTGCGTCCGTGACTAGCTTGGCGCGCGCGCGTTCGGCGCGGATTATCGACTCGAGTTCAGTGACGGCGCGTCCGACCTCGTCGTTGACGATCAAGTAGTCGAACTCGCGCAACGCGCGGATCTCTTCCCTAGCCCGCGCGAGGCGCTTCTGCATCTTCTCTTCGCTATCGGTGCCGCGCCCGCGCAAGCGCCGCTCCAGCTCTTCGAGCGATGGGGGTGCGATGAAGAGCATGACGGCTTCCGGCATGCGCTTCTTCACCTGGCGCGCACCAACTAGTTCCAGCTCGAGGAGCACGTCCTGCCCACGCGCCAACGCTTCCTTGACGGGCGCGACCGGCGTGCCGTAGTAATCGCCGACGTAGTCTGCGTACTCGAGCAGCGCCTGGCCCGCGATCATCTGCTCGAACTGCTCGCGACCTATGAAGTAGTACTGGACGCCGTGCTGCTCGCCCGGCCGCTGACCGCGGGTGGTGGCGGAGATCGAGTAGACCATCTCGGCGAGGAACGGCGCAGCCGCGCTACGGATGGTGTCCTTGCCAACGCCGGAGGCGCCGGTCATGACGAACAGGATCCCTCGCCGCTTGGTCGCCAGCCCGCTTGGCTGTAGCGCGTCCGCCTCGTCAGTGTCGTGGTCCACTCGCAGTGCCAGCCTCCTCGGCGCCGCCCCCGACACGTGCGCCAACCCCTACGCTCTCGTCGTAGGCAGGGCGTGACTGTACCACGCACGCGCTGCGCTACCGCTCCCAGAGAGGCCGAGAAAGCGCCCACGCTTGGCGTTGGTGGCGCGGGTGCTAGCATTGAGTCCCGGGTAGGTGAACCATGGACCGCAAGTACATTTTCGTCACCGGTGGGGTGGTTTCAAGTCTCGGGAAAGGCATAACGACCTCGAGCATCGGCGCACTCCTGCGCGCGCGCGGTTACCGCGTAACGGCAGTGAAGATCGACCCGTACGTGAACGTGGACGCAGGCACCATGCGGCCATACGAGCACGGTGAGGTCTTCGTTACGGACGACGGCGCAGAAACCGACCTTGATATCGGAACGTACGAACGCTTCCTCGACGTAGACCTTGGGCGCGGCAACAACGTCACGACCGGCCAGGTCTACTTGAGCGTCATCGAGAAGGAGCGCAGGGGCGCTTACCTGTCGCAGACCGTGCAGGTCATCCCGCACGTCACCGACGAGATCAAGCGCCGCATCTTCGAGGCCGGAGACGCGGCGGAGGCCGAGATCGTGCTCGTCGAGGTCGGGGGTACGGTCGGCGACATCGAGTCGCTCCCGTTCCTCGAAGCCATCCGCCAGATCCGCTTCGAGCAGGGCAGGCACAACACCCTGTACATCCACGTCACTCTCGTCCCCTATCTCGGCACGAGCGAGGAACACAAGACCAAGCCGACGCAACACTCGGTTGCCACGCTTAGGGGCGTCGGCATTCAACCGGACGCGCTCGTGCTTAGGTCGCAGCAGGCCGTTCCCGAGTCTGGGCGGCGCAAGATCGCGCTCTTCTCCAACGTCGCTCACGACGCCGTTTTCAACGCCTACGACGCGGACTTCGTTTACGCCGTCCCCGACATGCTCGAGCAGCAAGGCGTTGGGCGTTTCGTCGAAGAGATGCTGCGCCTCGAGCGCGTCACCCCCGAGCTGAGGGCTTGGCTCGAGGCCGTGCGCGTGCTTCGGCAACCGCAGAAGCGCGTGAACATCGCCGTGGTCGGCAAGTACGTCGCCATGCCGGACGCCTACCTCAGCCTCATGGAGGCCCTCAAGCACGCGGGCATCGCTAACCACGCCGCCGTGGACATCCACTGGGTCAACGCTGAGGACCTGGTGGAGGGGGACGTCGAGCACTTGACGAGCTTCGACGGCATCCTGGTGCCAGGCGGCTTCGGCGTACGCGGCATCGAAGGCAAGGTGCGGGCCGCTCAGGTAGCGCGCGAGGGCCGCGTGCCTTACCTCGGCATCTGCCTTGGCATGCAGGTGGCAGTCATCGAGTTCGCCCGTCACGTCGCGGAACTACGTGGCGCGAACTCGACCGAGTTCGACCAGTACACGCCGAGCGCCGTGATCGACCTCATGCCCGAACAGCTCGAGGTGGCCGACATGGGCGGGACCATGCGCCTCGGTAGTTGGCCGATGGAAGTAACGCCCGGCAGCTTGGTCGGGCAGCTGTACGCGGAGGGCGGCGCCACGCTACCTATCGTTCACGAGCGTCACCGGCACCGTTACGAGGTCAACCCCGATTACGTCGAGCGCCTCGTTAGCGCTGGCCTCGTCATCGGCGGCGTGACTCCGGGCATGGCTGGCCGCGGTCGCGGGTTGGTCGAATCCGTCGAGCTCCCTGGGCACCCGTTCTTCCTTGGCCTGCAGTCGCACCCCGAGTTCAAGTCCCGCCTCATGAGGCCAAGCCCGCCTTTCACGGGCTTCATCAGGGCCGCCGTGCAGCGCGCGTCTGGGTCGCGGCCGGAAACCAGCGCAGACGCACGGGCCTCGTGAGCGAACGTTCGCTCGTCATCGGTCTGGCTGGCGGCACCGGTTCGGGCAAGACGACCGTCGCCAAGGCGCTATTGGCCGAGGCGGGTAGTGAGAACGCGCTCCTGCTGCCGCAAGACGCCTACTACCGCGCGCAGGGTGACTTGCCCTTCGAGGCGCGCGTGCTAACGAACTACGACGAGCCGAGCGCCTTCGACTCCGAGTTACTCGTCGACCACGTCGACAGGCTCGTTAGCGGGGAGTCCGTCGAGCGGCCCGTCTACGACTTCACCGTTCACGACCGCTCCCCGAACACCCTGTACCTCGAACCGAAGCCGGTGATCATCGTGGAAGGCATCCTCGTACTGCACGATCAGCACTTGCGCGAGCGCATGCAACTCAAGGTCTTCGTCGACGCGCCGCCTGACGAGCGCTTCATCAGGCGCCTCGAGCGTGACGTCGAGGAGCGTGGCCGCAGCGCCCAGGCCGTGATCGCGCAGTACCGCAGGACGGTCAAGCCGATGCACGACCTCTTCATCGAGCCGACCAAGCAGTATGCGGACCTAGTGCTGCCTGAGGGCGGCAAGAACCGCGTAGCCCTTGAAGTCCTCGTCGACCACGTAGACGCGTACTTGCGGCGTAGCGGCAGGGGCAGGGCGTGAGTTACCGCGGCGCAGCCAAGACCGCGCGTATCGACCGCATCTTGTGGCTGGTCGTCGTGTTGGCGCTCGTGCCCGCCGCGGTCCTCGCCGTGCGGCGCGTCGCGGCCGAGAGCAGCAAGGAGCAAGTCGCCATCGTCATGGACGAGCAAGCGCTCGGGACCCAAGGCGATCTCGTTGGGCTAACCAGCCTCGAGCTGGGGCTGCGTTACAAGGCGAGCGGCCTCACGGGCGTAGCGCTGTACGAGGACACCATCGAGACCCTGGCCGCGAAGGGTTACGCCGCCACGCTGCTCGGTTCCGAGCTGAAGGCGCAACTCCTCGCTAGCGGCGAGCCCGCCCCGCCGATACCTTCGAACGCCACGCTGGTAACTGCGCTCCTCCCAGGAGCGCTCGACGACCTCATCGCGAAGAACGTCCCTCAGGCGCGCTCGTTCGAGCTCGACGGTCGCACCTGGTACTTGTGGCCAGGCGACGTCAAGACGGTAATGCCCGCCGGCCCGGACACGGCGCAACTGCGGCTCTGGAAGAACGCCGGCTTCGACATCGCGTACCGCCCGCGCAACGCGCCATACTCACTGGTCGGCGCTGGCAGCGACTTCCCGGACGAGGCGACTTACCTCGTTCACGCAGGCACCCAGGTCGCTGGCTGGCCGTTCGGGTTGGATGACGTCGAAGAAGCGTCGGCTGGCTACTACACGGCCGTCATCGAAGGCACGCCGCAGAACGGCATGGCCGACTTGTCAGGCAAGGTGCCGACCGTCAGGCTCCTCAGTTTCAACCAGGATTACGTCGACAGGCGCCTACGCCCCGCCGACCTCATCGACAAGTACCTGCTGGCGGTGGAGGAGCGCAACGTGCGCCTGCTCTACCTGCGGCCGTACACGACGGTCGAGTTGGGCGACCCCATCGAGAACACGGAGAAGCTCGTCGCTGGCTTGACCCGTTCATTGGCGGCGCAAGGCTACGTCGTCGGGCCGCTCTCGGAGCTCGGCACCAGCTACGTCACGCAGGCGTGGTTACGCGCCCTGGCTGCACTCGGCGTGGCAGCGGGCGTGCTCCTCCTCGCCAGGCGCTTCCCAGCGCCGTGGGGGGCCGCTGCGCTCGCGCTCGTCGTGTTGGCGGCGCTCTTCTTCGCGGGGCCGTCGTGGGACGCGGTGGCTCTGCTCGCCGCCCTCGTCTTCCCCACCCTCGGGTACCTGACCTTCAAGGAACGCCTGCCCGCCATCTTTGGCGCGACGGCCGTCAGCCTCGCCGGGGCGCTGCTACTCGCCGCAGTTGGCAGTGAGCGCGAGACGCTGCTCGCCATCAGGCCGTTCTCGGGTGTCGGCCTGACGTTGGTCGTGCCTCCCGCCCTCTTCCTCGCCGCCTACCTCCTGCGCCAGCATCGACCGGCCGTGTGGGTCAAGCGCATGTTGGGCACCCGCATAACGTTCGGGCATGTTGCCCTTGGGCTGCTAGCGCTTGCGGCGGTAGCAGTCGTCGTGCTGCGGCGCGGCAACGACCCGGTGATCGGCGTCAGCCAGTTCGAGCTCACGTTGCGCTCCCTGCTCGGGGAGTTCGTGGCTCGGCCGCGCTTCAAGGAGCTGCTCGGCCACCCCCTCGCGTTGATCGCCTTGGCAGTGCCGGGCTGGCCAGCGTGGCTGCGTGGACTGCTTCTCACTGGTGGCGTGGTGGCGCAAGCGAGCATCCTCAACTCGTTCAGCCACTACCACACGCCCCTGCTCATCTCGCTTGAACGCACCGGGGTCGCCCTCCTCGTCGGGCTCGTGATCGGCGCCGTCGTCGCCCCACTGGCCGCCCTGGCGACGAGGGTATTGGGGCGCTGGCTCGCTGAGGCAACGGACGAGCCGACAGAGGCGCCAGGAACCTAACCATGAAGGTGCTCATCAGCGGCTATTACGGGGCAGGCAACGTCGGTGACGAGGCCCTCCTGTCCGGCTTGATAACTGGACTGCGAACGCGCGGCTTCACCCCAGTGGTACTGTCCGCCGACCCGCCCGCCACGCGTGCGCTACACGACGTGACGGCGTTCGACCGCGTCACGGGACTCATCCCGGCACTGCTGAGCACGCGGGCGTTGATCTCCGGCGGCGGTGGGCTGTTACAGGACGTGACGAGCGCGAGGAGCCTCGCCTACTACCTTACGACCATGCAACTGGCTTTGCGCATGGGTAAGCGGGTGGTCGTTTACGGCCAGTCGCTCGGCCCACTGAGCAGCGCAGGCAAGGAGCGCGTGGCGCGGACATTGAAAGACGTGCCTCTGGCCGTGCGCGACGCCGAGTCGGTAACCATCGCCAACGAGCTCGGACTGAGTTGCGTGATGGTCGCAGACCCGGCACTGCTACTCCCCACGCCAACCGACCTCCCACCCGCCGATCCAGCTGGTCCCGTCGTACTGGTGCCGCGCGGCGACCAGGACGTTCTCAACTCCGCCCTCGAGGCCTTGGCCGTGCGCTTGGCAGAGGAGGACGTGCCGTTGGCTGCGGCAGCGTTTCACCCCGTGCAGGACGCTGGCGCCGTCGAGCGCCTCGCCCGCCTCGCGCCCGGCCTCGAGGTCCGCGACGCTAGCACCCCAGCCGCCGCCCTGCGCGCGCTCGCTGGGGCCCGGTACGTCGTCTCCGTGCGGCTGCACGGCTGCATCTTGGCGGCGCGCCTCGAGATCGGCTTCGCAGGCCTGTCTTACGACCCGAAAGTGCGCGGCTTCCTCGCCCAGGCGGCAGCGCCATCGTTCCAGCGTCCGGTTGACGAGCGCGCCCTGCTGAACCTCGTGCGCGCGGCCCCACCCGTCGCCGGGTACGCTGTCGCGCACCTCGCCCGTTTGGCAGATGAGGGCATCGATTGGCTAGCAGGCAACCTTCGTGAAGCTCGGCCGCGGCGTCCGCGGCACGGATGAGTTCTCACCAAGGCATGAGTTACCCTGACGCCGTGCGCCAGACGGACAGAGTGATCGCACCCCGTCGCTCGCCACGCGGGAGCCGGTTGAGGCGTGCGCTTGCTCGCGCCGCGCTTGCCGGACTGCTGCTTGGCGTGCCGCTGGCGGCTGCGCAGGCGACCGAGTTCGCGCAGATGCAGGCCCTCCTCGATCAGGGTTACTACAACTCCGCCGCGCGCCTCAACGGGCCCGACCTGGTGGCGCGTTACCCGGAGAGCGGCAGGGCACATTTCCTGTATGCCCGCGCCCTCTACCTGACGGGCGACCTGGCTGGCGCAGCCTCCGAGCTCGACAAGGTCATCGCCATCGACGGCGATTCCGATCCGGGCGTCGTGAACCTCCAGGGCCTGTTGCGGGCCGCCAACGGCGACCCCGTCGGGGCGCTCAGGGCCCTACAGAATGCCTTCTTGCGCGGCCGCGACTACGAGTTCGCCATGGATTGGGGCCGCGTCGCGTGGCAGGCTGGCCGTTACCCTGAGGCCATCACTGCCTTCGAGGCGGCGGCCACCACGGAACGCGGTCGCAAGGAGTTGTGGCCCTTCGTCGACAAGGGACGCCTACTAGTGTTCACTGGCAAGTTGCCGGAGGCGATCGCCGCGTTCAACGCCGCCATCGACGTGTTCGAGGCGACGGACCCTGGCGAGGCACGGCCAGGCAGTCCTGCGTACGTCGAGGCGTACTACCGGTTAGGTGAGGCTTACGAGCAGTTGGGGGAAGTTGATCGCGCCGAAGTCAACTACCGCGCTGCCCGCACGGCCGACCCGAACTACGGGCCGGCCATTCAGGCTCTCGATAGGTTGTCGCGGTCGTTCGAATAGCGCTTCGCGCTGTTCGCGCTTCCTCGCCTACTCCTCCGCGGCTATCGCGTACGTGACCGACACGCTTACCTGCACCGCCAACTGACCACCAGACACCGGGCTCGAGTTGTCTGCGGCCATGCTGAAACGCACGTCGTACTGCGGAGCCTGGCCCCCACTGCTCGCTTCGACGATCGAGGTTGGCGCCGTGAGCTTCACGCCGGCTAGGCCGGCGAGTTGTTCCGCACGCGCCATGGCGTCGTGCATCGCCGCTGCGCGCGCGGTCGCCATCAGCTCGTCTGGGTTGGCGATGGTGTAGGTTATGCCGCCAACGCTGTTCGCCCCTGCTTCGACGGAGGCCGCCAGGAGTTCGCCTACGCTCGCCACGTTGCGCACCACGACCTCGAACTGGTGTTCTACGTGGTAGCGCTCGCCTTGGGGGTTGCCCTTGTCGTCATAGATGTCCTGGCGCCACACGTTGAAGCTGGCCGTGCGGATATCTAGCTCGGCAACGCCGCCTGCCACAAGTGCCGCACGCACTGCGCTCATGCGTGCGTCTGCGTCTTCTAGCGCGGTTCTGACAGCCTCGTTCGGTACGGACACCCCCACGTTGAGTACGGCCTGGTCTGGCTCGCCGTACGCCACGCCCGTTCCGCTCACTGTTATGCCGCCCGCGGCGACATCGCCTGCGTTTTGGGCCACCGCGCTTCCGATCGTCATGGCTGCTGCGACTCCGACGACTACTAGTAGTGAACGCAGGCCGCCTGTTGCGGCCCGCCAGGTGTTCCGCTCGCGGCTCGTGGTGCGCTGCATGTTTAGCCTCCCTGATGGTCAGTGGTTGACCGCCGCTCATGGCGGACTAGTTCCAGTAGGCCACGCACGCGCCTGAGTTGCGTTTGGCGCGCTTCATGACTGGTTAATCGCGCGGGCAGGTCAGTTGACGAGCTTGGTGCGCTTCGATTGGTAGTCGAGGAGCACGTACCGCCCTATGGTGTGCGGGGTCGTGAAGTACGCCTTCCCTTGCGTCATCGCGCTTACGCGTTGCACGAAGGCCACGAGTTCCGGATCGCGGGCAAGCATGAAGGTGTTCACTTGAATCCCGTGGCGCCTGCAGGCGTTGACCTCGCGCAACGTGGCTCCAAGCACGAGCGGGTCGAGGCCGTAGGCGTTGCGGTACAGGCGCCCGTCCGGCAGCGTGATGGCAGACGGCTTACCGTCGGTGATCATCACGATCTGCTTCATCTCCTTGTTCTGCTGCATCAGCAGCCGTTGCGCTAGACGCAGGCCCTGCGCCGTGTTCGTGTGGTACGGACCGACTTGTGCCCGAGCTAGCCGTTCGAGCGGGATCTCTTCAGCGCCGTTATGGAAGAGGACGAACTTGACGGTGTCTCCCTTGTACTGCGTGCGGATGAGGTGAGCGAGCGCCAGCGCCACCTGCTTGGCTGGCGTGAAGCGGTCCTCGCCGTACAGGATCATGGAGTGACTGCAGTCGAGCATGACGACGGTGGCGGCGGATGAGTGGTACTCGGACTCCTGAACCATGAGGTCGCCCTCGCGCAGGTCGAGGTGGCCGCTCACTTGGGCGCGGGCCGCGGCATGCGTGAGGGTGGCAGGGACGTCGAGCGTGAGGGTGTCGCCGAACTCGTACTCCTTGCTTGCACCTACCGTCTCGATGCCCGTCGTCGAGAAGCGCGTGTCGTGGGCGCCAACGCTCGACCTGCCCGCGCCGCCAAGCACGTCCCTAAGAGTGCGGTAACCGAGGAAGTCGATGGCCTTGTCAGTCAACTCGAAGGTCGCACGACCCGGGTCGCTGTCGGGCGCTGCGCCGCCGCCGTGGCCGTCGCCGAACTCTTGCTCTTGGTCGCCCGGTTGCGTTGCGCGCAGGTAGCCTTCTTGTTCGAGGCGGCGCGCTAGCTCCTTGGCTGCCTCGCCGAGTTCGCTCTTCATCCAATCGCCAGCCTCTAACGCCGCCTTGATGACTTCCTCGCTAACTAGGTCGTTGTCTATCAGCGCTTGCGCGATAGCGTCGCAAAGGTCCTGCAGGCTCTGTTGGTGGTCAGGGTCAGGGTCGTACGGGTTGCGTTCGAACCCCGATTGCAGGAGGCTGTCTTGCAACATGCGCATGAGATCAGCCATGTCTAGGTCGTCTAGGCCGCCTTCGTACTTGGAGTAACGGATCACTGCCATAGTTCACCCCTGCCGTACATGCGGCGCGTCGACGCAGCGGAGCTTGCTTCGGCCATACGCCTGCCGGGCGCCGGGCGCCGCGCGTTGCGCGTCAGTTCCACTTGACCCTGTGGTTGGACTCTCCGCCTTCCGAGGCGGAGTACCCGAGTTCCTCGCTGCGCCCGATGAGCTTGCGGGCGTGGAGGCCCTCGAGCACGAACTCAGCGGCGACAAGCTCGAGTTCCCGGCTCGCGTCGTCCGCACCGGCGCCCGCTGCCTGCGGCTCGCCTGCGGTCACCTCGCGTGCTAGCTCGAGCAGGCCGGGAACGGAAGCTAGCTGTGGTTGCCAAGCGCCGCTTGCGAGATGCCCTGGCAGGCGCAGGTTGTTGCCTTCCTCGAAGTGTTCGACCACGGTAGCCGGGTCGAGGCCGCCTGAGCGCCGGGCGTACACCTGCCCGATGGCGCGCCTAACGATCTCGCGCGCGACGGCCTCCGAGCCCTTCAGTTCGCCTTCGTACTCGAGTTCGATCTTGCCCGTGACGGCGGGCAGGGCACCGTAGAGGTCGGAGATGCGCGCCATGCCTGGCCCCCCGACTGTCAGGGAGCGTTGCTCAGCTGAGCTGACGACGTTCTCTAGGAGGCTGATCGGCAGGCGTTGCGACACCCCAGAGTGCTTGTCAACGCGCGGGTCTATGCGAGCCTGGAACGCCACTTCCTCGACGGCCTCCGCGACGAAGCTCGGCACGACCACGCCTTCCTCGCGGTCGGTCCACGCTTCTTGACTGGTGATGGCCATGCCGTCCTCGACCGTTGCGGGGTAGTGGGTGCGTACTTCACTGCCGATGCGGTCCTTGAGTGGCGTGATGATCTTGCCGCGCGCCGTGTAGTCCTCCGGGTTGGCGCTGAACACGAGGAGCACGTCGAGCGGGAGGCGCATTGGGTAGCCCTTGATCTGCACGTCACCTTCTTGCATGACGTTGAAGAGCGCGACTTGCACTTTGCCTGCGAGGTCAGGGAGTTCGTTTATAGCGAAGACGCCGCGGTTGGCGCGCGGGAGCAGCCCGAAGTGGACGGCACGCTCGTCACCCAGCCGCGTGCCTAGCCTAGCTGCCTTGATCGGGTCGATGTCACCGACGATATCGGCCACGGTGGTGTCTGGCGTCGCCAGCTTCTCGACGTAACGGTGATCACGGCTGAGCCACGCGATGGGCGTGTCGTCTCCATGCTGGGCTAGGAGTTCCTTGCCCTCTAACGAGAGTGGGGCGAACGGGTCGTCACGCAGTTCCGTGCCTGCGATGTACGGCACGGCGGGGTCCAGCAGCGTTACCAGTTGGCGCAAGATGCGCGTTTTCGCCTGGCCACGGAGGCCGAGCAGGATGAAGTTGTGGCGGCTGAGTAACGCGTTGACGACTGCCGGCACGACGGTGTCTCGGTAGCCGAGGACGCCCTCGAAGAGGGGGTCATGGCGCTGCAGCGCGGTGACGAGGTTGGCGCGTAGTTCGTCTCGCACGCTGCGGCCCGCCAGGCGCTCCCAACGCGTGCCGCGCAGACCAGCCAAGGTAGTGGGCAGTTCTTCTGAAAGACGGTCGTTTACCGTCCTGGACGATGTTGCGGTGGTTCTGGGCGTTGACATGCTGCATGCTAGCACCGAGAAATGAGCCGCTCCCTGCAGGCTTGGCGTGGAGCCTAGTGCCTGTAGGCACCAGTCCAAGGCCATGGGACGTGAGACGTTCGCACGTGCAAGCATCGCCTAGAGCGCCCGGCATAAAAATCTGACCCTGCGTGGGGGATCGCAGGGTCAAAGAGAGGAGATGGTGGAGGGCCTGAGCCCTCACCTTGGTTCCTAGGGGGAGGAACCACGTTCAGGTTACTACAAGCGTGGGTAACTGTCACCAAGCGGCGCCTGCGCAGCGCGATGGTAAGTTCCGTCATGCCCGCTATCCGCAACGCCGAGATCATCACCGTTGGCACCGAGCTCCTCCTAGGAGAGATCGTCGACACGAACAGCGCCCGCATAGCAGCGGACCTGGCCGCCGTCGGTGTCGACGTCTACTGGTCATCACGGGTCGGCGACAACAAGGCGCGCATAACGCACGCGCTGCGTGCAGCTCTGCAACGGAGCGACCTCATCGTACTTACGGGCGGATTAGGCCCGACGGACGACGACCTCACGCGCGACGCCGTTGCCGAAGTCCTTGGCGAGGAGCAGCGCGTCGACCCTGAGCTCGAGGACTGGCTCCGCACACGCTTCGCGAACAATGGCCGAACCATGCCAGAGTCGAACTTGCGCCAGGCGAACGTCATCCCGTCGTCCGAGGTGCTGCCCAACCCGGTCGGTACGGCGCCTGGGTGGCTGGTGCGCCTAAGTTTGGATGGCGTGGAGCGCTTCATCGTCACCCTGCCTGGGCCGCCGCGGGAACTCGATCGCATGTGGCAGAACGAGGCTCTCCCCCGCCTGCCGTTACCGACGAGCAAGCTGTTCGTCCACACGTTCAAGACGATCGGGGTTGGAGAGTCAAGCGTGGCTGAGACGCTAGGGGCGCTCACTGACCAGGGCAACCCGAGCGTCGCGACTTACGCCAAGGTCGACGGCGTGCACGTACGCGTCGCCGCCAAAGCCAGTGACGCCGAGCAGGCGGCGGCGCTGGCCAAGCCGACCGTCGCGCAGGTGGCGGCCCTCCTGGGCGACGCCGTGTGGGGCAACAACGGCGACGACCTCCCCAGCCTCGTGCTCGCAGGCTTGCGCTCGCGCGGCAAGCGGCTCGCCGTGTTCGAGGGCAGCACCGGCGGCGTGCTCACGGGTTACCTCGTCGGAGCTGACGACGGTGTCGATCAACTAGCGAGACCCAAATCGCTCCTCGGCAGCGCCAAACCGCCAATACGACCGTCCGGAGCGGTAAGCGGTAGCGTGATAGCATGCGACGTGGAAACCATGAGAGCGCTTGGGGTTGACATGCGACTTCTGCAGAAACTGCCTTCCGGGGCAGTCGAAGTAGTAGTGGCATTGGCGGCCGCGGTCCGGGCGTTCTTCAAGGCGGACCTTGGCATCGCCAACTTTGGGCCATGCACCCCAGCGTTGGTCGCCTCGCAATACTTGAATTTTGACGAACGAAGCGCCAAGGAAGACGGCGGAGCTGCAGTGAGCCTGCCTCCCCAAGGGGGGCACGGCTCGGCTGCGCCCACCGCCGTCGGCGCCAAACCGGTTGAGGAAGAGCGCCTGCGAACACAGGTATTCATCGCTATAGCTAGTGAGTCTGGTACCTCAGTGAGAACCCTCGACCTGCCGCCACTCGGCGGGCCGTGGCAACGCGAGAGAACCGCGTTCACCAGTCTGCACCTCCTCCGGTCGGCGTTGCGCTAAGCAGTGCTCGCGGCGCGGCAGCGATGCCGGGCATGCCGCTCGCAGCACGGCGACCACCGGGGTAGACCTGTCACAGGTCGTCCCCTATTCGGATGGAGGATGGCGGAATCATGGAAGACCAGCGCAAGAAGGCCTTGGATGCGGCTTTGTCGCAGATTGAGCGGCAGTTTGGTCGTGGGGCGATCATGCGGTTGGGGGCTGAGCCGGTTGGGGTGTTGGGGTCTGGGGTTATTTCTACTGGTTCTTTGAGTGTTGATGTGGCGTTGGGGGTTGGTGGGTTGCCGCGGGGGCGGGTTGTTGAGGTGTATGGGCCTGAGTCTGGGGGTAAGACGACTTTGGCTTTGCATGTGGTGGCTGAGGCGCAGGCTGCTGGTGGGGTGGCGGCGTTCGTTGATGC
>DASSXV010000040.1:0-8020 GCA_035703635.1 Trueperaceae bacterium | reverse complement strand
GAGCGGTCAACCGCGGGGCTGCGGCACGTGGCTACTGCTCATGGTGGGCCTGTTCGTAGCCAACTACCTGATCGTCTCGCTCTTCTTCCCCGCCGGCCGCGGTCCCGTCGAGGTTCCTTAC
This sequence comes from Trueperaceae bacterium, assembly GCA_035703635.1. Classification (GTDB taxonomy): domain Bacteria; phylum Deinococcota; class Deinococci; order Deinococcales; family Trueperaceae; genus JAAYYF01. The sequence continues at coordinate 7,899 of DASSXV010000040.1, read as the reverse complement.
AACCTCTTCCGTGAGCAGGTCGAGGCTGGCAACGTGGTCTCCGTGGCGACTCGTGCCGACGTCATGCAGGGGGTCTTCGACGACCCCGTCCCTGTGGTCGTGCCAGGTTCAGGCAGGCTCTTCAGTGGGGCGGAGAGGGAGCAAGTCGACGTGACGGCGTTCTCGACAACGTTACCCTCATTCCTTTCTCCTGGGCTCGATGACCTGCTGCTGGCGAACGGTGTGGTGATCAACGCCGAGACGCTCGAGGCGCCGCGCAGCCCACTGTTGACGCTGCTGTTCTCCTTCGGGCCTGCCCTGCTGATGATCGGCCTGTTCGTCTGGTTCACTCGCCGCATGGCTAGGGGGGCAGGTGGCGCGGGCGGAGGCATCGGCAACATGTTCGGCATGGGTCAGAGCCGCGCGAAGCGCTACGACAAGCAAGATGACAAGGTGACGTTCGAAGACGTTGCTGGCATCGACGAGGCCGAGCACGAGCTCGCCGAGATCGTCGACTTCCTAAAGAACCCCGGGAAGTACACGCGCCTCGGCGGGTCGGCTCCGAAAGGCGTGCTACTGGTCGGTCAGCCAGGCACCGGTAAGACCCTCCTCGCCAAGGCCGTGGCTGGCGAGGCCGGAGTGCCGTTCTTCAGCATGAACGCATCCGAGTTCGTGGAGATGATCGTCGGCGTGGGCGCCAGCCGCGTGCGCGACCTGTTCAAGGATGCCCGCGAGGCGGCCCCCTCCATAATCTTCATCGACGAGCTGGACGCCATCGGCCGCAAGCGCGGTCAGAACATCTACGGTGGCGGCAGCAGCGAGCAGGAGCAGACCCTCAACCAGATCCTCACGGAGATGGACGGCTTCAGCACCGAGGAGGGCGTCATCGTGCTGGCTGCCACCAACATGCCAGAGGTCCTAGACCCGGCCTTGCTGCGCGCGGGCCGTTTCGACAGGCGCGTCACGGTGCAGCCGCCTGACAAGGTCGGACGAAAGGCCATTCTCGAGGTGCACACCCGCAAGGTGCCGCTGGGGCCAGACGTCGACCTGACCGCCGTCGCAGCCATGACCCCCGGCTTGGTCGGCGCCGACCTGCGCAACCTCGTCAACGAGGCCGCCATCCTCGCCGCCAGGAACGGGCAGGACACGATCACGCAGGCCAACTTCGCCGACTCGCTCGAGAAGATCATCCTCGGCCCCGAACGCAAGCTGCTCCTCAAGCGCGAGGACCGCGAACGCGTGGCGTTCCACGAGGCCGGCCACGCCATCCTCGGGCTGGTCGTGCCCGGCGCAGACCCCGTCAGCCGCGTGACCATCACGCCGCGCGGCCAGTCCCTCGGCGTCACGTACCAGCGGCCGGAGGACGACCGCTACAACTACTCGGAGTCCTACCTGCGTGGCCGCATCGTCGGCGCGCTTGGGGGCCGGGCGGCTGAAGAGGTCGTCTACGGCGACCGCACCACCGGCGCCGAGAACGACCTGCAACAGGTGACCCGCATGGCGCAGGGCATGGTCACTCGCTGGGGCATGAGCGAAGCCATCGGCCCCGTCGCCTTGGCGCACGAGGGCGGCCAGTACCTGGGCGAAGCACAACCGGGTGTGTCGTCTGGCTTCAGTCAGGCGACTCACGAACGCGTCGACCTCGCCACCCGCGAGATCATCGAGGAGTGCTACGAGGAGGCGCTAAGACTCCTCAAGAAGCACAGGACCGAGCTCGACAAGCTGGCGGCCGCCCTCATGGAGCATGAGTCGCTCGACGAGCGCGAGGTGCTAGATGCGACCGGCATCCCGAGCCAGGTCGCGCACCGTAACCTGCCGGAGGTGCCGCCGGAGGGCGCATAGGGCCGACTGGCCAGCCCCATACTCGGAGCCCCGCGCACCTGCCCTCACCCCGGCTTCAATGCTCCACTCGCCTGACCATCAGGTAAGACCCGTAAGCCATCAAGACCGCGAGGAGGAGGCCCCACAAAGTCGCTCCGAGCAGGCCTTGCGTGGCGAACCAGGTGACTACGGCACCCCACGAGCCCGTGCGGATCGTGAGCATGATGGCTAGTGTCAGGAGGATGCTGAGGCCGGTAAGGACGCTGGTGAGCACGACGCCACCCCAACGCTTGGCGATCGCCGCGCACGTGTAGCCGAAGAGGAACAAGAGGCACGCGACGACGAAGTAGCTGAGTGCGGCTACGGGCAGTTGGCTGCCGCTTAGGCCGGGGATAGTGAAGTAGCCGTTCATGCCCCAGCCTCCGGTGGCCGCCTCGATGAGTGAGATCACCAGGTAGAAGGTGGCGAGGATGCCGGCCGTCGTCGCGGCGGTGAGGAGGGTGCCTAGGTGGAAGTCGCGCCGCGTGGTGCTCATGGCTTGGGAGAAGGGGAACGTGAGGGCGAGCGCCTGCCAGCCCACGACGCTGAAGTACCAGAGCGGCGCGGCGACGGCGCCGCCCGCGAACTTGAGCTCGTCAGTTGGCACGAGCAGCAGGATGAGAATCGCCAGTAGGAACGCGCCTGACAGGATGACAAGGGGCATGCCGACGTACGTTCGGCGGTTGACGAACTGCAGTCTCATGACTGTGACGACCCTGGTCATCGCGCGGCTCCTTGATCGGCGGCGGTGCCCGCCGCGGCTTGCGTCGCCCTCACCACTAGTTGTTGAAGCGTTACTGGACTGACGTCGAGGTCGTTGGCGGTGAGCGCGGCGCGGTCCTGGTGGGTGAGGTGGCCCAGTACGGTGACGGCGCTGAGCGCGCCGAGCGCCTGCCGGTGTATCACCGCGCGGCCGGCGGTGAAAGCGGCCACCTTCGTGTTGTCGCCGCGGATAACCACGGCCCGGTCGCGGAGGTCGTCTGTCGCATCGTTCAGGATGACGCGGCCGTTGTCGAGCACGATGACGCGCTCGAGGATGTTGGCGATCTCGTCTATCAGGTGTGAGGAGAGGACGATGGTGCGGGGGTGCTCCGCGTAGTCCTCAAGCAGGCGGTCGTAGAAGATCTCGCGGGCAGCAGCGTCGAAGCCTAGGTAGGGCTCGTCGAAGAACGTGACTTCCGCGCGCGCCGCCAGGCCGATGATGGCGCCAACGGCCGAGAGTTGTCCGCGGGAGAGCTTCTTGATCGGCGTGGCGACGGGCAGCCTGAAGTCGGCAACGAGGCGCTCGGCTAGCGCCTGGTTCCAGTTAGGGAAGCACAAGCGTGCTATGCGGAACGCATGCACTGGTTTGGAGGAGTCCGGGTACACCTGGTTGTCGCGCATGAAGCACATGCGCCGCAGGACGCCCGCGTTCTCGTACGGCTCCTCGCCGAACACCTGCACTTTGCCAGAGCTGGCGAACGCCTGGGCGGTGATGATCGACATGAGCGTCGTCTTGCCAGCGCCGTTGCGCCCCAAGAGGCCGTAGATGGTGTTCGGCTCGAGGTTGAAGCTCACCTCATCGAGAGCAACGGTGTTCCCGAACCGTTTGGTGAGGTCTTTGACTTCGACAACTTTCGTCATCCGGCGGTCCTTTCGCTGAAGCGCTGGTTGATCAGGGCGGCGAGGTCGTCCGCGCTCAGTCCGAGCTTGTGGGCCTCTGCCACGAGGGGTTCTAGGTAAGTGTCCGAGAAGGCGGCGCGGCGTTCCTTGAGGAGTGCTTGTCGGGCTCCGCTCGCCACGAACATGCCGATGCCGCGTTGCTTGTAGAGCACACCTTTGTCGACGAGGAGGCCGATGCCCTTGAGGGCGGTGGCTGGGTTGATGCGGTAGAACGCCGCGAGTTCGTTGGTAGACGGGGCCTGGGCTTCCTCTGCGAGGTGGCCGTCGACGATCGAGTCCTCGATTCGTTCCGCGATTTGCAGGAAGAGCGCCTTGCTGTCGTCGACCATCACACCTCCACTTAGTGGGTTAGTTACTCCACTAATGAACCATATAAGCGAGGGGCTGTCAAGGGTGCGTGAGCACCGTTCTCAGCGGCGGCCATGACCCACGTCACGGCATTACCGCCTCTGGTCGCAGTTGAATCGTGGGATAGGCCGCGAGGACATGAGCGTCGTCACATGCGTGGGTGCCCATGGTCTCGTGGACCTCTCATGTAGGCGGACCCCCGCACTCGCCTGCTGGGGTGGCTCGCCCTGTGAACGGGAGGCAAGAAGTATGGCTCACGGCATTGCATACCCACCGCGCTCGAGGGCGAGCGGGCCGGGACTCGACTGATGGCTCAAGACATACCTCTGTTGACGCTAAAGCGGCCCCTAACGGTTAGCAAGGCAAGCGTCGAGCCGGTAGCCGATACCGATACCGCCTGGACGCGCCTCATCTACTCGTACGCTGCGACCGCCACGTTCTGGCTTATCTGGGGCACCCTGATCGGGCTGTACCTCAGCATCAAGTTCGCTACACCCGACATAGACCACGTCTCGTGGTTGTCGTACGGACGGTTGCGGCCGGTGCACACGAACACGGTGTTCTGGGGCTGGTCGACGCTAGCGATGATAGCGGCGGCGCTGTACGTAGTGCCGCGCACGAGCATGCGGCGGCTCTGGTCCATCCCCCTCGCTTGGGTGAGCCTGTGGCTCGTGAACATCTCGGTGCTGGCCGGCGACTTGCTGCTCATGGCAGGCATAAACAACGGTGGCCAGGAGTATCGGGAGTACATCTGGCCGGTACAGGCCGTTTTCGCGATCGGGGTGATCCTCGTAGCGTACAACCTGATACGCACGATCGCGGACCGCGGCATCGAAGAGATCTACATCTCCAACTGGTACATCATGGCCGCGTTCCTGTGGACCATTCCCCTCATCGTGATCGCCTACATACCCGCTTACCAGCAGAACGCCATCAGTGAGACGGTCATCCAGGGCTACTACATGCACATGGGCGTCGGGATGTGGTTCACGCCGATGGTGCTTGGCCTCACGTACTACGTGCTGCCCAAGCTGCTGAACAAGCCCATCTACTCGTACTCGCTAGGCGTGTTGGCGTTCTGGACGCAAATGACGTTCTACACGATGATCGGGGCGCACCACTTCATCTTCGCCCCCACACCGTGGTGGCTACAGACCGTCGCCATCATCTTCTCCGTCGGGATGATCATCACGCTGGCCGCAGGTACCGGCAACTTCCTGCTCACCATGCGCGGCGAGGGCCGCGCCATAGCGCGGTCATACAGCTTGCCGTTCATCCTCGCTGGCGTCATCTCCTACTTCTTCTTCTCGGCGCAGGGCTCGCTCGAGGCCATCCGCAGCATTCAAGGTCTGTGGCACTTCACCAACTACACGGTCGCGCACTCGCACCTCACCATGTACGGCTTCGTCGTGCTGCTGATCTGGGGGGCGCTGTACGGCATTCTCCCGCGCCTCACCGGCCACGAGCCGCCCGCCTTCTGGGTTGGCGTGCACTTCTGGTTTGCCGTCGTTGGCCTCGTCCTGTACTCCACGGCCCTGATGGTAGGCGGTACGGTTCAGGGCCTCAGCTGGATGAGCGGCTCGCCGTTCATCGACTCCGTCAAAGCCATGGCCTCCTACTGGCTATGGCGCGCGGTTGGTGGCACGCTCATGTTCCTCAGTCACATCATCTTCGCCTTCAACATGTGGAGCATGCGCCCGCGGCCAGCGACTAGCCCAGCCACGGCCGGCGCAGCCGAGGTAGCGGCGTGAACTTTCACAAGAACCACTGGTTGCTTTTCGGCGTCACGTTCTTCGGTTTCATCGGCCTATCGCTGATCGTCGGGATCCTGCCAGCCATCTGGGTGCAGAACAACTCCGAACCCATGCCCGGCGCCATGCCCATGACGGCCATAGAGCGCGAAGGACTCGCCGTCTACGTTGGCGAGGGTTGCGTAGCGTGCCATACCCAGCAAGTGCGGCCGCTAGAGATGGACCAGCCTTGGGGCAGGCCAGCGGCCCCAGGCGATTACGCCTACGTCACGCCGCTAGGCGTGTGGTCGCCATACGCTCCTGCCGTGCTCGGCAGCGAGCGTACCGGGCCCGACCTCACGAACGTCGGGGCACGCCAAGCAAGCGATGTGTGGCAACTCATCCACCTCTACAACCCGCGTTCCGTCGTTCCTGACTCCGTCATGCCCGCGTACCCGTGGCTCTTCGAACACGTGAGTACCGTGCCGAGTGGCAAGACGGCCGTTCCGGTGCCACCTGAGTTCGCGCCGAAAGACGGGTCCCTCATCGTGCCTAACGCCAGGGGTGAGGCTCTCGTCGCCTACCTACTCTCCCTGAAGCAGCCATCGTTGACGGCCGCAGCGCCAGCAGGGGCGCCGCCGGCAGCTGCCGCGCCGGCGGCTGCTGAACCAGCTGCGCCGGCGGCCGCCACGCCGCCCGCGGCGCCCGCGCCTGCGGCCACGCCCCCCGCGACGCCTGCGGCGCCCACGCCTGCCGCCACGCCGCCTACCGCGCCCGCAGCGCCCATCTCTTGGGACGAGGCCTTGGGCGCAGCGACCTTCACGGGTAGCTGCTCGGCCTGCCACCAGGCGACCGGCCTCGGCCTTACGGGTGCCTTCCCGCCGCTCGTCGGCAACGCCGTGGTGTTGGCGGACGACCCGACGGAGCACATCGACACCGTGCTCCATGGCAAGCAGGGCTCGGTCATCGACGGGGTCGCGTACTCGTCGCCGATGCCGCCGTTCGCGGCGCAGCTCAGCGACGACCAGATCGCGGCAGTCATCAACCACGAGCGCACGAGCTGGGGTAACTCGGCCCCGCTGGTAACGCCGGCAGATGTGGCGGCCGCCAGATGATGCCGTTCCTGAGGCTGGCACTCACGCTTCAGCATGAGGCCCATGCTGCCGTTGCGGGCGCAGATCCACTCGAGCACTTCACGCTGCTACCCGCGGGGCACCACGTTGCCGACCCATCTGGCGGCTACGAGTACGTGCTGGTGGTGGCCGGCGTGATCATCACGCTGTTGGTGGCCGTCATGACGATCCGCTACGTCGTCAAGCCTGGCGAGACTGCCCCTAGCCACATCAAACGGCGCATCTTGAGGGACCAACGATGAGGAGCCTGCGATGAGCGATAAGGACGCGGCGGAAGCCGCGCAACATGGCGGCGGTGTCACCGGCCAGAAGGGAACAGCCGACCTCACCCGCATAGACGTCTACCTGGACGGCGGGGAGGTGCCGATCGTCAGTTACCGGCCGCCCGTCAGCTTCGAGCTCGACTCAACGCAGCTAGATGACGGCGACCACGTACTGCGGATCGAAGCGTTCGACTCGAACGGCAACAAGGGCGTCCGCACCGTGCCGTTCGGTGTGCGCAACGGCCCTGGGATCGCCGTTCACGGCATCACGCCTGGCGACGTGCTGGGCGGCAAAGTTCCAGTGCTCGTCAACTCCTACGGCGGCGCGGGCGAGAAAGCGTGGGAACCGTCACGCGCGGAGACCCCAGCACCCATCCCGACGTGGACGTGGGTGCTCGTGCTGTTCATCGTGTCGTTCGGCATCTTCTACGGCGTGCGTCACTGGAACCCTTCACCGGACTTCGCCGTCACCCCAACGTTCAGCTCGACCACGGCGCAGACGAGCCAGGCGCCTGCCGCCGTCGGCGGTGCGGCAGGCGCGCCAACTGGCCAAGTCACCGACGTCAAGGGCGCCTCCCTCTATGCCAACCTCTGCTCCGCCTGTCACCAGGCCTCGGGGCAAGGTCTGCCCGGAGTGTTCCCGCCACTAGCGGGTGACCCGGTGGTAACCGCCGAAGACCCGAGCGAGCACATCATTACCGTGTTGCACGGCAAGCAGGGCTCCACCATCGGCGGCGTTACCTACGCCTCCGCCATGCCGGCATTCGCGGGGCAGCTAGCGGACGAGGAGATCGCCGCGGTCGTCAACCACGAGCGCACCAGCTTCGGGAACTCCGCCCCGACGGTCACCGCTGAACAGGTGGCGGCGCTCCGTTAGCGGACTAGGGCGGTGCGGTTGGGCAGCGCAGTGCGGCGCCCAACCGC
>DASSXV010000045.1:0-17605 GCA_035703635.1 Trueperaceae bacterium | reverse complement strand
CCAGCTAACGGTAGTGGCCATCGTGCAGCCTGGCCAAGACCCGGCTGACCTGCTTCCCGAGATGGCCGAACGGCTCGAGGAGCGCCTCAACGCCACCCCAGCAGACGTCGGTTGGCAGCTCATGAGCGACCTGCGCGAGGTCGACTGACCGCCCAGCGTGACGCTAAAGCGGAATGTTGCCGTGCTTCCTGTAGGGCACCTGCACTTCTTTGCCCTCTAGCATCCGTAGGCTGCTGATGAGCCTGCGGCGCGTGTCCTTCGGGTCGATTACGTCGTCGATGTAACCGCGTTCCGCGGCAGCGTACGGGTTGTCGAAGCGCCGCTTGTACTCCGCGATGCGGGCGGCGCGCGTGGCAGCCGGGTCTTGCGCCTTCTGGATGTCGCGGCGGTAGATGATGTTGGCGGCGCCCTCCGCGCCCATCACTGCCACGGCGCCAGTCGGCCAGGCGAGCACCACGTCCGCGCCCATGTCGCGCGAGTTCATCGCGAGGTACGCACCGCCGTAACTCTTGCGCACGATGAGCGTCACTTTCGGCACGGTCGCTTCGGCATACGCGTACAGCATCTTGGCGCCGTGGCGGATGATCCCAGCGTGCTCCTGGGCGACGCCTGGCATGAAACCGCTAACGTCCACGAAGGTCACGATCGGCACGTTGAAGGCGTCACAGGTGCGGATGAAACGCGCCGCCTTGTCGGAAGCATCGCTGTCTAGGGTGCCCGCGAGGTGCCGTGGGTTGTTCGCCACCACGCCAACGGCCTGTCCGCCAAGGTGCGCGAAGCCGACGATCATGTTCTTGGCGAAGTCCGGTTGGATCTCGAGGAACTCGCGGTCATCGACCACACCCTTGACGACGTCGATCATGGGGTACGGCCTGCGCTGGTCAGGGTGCACGACTGCGAGGAGCTCGGACGTCTCGCGCGAGTCAGGGTCCTTGGTCGCGCGGAGCGGCGGCTTCTCCCGCGCCGATTGCGGCAAGTATGCGAGCAGCTGGCGGATGGTGGCGAGCACGTCGGCGTCGTCTACGCCCTCTAAGTGAGCCACGCCGGAGAGCTTCGCGTGCACGTCGGCCCCACCGAGCTCCTCGAGCGTGACGACTTCCTTGGTCACCGACTTGATGACCTCGGGGCCGGTTATGAACATGTACGAGGTGCCGCGCGCCATGAGCACGAAGTCCGTCATGGCTGGGCTGTACACGGCGCCGCCAGCGCACGGCCCCAGGATCGCCGAGATCTGCGGCACCACGCCCGAGTAGCGCGCGTTGCGGAAGAACACGTCGCCATAACCAGACAGCGAGTCGACGCCCTCTTGAATGCGCGCGCCCGCCGAGTCGTTGAGGCCGACGATGGGCGCGCCCGTCCGCACGGCCAAGTCCATGACGTTGGCGATCTTCTGCCCGTGCATCTTGCCGAGGCTGCCGCCGAGGACGGTGAAGTCCTGCGAGAACACGAACACGGTGCGGCCGTTGACGGTGCCGTAGCCCGTGACGACCCCCTCGCCGGGTGCGGAGACTCCGTCCATGAGGTCACCACCGCGGTGCGCGACGAACACGCCAAGCTCGACGAAGCTGCCATGGTCGAGGAGCGCGGCGACGCGCTCTCGCGCCGTTAGGCGACCAGATTCCCGCTGCTTTCTGAGCCGCTGCTCGCCGCCGCCGGCCTCGATCTTCTTGCGGCGCTCCTCCATCTCGGCGGTGAGCTCGTTCATCCAGGTGATGGTGTCGTCTGCCACGCGTGATTGCCTCCTGCTGCTCGTTGCTGGTGAGGATACCCCGCCCCAGACGCAATCACGCTAACTTTCTCGCTTGGGTTAGTCGCCGGTGCTCAGGGGTGACGTGACTACGCGCAACTCGTCCGGCCCGATGAAGCCCTGCAGGCGCGCGAGTTGCTCGCGGAAGATGGGGTCGGCGGCGTGCGCGGCCACGTCGAGCAGGCCCTGCTGCTCGGCCTGCAGGCGCGCCACGTCCGCCTCGAGCCTCGCGACCTCGCGCCTGGTCACGAACATGCGGTCGCTCTCAACGAAGGTCAGGTACAGGAGCTGCAGCAGGCCAAGCGTGGCGAGGACGACGATGACGAGGTTCAGCTTCTGTCTGCGCGGAGCCTGAGGGGGCTCGAGGTCGGCCTGGCGGGGCGCCGTCATACGCGCACCTCCTGCATGGCGAGCGCCTCGCGCAAGAAGCGCACGGCGTCCTCTGGCATGGTTGGGTTCACGAAGTAACCAGTACCCCAGTCGAAACCCGCCTGGTTGGTGAGGCGCGGCAGCAACTCGATGTGCCAGTGGAAGTCCGGTCTCCCCTCCTCGACCACCATATGCAGCATAAGGTTGTAAGGCGGTTGGTCGAGGGCGTCGTTGAAGGCGCGCACGAGCTTCTGCAGGATCTCCGCTAACGCAGGCAGCGTGTTGGCAGCCACGGATGCGAAGGAGCTGCCGTGGTGCCGCGGCAAGATCCACGTCTCGAACGGAGTCTTGGAAGCGAAGGGCGCGATGGCGACGAAGGCATCGTTCTGCGTGACGACCCGCTGCCTAGCCGCGATCTCACGCTCTAGCACTTGGCAGAAGAGGCAGCGTCCATGCTCCACGTAGTGCGCGGCGGCGACCGAGACTTCCTCCTCCACCCAGCGGTTAGTAACGGGCACCGCTAGCAGTTGGGAGTGAGGGTGGTCGTAAACGGCACCAGCTGCGCGCCCGACGTTGCGGGTGAGCTGCACGTGCCTGATGCCCGGCCGCCCCGCCGCCACGGCGATGCGCTCGCGGTAGAAGCGCAGGACGTCGGTGAGGTGCTCGCTCGACATGGTCTCGAGACGCTTCCTGGAGTCAGGGTGCTCGACGATTATCTCGTGATAGCCGTACGCCGCGGCTTGCTTGAAGAGAGCGTCGCCGGCGTCGACGTCGGTCGGCCTGGCGCTCACGAGCTGAGCAGGGTGGCTGAGGGCACGCACCCGCCAATCAGGACCCCCGGCTTGAGAGCTAGCCGGCCTAAGCGCGGCGATCTCGACCCCTACGCCCTCGCCGCCAGGCGAGAGGCGCGAACGCTCAGCCGAGGGAGCGACGCTTCCGAAGTCGGAGGGCTCGAGCCCACGTTCTGGAGAGAGCAACACCCAGGCGCGCCCGAAGGGATCCTTCCTGAAGAACGGCATGCGAAGCCAGTCTAATCCGGCGTTGCCGCGCTAGTCGTTATGAAATTCATCCGCGCCGCACTATTCACCCGAACAGGCCAGGTTGCGCTGCTGGTTCATCGGCGGCGCCAGGCAAAGCGGTGACCTCGCGGAACTCGAGCCCTAACGCGCCGAGGCGGTTAAGCGCGGGCGCCGTCACGGCCGGGGCAGCGAGCACTCCCCGCACCTCACCCGGGTAGCGGGCGCGCACGCTCTTGACGTAGCGATCAAGCTGGTGGACGGCCTCGTGGTTGGCCTTGCCGCGTTTGAGCTCGACGACGACCAGGCGCCCCTCGCTGTCGCGCGCGAAGAGGTCGATGCCACCGACGTCCGTGGGAAGCTCGAGCTCGATGACGACCAGGCCGGGTTCGATGATCTCCGGGTCGCGCGCGAGGGCGCGTTGCATGTCGGCCTCACTGCCCATGAGCACGAAGTTGCCGCTCTCCTCGAGCCGCATGGCGAGCGCGAGAACTGGCACTTGGAACGCCACCCTGACGAACTCGGCCGGGCTGAAGCGCTCCGCGACCAGCACGGCGTAACCGTCCTCCATGGTGACGCGCACGTCGTCCGTTTGTGGTTGCCAGTTCACGGGCTTCACGCCGCGCGGCCCCTGTACTTGCACGCTGCCGTCCGCTTTGACGAGCACGATGTAAGCCCCGGCCTCTGCGACGCTGGCCGCGCGCCCGCTGTAGAGGACTTCGCACTCCCCAACCACTTGAACGAGTTCGCCACCAGCGCGCAAGTGCTCGTCTAGGAACGCTACTAGCTCTTCCGGGCCCGGGTCGGTCAGCAGGTCTCTTACCACGCAGGCGAGTGTATCAACGCGGGCGAGCTGGCCGAGCGCTAGGTAAACTCATCCTCATGGCACTCATTGGCGCTCACGTTTCCACTGCCGGGGGCAGTTACAAGGCGTTCGAACGCGGCCTGGAGATCGGCTGCACGGCGCTGCAGATCTTCGTCAAGAGCCCTAACCAGTGGCGGGCTAAGGCCATCGACCCCGCCGACGTGCAGAAGTTCCACGAGGCGCACGCCACCCACCCGTGGCCGGTGACCGCGCACGCCGCGTACCTCATCAACCTCGCGTCGCAGAAGGAGGACATCTCCGAGAAGTCACGCGCCGGGCTGGCTGACGAGCTCGCGCGCTGCGATCTACTCGGCGTTGCCGGCCTCGTGTTCCACCCGGGGGCGCACCTCGGCGCTGGGGTCTTAGTCGGCGTGGAGGACGTCGCGCGCAACATGGACGCCGTGCTTGCCGCCAGCCCGGATGTGCGCACCAAGCTCCTGCTCGAGAACACAGCGGGGCAGGGTTCGACCATCGGGGTGCGCTTCGAGGAGCTAGCCAGCATCATCGCTTTGCTCGACCAGCCGGAGAGGGTCGGCGTCTGCCTTGACACTTGCCACGCTTTCGCGGCTGGCTACGACCTCAGGACCCCAGCTGGCTATGAGGCCGTACTCGAGGAGTTCGACCGCATCGTCGGAATCGAGCGGCTGTTGTGCGTGCACCTCAACGACTCCAAGCACCCGCTCGGTTCACACAAGGATCGTCACGAGAACATCGGTGACGGCGAGATCGGCGCAGAGGCATTCGCCGTGATCGTCAACGACGGGCGCCTTGCAGCGGTACCAAAACTGCTCGAGACGCCGCTGGGCGACGACGACCTTGGCCACGCCCGCGATATGGAGAAGCTCCGTGCATTCCTCTGAGGTGACACTCGTGACAGACCAAGACCAACTGACGGCCGCGTTCCTGCGCACCACCCTCGCAGACACCTTGACCCGTAATCATCGGATCGTGCTGCAACTGACCGCGGACATGCCAGAGGCGGCCTCCCTCGTCTCCTTGGTGGAGGACGGCAGTCACATGAACTGGTTGGTCGGGCACCTGGTCGGCAACCGTGACTCCATCCTCGCGCTCCTTGGAGTAGGGCGCGTGCGCCCTGAGGAGGTGGACGAGGCCTTCGGCTACGGCAGCAAGCCTGCCGCTGAGGCCACGGCGACCCTAGCCGAGCAGGTGAGGGCGTACGACCTGACCAACGTGCCGCTGCTCGCGGCGATCGCGGCGCTTACGCCGGAGCAGTTGGCCGCGCCAGCCAGCCGCAGGACGGTGCGTGAGCGCCTCGAGTTCCTCGTGTGGCACGAGACCTACCACCTAGGTCAGCTGATGCTCTACCGCCGCGCTGCCGGCCTCGACAACCCGATCGGTTAACCACACACGAGTGGGCCGCGGCCAGGAACGGCGCCGCGGCCCACTAGTTACCTCGGTGCTGGTCAGTCAGCCAAGCGCCAGGCGCCGTCCTTGATCTCCGCGATCACGTAAGCGCGGTCGTCAAGACCCGAGTGATCGGTGCCGGTGAAGTCGAACACCCCGCCGATGCCGACGAACGGGCCCATGCCCTCGATGGCGTCGCGCAACGCCAAGCGCCTGGCGACGTGGTCAGCGGTGTCGAACGCCCCACGCGCATCAGCGAAGTCGGCCGCGTTCACGAGCGCCATCACGGCGTCGTATGCGTGCCCGCCGAAAGTAGTGGCCGTCTCACCCGGGTAGGCGGCGGCGTAGGCGTTGGCGTACGCCAAGCTCACGTCTCGCCCTGGGGCGGTGGCCGCGAGGTCTGCCGCGACGAGCAGCGGTCCTACCGCCAAGCGCACGCCTTCTGCGGCTGCGCCGGCTAGTTCGATGAAGCGGTGGTTGCCGACCCCGTGGCTGACGTAGATGTCGCCGCCGAACCCTAGGGTCCGCAGTTCTCTGACCATGCGCGCCGAGTCGTCGACGATGCCCCACACGAGCACCACTTGCGGGCGCGACAGCGTGGCGGCAAGCACGGGCGCCGTGTAGGACGTGGCTTGAGCGTCGTAGCGCACGACGGTGTCAAGGGTGATGCCACTGCCTGGGAGGAGGAGCTGCAACTCGACTAGGCCGCTCTCCCCGAAAGCGTCGGCCAGGCCAACGAAGGTCATGTCGCTCACGCCACGGGCGCGCATGTCGGCCACTACGCCGTGCAGGATGAGAGTGTCGGACGGCGCGGTCGAGAAGACCCAGCGGCGCGACTCAGCCGGGTTGGCGATCGGCGCTGCTGCCGCGAGGCTGATGAGCGGGACCCGCGCAGCCTGCATGGGCGCAACCACGGCCAGGGCGGCCTCCGAGCGCGTGCAGCAGATGATGGCGTCTACCTCGTTCGCGGCTAGCAACCCGTTGACGAGCTCGATCGTCTTTTCGACCTGCGAGCCGTCGTCGAGCACGCTCAACTCGACCTGCACCCCGCTGCGGCCAGCTAGCTGGTCGGCGAGGAGGGCGAGAGTGTTGGCCTCGCTCGCTCCGAGGGCCGCGGACTCTCCGGTGCTGGAGATCACGGCCCCAACGCGCAGGACTTGCGACTGGGCGTGGGCCACGCCTAACCCGGTCGTGGCGGGCACGACCAGGGCCCAGCCGAAGACGGCCAAGGCGAGCGTCGCGAGGAAGGTTGGACGACTGTTCAACTTACGCATGATTCCCTCCAGGGACTTGGTCGCGGCGGCGCACCGCGCGCTCACGCGCGGCCCCGCCTCCTCATACCTCAGTCTAGGCACGATACTCGCATGCCGACCGCACGGACTCCGTCTTGGGCGTACCCAGGCTTAGGCATCCGTCTGGTCGCTTGCGCCGAGGAACGCTTCGACGAGGGCGAGGGGGCCGCTCATGTCGTACGCGTGGTAAAGCGCCGCCTGGTTGCGGACCGGGTCGCCGAAGAAGAACTTCTCGTAGAGGTTCTGGCGCCCGCCGAAGGCGGAGATGGTCATGTCCCACGCGAGGCGGAAGAGCCGCAGCCGCTCGCCCGCCGCCAGGGTGCTCGACTGCAGGTACTTGTCGATGGCGTCGGCCATCGGCCCTGAGCGTTCGCCTTCGCTCGGCAGCATGATCATGCCGCTGGCGCCTAGCAGTTGCAGGATCTCGACCATGCGCGGGTAAACCTGCGGGAAGTACGCGCGCGCCGTGTTCATGGTGGCGCGGTCCGGCGTCATGGTGCCGTGTTCGTCCGGGGTGGCGCGTTCTTCTGCCCGGGTGAGGAGCGACTCGAGGGTCTCGAGGACGGTTATCAGTTCGGCCATCTTCTGTTGCACGTGCTGGAACTGGGCGCTGCCGATGGCGCGCACGATGAGCTCCGCCACCCCAAGGAACGCCTGCGCCTTCACGATCTTGACGTTGAGGACTTGGTGACCCATCTGGTACGCGGCGTTCGTTGCCCCGTACACCCCGGCAGCGAGCTCGGGGTCGCCGAGGAGGAAGACCCTCTCCCACGGCACGAGCACATCGTCGAAGGTGACTAGCGCGTCTAGCTCGTCGAAGCGCGAGCCTAGCGGGTGGTCTACGCGGCTGCGGCGCGGCCACAGCGGTTCGCGCGCGATGAACGTCAGCCCGGGCGTGTTGCAAGGCACCGCGAAAGCCAGGGCGTAGCGCGTCGGGTCGACGGCCGTCTGTCCGCCCGGCGCCGGGAAGATGAGCAGTTCGTCCGCGATGGGCAGGGTGGCGAGCATGCGCGCGCCGCGCACGACGACCCCTTCGCCCGTCTCACGGACGACCCCCAACGCGATGTAAGGGTCGGGGAGGCGGTCGGTGGCCACTGCGCGGTTGACTTGCGGGTCCGTGAGGGCGTGCGTGAGGCACAGGTCGTTGCCTCGCACATGCTCGAAGTAGCGCCGGATGTTGGCGCCGAAGCGCTCGTCGCCGCGGGCGAAGTAGCTGGCGGCGCGAGCGCTAGCCATGAGGTTGACGTTGAGGTAGTCGGGACTGCGCCCGATGAACCCCAACGAGTGCCTCGCCCACGTGCGGTGCATGCGCGATCGGCGCCGCAGGTCGTCGACCGTCGACGGTTCGAGGAAGCTCATGCCAAAGCGCGCGCCGTCCGCGCCGGCGAACGTCATGCCTTCCAACAGGTCGGGGCGCAACTGTAGGTCGTAGAGTTCCGCGATCGCGCGCGCCGCGGCTCCGGTAGCTGGGTGCGCGGCTGGGTCGAGGACGCGCACCCCGTCCACGTAGAGGTTAGGCGGTGAGCGCCTCAGGCCCTCCAGGAACTGCTCGCCGCTGCGCACCGCCATAGTTGGTCGCCTCCTCTGCCGTCAGGTTAGGGCTACGAGCGCCTCTGGTGAGCGCGCGAGCGAGTAGAGGAGCCTGACGGTGGCGTCGGTGCCTTGCGCTAACGCCGCTACCCTGAAGAACTCGTTCGGCGCGTGAAGTCCGTTGTCCGGTTCGCCGAACGCGAAGTAGAGGCACCACATGCCGAGCACGCTGCCGAACTGCTCGGCCACTGGCACGGTGCCGCCCGTGAAAACGGGGAACGGTCGCGGCCCGTACGCGGCCTCCATGGCATCGCTCGCGAGGGCGAGCACCGGGTGGTCGAGCGGCATGAGGTAGGCGCGGCCCTTCCCGGCCAGCGGCTTGACCGTCACCGTCACTCCGGCGGGTGCGTGCTTGTGGATGTGCTCGCTTAGCGCCTCGACCACCCGGTCAGGGTCTTGGCCGACGACTAGGCGGCACGTGATCTTGGCGTGCGCCTCCTTCGGAAGCACGGTCTTGATGCCGCCGCCCTGGTAGCCGCCCCACATGCCGTTGACCTCGAGGGTTGGGCGCACGACCCGGCGTTCAGCTGGCGTGTAGTTCGGGTCGCCCCACCAGCCCTTCAGTCCTAGCGCGGCCGGCCCGGCGCCCTCTTCCGGCACCGCGGCAACGGCGGCGCGCAGGTCTTGGCTCAACGGCTCGACGCCGTCCTCGAAGCCCGCGACCAGCACGCGGCCCTGCTCGTCTTGCAACGACGAGAGGATGTGCGCCAACGCCATGATGGGGTTGGCGACCGCGCCGCCGAACATGCCTGAGTGCAGGTCGGCGTTCGCGCCGTTCACTGTCACCTCGACGCCAGCCAACCCGCGCGAACCGACCGTAACGGACGGCACGCCGACGTCGAAGATGCCGCCGTCTGCGCTGATCGCCAGGTCGGCTCGCAGGAGTTCCCTGTTTGCTGCCAAGAACGCGGACAGGTTGGGGCTGCCGATCTCCTCCTCACCCTCGACGAGCAGGGTGACGTTGACCGGGGGCGTTCCGCCAGCCTTGGCAGTGGCTGCCACGGCGCCTAGCGCGATCAGCACGCCGGCCTTGTCGTCGCTTGCCCCGCGACCGTAGAGGCGGCCGTCCCTCAACACCGGGTCGAACGGCTGCGAGTTCCAGAGTTCGAGCGGTTCGGGTGGTTGCACGTCGTAGTGCCCGTAGATGATGACGGTCGGCAGTGCGGTGTCGTGGTGCCAACGGCCGAGCACTACGGGGTTGCCTGCCGTTGGCATGACGCTCACGTCCGGCACGCCAACTTGGCGCATGCGCTCTGCCAGCCAGTCGGCTGCGGCTGTTATGTCGGCGCCGTGCGCTGGGTCGGTGCTGACGCTCGGGATCCTCACGAACTCCATGAGCTGCTTGACTTGGTCTTCTGCCGCTTCGGTTGCTGCCCCTAAGGCCCGTGCGAGTGCTTCGCTCACGTTGGTTACCGCCTTCTCTGATGGTCTTACACCAGCGTCAAAGCTACCAAACGGCGCCGCGGGTCGCCCGCGCCTGCTAGCGGGGTTGGACGGGCGCAGGCAGGCGGTGGTAGGCGCTACGGAAGTAGAGGAGCGGTTCGCCGTCCTGCTGCCTGACGGCCTCGACCTTGCCGAAGTAGAGGGTATGGTCGCCGGCCTCGAAGGCGCTGTGGCGGCTCACGACCAGCTGGGTGAGGGCGCCCTTCACGACGGGGAAGCCAGCTAGCTCCTCGAACGGTTGGCCTGGACGGGCCACCGGTCTGCCAGCGAAGAGGTCGGAGAGGTACCCCTGTTCCTCCGCGAGGACGCTGATCCCGAACCGTTCGGCCGTTTGCAGCGTGGCGTGCGCCTTGGCGTGCTTGTCGATGGACACGACCACCAGGGGCGGGTCCAACGATACGGCCATGAAGGAGCTGACGGTGATCCCGAGGGTCTCGCGGTCGTGGAAGAGCGGGTCGAGTTCGGTCATCGGCGCGTCGGGTTGGCGCGGGACGCTTGTCGTCACGACCGTGATGCCGGTGGCGAAGCGACCGAGGGCGTCACGGTAGGTGCGGTGGTCGATGTGGGAGGTAGTCGCGTTCACTGCCGCCTAGCGTAACTAGCCACGGAAGTCTTGGGAATCGTAGGTTCGCACAATCTCACGGCTGCACTTGTAGGCCGCTACAATAACGGCGTGTTTCCCACGGGGTCGCCGCTATCCGAGCTGCTCGCGCAGGCGGAACTCGGTCTCACCCTGGTGGCCGGACCGGCGGACGCCCGCTACCGCTCCGTTAGGTGGGCAGAGCGCCTGCCAGACAGGGCGTGGTTGGCGCCAGGCGACCTCAGGATCGCGCTAGCAGACGAAGCGGCCGGCGCGGCCTCGCACGACAACTTGCTACGCGCCGCGCCGGCCGTCATCGTCTACGCCCTCACCCCAACAAGCCGCACTCTCCCAGGGCAACTGGCCAGCAGGGTCGCGGCAGCCGGCGCCGCGCTCGTCACGGCCCCGCCCGACGTGGCGCCTGGAATCGTCGAGGTAGCGGCGTTGCGCGGGCTCGTCGCGCTAACGGCGGGCGTTGGGCCCGCGCTGGCCGCGCCGCAGTCCTACTTGCTTGCTGGCATGGCGGCGGCCAAGCCCGAGCGCGACCTCCTCGACCGCCTCAACCGCCTCACCGGCCTTGACCTGGTGCTCGTCAGCCCATGGGGTGAGGTCCTGGCGCGCGCGGGGACGGGCGCATGGCGGCCGCAAACGCCCAAGGCCAGCGCGGCGCCCGTTACGACTTGGCAGGAGGGCGCGGTGCGCCTCGGGGGGCGCCCAGCCCACCTCTACCGCGTCGAGGTTGCTGGCAGGCTCCAGGGCGTACTGCTCGCGTTCGAGGCGCCGGATGCGGCGCGCCCGTGGCTGGAACTCACGCGCAGCTTCCTAACCGCCGCGGCGGCGGTTACCGCGTCGGAAGTGAGAGCAGTCGCGGCGGCGGGCGAGGTCCTCCTAACAGCGTGGCTGGCAGCGCCGAGCATCACCGCGCTAGCGCCGCGCCTCGCAGCCGCCGGGTTCAGCGCTGGCACGCCGTATCAGGTGGCCATAGCTGACGGCGGCGCCAGCCACCGCGCCGCCGCGCTGATACGCGAGGCGGGAGAGGACTACTTCCAGCAGCGCGGCGTCGCCGTGCTGGCAGGCAGCGAAGGCGCCACGGCAACGTTCGCCTTCAGTGTCCCAGGCGGCCAACCAAGCCACGAACAGGCCGAGGCGCTGATCGAAGCCGCCGACGCCGCGCTAGGAACGGCAGGCAGCGCGCGCATCGGCCTGAGCCAGGTCCACTCGACCCTCGCGGAGGTGGCAGAGGCCAACGAGCAGGCGCGCCTCGCCCTGGAGGGTGCGCCGCCAGGTGGCGGCCTCTTCTCGTTCGACGACGTTGACCCGATCGACGTGCTGCTCTCACGGCAACAACCCGGGCTCGGGCCACTGCAACGGCGCATCCTCGCCCCGCTGCTCGAAGCTGATCACCACGGCAAGCTCCTCGCCACCCTCACCGCCTACCTCGCCGCCCCGAACGACTTGAACGCCCTCGCCGCACAGCTCGGCTTGCACGTGAACACGCTGCGTTACCGCCTGAAGCGCATCGAGGAGCTAGTCGGCGCGCCACTCTCGAGCCCGAAGAACCTAGCCCGCCTGTGGCTGGCCACGCGCTACGTGGCGCACGAATAGGCCGCGCGCAGCGCCGCGAACTGCAGGGGCTATAGTCGCATCACATGAGCGGGCGTTGGAGCGCAGGTGGTGCGGTCGTCCTTGGCGGCGGCACGATGGGCCGCGGCATCGTGCAGCTACTCTTGCAGGCCGGGGCACCGGTGTTGCTTGTCGACCCTCTGCCTGGCGCGGCCACCGCGGCTAAGGCGAGCCTCGAAGAGACGTTCTCCAAGCTCCACGCGAAGGGCCGGCTTGAGGAGCGCCCAGAGCGACTCCTGGAGTGGCTAGCGGTTGCCGAGGAGTTGCCGCACGGCAACCGTGCGGAGTGGGTGTTCGAGGCGGCCCCAGAGGACCTCGCCATCAAGCGCGCCCTGTTCGCCGAGGTGGAGCGGCGCGCGCCAAGCGCTTACCTCGCTACGAACACGTCGACTCTCTCCGTGACCGCCGTGGCCGCGGCATGCAAGCGGCCCGAGCGCGTCGTCGGCGTGCACTTCTTCAACCCAGCCCCGCTCATGCAGCTCGTCGAAATCGTGCCTGGCGCGCATACGCCGCCGGAGCTGACGGCGGCGGCGGTCGCCATGGCGCGCAGCCTCGGGCGCAGCCCGGTCGTGGCGCAGGACCGGCCGGGTTTCATCGTCAACCGCCTCGCGCGGCCTTTCTACCTCGAGGCCATCCGGTTGGCCGCGGAGGGCGCAGACGTCGCCACCGTCGACGCGGCCATGCGAGCAACGGGCTTCCGCATGGGGCCATTCGAGCTCCTTGACCTCATCGGGCTCGACGTGAACTTGGCCGCCAGCACCAGCGTTTACGAAGGGTTCTATCAGGAGCCGCGCTACCGCCCGCACCCAATGCAGCGCGCGCTGGTGACGGCAGGCAGGCTCGGGCGCAAGACGGGGTGGGGGTTCTACCGCTACGAGGCCGGAGAACCCGTTGCGCCCGCGAGGTCGGAGCCGGGCGCGGCGGCCCTGACGGCGCCCGCCGCCAGGCTCCCGAGCGCGCACGTGCTCGGCTCCGGGCCGGTTGCCGCGTGGCTACGCACGCGCTTCCTCGCCGTGCCGCCCTCTGCCGCAGCTGACCTAGTGATCGACGCTCGCGTTGCAGCGGACTCGACCACCGCTGAGCGCACGCCCGACCTCACCCTGTGCTGGGCAAGGACGGCGCCGGCGGAGGGCGTAGGTTTCAGCGTCGTGCCGCCGCCCGCACGCCTAGCTGCCGAGAGTACGACCGTCGAGCTCCTCGCGCCCACCGGGCCAACTGGCGAGCGGGTACGTGGGTTGCTCAACGCCGCCGGACTCGTCACGCTAGTGGTGCCGGATCAGCCTGGCGGGGTGGCGTTCCGGCTGGTCGCTGGGCTCATCAATGAGGCGTTCATCGCCCTAGCGGAAGGCCTGGCCGACGCCGCCACGCTCGACCTCGCCATGCGCCTGGGCGTGAACTACCCGGAAGGACCGCTAGCGTGGGCGGTCGAGTTGGGCTTGGCAGACGTGATGGCTGGGCTCAGCGCCCTGCAGCGTGAGTTCGGGATGGAGCGCTACGCACCTAGCTCGCTCCTGCGGCGGCATGTGACCCACGGCACAAGCCCGCTGGGCGGCTGACATGCGGCCGCTACCGCCAGGCTTCGAGGCTAGCCACGAGATCCTCGTGACCCCCGCCATGACCGTCGATTTCGAGGACCGCACGGACGCGCGCCTCGGGCAGCTCCACGCGGTTTACGCCACCTACTGGCTGGTCAAGCACATGGAGTTGACGAGCCGCAAGCTCATCCTGCCGTTCCTCGAGGAGGGTGAGGACGGCATCGGCCACGCCGTCAGCGTGCGCCACTTGGCGTCCGCCCTGCCAGGCATGCGCGTGACGCTAACGGCGCGCTGCGAGCACGTGACAGGCAACCGGGTTCACGCCACCTGCGTCGCCGTCAACGAGCTAGGCGACGTCGTCGGGGAGGGCACCACCGTCCAGGTAGTCGTGCCAACCAGTGTGCTCGAGCGCGGCTTCGCGCGGCTGCGGGAACGCTTCGCGGCCGCACAAGCCGCCGCGGACGAGCGAGAACGATGATCGGGGCGCGGCATGACTAACGCGCGCGTTGTGTTTCCGGTTGTGCCGCTCGCCGCACGCTAACTGCGTGGCAGCCGTATAGTCGCGACCAGGAGGTCCAGGTGGGCAGAGTACATCTACTCGGCACGGGCGCGGCCCTATCCGGCAAGGAGAGGACGACGACCATGCTTGCCCTCGAGGGCGACGCCACGCTGCTAATAGTCGACTGCGGCGGCGACGCCGCGCAAAGGCTGCTGGCGCAGGACCTCGACCTCACGAAGGTCACCGGGTTGATCGTCACGCACGAGCACGCGGACCACGTCGGCGGCTTCGCACTTCTGATGGAGCGCCTGTGGCTGGCGGGCCACAAGGGCGACTTTCACGTCTACGGCATTCAGCCGGCGTTGGACCAGGCTCGCAGGGTTCACGACGCCTTCGACACCTCGACCTGGCCCGGCTACCCGAACATCGTTTACCACTCAGTGCCGCTCGTCTCAGGAGCCAAGGTCGTGACCACGCCCGACTTCTCGATCACGGCAGTCCCTGGCGACCACTCGGTGCCGTCATGCGGCATCAGGGTGACGGACCTCGGCAGCGACGGGGTGCTCACCTACTCGGCGGACTCCGCGCGCTCCGAGCGAGTGGTCGAGGCTGCCCTTGGCTCGGACCTGCTGCTGCACGAGGCGAGCGGAGCTCACCCCGGCCACTCCAGCGCCGCGGACGCCGCCAAGGTAGCAGCGGCGGCGCGAGTCGAGCGCCTCGTGCTGGTTCACTTGCCGCCGATGGCGGACGACGGCGAGGCAACGCTCGCAAGCGCCCGCGAGCTGTTCCCCGCCACGGAACTCGGGCGCGACGGGGCCGTCTACTACTTCTAGGACCTCTACTTCTAGGACCTCGCGGGCGGACGCCGCGTGCTAGTAGCCCGCGCCCGGTATTAGTTCGGCGCCAGGGTTAGCCGCGGCGCGTTGCCGCTGCAACGCCTCCAACGCCGTGAGGCTCAATCGCAGTAAGTCTGACACCCGCGTCTCAGCCAAGATGTCAGGCACCCGCCAGTAGTCGAACCCGGCGCCCTCCGTAAGCGTCAGGCGCTCTAGCGGCTCATCGATGGCCGCGAGGTAGATGTGGAAGCGTCCGCGCCAGCCGTCGAACACGAGCAGGGGACGGTAGTGGCGCACCGTGAAGCCGATCTCTTCAGCCACCTCGCGCAGCATGCCCGCCTCCGGCGACTCGCCTGCGTCCATGCCACCGCCGAACAGCGACCACTGGTCAGGGGCATCTATTCCCGGTTTATCGTCCCGCAGTTGCAGGAGGACGCGCCCGTCGGGGTGGAGTAGCACTGCTCCGGCCAAGGCGCGGCGCCCGTCAGGCAGCCGGTGTTCGGGCTCGGGAAACGCGCTCACAAGGCTTCTAGGTATGTGTAGCCGACGAGCTCGCGGTCGTACATCTCGAGGAACTCCTTGACTTCCTCTGCCGAGATGGCCCCCGCTGCCCTCAACTCCTCAGCTTGGCGCTGCACCGCCGCGTGAAGTTCCGGCGTCTCGTAACCCATGTTGTGGATCACGCGCCTTGCCTTCTGCCCCTCGATGTAAAGCTCGAGTTCGGCGCCGTCTGAACCGAGACGCACGTGTGCCTCGTTGACGCGCCCGAAGAGGTTGTGGGCGTTCGCCAGCACGTCCTGATAGGCGCCGGTTAGGAAGACACCGAGGTAGTACGGCTCACCCTGCCGCAGATCGTGCACCGGCAGCGTGGAGCGCACGTCGCGCAAGTCGATGAACCTCTCGATCTTGCCGTCCGAGTCGCACGTTATGTCTACGAGCGTAGCGTTGCGCGTCGGCCGCTCGGCGAGGCGCTGCAACGGCACGATCGGGAAGAGCGTCTTGATGGCCCAGTGGTCGGGCAGGCTCTGGAACAGCGAGAAGTTGACGACGTACTTGTCGGCCAGCATCTGGGGGAGGAGTTCGAACTCCTCAGGCGCGTAATCGAGGCCGCTGACGACCTTGGCTACGCGCTCGAGGATGCGGTTGTAGTGCTGCTCGAAGTGCGCCCTCTCGAGGAGGCTCAGGTAGCCCAGATCGAAGAGGCTGTGCATGGTCTCCTTGTTGCTCACGGCCTCGTTGAAGACCTCGCGGTAGGTCTTGACGGTAATGGCGCTGTCGAGTTCCTGCATGTCACGCAGCAGCGCGTTGACCTCGCCGGTGAGGGGCGGCAGGTTGACGGGCTCGCGCGTTGGCCCGAGCGCGTCCACGACGGGCACGACGATCACGGAGTGGTGCGCAGTCAACGCACGCCCCGACTCGGTGACGATGATCGGGTGCGCGACCTCCCACTCCTGGCACGACTCCATGATGGTGTACACGACCGTGTCTGCGTACTCGCGCAGGCCGTAGTTGGCGGAGGTGTAGTAGGTCGTCTTCGAACCGTCGTAATCGACCGCGAGGCCGCCACCAACGTCGAGGTACTTGACACCGACGCCCATCTCGGCCAACTCGACGTACGCCTGCGCCGCTTCGCGGACCGCGGACCTAATGCGCCTGATGTCGGTCAGCTGGCTGCCAACATGGCAGTGCAGCAGCACGAGCGCGTGGCCCAGGCCCTCTTCCTGCACCCGCTGCGCGACGTGGATGAGTTCAGAGGCGGTGAGGCCGAACTTGGCGTCGTCGCCGCCCGAGGCCTCCCACTGCCCGCTGCCCCGCGCGTGAAGCTTGAAGCGCACGCCGAGCAGCGGCTCCACGCCCACTTCCTTGCTGATGCGCAGCACCCGCTCGAGTTCGCCTGCCTTCTCCAGCGTGATGATGGTGTTGCGGCCCAGCTTGCGGCCCCACAACGCCAAGCGAATGAAGTCGTCGTCCTTGAAGCCGTTGCAGCAGATGAGGGCGTCATCGTGCGTGTCGTGCGCGAGGCACAGGGCCAACTCTGCCTTGCTGCCAGCCTCGAGACCCGTGCGGTACTTGGCGCCGTAAGACGCGATGGTCTCGACGACCACGCGCCGCTGGTTGACCTTGATGGGGTACACGCCCTGGTAGCGGTTCTGGTAGCCCGCCTCTCTTATCGCCGCAGCGAAGGCGTCGTTGATGCGGTCGAGCCTGTCCTCCAGGATGTCAGGGAAACGCAGGATCAGAGGAAGCGCGTGCCCCTCGTCAAGAAGCCCGTCGACGATGCTCGTGAGGGCAACCGCAGGCGAACCCTTGAGCGACACCGTGAGCTGACCCTCTTTAGACACCCCGAAGAACCCGGCCGACCACGCCTTGATGCTGTAAAGCTCATCGGCGTCTGAGATGCTGAAACCTGGGTCGAGGGTGGGTCTGGTCACTTCTGGTCCTCCACTTGGCGAGGCGCTCCGCCGTGCTACTTCGGGCCGCGCGGCCGACGGACGGGCACGGCTTGGGGTTCGGTGGGAACGCGAGCGCCGTCTCTTGGAGCGCGTACCTCGCCGAACGGACTACGCTAGCACTTCCACGTGCGGAATTTCGTCTTGACGCGGCCGTAGTCCCGACAGCACCGTGCCGGCATCATCGCGGCGGATAACGAGCGTCGAAGCCCTCAAGCGCACCAGCGCGTGGCAAGGCAGCCTCACACGAACCGCCGCGCCCTCCTCTCCGGCCTAAACTGGCAGGAGCATGGCTACGACTTCGTACCCCACCCCAGCCTCGCTTGGCTACCGCATGCCCCCCGAGTGGGCACCCCACGCCGCCACCTGGACGTCATGGCCGTTCGACGACGAGC
>DASSXV010000065.1:0-64267 GCA_035703635.1 Trueperaceae bacterium | reverse complement strand
GTACAAGAACGCTGCCATGGGCCTACCACTCGGTGGTGGCAAGGCGGTGATCATCTCAGACCCCTTCACTGAGAAGACGCCAGCTCTTTTCGAGGCGTTCGGGCGCGCCGTCGAGCGCCTTGGCGGGCGCTACATCACCGCCGAGGACGTCGGCACCGAGCCTGCGGACATGGTCGCGGTCAACAGCCAGACCAAGCACGTGGTCGGGTTGCCATCCACTAGCGGTGATCCTTCGCCCGCGACGGCTTTCGGCGTCTTCAGCGGCATGAAAGCGGCGCTCGAGCACGCTTTCGGTAGTGGCGACGTGCGTGGTCGGCGCGTTGCCGTGCAGGGCTTGGGTGCCGTAGGCACGCACCTCTGCGAGTTCCTCCACGAGGGCGGCGCACAACTCGTAGTCACCGACATATCTCAAGCGCGCATCGACCACGCCGTCAGCGCGTTCGGGGCAACGGCGGTCGCGGCCAGCGACATCTACGACGTCGACTGCGACGTTTTCGCCCCCTGCGCCCTCGGAGCCGTCGTCAACGACGACACCTTGCCGCGGCTGAAGGTGCGCGTCATCGCCGGCTCCGCTAACAACCAGCTGGGGGAGGCGCGCCACGGTGAGGCGCTGCAGGCGCGGGGCATCGTTTACGCGCCCGACTTCATCATCAACGGCGGCGGCGTCATCAACGTGGCGGACGAGTTGAAGCCGGGCGGCTACGATCACGACCGCGCGTACGCGCAAGTGGCGCAGATCGGCGCCAAGGTCGCTCGCGCGCTGAAGCTGGCGGACGAGCGCGGCATCTCGAGTGCCGCCGCGGCCGAGATCATGGCCGACGAGCGCCTCAAAGCGGCCGAGTAGGACGGCGGCAGCCGTTGGTACATGTGTGGGCTGGAGCTGGCTGACGTCGGCACTAGCATGAGGAGACGCGGCCGGACGCTGAGCTGGCCGCGATCCGCATGCGTTGCAAGGAGTGGTGAGGACCATGCCAGACGAACCGTTGTACCCAGCCGCGACCCGCGAGTTACGCCATCAGCGGCACGACCTAGCCCCCGAGATCGGTGACGCCTTCTCGGCGTTCAGCAAGGCCGTGTTCAAGGCGGGTGCGCTCGACGTCAAGACCAAGCAACTGCTCGCCGTTGCCGTCGCGCACGTGACGCAGTGCCCGTACTGCATCCGCGGTCACACGCGGGCGGCGTTGAAGGCCGGCGCCTCGCAACAAGAGATCATGGAAGCTATCTGGGTTGCCGCCGAGATGCGCGCGGGCGGCTCTTACGCTCACTCGAACCTGGCGCTCGACGTCATGAACGAGGTGGTCGCAGAAAGCGTCTAGCCCGGTTCGTGGCCTGCCAGCGCGGCCGCGGGCCGCCCAGCAGCGCGCGTGAGAGGCAAGTAGAGCAGCGCCCCCAGCGCCAGCAGCCCGCCGCTTACCGTCCAGGCCAGCGCGATCGACGTGGCGCCCGCGAGCGCCCCGAGCGCGACGCTGCCGACGAATGCGCCCAGAAAGCCCACGAGAGACTGCACCGAGAGCATGACGGAGCGGTGCGAACCTGGCACCTGCTCGTTGAAGAGGGTGGCGTGCGGCGACGACCCGGCCGAGCGCGTGACGTACGTCAGCCAGAACAGCCCCGTTGCCGCCGCTACTCCGCCTTGCGCTGCGAGGAGGACGAAGGCGCCGCCCTGCAGAAGCTGAAACAGCCCAGCCACCAGCGCGTAGCGCTTCTTGAGCAACCGGGAGAGTGGGGTGGCGACAAGGTTGCCGAGCATGCCCATCGCGAAGCTGCCCGCGAGGACGACGCCGAACACGATGGTGTTGTCGGGCGTGGCGCCACCCAGGCGCTGGGCGAAGAACGGCTGCCACAGGTTCTCGGACGCTATCAGCGCGATGCCAGCGACCAGATCGACGCCAAGCAGCAGGAGCAGGGTGCGGTTGGCGCTGGTCAGCCTGGCGGCGCCAACCACGATGGTGCCGAGTGACCGGAAGCCGCGGCCGAAGCTGGCGAGCGGGCCGCCGTCACGCGCGCGCTCCGGCGCGAGGGCTCTAGGCGCCTCCTTCACGACCACGGCGGTGAGCGCCAGCACTACGCAGCTAGCCGCGAGCGACGCCACCAGGGTCATCGAGAGCGGCGTGAACACCGCCAACTCGTTCTGCGGCAGATAGCCGAACAGCGTTGGCAGTGCGCTGCCGGCCAGGGTGCCGACCGCCAACGCGGCGAGGTTCCAGGCGTTGGCAGCAGCCAACGGCGGTTGCAGGTCGACGTGAGGGTTCTCGGCCTGGAGGGCGTCTATGAACCAGGCCTCGAGGGCGCCGGAGGCGAAGGCGCGCGACACCCCGAACAGCACGCCGTATGCGAGGAACATGGGCAGCCCGAAGGCGAACAGGAACACGGCCTTGGCGACGATCCCTATCGCGCCGGCCAGCAGGTAGATGCGTTTGCGCCCGAGGGCGTCCGCCATGGCCCCGGACGGCAGCTCGAGCACCACCACCGTCAGCGAGTAGATGCCGATGAAGTAGCCGACCTGCGCGAGGCTCAGGCCGCGCGACTGTGCCAGCAGCACCATGACGGCCATGGGCACGACGTTGGCGAACCAGTTCAGTGAACTTACGAGGTAGTAGGTTGGGCGTAATCCCATGCGCGCATGGTGGGTGTTAGCCTACTGTGAATGATAGGCCCGGATTCAGGTAGACCGAGAGAGGCTTTCACCGTCAGCGACCCGGAGCAGGCGCGGCTGCTAAGCGAACCGCGCTTCCAGGAGGCGTTCCGCCCGTTCCTCGCTCGCGAACTCAGCGCCAGCGCCGCCGCCGCCGAACTCGGCGTCGACCTGAACGCCATGCTCTACCGCATCCGCGTGCTGAGCAAGGCCGGCCTGCTGCAGGTGGTGCGCCGCGAGGAGCGCAAGGGACGGCCCATCAAGATCTACCGCTCCGTGCACGACGCCTACTTCGTGCCTTACGAGGCCACGCCGTTCGCCGACCTGGAGGAGCGCGTGTGGCAGCAGCAGCTCCCCGAGCTGCGCGAGCGGACGCGCGTCCAGGCGCGCCGGTTGCGGGCGGGTGGCTTCTACGGCCAGAACCTCTTTCGTAACGAGCACGGCGAGACCTGGGTGCAGAGCGGGGTGAGCGGGGGAGAGGAAGTCGACTGGCTCGACCCGCAGCGCACCGCCAGCATCGACTACTGGACGGACCTCCTCTTGACCGACGCGGAGAGCCGCGAAGTTCAGTTGACGCTGTACGAGCTCCTGCAACGCTACCGGCCCGATGGCGCGGCGGGCGCGCACAGCGGCGCGCTGCCGGCCGACAAGCAGCGCTTCAGGTTGAGCGTGGCGTTCGTGCCGCTAGATGAGTAGCCGTGGCGCGCCCATCACCGACACCAGACGACGCCCCGGCTATCGTGCCGCCAAGCGACCGGATGGAGTCGCCACCTAGCGCTCCTTGCTCGGCCCATCCTCCTGCCACTTCCCGACGCTTCTCGTCCCCCGGGTCCCTGCGCAACGGCTGAACTAAGTCGCGTTCATGGTGGCGACACCAATTCACGGGCTGGGTTCCCGACTCCCTGGAGTTACTCCTGCGGCTCGGTTCCTCCCACGGAAGCGCCGATGTTAGGGGAAGATCATGAAGCACCGGTGGTTGTTCGCGCTCGTGGCTGGGCTCGTGGTGGTCTTGGTGGCGGCGTGTGGTGGCCCCCCAAGCGGCTCCGGCCCGGTCATCAGCGCTTTTGCCGCCAACCCAGCGACCATAGCTAGCGGCTCCGAGAGCACCTTGTCCTGGTCTGTCACTGGTGCTAGCAGCCTTAAGCTCGATCCCGGCGGCATCGACGTTAGCGGCAAGACGAGCCAGCTAGTTGCGCCGATAGTGACGACCAGTTACACCCTGACGGCTACCGGCAGCTCGGGCAGCAGCAAGGCGACCACTACCGTAACGGTGGACATGACCGGCACGACCACCTCGGGGACCATCCGGGCAGCGCAGGGTGGCACCCTCGCACTGGCTGGCGCCACTCTCGACATCCCCGCTGGCGCGTTGAACCAAGACACCTTGGTGACGCTGGTCGTGAGCGACGCACCTACCGCACAGGACGAGAACCCCTTGAAGCCCGCCGGCCCACGGGTCGGCGTCGACCTCGGTGGAGCCCTGCTCGGCGCCCCGGCGAGCCTCACCCTGCCGTTCACCGAAGGCGCTGACCAGCTGTATGTGGTGACCGAAAGCGGAGCAACGACGACCGGTGACGAGATGCCAGGGGTGAGGGTCCACTCCGCGGCCGTGGCGGGCGGTAGCGCCGCCGTGGACATGACGCGCGCCGCCACCTACGCGGTGCAGGCCATAGCCAACGCCCCGGCTCCGCTGGCGCTCGCGCCAGCGGCCGAAGGTAGAGGCAACGTCTCCTTACAGGTGCCTTTCTACTGGCAGGCGGGCCTGCCGTGGTGCAGCCCTACCTCCACGTCCATGTACCTCAACTACTTCCAGCCGCTACCTGGCTTCGCCGGTACGCCGGTAGCACCGGGCGGGTTGGTCAGCAACTACGGGCTGGCAGGGTTGCTCGGCCAGGACTCCAGCAGCGGTTCGTGGCCGGTGTCGTTCCTGCAGGCCGTCAACGTGCCAACTGAACTCTACACTTGGCTAGTGTGGGACGCCGACCTCATCCCGAGCGCCCCCTTCACCAGCTACATCGTGCTCGCGACCACCGGCGTCTTCGGGCTTGGCCCCATGCGCCCGGTGCTCACGACCTCGGACAAGATCGCCCACGCGTTCGTCATCACGGGCCTGAGCGCAGATGGCATCTTCATCAACGACAGCAACGCGCGCTGGAACGGCACGCACCCAGCCATGACTTGGGATCAGTTCAAGACCCAGAACGAACTTGATACGACGGCCACGGAGCTAGGCACGATGCTGGTGCTGGCCGATCCCCGGCCGGAGAACGCGCGGCGCGGGTCATTGGAGTTGGGGCCGCGCACGGCCGAGGACACCTTCCGCACCGTCCGCTTCACGAACCCGAGCGGCTCCCTCATCGCCGACTGGGCCTGGGACGGCAACCCGTACCGCAACGGCTACTACTTCGTCGACCAGACCAACCCGACGACGTGGCCGCTTGACAACGAGTTCGGGCGGGTACTGCCGCGCTCAAGTCAGTTGCAGGCGCGCTTCAACGTCGTCAACATCACGGAGAACCTCTACGTTTACGACGTCGTGGCGCGGTTCTACCTGAACGATACTTTCAAGCTCGAGCGCACGGATACCGTGACCATGACGCCATACTCCAGGGCGGAGGTCGACCTCGACTTCGGCAACTTGGCTACGGCGGTTGGCGCAATCACCGCCCCGACGACCGGGCGCCTCGAGATCAACTTGAGTCAGGGCGGCGTCGTCCAGGACGTGAAGCACGTGTCGTTCCGGCTTGGGCCCAACCCAGTTGGTGGGATAACGGTCGAGGTCCCGCAGCCTTCGATTCTGGTCGACGGCGAGCGAGTGGGCTTCGTGACCCTCAGGGACGTGCCCATCACCTTGCAGAGCAGCAGTTATGACGTCTACGCCCAACCCGACGGCGTGGTGCCTGCTGGGCGGCTGAGTTGGACGGAGAGTGGCGCCGCGCTTGGCACCGGCAGGTCCTTGATGCGGGCGTTCGGCACCACCGGCAACCACACCGTCACCCTCACCGGCACGGGCGAGTACGGCGCTACGGCCAGCGCCAGCGCGACGATCAAGGTCATCGACCCGGTGCGCGTCAACGGCGAAGTCGTCATCGACTACCCGACTAATGGCACCGGCATAGCGATATCGACGTTCGGTCCGGTGACCGTCAACCTGGTCGGCCACGCTACCTACACCGACGGCACCCCGGTGCCGAGCGACCGGCTCTACTGGTCCGGTCCAGGCGGCGCCGACCTGGGCACGGGTTCCGGCACCGCGACGACCGTTCCCGGTTTCTGCTCGACCCACAGTTACAGCTTCGGTCTCACCGCGCGGACCGCAGACGGCAGCCCCATCGGGACCAAGTCCGTCACCATCCAGATCTTCGGGCCGCCATGCTGAATCGTCGAGTCGGCGCCGCGCGGCGAAGCGCGTGGATCTTGCGTCGCTGGTCGCCGCTTCTCGCGCTGGTGTTGTCGGCGCTCGCGGCCTGCTCTCCGGGCGGGGCGCCCAAGGCGACCGTGAGGATCGAGCCAGCCACCGTGACCATCGCCGCTGGCGCCGTCGAACAGGAGTTCAACGCCACGGTCACGGGCGGGGGTGCGGTCAGCTGGACGCTCGCCGGAGTCGGCAGCCTGTCGGCTAGCGCCGGGCCGAGTGTCTTGTACACCCCACCTGTCAGCGTAGTGAGCGCCCAGGTTGCCACCCTCACGGCAACCTCGTCCGGGGTAAGCGCCGACGCCACCATCACCGTCGAGCCGGTGTCCGCCACGGCGGGGAACCTCAGCATCTACCTAGATCAGCTGGTAGAAGCGGGCTCGAGGGGCGCCGTCGAGGTCACCGGACCGGGCGGTTTCGGCGCAACGCTGACCGCGTCTCGTACGCTGCTCGACCTGGCCCCCGGTGACTACACGATCAGCGCTAGCTCCGTGCGCGTGCGCCAGGGCTCGCTTGACGCCATCAGGCGGCCGGAACTCGCGTGTCCTCCACCCAGCATGCCGGGAGGAGTCACGTGCAGCGTGACGGTCACCGCCGCCCAGACGGCCCGCGTGCACGCCGTCTACCACCTGGACCCGGCGAGCGGACGCGTCTACTTGCCGAGCTACGCCCCAGGTTCGGTGGGCGGGTATGGGGCGAGCCAGCTCACGACCAGCAACAGCGAACCGCCCGCCTTCCTACTTGGCGGAACCCCGTCGGCCCAAGGGGTGGCGTTCGACGCCCGTGGGAACTTGTGGGTCAGCGATTGGGACAACTACACGGTTCGCGAGTACGCCGCGCCTGACCTCGGCGCCTCCGGCAGCCCGACGCCGCTCGTGACCCTCACCTTCGGCGGCCTGAACAACCCGACGGCACTGGCGTTCGATGCTAGCGGCAACCTCTGGGTCACAAACCGTGGCAACGCCACCGTCACGCGCTTCGACGCGGCGCAGTTGGTGGCCAGCGGCTCACCCATGGCGGCCGCTGTCCTGAGCGACGACGGCAGCAACCAACTAAGCGGCCCGTCGGGAATAGCTTTCGATGCCGCTGGCCGGCTGTGGTTCGCTAATACCTTCAGCCGGAAGCTCTTCCGCTACGACGACCCTGGCGCTCTGGTTGGCGGCACGACCGCCGCGCCAGACGCGGTCATCAACACATTCGGCTTCACCGCGCCTGTAGGCTTGGCGTTCAGTGAGAGCGGAGACCTGTGGGTGAGTGATGACACGACGATAGTCAAGCTAGCGCCCGACCAGCTTGAGGTTAGCGGCACCGTCACGCCAACGGTGATCCTCGCGGGCCTCGGCGGGCCGAGCGGGATGGCCTTCGACGCCGCCGGTAACCTCTGGGTTACAGACCCAAACAGTCGCTTGCTGGCGTTCGCACCCGCCGAGCTGGCCGTGTCAGGCAGCCCCACCCCGAGCGTGGTCGTGAGCGGCTTTGAAGGCGTGAACATGGGGTTGCTCGCCTTCTACCCGCCGCCAGCGGGAGTGCCGCTAGCGCAACCGCTGCTCGGGCCGCTCAGGTGAGGTTCAGCTGCCAAGAGACGCCGTAGCGGTCGTTGATCCACGCGAAGCGCCTGCTGAAGCCGTAGTCGTCGAGCGGCATGAGCACTGCGCCGCCGTCTGACAGTTGAGCCGTTACGCGCTCGAGCTCCGCCTCGTCCTCGCACTCGACGAAGATGGAGAACGAAGGCGTGAAGGCGAATGCGTGCGGCGTTGGCGAGTCGAACACGCGGAACTTCTGATCGGCTATGCGCAGCCACGCTTGCTGGACGGTGCCCGGCGCGCCCCCATCGCCTTCACCGCGCAACTCAAGCCGCTCAACGCTGGCGTTCGTGAAGGTCTCGGTGTAGAGACGCAGCGCCTCGGCGGCCTTGCCTTGAAACATCAGGAATGAGGTTGCAGAGAGAGCCATGTTCCATCCACTTTCGCGGGGGCTGCGTTGCAACTCACCGACCGGAGCGTGGAGTTGCCGGAGGGCGGGGGTCCGCATCCCTAGGCCCTGCGGTAGTCCGAAGACGCCACGGCTTCACGCGCAAAGGTTGAGGGCGCGAAGCAGCGCCCTCAACCCCTCGACCACGACGGTACGCGGAACGGTCTAGACACCCACCGCCTCTTTCTTGGTCGGGATCTGCTTCGCCTCTGCCCTCGATCCATTCACCGTGATCTTGCGGGCGAGCGCTTCCGGCGCCTTGTGCATCGTCACCGTGAGTACCCCTTCTTCGATGGTCGCGTTGATGGTGTTCGCGTCGATGCCGCTCGGCACCGTCACGGTGC
This sequence comes from Trueperaceae bacterium, assembly GCA_035703635.1. Classification (GTDB taxonomy): domain Bacteria; phylum Deinococcota; class Deinococci; order Deinococcales; family Trueperaceae; genus JAAYYF01. The sequence goes on along the minus strand of DASSXV010000065.1, from coordinate 55,902 downwards.
GGCTGAACTCACCGAACGAGATGCCCTTCAGCCAGTAGCGCCGGTCGCTCTTCTCTACTTCGTCTTCGCTACTGCCGCGGATGGTGAGTTGGCGGCCCTCGATGCTAATCTCGAGGTTCTCTTCCTTGATGCCAGGCACCGCCATTTCCAGCACTACGGCGTCGTCCGTCTCGTAGAGATCGATCGGATGGTAAGTGCCGACGCCGCCAGCGTTCACGCCAGCCGCGCCCAAGGGTTGCAGCATCTGTTCGAGTTCTTGGAAGATGTTGCCGAGCGTCGCTGGACGGGAGCTGTAACGGCTGTATGGGGTGAGTTGCGTGAACTTCGTTGCCATAATGCCCTCCTCGCGGAAGCGGCGGTCAAGGCCGTGGCGGCGGCCACCGTTCTACCGCGAGGCAGTATACGACTTGAGCGTGAGATAGTCATATTAGCTGCGTGAGGAAGCAAAGGGGCTCTCGTCTAGTATCCAACCGCCTGCCCGTCCTTGCGCGGATCGCTGCCGGTCGCGTAGGCGCCGTCCTCTAAGCGCAGCGCCAACTGAGCACCGCCGAAACCGAAGTCGGTGCCTACCTTCGAACGGTGCAGCACATGTCCGCGCGCCTCCAGCCCCGCGATGGTCTCGGGTGAGTACCCGTCCTCGAGCGCCACCTCCAACCCGCCCATCACGCGCCAGCGCGGCGCGTCGGCGGCGGCCTGCGGGTTCTGGCCGTAGTCGGCCAGGCGCAGGACCATCTGCGCGTGCCCTTGCGGCTGCATCGGACCGCCCATGACGCCGAAGCTCATCACTGGCGCGCCGCCACGCGTGAGGAAAGCCGGGATGATGGTGTGGAACGGCCGTTTGCCGCCCTCGGCGTGGTTGGGGTGGCCGGGCTGGTTCACGAAGCCCGCCCCGCGGTTCTGCAGCGAGATGCCGGTGCCCGGCACCACCACGCCGGAACCGAAGCCGTAGTAGTTCGACTGTATGAACGACACCATCATGCCGCTCTCGTCCGCCGCCGTCAGGTAGATGGTGCCGCCGGCCGGCGGGGTGCCGTACACGGGCACTTGCGCCCGCTGCGGGTCGATGAGCTTGGCGCGTGCGGCCAAGTATGCGGGGTCGAGGAGCTGTTCTGGCCGCACCTTCATATGCTCGCGGTCGGCCACGTGTGCGTAGGCGTCGGCGAACGCTAGCTTCATCGCCTCGATCTGCAGGTGCAGGCTCTCGGCGCTGTCTACTGGGTACTGGCCGTGCCCAACTTGCTCTAGTATGCCAAGCATCTGCAGTGCGGCTATGCCTTGCCCGTTCGGCGGGATCTCGTGCAGCTCGTACTCGCCGTACGCCTGGCTGACGGTGCCTACCCAGTCGGCTCGGTGGTTCGCCAGGTCGTCCAGGGCGAGGGGCGCGCCGTTGCTCTTGGCGTCGGCGACCATCGCCTCCGCCAAGGCGCCGCGGTAGAAGGCCTCACCCTTGCTCGCGGCGATCAACTCGAGCGTACGCGCCTGGTCGGGGAACTTGAACAGTTCACCGGCTGCTGGTGCTCGGCCGCCCGGCAGGAAGCCGCGCCGGAACTCCGCGAACTCATTGGCAGCGAAGGCCTTCTCGGCGTACGACCAACCGCGCGCCGTCAACGGCGTGACGTGATAGCCGTCTCGTGCGTAGCGGATGGCGGGTTCGAAGAGCGTCTCGAAGGGCAGTTTCCCGAACTTCGCAGAGAGCTCGACCCAGGCAGACACGGCGCCTGGGACCGTCACCGAACCCCAACCGCGGGCGGGCTTACTTTCCGTGCCTGCAACGTGCTCTGGCCTTAGCGCCCTCGGCGCACGACCGGACGCGTTGAGGCCGTGAAGCTGGCGACCGTCCCACAAGATGCAGAACGCATCCGAGCCGATGCCGTTACCCGTTGGCTCCACGACCGTCATGGTGATGGCCGTGGCGATGGCGGCGTCAACCGCGTTGCCGCCAAGCTGCAGCATGCGCAGGCCGGCTTGAGCTGCCAGCGGTTGGGACGTCGCAACGACGTTGCGCGCGATTACTATGGGGCGTTGCGACGGGTAGGGAAGGGCGTAGTCGAGCTTCATCTGGTCTCGTTACCTCCGGTGGTGATCAGTCGCGCGGGTCGAGGGCGTCTCGCACGCCGTCACCGAACAGGTTGAAGGCCAGCACCGTGATGAAGATGGCGAGGCCTGGCCAGATGGCCATCCACGGCGCTTGGTTCATGAAGTTCTTGGCCACGTTGAGCATGCCGCCCCAACTGGGCGTTGGCGGCTGCACGCCTAATCCCAAGAACGAGAGGGACGACTCGGCGATGATGGCGCTCGCGATCGTGAGGGTGCCCTGCACTATCAGGGGCGCGAGACTGTTGGGCAGCACGTGTCTCGTGAGGATGCCGAAGTCGCCTGCGCCGCTGGCGGTGGCCGCCTGCACGTAATCTTCGCTGCGTACGGCCAACACCTGCCCACGCGTGAGGCGAACAAAGGTTGGGGCGCTAGCGATGCCGATGGCAACCATGGCGTTGGTGAGGCTCGGGCCGAACGCGGCCGCGAGCGCCACGGCCAGGATAAGGAACGGGAAAGAGAGCAAGGCGTCCGTGAAACGCATGATCAGTTCAGATACGAAGCCGTGATAGAAGCCAGCGATGAGCCCAAGGGGCACACCGAGGATCATGGCGATGATCACCGAGATGGCGCCGGCCGTCAGCGAGGCGCGTGCGCCGAAGATGAGGCGCGAGAGGACGTCGCGGCCAACGTCGTCCGTGCCGAGTAGGTGCGCGGCGCTTGGAGCCTTCCTTACCTGCAGGAAGTCGGCTTGCGCGGGCCCGTAAGGCGCCAGTTGCGGCGCGAATACCGCCACCAAGATGAACAACACGATGATGAGGAGGCTGGCCATGGCCAGGGGCTTGCGGCTCAGGCTCGTTAGCGAGCGGAGCCACAGCGAGGTGGTGCGCGCGGGTGCGGACGTGGAGGCAGTAGTTAATGTGGCCATCAGCGCATCTGGATCTTGGGGTTAGCGAGGGCGTAAGCCACGTCGACGAGGAGGTTGATGACGATGTAGGCGGTGGCCGTGAAGAGCACGATGCCCTGCACCACGGCGTAATCGCGGTTGAACACGGCGTCGATCACCAGCTTCCCGAAGCCGGGGATGGTGAACACCTGCTCGGTGAGGACGGCGCCGGAGAGCAGGCCGCCCAACTGCAGGCCGAGGATGGTGATCACGGGGATGAGGGCGTTGCGCAACGCATGCCTCGTAACCACCAGGAAGCGCGCGAGGCCCTTGGCTTGGGCCGTGCGCACGTAGTCCTGCTTCAACACCTCGAGCATGGACGAGCGCATCTGCCGCATGAGCACCGCGGCTAGGCCGGTACCGAGCACGAAGGCGGGCATGATCATGCGTTGCAGGTTGGGCCAAACCCCCTCGTTGAGCGGCACGAAGCCTGAAGCTGGCAGCAGTTTCCACTGCACGGACACGACTAAGATGAGCATGATGCCCATCCAGAAGTTCGGCAGCGACAGGCCAGAAAGCGCGGCGACGGTGCTGACGTAATCGGCGGCGGTGCCTTTGCGCACCGCCGCGATGACGCCCGTTGGTATGGCGATGGCCAACGCGAACAGCATGGCCAGGAGCGAGAGCTCCACCGTGACGGGGAGCTTCTGGAGGATCAATTGCGTTACGGGTTGTCGGGTGCGGAACGACTGCCCTAGGTTGCCCTGTACGACTTGCCCGAGCCAGGCTACGTACTGCACAGGCACGGGGTCGTTGAGGCGGTAGCGGTCGCGGATGAACTCGATGACCTGAGGGTCGCGCTCCTCACCGGCTAGCACCAGTGCTGGGTCGCCGGGCAGCATTCGCTGCACGGCGAACACCATCACGGTGACGATGAGGAGCGTGGGGATGGCGGTCATCACGCGCCGGAGGATGTAGTTCAGCACCCGATGGCTCCCCTAGCCCCTTGCGTTCAGAACGAAACGCCTTGCAGGCGGATCATGCCGTCCGGGAACGCCACGAAGCCCTTGAGGGCCGTGGTGTGCGGGAAGAACAGCTGGGTGTGATAGAGGTAGATGATGTTGCGGTTCGGCAGGTAACGCAGGGCGGCCTCGTCGTAGAGGGCCTTGCGCTCGGCGGTGGAGCTCGCTGCGCGCGCGTCGTTGAGGAGCTTATCGACTTCTGGATCGCAGTAACCGGACTGGTTGAGGGCGCCGGTGCAGGTCTCGAAGGAGTGGATGTTGCCGTCCGGGTCGAGGCGGCCTGACCAACCGACTTGGAACGCGTCGTACTGGCCGGCATCCTGCAAGTCGAGGGCGGTAGCGAACTCGGTGGCGCGCACCGTGACGTTGAAGCCCGCCTCGGCGGCCATGGCTTGGATGACCTCACCAACGCGAATGCTGTCTGGGCTGTTCGACACCATCAGCTCGACGGGCACGGCGCCTGAGTAGCCTGCCTCGGCGAGGAGGGCCTTGGCCTTCTCAACGTCGCGCTGCGAGATGGGGTAGGAGGCGGTGTACCAGGGGCTGGTGGGCGGAACGGCTTGGTTGCCGACCATGAACTGGCCGTCGAACACGACGTTGTTGATGACGTCGCGATCGAGCGAAAGCTCGAAGGCTTCACGCACGCGCTGGTCGGAAGCGAGCGGCGTGTCGTGCTGGACGGGGTTGGCGATGTTGACGGTGATGCCCTGGTAGCCCAAGCTCGGGACGCTAGCCACTGCGATGCTCGAGTCGGCGGCCATGGTGCCAAGGTCGGTGGGGGACGGACGCTCGATGAGGTCGAGGTCGCCGGACTGCAGGTTGGCGAGGCGCACGCTCGTGTCCGGGATCGGCAGGAAGATCACGCGGTCGAAGGAGTACGCGTCCGCGTTCCAGTAAGCGTCGAACTTCTCGAGGACGATGCGGTCCTGAGCAACGCGCTCGACAAACTTGTACGGCCCGGAGCAGACGGGGTTGGCGCCGAACTGCTCACCAGCCGCCTCGGCGGCGGTTGGGGAGATCATCATGCCAGCGCGGTCAGCGAACTGCGCGATGAGGGGCGAGAACGGCTGCGTGAGGTTGATGCGCACGCTAAGTGGGCCGGTCACTTCGACAGAAGAGACCTGCGAGATCTCGCTGGCGCGCGTGGAGCCGGGCAGGGTGAGCGAGCGGTTGATGTTGTACTTCACGGCCTCAGCGTCGAAGACCGTGCCGTCGTGGAACGTCACGCCGTCACGCAGTTCGAGGTCGAGAGCTAGGCCGTCGGCCGAGACCTGATAGCTGGTGGCGAGCTGGCCAACGATCTCGAGGTTAGGGGTGATGTCGAAGAGCTTGTTGCACACGCTCGTGAAGACGATGCGGCCAACGTAGGTGCGCGCAAGGTCCGGGTCGAGAATGTCCGGGTCCTCGGCGAGGCCGATGCGAATCGTTGTCTGCGCCATGCCGAATCCGAGCATCAGCACTAGCAGCGTGGTGAAAAGACGCTTCATCGTTTCCTCCTAGGTTTGCAAGGTCGAGCATATGCGGCGCCATTGCGCGATGTCAACGCGCAGTGGCTTGAGACTTATGCGATGCGCAATGTATCCTGTAAGACGATGCGCATTGATGCCTTGGACCAAGCACTCATAGTCGCCCTCGAGGACGACGGCCGTCGCGCCTACCGCGACATCGCCCGCGACCTCGGCGTCTCGGAAGCCACTGTCCGCGGCCGCGTCGGGAAGCTCATCGAGCTGGGCTTCATCCGCATCACCGCCGTGGGCAACCCCCTCCGCCTGGGTTTCGACGTGGTGGCCGTCACCCTCATCAAGGTCCAGCCCGGCCACTCCGAGACCGTGGCGCAACAACTCACCGAGTTCCCCAACGTCCGCTTCGTTGGCCTCTCGTTCGGCTCGGCAGACATCATCATCCAGACGTTGCACCCCACCGTTCAGGCGCTACTGAAGTTCGTGTCGACCACCATGCCGCAGGCGGTCACGGGGATCCTGAGTACTGAGACGTTCCAGCTCGCGGAGGTTATGAAGAGCTCGTGGGACTGGCGTGCGTGGTTTGCTGAGCAGACGGATGTGGTGGAGTAAAGAGGGGTTGGGCCGCGCCATTTCAGCGCCTCGGTAGCTGGTAGGTGCGGCAGTACGCGTCGCATCCGCCGGCTAGCATGCGACTCGGGCCCATGGACAAGCTCGCGCTGGTTTGTAATCGTAAGCCCAATCGCGATGGAGGTGAATACGGTCCGGCCTGGGCCGTAGCGCTAGTAGTAAGAGTGCCGACAGCTAGGCGTTTCTAGGCTGAGCTAGGTCAGCACTCTTGCCATGCATCAGAGACCGCGTCGCGGCTTTTAGGACTTGGGGGTAACGGTGAACGCTGACGACAACTTGGAACCCATGATCGATAAGGAGCTCGAGGTCGAGCCGATACCGAGCGAAGCGTCGGTCGTCGCCGAGGCAGGTCCGTTCGAGATCGACGTCCAGGCCTGGGACAGCCTCACCTACGCCTTCGCTCACAACCGCGTGCCGGTGATCCGGAACCTGGCCAACGGCCTACGGAGCCGCATGAACAAGGTCGTCGACCGTGCCATGGCCACTGGAAGACTCGCTGTCGATGGGCACGGAAGGCTGATAGTTCCGCGGAACGAGGCTCGGTAGAGGACCGCCGCGAGGGCAGGATCAGGTTTAGGGTAGCCGCTGGCCCCAGAGCGTCACTTCTCGTCGCTCGCGGATGCGAGCATCAGTGGCACGTAACGAAGGGGGAACATGTCGACCGAAGTTCGAACTTCCGAGAGTCACCCGATAGAGGTGTTCTGGGTCGAGGCGGGGGCCCACGCGAACCAGGGCAAGCTGGGGCTTACCTTCGCACCCGGCAAGCGTGGGGAAGGGATGGTTACCGGCGCCCGGTGGGAGCGCAGCCTCTACGCCGACCTCGACCGGTTGAAGGACCATCACGGCACCGACGTCCTCGTGTCGCTGATGGAGGAGTTCGAGTACGACATGCTTGGGATTCCGACGCTGTTCGCAGAAGCCAGGAAGCGCGGCATCCGCGTCCACCACCTCCCGATTGTCGACACGTCCGTACCTACTGCCGAGCAGGCCAACGCGGTTGACGAGCTCGTGGGTGTAATCCGCCAAGCCCTGAGTGCGGGTGAACGCGTCGTGGTGCATTGCCGCGGTGGCCAGGGGCGGACGGGGACGATCGCCTCGATTATCCTGACCGCGTTCGGGCATGAGCCGCAGGACGCCATCCGAATCGTTCGCGACGCGCAGCCGCGTGCGGTCGAGAACTTACAGCAGCAGCAGTACGTTCGGGAGGCGAGCCGGCGCCTGGCTTCTAGCGCGGTGTCTCGCGTCGGAGGCGCACGATGACCGTTCCTGGCGCGGTTGGTGGTGATGCCGCTGCTGCAAGCACTCTCGACCGAAGCCGCGGCGCTTTGCTCGGCCTAGCGGCAGGCGATGCCCTTGGAACCACGCTCGAGTTCCAACATCCGGGCCACTTCGAGCCCCTAACCGACATGGTGGGTGGTGGGCCGTTCAGTCTGAAGCCAGGCGAATGGACAGACGACACGAGCATGGCGCTCTGCCTGGCGGAGAGCCTGGTCGAGAAGCACGCCTTCGACCCGCGTGATCAGATGCAACGCTACGTGCGCTGGTACCGCGAGGGGCATTTCAGCGTCAAGGGGTACTACTTCGACATCGGCAACGCGACGCGCACGGCGCTAGAGCGCTTCGAGCATAGCGGCCAGCCCTTCGCCGGTTCGACGGATCCGAACTCGGCTGGCAACGGCAGCATCATGCGCTTGGCCCCCGTGCCCATGGCGCTCGCACACGACCCAACCGAAGCCATCCGCCTCGCGGGCGAGAGCTCGCGCACGACGCACGGCGCGCTCACCTGCGTGGACGCCTGCCGCTACCTGGCTGGCCTGCTCGTGGGCGCCATCCACGGTGCCAGCAAGGAGGAGCTGCTGGCGCCCGACTACACGCCGATCCCCGGCTCGTGGAACGCCGAGCCGCTCTGCAAGGAGGTCGCGCAGGTGGCCGCCGGCTCGTTCCTGCGCAAGGAGCCGCCCGAGATCAGGGGCAGCGGTTACGTGGTGGAGTCTTTGGAAGCGGCGCTGTGGGCGTTCGCGAAGAGCGACTCGTTCGAAGAGGGCGCCCTGCTGGCCGTGAACCTCGGCGATGACGCCGACACCACCGGAGCGGTGTACGGGCAGATCGCTGGTGCCTACTACGGGGCTAGTGGAATTCCGCGCCGGTGGATCGAGAAGCTGGCCATGCGTGACGAGATCGAGCGTCTGGCCCTTGGGCTGGCCGAACTGGCGCGGTAGCAGGCGTGGCGGAGGCCTGTTACAACCCGACCAAGGGGAGGTTCTAGATGACTGAGGACGGCTGGGTGCTCACGTACAACTTCACCACCGGTGAGTACGGGTATGCGCCGCGGGGTTCTCGGTACTCCTACAACGTCAGGACCAAACATTACGAGATTAGGGCGCTGGGGTCTCAGGCCGCCTACAACGTGATGGAGGTCCGGTACGAAATGGGGCCGGAGGGGTGGCGGTCCCAACTGCAACGTCGTTACGGGAAGGTTCGAGTCGGCGCCTGATGACTGGTCGGGGGCGCAGGAGTTCTTACTTCTGTTGATTAGCGCTACCTGGATCTGCACAGGATGACGAACTGGTCAAGGTTGTGCACGAGGACGGGTGAGTTCTCACGGGCATCGATTGGTTAGGTTGGGCGGGGACGCGAGAGGCGCGGACGCCGCGCATTGATCTCCGAGCGCTAGAAAACGCCACGGTCGCTCAACTCGTGAAGCCGTTCACCCTGATCATCCGGCAGGAACACTTCGCCGAGGGACCCTTCCTGGGCGCCTTCGAGATCGCTCTGGCGCAGCGGATGTTGGGCCGCGTCCGTGAGATCAATCGCGCGGCGGCCTCCGGCTGAGGGTACCGGGTTGCAGTGATGCTTGAGTCCTTCTTCTGTTGTGACGGTGGTCGGTTAAAGAATGGAGGTTCCATTCCTGCAGGGAGAGGAACCTCCGCTCATGAGATTACGTGTGATGGTTGGGACTTAGCCTGACAGTCATCGATCTCTAGTTGATGTGGAGGTTGGTGATGACGACAGATCAGAAGATCATCAAGAACAAGCTGGGTGGGCCCCTCCGCCGAAGGTGAATCCGGCGGTCTGGGCCACACGCCCGCCCGAGGCAAGCAAGAAGGCGGTCTAGTCACGGGGGCGCGGTGAGAATGGAGCCTCGACGCCGACTTTTCCCGCTTGAGGGACGTATATGGCGTCCAAGCGCTCGGGTCGCTTGCGGAGCCGTTCGAAGACGTGATGCCTGGGATCCCGGGATTTTCCGTAGCGGCGGAACAGCGAGGCATCCGCGTGCACCACTTTCCCATCGTCTATGGGATATACCGACTGATTCTCAGGCGGATGATGTCGATCGTCTGGTCAACGAAGTCTGCTCGGCCCTCGTGGAGGGGGAGACCGTCGTGGTTCATTGCCGCGGCGGGCGCGGGCGGACGGGCACGATTGTGTCAATAGTCCTCATGACTTTCGGGCGCTCGGCCGAGGATGCCATCGCAATCGTTCGTCGTCTACAGCCAGGGGCGGTCGAGTCGAAAGATCAGGCGGAACATGTCGAGAGGGCGAGGCGCCGTATTGCGAGCACTATTGAGACCACGTTCCCCAGTGGCTAACGAGCTATCGGATGACGTAGGAGTTCTGGGCGCAGCAATAGGACCCCTTCACTTCCGCCTGGGTCTCGTAGCAAGGCGGCGCCCCTCAATCACGGTCGAAGTGCGGCGGAATATGCGGTAGCCTCTACGAAGCACTGTTGGGCTCAGAGAGTGATTACTCGTGCGTATCGATGTCACGTACTACCTCGGCGTAGTGTCCAAGGTGTTGGTTTGGGGAGGTCAATGCTAGAGGAAGCTTTCAGTAACGCGTTCCGACAGATGGGGCCACTGCTCATCGTTGCGCTGCTTGGCCTTGTCGGCTTGGCAGTCCTTAAGGGTCGCCTGGGAGGATCCACCAAACGGCGCAAGGTCGGGTTCCCGTACGAGCGGCGCCCTAGCCTCTTCACGGAGACCGAGACGCGCTTCCTCCACATCTTGCGCGAGGCTGCCCCAGACATGGCGGTGTTCGGGAAGGTGCGCCTGGAGGACGTGGTTGTGGTCCGACGCGGACTGTCGGAGAGTGAAAGACAGGCTGCTAGGAACAGCATTAGCTCGCGTCACCTGGACTTCGTGTTGGTCGATCCTGACTCGACGCGCATTATGTGCGCGGTGGAGTTGGACGATTCCAGCCACGCTAGCGATAGAGCACGCCGAGCTGACGCGTTGAAGAACGGAGCGCTAGCCGCGGCTGGCGTGCCGCTTGTCCGGGTTCGAGTGAGCGGCACCTACGATGTGCTGGACATAAGGCGCCGTATCGAAGGGGCAATGACCCCGCCAGCCCTGGTTACCGCCTAGTGTCGGAGCGCGTCCACGCCGTGAAAGTTAGGAGGGTCACCTCATTTTCGAACAGCGCTAGCTAGCCGACACAAACTCCGACCCCCGCTTAACTCCCGTGATCAACAACCGCTCCCGCGCCCGCGAACAGGCCACGTAGAGCAAGTTCCTCTCCATCTCCATGAACGCCCTTTGCGCGGCCTCGTCGGGTTGCCGCGTTCGCACCGAGTTGAGCGGCACTGTTCCGTCCTCGACCCCCATGATGGCGATGGCGCGGAACTGCAGCCCTTTGCTGCGGTGCATCGTGCCGATGGCGACGCGGTTGGGCGGCGGCGTGTCGTCCGAGTCGAGACCGAACACCTCTAGGCCTGCCGCTTTCACAGCCGCATGGATCCGGTTCTGGATGATGTCCTTCTTCCTCGCGAAGATGGCGATCTGGCCCGGGCGGTAGCCGTTGGCTACCAGCTTCTTGAGCCAGTCGGCCACCCTCTGGATCTCCACGGTTACGCCGGGCGCCACGATGACCTCCGGCTCAAGGCCAGCCAAGAGCGATATTGACCCAGCCGTCGGCTCGTCGCATTCGACTTTGCCGGCGATGATGCTCTCGGCCACGCGGCGGATCTGCTCCGTCATGCGGTAATTGACGCGCAGCGTTACTGAGCGACCGCGCACCTCGAGCCCCGCGCGCGCCACGGGCGTGTAGGGCTTGAAGATGCGCTGGTTGGCGTCGGACGCGAGGAACACGTCGTTCGTGCCGCTAGCGGCTAGGGCGCGCAGCAGGCGCAGCTCGGCGGGGCCGAAGTCCTGCGCCTCGTCGGCGATCACGTGGGCGTACGGGCGCTCGTCGCCCGCTTCCAGCCGCCCGACCAGTTCCCAGCACACCCTCGACCAGGTGGTGAGCCCGGCGGCCTCCAACGGCGTCCGCATAGCCTCGATGCCGCGCCAGGCTAGTTCGCGTTGGGCCCGGTTCAGGGGCGTGCCGCGGGCGGCGCGGTCCACCGCGGCGTACTCTTCCCAGGTCGTCACCCCGTAGGGGTCTACCACCATGTTCCACTCGGCCTCCAGGAAGGCCGGGGTTACGGTGGCAGCGCCGAGCGCCTCTGCGGCTCCCTTCGCCGCCTTGCCGACCGCCGGGCCGTCGGCCACCTTGAGGCTCTCGCCACGCGCCTCGCTGAGGCGGTCGACGGCGAGCTGGTGCAAGTGCACCACGTCCACGCGTTCCCTGGCCGGGTCGCCTGCCAGCAACTGGTCGAGCTGTTGGCGCAGGTGGTTGCTTAGCGTCTTCGAGAAGCTGGTGAGCAGCACGCGCCCGTTGCCGTGTCGCGCCAGGCGTGCGGCGCGGTGGACGGCCACTACCGACTTCCCGGTGCCGGGCCCGCCGGTAACGCGGGCGGGTCCCGCGAACTCTCTGTCGACCGCTTCTCGCTGGCTTGGGTGGAGGTAAAGCATCCACTGCTCCCAGTCGAGCGTCAGGGCGCGTCTTAGGTCCTCGTCGGACTCCACCAGGTAGAAGCGCCGCTTCGCGTCGGGGTGCGTGAAGGGGTTGAGGCTGAGCTTCGGAGCTGGTGGCGGTGGCGGCGTTTCGCCAGCCGCGACCGCCATCAGGAACTCACACGCCTCGGCGGGCAGTAAGTCGCCGATCTCGTCGAGGAACGCCTGAGTGGTTGCCTCCCTGATGGGCTGCAGCCACGCTTTCGGGGTGCCGTACGCGAGCAGGGTTTCGTCGGTCAGGTGCTCGAACGGGCGCTTGGCGAACGGGTCGTCGAGTTTGGGAACGACGATGCGCTTGATGATCTCTTCGCGGCGTTCACCAATTATGACGATCTGAGCGGCGCCCGTACCTGGGTGCACGTCCAGGGCGCGTCCCTCCGCCCAGCGGTAGGCCGCATCGTGGTGGCCCACGTAGGCCGGCACCACGATCGCCTCGGTGCGGAAGAAGACGAGCCGGATGTCGTCGTTCACGCGGGCGGACCAGCATTTCGTGGAGGCGTCACCGATGCGGTGTACGTTGAGCCCGGGACTGTCGGGCGACTCGGTCAGCTCCACCATGGTGCTCATGACGGCGCCTTGCTCGGCGAGGGTCAGCTCCTTGAGGCTGCCCCCGAAGGTGTCGTAGAAGACGACGTTGTACTTCACGTAGGTTCCCCCGGATCTCTGTATACGCCAGCTTATCCATTGCGCCTACACGAGGTTCTTACTGCCGACCGGCCCGGGGGGCGCCAGACCGCTCGTCGTGAGGTAGACGTCGAACGTGTAGGCGGCGCGAGATGCACTCAGGTTGAGGCGAGGCCTAGTGCCCAACCACTAACCGCGCCGCTGTGTAGAAGAGCAGCAGTGCGATGACGCCGTCTAGGTAACGCCAAGAGCGCGGTGTGCGTAACCACCGCGCCAGGTAGCGCGCGCCGAAGCCTAGCGCCGTGAACCACATCGCGCTTCCCGCCATGGCGCCGACGGCGAACGCCCAATTGGCTGCCCCGTGCGTTGCGGCCACGGAGCCGATGATGAAGGCCGTGTCGAGGTAGACCGACGGGTTGAGCCACGTCATGGCTAGTGTCAGCAGGATCACAGGACGGAGCGCGGCGGTGCCAGCAGCGCCGCCAACGGCTGGCGTTAGTCCCTCACCCTTGCCCCACAACGCGCGCCAGGCTGCGAGGAGTCCGTAAGCGATCAGGAAGGCGGCGCCTAACCACCGCGTTGCGCTTGTCAACCATGGCACGACCTCGAGGACGTACCCGAGGCCCGCGACGCCCGCGGCGATGAGGAGGGCGTCGGACACCGTGCAGATGGCCACAACGATTCCGACGTGCTCGCGGCGTAGGCCTTGGCGGAGCACGAAGGCGTTCTGCGCTCCTAGCGCCACGATTATCGAGAGGCTGAGGCCGAAGCCGGCGAGCGCGGCCGCGGTCACGCCGCGCCAGCGCTCCGAACCTCGTGCGTCGACCTAGTGGATGAAACGCTCGTCATACGAGTAGCTTTGCCGCCTCGTGGCCAGGGTACCTGGTTCGCTGTCGGCCCGAGGGCTGCTAAGGGGCCGTGAGGGACAGCTTACTCGACGTCGAACCGCCGCCAGCGCCCCTCGGAAACCACCTCGGCATCACCGTCGACGACGGCGATGGCACTGTCATCGTCAAGCGCGTAGGCCGGCCCGCCGAGCCGCGAGGCCCAGAGCTCGGCGTTCGCCATGGTGTTGTCAGGCAAGTCGGGGTGGCCGAGGTGAGGGAAGATCGAGAAGTCAACGACCCCCAACGCACGGTCGTCGCCGGGGATGGGCGGCTTCCACTCGACGAACTCCTTCCCAACACGCGGCGTCATCACCATGCTGCCGGCGCTAAGGCCGACCCAGACGGTGTCGTCGAGCGTTGGCAGTAGGTGCGCCAGGCCAGACGCGCGCAGCCAGTGGGCTAGGTAGAGCGCGTCGCCACCGTTCACGAGGAGCGCATCGGCCTGGCGGACCCAGGGCTCCCAGCGTTCTCTGTCGATGCTCGGAAGCGCGGTGAGCTCGAGAATCCCGAGTGATTTCCAACCGAGTTCGCACATCGGTGTGCTGGCGGTGCCGTTGAGAAAGCTCAGCGCCCCTTCCGGGGTGACCAGCGGGTGGCCGTAACTCGCGGTCGGGATGGCTAGGGCGCTCGATTCTGCGATCGGCTTGCCGAGCATCGCAACCAGCGCGCTGCGGATGCTTGCGTTCTTGATTCCAGCTGAAGTGAGGAGGAGCTTCATGGGGTCATCTCCTTAGCGAGCCTATGCCGTCACTGGTGGCCGAACGCCGGCGAGCCGCCGGATCACCTCTCGACGGGCAACCCACTGTCCTCCCACAGATGCATGCCCCCAACGAGGTTCGCGACCTCCGTGTAACCATGCCGGTCGAGGTACTCGGCCGCGGCCGCGGACCGCGCCCCGCTGGCGCAAGTGAGCACGATGGGCGACTTGAGCTCGCTCATGCGCCCTATGAACTCGCCGAGCGGCACGTTCACGGACCCTGGCACCCGCCCGTTCGCGTACTCCCACGGTTCGCGCACGTCTATCACTTGGGCGCCGCGTTCGCGCCACGCCGTCAAGTCCTGGGGCATTATCTCGGAATGCATCCGACTACTGTATGTGGTGCCGCGGCCTAAACGCGTGGGCGTCGTTACAACCCCGGCCCCAAACGCCGGTGGGAGTAGAGTTCGAGAGAGTGACCAACCCCGCGACTCTCGAGACCCTTCCCCTCGGTGCGCACCTCAGCCAAGCGCGTAGACGTCACCTCGTCACCTGGCTGTGGCTCGGTGCTGCCCTCACTTTCTCGATGCTGGTTGTCGGCGGCGTCACGCGCCTCACGCAATCGGGCCTGTCGATCGTGGAGTGGGCGCCGCTCGTCGGCGTGGTGCCACCCCTCAACGAGGCCCAGTGGCTGGACGCCTTCGCGCAGTATCAGCGTTTCCCCGAGTACCGCCAGCTGCGGCCGGACATGACGTTGGGGGAGTACAAGACGATCTACTACTGGGAGTACGCTCACCGACTGCTCGCGCGGGCCATCGGCGTGGTGTTCCTCTTGCCGTTCCTGCTCTTCTGGTTGCGGGGCTACCTGAACGGGCCGCTAGCCAGGCGGCTACTGCTGCTGTTCGGGCTCGGGGCGTTGCAGGGGGTGATGGGTTGGTTCATGGTGGCCAGCGGCCTCGTTGACCGGCCGGCCGTGGCGCACGAACGCTTGGCCGCGCATCTGTTGCTGGCGTTCACCATCTTCGCGTACTGCCTGTGGACCGCTAACGACTTGCTGGCCAGGCCTCGTGAGGCCGCCAGCGCCCCTAGACTCTACGGCTGGCTGGTGACTTTCGGCGCAGTTCTCGTGCTGCAGGTAACGTACGGGGCCTTCGTCGCCGGCCTCGACGCGGGTAAGGCCTTCAACACCTACCCGCTCATGGCCGGAAGCTTCTGGCCGCCGGCGGCTTGGCGGCTCGAGCCCCCACTTCTCAACCTGCTCGACAACATCGCGACGGTGCAGTGGATCCACCGCACCCTGCCGCTTCTCCTACTCGTCGTGGCGGCCGGTCTGCTCGTAGCTGCCCTGCGGCGCCGCGCTGAGCCGGGCGGGCGCCTCGACGTCGGTTGGGCCGCAGTCCTCCTGAGCGGCGTGCTCATCCAGGGGGCGCTCGGGGTCGCTACGTTGCTGTCAGCCGTGGCGCTTGACCTCGCGGCCACCCACCAGGCGACGGCATTACTGCTGTTCGGCACGTGGGTGTTGTGGCTGCACCGCGCAACGCGCTTGCGGGTGGCGGTTCGACCTTGACAAAGCGACAATACAACCATATGGTTGTACCAATGCTCGAGGCCGCTCACACCGACCGCATCTTCGCGGCTCTAGCCGACCAGACGCGCCGCGACATCCTGCTGCGCGCCATGACCGGCGGTGAGGGAGTAGTGCAACTGGCCAGCCACTACCCCATGAGCTTCGCCGCGGTGCAGAAGCACGTGGCCGTGCTGGAGAAGGCGGGGCTCGTCACCAAGCAGCGTGAGGGACGCCGCCTCGTCGTCACCACCCGGCTGGAGGGTCTACAAGCGGTCCGCAGGCTGCTCGACGAGTACGAGGAGCTGTGGCGCGGGCGCGTAGACCGCATGGCGGAGTTGCTCCAGGGCTCCGAGGAGCAGTGGGCATGAGCGTTACCGCAGTACACAAGAACCCGTCCGCATTAACGCTAACCGTCGTCAGCGAGTTCAAAGCCACTCAGGCGCGCGTGTGGGAGCTGTGGGCCAACCCGCGCCAACTCGAGCGCTGGTGGGGACCACCCACGTACCCGGCGACGGTCACCTCCCATGAGCTGCGCAGCGGGGGGCACGTCGCCTATCACATGACCGGCCCAACGGGCGACCAGCCGCACGGCTACTGGGAGTTCACGGAGGTCGATCCGCCAAGCAGCCTGACCTTCAGCGACGGCTTCGCCAATCCTGACGGCACCCCCGACCGCACCATCCCGCCAGCTACCGTCAAGGTGACCATCGAGGGCATCGACGAGGGCCGCACGCGCATGTCGATCGTCAGCCTGTTCCCTAACCGCGAAACGATGGAGACGATGTTGAAGATGGGCATGGAAGAAGGCATGACCGCGGCGGTTGGGCAGATCGATGCGCTCCTGGAGGAGACTCCGCAGGTGGGCGCATGACCGGGCAGGCGGGCTCGACTCGGGAACCGCGCGCGCCAGAGACCCACACGCTGCAGGTCCCGACGGCGGTCCTCACCTACGACGTGAGGCCAGCTACTGGCACCACGGCCCCGGCGCTCCTTCTGATCGGCTCGCCGATGGGCGCGGCTGGCTTCGCGACGCTGGCCAGCCACTTCCCGGACCGCACCGTCATCACGTACGACCCGCGTGGCGTGGAGCGCAGCCACCGCACCGACGGCGTAAGCACCTCAACGCCAGAGGAGCACGCCGATGACCTCCACCGCCTGGTAACCCACTTGAACGGGGGTGAGGTCGACGTCTTCGCCAGCAGTGGCGGCGCAGTGAACGGGCTCGCGTTCGTGGCCGCCCACCCAGGTGACGTGCGCACGCTCGTTGCGCACGAGCCGCCCCTCGCCCGGGTCGTGCCCGATAGCGCAACGGCCATGCGCGCCAGCAAGGCCATAAACGAGGCGTACGAACGCGGTGGCTTGGGCCCGGCCATGGCGCGCTTCATCATGCTCGTCAGTCACGTTGGCCCGCTGCCAGCTGACTACCTCGACGCGCCCGACCCAGACCCAGCCATGTTCGGGCTGCCGACCTCGGACGACGGGTCAAGGAACGACCCGCTGTTCGCGCAGAACATGATCTCTAGCACGCATTACCAGCCCGACATCGCCGCGCTGCGCGCCGCCCCCACCCGCACCGTGATCGCCGTCGGAGTTGGATCGGCCGGGCAGCTTGCAGAACGCGCTGGCCGCGCGGTCGCAGAACTGTTGGGTTTGGAGCCGGTCGTGTTCCCTGGCGATCACGGCGGTTTCCTTGGCGGCGAGTACGGCCAGACGGGCGAACCGGACGCCTTCGCCGCCAAGCTCCGTGAGGTGCTAACGCAGGGTTAGAGGCAGTACTCGCCCGCCGGGGCGAAGCCACCCTCGCCGCGCCTGCACTCGAACGCCTGCGCGGCGTAAGCCTCAGGCGCGCTGTCCCAACCAGTGAGGGTAAGTAGACGTTGCCACTGTGCGGCCAACGAGTCATCCATGAGTTGACCCTGACGCAAGGCAACGTCTACCACCTGCTCCTGGGCCAGGCCCGTCTCCATGACGAACTCGGCAACTAGGGCGTCGCTGCTGTCAACCTCCACCTGGTAGGGGTCGAAGAACGCCAAGGAGGCCGCCAAGTCGAGCGCCCCCGCCGCGGAGGCGAGATCCAGAGTGTTGGTCTCCGGGCCGAGGTCAACGGCCTCGAACTCATGCCACACGGCGTTATCGTCGATGCCGCCACTGGTAAGGAGGCACGGCTTGCCGAGGCACGGCGCTGCGTCGGCCTGCGCGTCGCCGATCACCGCCCGCGCAGCGGCGAGCAACGCGGCCTCTTGCCCCATGACCTGGTGCATGACGAAACGCCAAGACACGTGCTGTCCCACGCCGAACTCCTCGAGCGGCGCCACGTGCACTGCGCCGTGTTCGGCCACCAGCTCCGCGTGCAGCGACGGGCCAAGGTTGTAGCGATCGACTTGCACGAACACGACGGGGGACCGCTCGGTGCTGAGCACGCGCACGGTTCCGTGGTGGCGCGTGCGCTCGAGCACACCGTCGGCCGCCTCTAACGCGAGCAGCGCCTTCGCCAGCACGCCGACTTCGGCCGAGGCGAGGAAGACCGAGTCGCTCGGGGGCAGCGCGGCTTCCACGGCGGTCTCGAGCGCCTCGGTGTCGAGCTGCACGTAGTCGCCGCCAACGAACGCCGCGATCTCCTGATCGAGCGCCTGGCCAGCCTGCTGCGCGCACGCCATTCCCAAGAGAAGGGCGAGCGCCACGAGCATGCCCGCGCGACCAACACGTACTCCACTGATCAACTGACGAACACTCATGCTGGCAGCATAGCCACGAGCCGTCAACGCGCCGTCATTCCCTCCATCACCCCACACGCGCGCCAAGCGGCCTATCCTGGGAGGTAATCACTTAGAGGAGTACTAAACGTGTCAAAGACCACCGTTCAGATCCAATACTGCGTTCCCTGCGGTCACCTGCCGCGTGCGTTAGACGTTCAGAAGGCCATCCTCGAGCGCTTCGGCGAGAGTCTAGGCGGCGTGACGCTCAAGCCTGGCGCGGGCGGCATCTTCACCATCGACGTTGGCGCCGAACGCGTCTACACCAAGCCGGAAGAGTTCGATCTCGAAGAGGTCCTGCAGAGCATCGACCAGCGCGTCGCTAGCGCACCTGTCGCGTAAAGCCCATGGCGGCGACGAAGGTCCTCATCCCTCAGAACCTCAACTTCGACCTCTCGAGGGGTCAAGAGGGCGTGGAGTTCGTGGCGTACGACCAACGCCAGCCCATCCCCGCCGAGCACCGGAACGCCGAGGTGCTGGTAGCGTGGCTGAACCCGCCGGCGCAGTTGGCAGGCGCCGCGAGAGAACTGCCGCGCCTACGGCTCGTGCAGGGCCTCATGGCTGGAGTCAACACCCTGGTGGCGGCGGGGTTCGCGGGCTCCGTGTACGTCAGTAACGGCCGCGGCTTGCACGATAAGCCGGTGGCGGAGCACACCGTGGCGCTGCTCTTGACGGCCGCGCGCCGCATTCACCTCATGCGCGACGCTCAGCACGAGCACCGTTGGCCAGGCGAACTGGGCGGGGGGCAACCTGACCGCGACCCGAACGTGTTCACTACCTTGCTTGACTCGAACGTAACGATATGGGGGTTCGGGAGCATCGCCGCCACGTTGGCGCCGATGCTGACGGCGCTAGGCGCCAAGGTCACCGGCGTTGCCACGAAGGCGGGTACGCGCGGCGGCTACCCGGTTGTCACCGACGACCGGTTGCCCGAACTCTTACCCACGACCGACGCGCTCGTGATGATCCTGCCAGCCACCCCGGTCACCGCCGGCGCCTTGAACGCCGAGCTCCTGGCGCTCCTGCCGCGCCACGCTTGGGTGGTCAACGTCGGGCGCGGCGCGACCATCAACGAGCCAGACCTCATCCGCGCCCTGACACGAGGCGAGCTGGGCGGCGCGGCCCTCGACGTGTTCTCGGAGGAACCGCTGCCGGCCAGCTCGGAACTCTGGGGCCAACGCAACGTCATCATCTCGCCGCACGCGGCGGGGGGCCGCCCGCTCGGCGCGGAAGCCCTCGTGCGCGAGAACGTGAAGCGGCTGAACAGTGGGCAGCCGCTCCTCAACGCCATCGAACGGTCTAGGGGGTATTAGGGCGAAGGCGGGTCCCCGAGTGGCGTTACGAACACGCTCGCGAAGTTGCTGTTTCGCAGCGTCACGTCCGTGAGGTCCTCGCCAGTGAGCTCGAACGAGTAGGCGACCTGGTTCCAGCCTTCCACCAGGTCTAGGTCAAGGTGATACGAGAGCAGGAGTGACCCAACGCAGCCTGCCTCAACTGTAGAGATCTTGACGTCCCCGTCGGCGTGAACCCAGCTGATCATCTTTGCGCTTTCGATGTCGAGTTCTGAACCGTCTGGGTCGACCAACGCCGAGGCCGTGAGGGATGCTGCCCAGCCGCCGCCAGAGCGGATGAATACGTTAGGTAATCCAATTATGAGTAGAAGGCAGGTCTTCGTTACCGTCACGGTTGGGTCGCTGACGTCGGGTTCGCAGGTCGCTGAGTCGATGTTGGTGTTGATTCCAGCCGGGGGCGTGAATACGGCAGGGGGCAAGTCGGCAACGTCTGGCATGACGATGCTGGCGCTGCCGTCTGCTTTCACCGCGCTGTTGGGCCCGCCGTATAAGCCCTCACCAAGCGTTTCGAGGGTGCCGGAGGTGGCAACCCCCGAGCCAGCCTCGTCGTAGAGCACGACGCGGACGTGCGAGACGTCGGGGTAGGTGGCCGGTAAGTTCAGCGCCATCTCCTGCTCGAGTAACGGCTCCGGGTCGGATGGCAGCGGTGGCCCCCCGGGTGGAGGCCGAGCAAAATGCCACCCTACTGCTAGCTCAAGCCGCGCCGCGCCGCCTGACCACGACGTCGACGAAGATCGACGCCAACAGCACGATGGCCGTGGCTATGAGTTGAATGGCGGCGCTGAGCCCGAGCAGGGCCATGCCGTTGACGATGGCGGCGATGACGATCCCGCCTAGCACGGCGTGCAGCGGGTGGCCGCGGCCGCCGAAGAGGCTGGTGCCGCCGATGACGGCGGTGGCCACGACGTAAAGCACGATGGTGCCGCCGTCGAAGCTCGTCGACATTGACCGCAGCCGCGACGCGTACACGATGCCGCCGACTCCAGCCGTGGCGCCCGCGAAGGTGAAGGCGAGCGTGCGCACCCACGCGATGGAGATGCCCGCGCGCCGCGCTGCCTCTGCGTTGCCGCCGATGGCGTAAACGTAACGGCCGTAACGCGTGCGCGTGAGGACGAGCGACCAGAGCATGAGGACGGCGAACACGATGGGCAGCACGTAAGGCATGCCGCGCAGCTTGTACAGGCCGACGCCGCGGTCGGCGTTGGTAAGTAGCGTGAGGGCGACGGCGGCCACGGCGGCGCCCACCACGGTGAGGACGGTGCGCAGCGCGCTCGGCGCCGCGAGGCCGCTCTTGCGCCTCCGGCCATCAGAGCGCAAGGTCACGAGTGCGAACAAGATGACCACCACTGCCGTGAGGATCCAGCCGCCGAGGTTAGATAGGGTGCCGTTCGCGATGGCGTTGATGGTGTCGCTAGGGATAGGGATGGTGCCGCCCGTGCCGAGCAAGATGATCATCACGCCTTGCCAGCCGAGCAAGCCAGCCAACGTGACCACGAAGGACGGTAACCGCAGGCGCGTGATGAGCGAGCCCTGCAGGAAGCCGATGGCTGCGGTTACGACCAGCGCCGCCAGGATGGCGGCCCACCATGGCCAACCGACGCGCACCTGAACGAGTTCGGTGACGACCACGCCACCGATGCCAGCCACGTAGCCGAGTGAGAGGTCGATCTCGCCTAAGAGCAGCACGAACACCTCGCCCATGCCGATGAGCATGAACACAGACGCTTGAACGAGGAGGTTCACGAGGTTGCCGGTAGATAGGAAGCGGTCGTTCAGTGCTTGAAAGATCGCGGCGATGAGAATGACGCCGATGATGACGGGCAGCACGCTGGTGCCGCCTCCGCCAGTAATGCGCTTGACGGCCTTCTCGGTTGCCGCGGTCGGTGCGGTGCTGACGCTTTCGTCCGTCACGCGGCACTCGCCCTTCCGGTGGTCATCAGTTCGACCACGGACTGCACGTCGGTACTAGCGGCTGGCCCCTCGCTGACCACTTTGCCTAGACGCATGACCGCGATGCGGTCTGCAACGGCGAAGACGTCGGTTAGGTTGTGCGAGATGATCATGACCCCTAACCCGCGCTCGGCCAGGCGCCTGACTAGCTCGAGCACCTGACGCGTCTGGGCCACGCCGAGGGCGGCGGTTGGCTCGTCGAGGATGACGAGCTTGGAGTTCCACATGACGGCCTTGGCTACGGCGACGGACTGGCGTTGCCCACCTGAGAGCGCGGCAACCGGCAGCCGTACTGACTGCACGGTCGTTACGCGCAGGTCGGCCAGGGTCTTCATGGCCGCAGTCTCCATGCTGTCCTCTTGGAGCAGGCCGCGCTTGACGACCTCGCGGCCGAGGAACATGTTCTGCACCACGTCGAGGTTGTCGCACAGGGCTAGGTCTTGGTAGACGACCTCGATGCCGAGGTCGGACGCCTCGCGCGGGGTGCGGAGCCTGACGGGCTTGCCGTTCCAGTACACGTGCCCCTCGTCAGGGAGGTAGGTGCCAGCCACGACCTTCACCGTGACGGACTTGCCCGCTCCGTTGTCGCCGACGAGGGCCGTCACTTGCGCGGCCGGGAGGGTGAGGTTGACGCCTTTGAGGGCGTTCACAGCGCCGAAGCTCTTGCGAACGCCCTCCAGGCGCAGGAGCGGCTCGGCAGCCGCTGCCTGTGGTTGCCGAGCCTGCTCGGAGGTCATGCTGATCTGCCTACTGGCCGATCCCGCTGGCCTTGCATTGGTCGGTGAAACCAGCGCAGAGGTCGGCTGCCTTGGTGAACCCGTCCTTGACGACGGTGTCGGCCATGTTCTTGGTGGTCACCCAGATCGGGGTGAGGAGCACGGACGGTACGTCCATCTTGGATTCCGTGTCCGGCGTGGTGCTGTTGACGAGGCCGGATGGCGGGACTTCACCTGCGCGCAAGAAGATCGCCAGGGCGGCGGCGGCTTGCGCCTCGAGGTTGATGGGCTTGTAGACGGTGCCGCACTGGTAGCCGGCAAGGATGTTCTGCAGGCCCTGAAGCGTGGCGTCCTGACCAGTGGTCGGGAAGGTGTTGGCTGGCACGTTGAGGGTCTTGAGGTAGGCGATAACGGCGTTGGCGTTGTCGTCGTTCGGCGTTACGACGGCATTGATGTCGTTATGCGCCGTGTACTGCCCCTCGAAAGTGGTGCGCGCCTGGGCTGGGTCCCACGTGCCTGCCGGCTCGCCAACTAGCGTGTACGTGCCTGCTTTGATGAGCGGGTCGAGCACGGAGTGGTAACCCTGCGAGAAGAGCGTGGCGTTGTTGTCGGTCGGCGCCCCGTTCATGATCAGGACGTGCGGGTTGGCGACTTTCCAGTCGGTGACGCAAGCCACGAAGCCGTCGCCGATGAGCTTCCCGACCTGGACGTTGTCGAAGCTCACGTAGTACGCGCGCGAGCCGCCGAGCGTGAGGCGGTCGTAGTCGATCACGGCAACGCCGTTATCTGCTGCGTACTTCTCGATCGACGCGCCTACGCCTGACGAGATGGGGTCGACGAGGAGGACCGTCGCGCCTTGGGTGATGGCGGCTTGGGCCTGGGTGAGCTGCGTTGCTTCGCTGCCTTGCGCGTTAGTGAGGATGACGTCGGAGTCGGGCACCCCAGCGGCTTGGAAGGCCTGCTTGAGGAACGGAGCGTCGAACGCCGTGTAGCGCGCCGATGTCGTCGTTTCTGGCAGCAGTACGCCGATCTTTCCGGTGCCCTTGCTAGCCAGGTCGGTGAGCAGCTTCATTGCGGAGAAGTCGCTGGTGAATGAGCTGACCGAGATGGAGGACGCGTCCTGCGCCCAGGCGGCGCCACTTACTAGTATGGCCACCACTACGAGGCGGAACGCTCGCAGGGCTGGCCGCACGCTAGTGCGCATGTTCGCCGGCTTTCTCCCTGATGGACTGACGTCCTCGGACCCCCCGGCCGGTGTTGGCTGTCGACTGTCCAGGCGGGCCGTGGGCTAGCGGAGGCTAGTTGCGGCGGGCGAGGCGGCGCGGACAGCACGCCTGTCCGGGTACCGCTGCCGGCCATCAGGGCGACCGCGCAGCGTATCCCGAAGCACAATCAGGGTAGTCCCGAAAGGTCAGCTAACGGAAGCAATGGTCACGAAGTTGCGCGGACTCCCGTGTCGGCCGAGGGTTACCTCGTCTTGCCGCGCGCAGCTACCGGCAGCGTTGCCACCAACACGCCGCCGCGATGCAAGTAGACCTCATCATGCAAGTTGGACACGGGGCAGACGTGGTTAGGCACCACCCGCAGGCGCTCCCCTATGACGGGCGTTCGGGAGCACTCCGAGAAGTCGACGGCGCCGTGCTCTTCCGATAACTCCGTGATCTTCGCGTCCGGGTACTCGAGGATGAGGCCGTAACCGCCGCCGCGGTCCGCCCTGAACAAGTCGCTCGTGAGGGTCTTCGAACCGGCGTCGATGACGCCGCGGTTGGCCGTTGGCTTGCTTACCAGCGTCACGTGCACGTGCAACGCGCAATCCTCGAGCGCAGCCGCGCCTGCGGCCATGCTGTTGCGGTCGTTGTAGATGTAAGTGCCTGCGCGCAGTTCCGTTGCGACACCGGCAACGTGAGCGCTCCACATGAGCGGCGTACCGCCGACGGAAACGACCTTGAGCTCCAGCCCGGCCTCGCCGAGCAACTCGCGCGTGCGGGTCACGAACGCTGGCACGGCGCCCGAGTTGGGGTAGGTGAGGAGGCCGAGGAACTCGAGGTACGGCCGCTCAGCGGCGACCTTGGCCAGTTCTACGGCCTCTTCCGGCGTGACGACTCCCTGGCGCAACTTGCCGGACTCGAACTCGATGAGCACGCCGATCTTGCGCTCGGCCAGCAGGGCGGCCGCCGCGACGGCCTCTAGCGCTACTTCGTTGTCAAGCGCCACGCGCACGCGCGCGAGTTGCGCTACTTGCGCTAGGCGCCTGACCTTCTCGTCACCCATGACGTTGTAGGTGATGAGGATGTCATCCAGCCCGGCCGCCGCCATTACTTCCGCCTCGCCGATGCTCTGCACCGTTATGCCGCTGGCGCCCGCCGCGACTTGCGCGTGCGCGAGGAGGGGGAGCTTGTGCGTCTTGATGTGCGGACGGTTGGCGATGCCGTGCCCACTCAGGTACTCCTGCAGGCGGCCGATGTTGCGGTCGACGACATCGAGGTCGACGATCACGCAAGGCGTGTCGATGGTGTCAACGCGGGTCGCCGCGACTGGGAGGCTGGCATGAGCAGGCATGCGCCCAGACTAAACGCTTGCTGCCGCCAGGGCGCTAGACTCGGCTATGCACTGCCTTACCTCCACCATGGATGCGGACCGCTGATGGGTCCGCTGTTAGCGGTCTTCATCGCCCTCGGCCTCAACCTGGCACCGCTCGGCGCCACTCAGGTGACGGTCACCGACCACCCGAAGCCTGGCACCGTCGGACGACCAGACACCTACGTCCTCACGCCAGCAACTGCCGGCGAGGCGGGCGAGCTGCCAGCCGGCACTTGGCAGATGCACGACCCGAGCGGCGCGGATTGGTTCCTCGTACGCGTGACCGGCTCGGTGCTGCACCTCACCGACCCGGAGTCGGGCATGACGGAGGAGATCGACCTCGTTGCCTCGCTAGGCCTAAGCAAGGGCGAATGGTGGAACGGCGACAGCGTCAGTGCCACCGGCGCTGAGCCGCTCGCGCTTACCCACCGACCAGACGGTGTAGACGTGAGCCTGACGGGCGTGCTCGTTGGCGAGGTGCGCTATTAGCCGCGGAGGGGCTAGCCGCGCCCAGCGCTAAGCAGGTGGCAGCCGCTCGCCCGCCGTTACGGCGAAAGGCAGCTTGTTGCCTGGCGTCGGGAGTGGGCAGGTGGCGTACGGCGTATGCGCGCACGGCGGGTGGTGGGCGCGGTTGAAGTCGAGCGTCACGCGGCCGTCAACGGGCGCAGCGGTTACCAGGAAGCGCCCGCCAGAGTAGCTCATGGGTTCGGCGCTCGGGTGGTCGTAGTCCTGGTTGCTGGCGTCGCGGAAGTTGATGAACAGCTTGCCGCGGCCGGCTGGCGTTGCGAGCAGCGTGTAGCTGGCGCCTTCGTGCTCGAAGCGCACGCGCCCGGCTACCGGTTGCATGCTCACTTGCCCGATCACGTTGCTGATCGGCACTTCCTCGTGGTCGGTGGCGGGCAGGAACTCTGCGTCTAGCACCCACCGTGGGGCCGCGTCGAACCACGCCACGTCGGTCGCCGCGCTCTTGGTTGCCGCGTTGACTGGATCGTGAACGCGCACGCCCCACGCGTCGCCGCGCCGCACGACGGCGACCTTTACCGGCTGCGCGTCACCCACGGTGAACGCCTGATCGCCCGTCACCGTCAGCGGCTCGGTGAACGCGTCTGCAGCGCCCGTTTTGAGGTCGCCGACGGTAAGGTCGGCGCCCGGCGCAGGGTCGATCGTCAGGTGCTCGCCGTCGACGACCAGGGTAGCGGCAAGTTCCGGCAGGCGGCGGGCGAGGCTCACCGTGCTGCTAGCGCCACTCCCGACGGTGTTCACGCCCTCGTCGAGCCACACGAGGCACGTGATCGACCACCAGCCGAACGGTCCGAGGAGGCTGCTAACGCGCTGCGTGCGCCAGGCGGTCAGGTCGCCCAGCCAGGAAGTAGAGTCCGCATTTATCTGTTTGGTTACCGAAGTCGCTGGCATCTGGGCCTGATTGTAGGCCCGCGGCGTTACCCTGGGCGTCACTCGCTGGCGGGGTGGCCAACGAGCATCTCGTTCATGAAGGAATAAGACCGTGCCGGTCACTCGTACTTTCCTTTACCAGTGCCTGGCTTCTGGCCTGATGACGATGGCCTCCAGCATGATGGCGGTCATGGTGCCCCTCTACGCCGTAGCCCTCGGGCTTGGGGCTCAGTGGCTCGGGGTGCTCATGGCGCTGCCCGGGATCTTCCCCGTCTTGCTCGCGTTGCCCGCCGGGCGCTGGGTTGACGCGCTCGGGGCGCAACGCTGGTTCTTCCTTGGCCTGGTCGGGTTGGGCTTGGCGCCGCTAGGGGTGGTGGTGTTCCCCGGCGTCGCCGCGCTGGCGGCCTCGCGGCTCGTGCTCGGGTTCTTCTACATCTTCTTCACGCTCGCGTCGCAGTCGTTGGTGGCCTCGCTCGGCAACGGCCGCACGCACGAGAGCAACTTCGCGGTGCACTCGACGTGGTTGGCTGGCGGCCGCATGGTCGGGCCCGTCTTGGTCGGCGCCATCATCGATAGCGCCGGGTACCGCATCAGCTACGCCGCCGTGTTCGTCGTGCTCCTCGCGGCGATGGTCTTCGGGTTCATGGTGGTGCGCTCCGCGCGTCACACGGCGGGTGGGCGCATCCGCCCCGGCCCGCCGCGCAAGGGCGCCGTCGTGGCGACCCTGCGCAACGCCGGCCTGCAGATGGCGGTCCTCACCAGCGCTGGCGTGTTCCTCGCGATAACCATGCGCGAGGCGTTCCTCCCGGTGATGCTCGACGAGATGGGCATGTCGGCCACGCTCATCGGGTCGCTCGTCAGTCTTGGTTCGCTTACCTCCGTGCTGATCAGGCCTATCATGCCGCTCGTCACGCGCACGTTGGGCGGCACTGGCAACACGCTCGTCGTGTCCATGGGGGCGGTGGCGGTCGGCGTTGGCCTCTTGTCGGTGGCGCAGAGCGTCGCCAGCTTCGCCGCGCTCGCCGTGCTCGTCGGTTTCGGCACGGGCATCGCGTTCCCACTCAGCATCGTGGCCGTGGCTTCGCACGTGCCGGCCCGCGACCGCGGCGTTGCCCTGAGCTTGCGGCTCTCCATCAATCACACCGTCGAGGTCTTCGCGCCGACGCTCAGTGGCCTCGTGGTGGCGGCCACCTCGTTCCGCTTCGGTTTCGCCTCGGCTGGCGTGACGCTGGCGGCGCTCGGGCTGCTGGCCCTCACGGTTTTGCGGCGCTTCAACGCGGGGGCCAGCGCGGCGCATGACTACCCAGACGAGCCAGCGCAGCTGGAAGCAAGCGACGCTCCGCGGCCCTCTACGCGGTAGTCAGGCTGGCCAGCGCTCGAGCATGCGCACGAGCGTGCGCAGGTTGCGCGCGGTCGCATAGACGCCCAGCTTGCGTTCGATGAACGTGTTGGTGAGCTTCGAGGTGTGCGACTGGCCAGCATAGAGGATGAACATGGCGCCCGGCACGATGTGAAAGGCGGCGTCGTCGAACTTCGAGCGCGCCAACTCCTCCACTGCGGTGGGCGTCGGTTCCTCGTCCCACATGTTCAGGTACACGGTTGGCTGGTCAGCGTACGGGTTCAGCGCCAGGGTGTCGCTCAGGGCCTTAGGCGTGCGCAGGACGATGCGGGTGGCAACCCCGAAGCGCTCGGCCGCCAGGTGCTCCAAGGCCGCGCGCAGCTCCTGGTCGCTGAGCGCGGAGTCGTGCACGGCCAGGTTGCCTGACTGGAGGAGGAACTCGATCGTGCCAAGGCCGGCTGCCGCGGCGGCGGCTACCAGCTCGCGCATCGGCAGTTTGCTGCGGCCACCGACGTTGACGGCCCGCAGGAACGCGAAGCGCACCCGTTCACCCGCCTGCGAAACTCACGTCCTCGACGCTGATGCTAGGCGTGAGGATAGGGGCTCCGAAGGCGAAGACCCAGGTCGGGTCGTTGCCGACGGCGCTCACTCGGCCCAAGAGGTCGAAGAGGTTGAACGAGATCGCGAAGTCGTCGACGGGCAGGGTCTCGCCGCCCTGAGTTTCGAGGCCCATCGCCTGAACGCTCACCTCGCCGCTGATGGGGTTGGCGCCAGCGTGGACGCCCATGAGGTCGGTTACTGTCACGCCGTCACCTGCTGGCACGCCGCTACCGGGCTGGAGAACGAGGTTGCTTGGGCGCACCTCGAGCGTGCTTGCGTACGTGCGGTACGCGTGGCCGGTGTTCTTCTGCCCCGTGCGCCTGGCGGTTGCGGAGTTGTGCATGAACGACTGCAGCACGCCCCCCTCGATGAGGGTTAGGCGTCGTGAGATCGTGCCTTCCGAATCGAACGGCCGCGAGCCGAGCGCGTGGGAGAGGGTGGCGTCGTCGACGAGCGTTATGAGCGG
The DNA here is from genome assembly GCA_035703635.1 of Trueperaceae bacterium. Lineage (GTDB taxonomy): Bacteria > Deinococcota > Deinococci > Deinococcales > Trueperaceae > JAAYYF01. The sequence continues at coordinate 27,113 of DASSXV010000065.1, read as the reverse complement.
CGCGGCTACGCGCTTCCCTAGCTTGTCCGCCAGGTGGCTCTTGCCCTCGGCGACGGCCTTGCCTGAGAGGGAGTACGCGAGGAGCTGGAGGAGCTGACCGACGACGTCCGGTTCGAACGTGGCGCGGCGGCGGCCAGTCACTAGCGCCTTCGCGCCGAGGTGGCGACCGACCTTCGTCAGGGTCTCTTGCGCGGTGCGACCGGGCTCGAGCTGGTGGTAGTCGCCCTCCGCGTGAACGTTGAAACCCTGTTTGACGCTGGCGCCTTCGCGCATGACCACGCCAGCCACGAGCGCGGCGGTGCCTGCGCGGTAACCGCCGTCCACGCCGGCGCTAGAGCCGATCTCGATTCGCTGCTCCGACTCGATGTAGCGGCCCATCTGCATGGACTGCAGGCGCGGGTCCTGGGTGAGGCCGGCCTCGAAAGCCGCCGCGGTGGCCAGCTTGTCTTTGATGGTGGCGGAGAGGCCCTCGCCGAGGAGGTCGACGCGGCCGAGTTGCCCGCCAGCCGGCAAGGCGGCGTTGCCCGCCGGGGTTAGCGAAGCGTTCTCTATCGCCTCGTTGAGGGCCCACGCGAGGGCGTCGGCCGTTAGCTCCTCCGTCGAGGCGTAGCCAGTACGGCCGTCTGCCACCACGCGCAAGCCGATGCCAGCCTGGGTCGACGAGTGGACGTCAGAGGCCTTGCCGCCGCGCGTCTCGAGCCTCAAGCTGCTCTCGCTGGTGGCTAGCACCTCTAGTGCGACGCCGCGCTTGGCGGCTTCCGTGAGTAGCCAGCGTTTCGCTTCGGTCACGTTCATCGTGCGACTCCTGAGCGGCGCCCGGTCGCGGGTGCCCTTGGCGCGTTGTCAGCGACCCTATCACGGGGTGCTTGACAAGCGCGGTGCCAGCCCCTACCCTTTAGCCAGTCATAGTAAGTAATGCTGCTTTACTAACTGCGCAGGGAGGTGAACGCCCGCAGCGAGACCAGCCCCCAGCTACCTCGGAGCCAAGCAACGGTAGGCTCCGGCGAGCCCCAAACGAACCGTGGAGGCATAGATGAAGAAGTTCTTGACCCTGTTGGCCGCCGTTTCGCTAATGTTCGGCGCGGCCAGCGCGCAACGCAACCTAGAGATCTACATCACCGGCCTGACCGAGGACACCATGACCTGGTTCCGCGACGTCGCGTTCCCTGAGTTCGAGGCCGAGAACCCCGGCGTTACCCTCGACATCCTCACAGGTGGCTGGGGCGACTTCGACGCAGCCGTGGCAGGCTGGATAACCACCGGCTCGGGCCCGGACATCGTCTACCTTGGCTCCGAGTACGCGGCTACCTTCGGCCCGCTGCTCGCCAACCTCGACCCGTACCTTGCCGATTGGAGCGAGCTGAGCAACTTCCTGCCAGCGGCGCTCAGCGTCGCCTCGTACGACGGGCACATGGTCGGCCTCCCGCTCCTCATGAGCCCGCGGCCCATGTTCTTCCGCACCGACCTAGCGGCGGACGCTAACGCCATCCCGCCCCTCACGTTTGCCGATTCCGTGAAGTTCGTGGCGGACAACTCCGCGGTAGCGGACGGCGCCATGACGAAGATGGGCTTCATGGACATCGGTGGCGGGCTGTTCGACTCCCAGGAGTTCATCGCCTATGTCTGGAGCGCAGGCGGCGAGCTCTACAACGCCGACGGCAGCAGCGCGTTCGATAGCGCAGCCACCGCGGAGGCGCTGCAGTTCATGTACGACCGCCGCCGCGCCGTGCAGCCAACGGAACTCACCGCGGGCCTGCCGCCCATCAACGGCTACCCCATCGCTTCCGGCCTAGTCATCAGCGGCATCTTCCCCATGTGGAACATGCCCCCAACCACCGACCCGCTGTGGGAGAACATCGCCATCGGCCCGTACCCCGCGGGCGCGAACGGCAAGCCCCTCATCCAGGTGTTCACGGACTGGCTCTCGGTGCCCGCGTACGCCAAGGACCCAGAACTGGCGGCCGCCTTCCTCAAGTTCATCGGCAGCCAAGACAAGGCCATCCAGCTCAGTCAAGTCGCCGGCTTCACGCCCGTGCGCCAGGACGCCTGGGACGAACTCCGCGCTAACCCCGTGTGGAACGCCATGCTCGACGCCGCGGTCGACTACGGCCGCGCCTTCTCAGACATCCGCGCCAGCGCGGAGCTGCGCCCGCTCCTCGCCGAGCAGATCAGCATGTTCCTCTCGGACCAACAGAGCCTAGCCGCCACCCAAGAAGCCCTCAAGGAGGAGTACGACGCCATCCTCGAGGACAACGGCTTCCTCTAACCCTCGAAGGGGGCGCCGCAATGGCGCCCCCAACCCTATCTTGCGAAGGACCACCTGACGATGGACCTGGCCGTAGCCGCCCGGCTCAACAACCTGTACTGGTCGCTCGGGACCGTAGCGTTCATCGTCCTAGGCAGCTACCTCGTCGGCCGGCTGGCCATGAGCATCAGCGCCGCCCGCGGCGCTGGCCTGCTGCAACGGCGCCGAGTCTTCTGGGGTTACGCCCTCGCCTCACCCTGGCTGCTCGGGTTCGTGATCTTCGTCCTCGGACCCGCCGTGCTATCTCTCTACTACTCGTTCACCGACTACAAACTCGGCCGCCCCATCGAGTGGATCGGCCTAGACAACTACCGCTCCCTCCTCGCGGGCGCTGGCGCGTACGGCAGGCGCTTCGTGCAGGCCATGTACAACTCCGCTTACTACGCCATCGTCGGGGTGCCGCTGCAGATAGCGACGGCGCTGCTCATGGCTGTCCTCGTTGCACAGCCGCTGCGGGGCATGGCGTTCTTCAGGCTCGTGTTCTACGTGCCCGTCATCCTGGCAGGCGGCCCAGCCATCCTGCTGGCGTGGCGCTACATGCTCGCGAGCAACGGCGGCTTCATCAACGTCACGCTCAAGCGCTTCGCCGAGATGTTCCCGCCGTTCGACTGGCTCTACCGCTCCTTCATCTTCGTGGTCGAGAGCTTCAACGCCTTCTTCATCGGCGTCTCGCGCGCCGACCCAGTCGGGCCCCTCATGTACACCATTCCGGCGCTGCTCGGTTTCGGCGCCTGTCTCGCCCTCTTCCTCACGGCCTCCGAGGCAACGCGGCACACCATGGCGCGCACGTTGGTCGAGATCGGCGGCGCCATCTTGCTCGTGTTCCTCGCCGTGCGCGCCATCACGGGCGGCAGCTTCGTGCCGCGCGTGCTCGGTCGCCTCGGCACGCTCTTCGACCTCATCACGCAGCGCTCGAGCTTGCGCGCCGCCGGCGACCTCGACTACCTGACTACTGGCTACGCGGCGCAGGCGCCGTCCGCGCTGTGGTTGCTCGCCGTGCTCGTCGGCGTGGCCGCCATCGTCGGCTACGGGCGTGGTGCGTCAAGGCAGCGTTGGCTGCTGGGCGTCGTCGGGGCGCTGTTCGGGCTCTTAGCCATCGGCGCCACCACCGACGGCGTGCGTTACTTCGCCGCCTACGACGCGGTGGCGGCCGCGACCGGCGCGGCGAACCACCACTTCGCCCTCTTCCGCCAAGTCGTAGCCCAGTTCCCTGACGCCAACCGCGTGCCGCTCTGGCTCTCGAGCGAGCTCTGGTCGAAGCCGTCGCTCGTGCTCATAACCATGTGGAGTTCGGGCGCGGGCATGCTCATCTTCCTCGCGGCCCTCAAGGGCGTACCACGCTCCCTCTACGAGGCAGCTAGCGTCGACGGCGCGACGGGCTGGCAGAAGTTCAAGAACATCACCATGCCGATGATCTCGCCCGCCATGTTCTATAACGTCGTCATCGGGCTGATCGCGGCATTGCAGACGTTCGAGGCCGTCTACATCATCCAGAACACCCTGACGGAGCAGAGCATCGCTTCGGCCGCGTACTTCCTGTTCGTCCGCACCTTCAGGCAACTAGAGATCGCTCAGGGCGCCGCCGCGAGCTGGATCTTGGCCGTGCTCATCGTGCTCCTAACCGTGGCACAGTTCCGCTACAGCAGGTGGGTCCACTATGAATGACACTAGCGCCCTCCCCGGCGCACGCAGCCGGGGCAACACCCGCCGCGTCGGCATGCGCTTCTGGCGCGGCAGTTGGCGCGCCACCGGCGTCTTGGTGCTCTACGCCGCCCTCATCGGTGCGGGCATCTTCTTCCTCTTCCCGGTTGCGTGGATGGCGGGCACGTCACTCAAGACCGTGGAGGAGGTAGGCCAGGCGCAACTCAGCATCTTCCCTGAGACGCCGCAGTGGTCGAACTACACGAAGCAGCTCGCAGAGAAGAACTTCTACCGCGCCTACGGCAATAGCCTCTACACCGTGCTCATCGTGCTCCTCGGCACCGTCTCGAGCCTCGTGGTCGTGGCGTTCGCGTTCAGCCGCCTGCGCTGGCCCGGCCGCGACCTCGTGTTCGGCCTCATGCTCGGCACCCTCATGCTGCCTGCCCAAGCCACGCTCGTCCCGCAGTACGTGCTCTTCTACGAACTCGGCTGGCTGCGCACCTTCAACCCCATCACCCTGCCCGGCTTCTTCGCTGGCGGCGCGGCGCTCGTGTTCCTGCTGCGGCAGTTCATGCTCACGCTCCCACGCGAACTGGACGAGTCCGCCCTCATAGACGGCGCCAACCCACTGCAACTCCTGTGGCTCATCATCCTGCCGCTCTCACGGCCAGCCGTGGCGACGGTAACGGTCTTCCTCTTCGTCGGCCAGTGGAACAACCTCGTGCAGCCGCTCCTCTACCTGCAGAAAGCCGAGCTGTTCACCATGCCCATCTACGTCGCGCAGAAGAACAACCTGCAGGAGTCGCCCATTCCGTGGCAGGACATCATGACGGCCAGCGTGCTCTTCGTCATCCCCGTCCTCGTCGTGTTCATCCTCACCCAGCGTTACTTCACCGAGGGCATCGCCCTCACGGGCTCGAAAGGCTGACGTCACTCATGGGCTCATGCATGATCAGTTTCCGCGGCCACGAAGCGCCCGCCTGGGTGCTCGCCGCGTTGGAATCCGGCGCCGTCGGCGCCGTGTGCCTCTTCAGCTTCAACGTCGCCTCGTTGAGGCAGTTGCGCGAGTTGAACCTCAGCCTCATGGCCGCCGCCGCTGCCGGCGGCCACCCGCCCCCCATCATCGGCATAGACCAGGAAGGCGGCCAGCTCATGGCCGTCGGTCACGGCGCCACCGAGCTGCCAGGCAACTTAGCGCTAGGGGCCGCAGGGTCGGTGGAGTTGGCGCGCCGCACCGGCGAGGTGCTCGGCAGCGAACTCCTGGCGCTCGGGTGCAACATGAACATCGCGCCCGTCCTCGACCTCGCCACGCAGCAAGCCAGCGACGTGCTGGGGGTGAGGGCCTTCGGTGACGACCCGCAGCGAGTCGCCGCCCTCGGGGCTGCCCTCATCGCTGGCATGCAGAGTAACGGCGTGCTGGCGACGGCCAAGCACTTCCCTGGTCACGGCGACACGCAGCTAGACAGCCACCACTCCACCCCCGTCATCACCGCGCCGCTCGAGCTGCTCAAGCGGCGCGAGCTCGTGCCGTTCGCGGCTGCCATCAAGGCAGGCGTTGCCGCCATCATGTCGTGCCACGCCATCTACCCGGCGCTAGACGACGCCGTTGCCACGCACTCGCGCGCCGTCCTCACGGGGCTGCTGCGAGACGAGCTGGGGTACGCCGGCGTGGTCGTCACCGACGCGCTCGACATGAGCGCAGTTGGCGACCTGCCTGGCGTTGAGCGCGCCAGGCGCTCGCTGCGCGCCGGCGCGGACCTCGCGATGCTTGGGCACCTCCCCGACCAGCAACAGATCGTGCGTGAGCTCGAGGCCGAGACGGACCCCGCCAGCGCGGCACGCGTGCTGGCCGTCAGGCGCGGCCTGCCAACCGAGCTGCCGCCCCTGTCGGTGATCGGCAGCCAAGCGCACCGCGAGGTCGCGCGGGTCAGCTCGGAGGCCGCCATTACCGTGGTGCGCGGCGACCCGCGACTGGCCGCTGGGGCGCGGGTGCTCGTCGTCAGCGTGGCAGCCGGCGCCCTCACGCCCGCCGAGACGGCGCCGGGCGGGGCTACCTGCCTTGCCGCGCAACTGCGCGCGCGCGTGCCAGACATCACCGAGGTCGTGCTAGAGCGCAGCGCCCCGGCCGCCGCCGTGGACGCCGTTGCCGGGCAGGTGGCTGCCTGGCGCGCTGCGGGCGGTGGCGAGGTGGTGGTGGCCACCGTCAATGCTGCCGGAGACGAAGCACAACTGAGCCTCTTGCGGCGCCTCGTCGCCATGGGCACAGACCCCATCCTCGTAGCGCTCCGCAACCCGCTCGACGTGGCGGCGGCGGGCGCGGTGCGCCGCGCCATCTGCAGTTACGGCAGGCGAGAACCTCAAACGGAGGCGGTGGCGCGGCTGCTGTGTGGTGAGTTGGAGGGGAGAGGGCGGCTGCCGGTCGCCGTGCCACCCGCCGCGCTGACCGACGAGCGGGCGCGGCCGTGAGGCGCTTGGCAGCGCTGTTCTGCCTGCTCGCGGCGGCTAGCGCGCTAGCCGCCGCGCCGCCGTCTTGGTGCGTCGCCGTCTGGTACCCGTCGTCCGACCACCCCGGCGGCTACGACACCATCGTCGCCAACGCAGACGTCATAGACGTCGTCTTCCCGTTCTGGTTCACGCCGAACGCGGAGGGCGCCATCCTCTCGCAGGCGGGCGCCAACTGGGAGGATCAGGTCGCGACCTGGCGCTCGGCCGGCCTGCTCGTCGTGCCGAGCGTGTTCGCCAACCACAGCACCTTCATGTCAGAGCCGCTGCTAAGCGCTCACGTGGCGGCCCTCGTCGCCCTCGTCGACGACGCCGGCTTCGACGGGCTTGACCTCGACTACGAGATGTTCCCGCTCGAAACGCGCGCTGCGTTCAGCGGCTTCGTCGAGCGGCTCGGGGCGGCGCTGCATGAACGCGGCAAGCTTCTCTCGGTGACGGTCCACGCCAAGACGGAGGCTAGTCCGACCGGTTTCCCCAGCGCGGCGGCTCAGGACTGGCCGCGCCTGGCCGCGGCGGCCGACCTCTTCAACGTCATGACGTACGACTTCACTAACCGCAACGAGCCACCTGGGCCGGTGGCGCCGCGTTCTTGGGTTTCCAAGGTCGTCGAGTACGGCCTTGGGGCCGTTGGGCAGACGCAGCTCCTCGTCGGCATGCCGTTCTACGGCTACACCTGGAAGCGCGGCAGCCCGCCCGCAGCGGCCACGACCTGGGAGGCAACGGAGCGCATGATCACGCAGTTCGGCCTAGCGCCGCAACGCGACCCAGACAGCCTCGAACTACTGGTCGAGCTCGACGTCACCGGCCTGCCAAGACAGACCGTTTACGTGTCAGACGGCGCAACCACGGTCGGCCGCCTGGCGGCGCTCGGGGAGGCCGAGGCGCCGACTGGCGGCGTGGCCATCTGGGGGCTCGGCGGCGAGGACCCCGCCTCCTGGGACGCCCTCAGAGCCGCGCGGCCCACCACCTGCGCGCTCCGCCTGGACGCCGCTGAGGGTGCCCGCTAACTCGGTATGGTTCGCCCATGACGCCCATCAAGGCAACGCGTGAGCAACTGCGCGACCACAACCGCCGCCTCGTGCTGCGCATGCTCTACCAGGACGAGGTCAACACCCGCGCTGCCCTCGCCGCCGTGACCGGGCTGACCAAGCCGACCATCTCGAACCTCGTTGGCGAACTCATCGACGAGGGCCTCGTCGTCGAGGAAGGCCTCGGGCGCGCCAGCGGCAGCGGCGGCAAACGCCCTACGCTCCTCGCCTTCAACCCGCGCGCGCGCCACCTGATTGGCGTCGCGCTGAGCGGTGAGCGCGTGAGCGCCGTCCTCACCGACTTGGCTGGCGAGAGCAGCGCCGTTCACGTCCTCGACTTGCGCGGCACTGGCGAAGAGGCGGTCCTTAGCGCCGTGCAGAGCGTCGTCGCTGCGCTGCTGCCGCAACTAGACGCCCCGCTGCTCGCCGTCGGCGTTGCCGTACCTGGCAGGGTGAGGCCCGGCACCGGCGTCGTGCGCAGGTCTGCGGTCCTCAACCTCAACGACTCACCCCTCGCCGAACTCCTCACCACCAGGCTCGCCGTGCCCGTGCACGTCGGCAACTTGGCCGAACTCTGCGCGCTCGGGCAGCATAGTTTCGGGCCGCAGAGCAACGCCCAGACGGGCACCCTCGTCACCCTCATCCTCGATGAGGACCTCGAGCTTGGCGTGGTGCTGCACCCGAGCGGCGCGCACTTCGGCAGCGAGTTGTCAGGGCCGATGATCGACGAACTACGCCTAGGCTGGACGGCGTTCAAGCTGCGCGCGGCCGAACTGAGCGGTGAGTCTCACAGCACGCTGCCAGGCGGCGGTGGCTTGCGTTACCTGCACGTCCGCAGCGCGGAGGAGCGCGGTGACGCAACCGCACGGCAGCTCGTGCTCGAGCTCGCGGCTGGCTTGGCCCGTCCGCTCGCGTGGATCGTTTCCCTGCTGCAGCCAACCCAGGTCTCGTTAGCTGGCGGCGTAACCGACCTAGGCGAGGTGTTCTTGCAGCGCTTGGCCGCAGAAGCTGGCCTGCTGCTCGGGCAAGGGGCGCTGGACGACCTCGAGTTGACCCTCGCCTACTCCAACCGCCTTGGCGCGATGGGCGCCGTTGCGTTAGCTAACCTCACGGAACTTGGGTTGGTCGCGTGAAGCGCGCGGCAGGCACCATCGCCGTACTAGTCAACAACCTCGAGGGCGTCTTCCAACTGAGCGTGCTGCAGGGCGCCGAGGAGGTGGCGGCCGCCAACGGGTTTGGCCTCGCCGCCCACCCCCTGGTCGGCCTGCGCTCGCCGGACGCCGTGCGGGCGGAGGTGGCCGAGGCCATCAGTGGCGCAAGCGGCGTGCTTGTCCTCGCGAACGCCGTGGCCGACGACGACCTGGCCGTCGTGGCGGAGTCCGGACTGCCCGTCACGTTGATAAGCCACGGCACGCAGCACCTCGAGCTGCCGACCATGATGTTCGACAACCACCAGGGCGTCGCCCTGCTCATGCAGCACGTGGTGGAGGCCTGCGGCAGGCGCCTGCCGGTGTTCGTTGGGGGAGACACGTCACAGCTAGACGGCCAGGAGCGCGAGTCCGCGTTCCGCGACGAGGCCGTGCGCCACGGCCTGACGGTGCCACCAGAGAACTACTTGCGCGGCGAGTTCACGCCGCGGCTAGCCGCCGACGCCCTCGCCGCCTTCCTGGCAGGTGGCGGGCAGTGCGACGCCGTGATAGCGGCCGACTACCTCATGGCCATCGAGGCGCAAGCCGTGGTGCTGGCGGCTGGGTTACGCGTGCCAGACGACCTGGCCGTGGTCGGCTTCGGTGATGGGCCAGAAGCGGAGGCGGCCGGCGTTACGACGGTGGCCGCCGACGTCGTCGAGCTGGGCCGCCGCGCCGCGCGGCAGTTGATGGCGCAGTTGTCTGGCCAACCACTAGTTGGTAGCACGCTGCTTAGCACTCACCTCGTGCGCCGTAGCAGCAGTTGCTGAGGTCAGGCTTCGCCGCCAACGATCAGCTCGCTGACGAGCAGGTGCGGCTGACCCACTTCGACAGGCAGCGACCCCGACAGCGACCCGCACATGCCTGGCGCAGTCGAGACGTCGTCGGACACGGCGACGATGCGCTTTATCGACTCGGGACCCTTGCCAACGAGCATGGCGCCACGCACGGGCTCGGCTAGCTGACCGTTGCGGATGAGGTAGCCCTCGTCGACCGCGAAGTTGTACTCACCCGACCCAGGCATGACCTGCCCGCCGCCCATCGACTTGGCGTACAGGCCGAATTCGATGCCGGCGAACAGCTCTTCCTTCGGGGTGGTGCCAGGCAGCACGAAGGTGTTGCGCATGCGCGAGGTGGGGGCGTACGTGTAGTCCTGCCTGCGGCCAGATCCCGTTGGGCGATAGCCAGTCATGAGCGCGCCCCAGCGGTCGACCATGTAACTCTCGAGCACGCCCGCGTTGATGAGCACCGTGCGTTCGGTCCGTGCGCCCTCGTCATCGAAGCGCGAAGAACCCCAACCGTGTGGCGTCGTGCCGTCGTCGACGTAAGTCACGACGTCTGACGCCACCAGCTCGCCAAGCTTGTCCGTGAGGGCGGACGCGTTGCGCGCGACAGCCGTCGTCTCTAGCAGGTGCCCTAGCGCCTCATGGAAGATGACGCCGCCGAAGGCGTTGCCGATCACTACCGGCATGCTGCCCGCGGGCGCCTTGCGGGCGGTCAGGTTGAGGAGCGCGACCTCGGCAGCGCGCCGCCCGATCGCCGCTGGGGGGTGCAGGTCGAGAAGCTCCAACCCCATCGAGAGGCCAGGACCCTCGTGCGCGGACTGCGTATCTACGCCGTTGCTCGCGATGACCTGCGCGATCAGGCGCGTGCGCACGCGGCGGTCGTCGGCCACAACGCCATCCGAGTTCGCTACCGACACGTCCTGCTCCCACTCGAGCAGCCGCCCCTCCACCTGCTTGACCTCCGGCGCTATGCGCGCGGCCGCGTCGAGTTCGCGCAGGCGCTCTAGCCGCCACGCCTTGCTGCGCGCGTCGAACGGCACTGCTGGCGCGTGAACGAACGGGCCGGCGTCGCGGACGCGTAGGTCGAGGCCACCGCGGCCCTCCGCGTCAGGCACGCCGGCCGCGCCGTTCGCGCTAGTGCGCACGGCGAGCAGGTTGCCGAGGAGCTCGCCAAGCGCGGCGTCAGATAGGTCGTTCGTGTAGCCGTACACGACGTCAGTCCCGAAGAACAGGCGGATGCCAGCCCCGTAGAGCAAGCTGCTGGTGGCCTCCTCGACGTTGGCGTCGATGGACCGGAGCAGGCGGCGACGCCAACGCTCGGCGTAGACCTCCACGTAGTCGGCTCCGGCGCTGCGGCCCCTTTTGATGAGCGCGGCGTAGGTGTCGTGGTTGAGCATGCGCGATGCTACCGCTTTAGGGTCGCGCGAGCGGCTCCTGCGAGGTCCCGCGCTCGGTAGCATCAGTCATGAGCAACGAGCGCGCTGGCGTGGAGGAACTAGCGTCCTTCCTCGCAGTAGGCCGGAGCCTCGTCCTGACGGGCGCGGGTATCTCGACCGACTCCGGCATCCCCGACTACCGCGGCGTTCACCGCCGCACTCCTGCGCCTAAGCCGATGACGTTCCAAGAGTTCACGGGCGGCGAGGAGGCAAGGCGCCGTTACTGGGCGCGCAGCACCGTCGGTTGGGGAGGCATGGCGGAGCGGCAGCCGAACGCCGGGCACCTCGCCGTTACGGAACTCGAGCGCTTGGGCCTCACAACGGGCGTCGTCACGCAGAACGTTGACGGGCTGCACCGCAAGGCGGGCACGAGGGCGCTCATCGAGCTGCACGGCGACCTCGCGCTAGTCGCTTGCCTTGAGTGCGGAACGCGCGAGGCCCGCGAGCATCTTCAGGTGCGGTTACTTGACCTCAACCCCCAGTTCGTTGACCTGCAGGTCGCGCTGCTCCCGGACGGTGACGCCGCGCTTGCAGACACCCTCACGCAGGGGTTTCGCGTGCCTGTCTGCACCGTGTGCGGCGGCGTCCTCAAGCCGGACGTCATCTTCTTCGGAGAGAACGTCCCGCGCGTGCGTGTTGACCAGGCGAGCAACTGGCTGGCGGCGGCGGACGCGCTGCTCGTGCTCGGCTCGTCTCTCGAGGTGTTCTCCGGTTACCGCTTCGTGAAGTCAGCCATCGCGCAAGGCAAGCCTGTGGCGGTCGTCAACCAAGGACCTACGCGCGCGGACGCCGAGGCCAGCCTGCGCCTGGAGGCCGGACTGGGTGAGGTGCTGCCCGAGGTGGCGGCTGGACTGGCGGCCGCGCGGGCATGAGGTCACTAGCGCGGAACGTTAAGGACTGCTGAGGCCCAGGGGCGGAGCGCACAGACCTCCACACCTGCTAAGCGTGCAACATGGCGTCCATGAAGCGCAGGTACTCAGTACTCCTCAGCGCGGTGATCGTGATCGCGCTCGTCGCCGTGGTGGTCACGCGGCTGGTTGGCGAGCCCGCCCGGCCGCAATCCAACGAAGCGCCGCCAGCGGCGGCGGCCGAACCCGCGGCCGAACCCGCAACCGAACCCGCAACCGCAGCCGCGGCCGGGCGGGCAGCCGCTGGCACGCCGCCGGCGGCCACGTCCGCGTCCGCCGCACCGTCCACGCCAACCCACACCCTCGCCCCGGAGACCTCGTTGACGCTGACCGGCGGCGTAGTCACCCTGCAAGTGCCGGCCGACCTCAGCCTGGCCGTCGCGGGCGAGCCGCTGCTGGCCACGTCCACCATCCCGCCGTGCGACGAGGGGTTCGACTACTGCCTCTACTTGCCCCAAGGGAGCTACGCTGGCACGAACTTCAGGGCGGCTGGCACGGCCATCGAACTGCGCGCGGACCTCACATCGCAGACCTCGTGTCTCTTGGCTCAACCGTCCGGCTATCAGTCGCTACAACCCGGGTTAGTCGTCGAACCAGAGGGACCGGACGCCGCGTCCACCGCGCGCTTCTCCGGGCTCATGGACGGCGCGGCAGGCACCTACGCCAACGGCGAGCTGCGGCGCCTGTACGTGGCGGGAAGCTGCTACGAGTTCACGAGTCGCGTCGTGGAGTCGCAGTTCGGCAACTATCCGACGGGCACCATCACGGAGTTCACCGCCGCTGACCGCCAAACGGTGCTTGGTCACCTGAGTGACGCGCTCGAGCGCGTGAGCCTGAAGCTACCGTCCGGCACCCGGAGCGTAACGTGGCCGGCCTCTGGCACCTCCGACCTGGCACCGTTCATCCGCCTGGCGACGCCGCGGCCTGGCACCAGCGTGACGAGCCCGCTGCAACTCAGCGGGGAGGCCGTCGGGCAGTGGTACTTCGAGGGGTCGTTCCCGGTGACGGTCGTGGCGGAAGACGGCACGGTGATCGGCCAGGGCAGCGTTTCGGCGCAGGGCGACTGGATGACGACCGACCTCGTGCCGTTCGAGGGCGAGGTGGCCTTCGAGGCTGGCGACCGTGGCGGCGCGGCCACCATCGTGCTGGCCCGCGACAACCCATCTGACCTCCCGCAGAACGATGCCGCCCTGCACGTTCCCGTCCTGCTAGCGCAGTAGGGCGCTACATCGAAAGGTAGGCCTCGCGCACGGCCGGGTCGCCGAGGAGTTCACGGCCCGTGCCTTCTTTGACGATCTCCCCGTTCTCGAGGACGTAACCGCGGTCGGCGATCCGCAGCGACTGCTGCACGTTCTGCTCGACCAGCACGACGGTAACGCCGTCTTCGTTGATCTGCTTGAGGGCCTTGAACACCGTAAGGGCGAGGGAAGGCGAGAGGCCAAGCGACGGTTCGTCGACCAGCAGTAGGCGCGGGTTGCTCATCAGGGCACGCCCGATGGCGACCATCTGCCGCTCGCCGCCCGAGAGCGTGCCAGCCAGCTGGCCGCGGCGCTCCTCCAGGCGGGGGAAGAGTTCGTAAACGAACGCGCGGTTGCGCTTGGCGTTGGCGCGCGCGTGCGGCAGGTACTCGGCGCCGCTCTCCAGGTTCTCGCCGACCGTCATGAGTGGGAAGAGCTGCCGCCCTTCCGGCACGTGGCCGACTTGCGAGCGCACCACGCGCGCGGCGCTGAGGCCCGTTAGGCGGTTGCCGAACGCGCTCACGCTGCCGGTTCTGGTAGGGATGAGGCCGCTGATGGCGCGCAGGAGCGTCGTCTTTCCAGCGCCGTTGGCGCCGATGATCGTCACGAGCTCGCCGGCTTCGACGTGTAGGTCGATCTCCCACAGCACCGTGATCTTGCCGTAGCCCGCGCGCAGCCGCTCTATGTCAAGGGCCTTGCTCACAAGCCGTCCTCCGCTTCGTCTTCTTCCTTGCCGAGGTACGCCTCGATCACCATGCGGTTGGCGGTTACCTCCGCGTAAGTGCCGAGCGCCAGTTCGGAGCCGTGGTCCATGACGAGCACGCGGTCGGCCAAGTCGCGTACGACCGGCATGACGTGCTCGATGAACACGACCGTTACGCCTTCGGCGCGCACGGCGCGCACGAGCTCTACTGCCAGGCGCGCCTCGGCGGGCCTCAAGCCAGCCATGACCTCGTCGAGCAGCAGCACCTGCGGCTTGGTGGCCAGCGCGCGGGCGATCTCGAGGCGTTTCTCTTGCAAGAGGTTGAGGTCCTCGACGGGTTGGTCGCGTAGCGCGGCCAGGCCGGAACGTTCGAGCGCCACCTCCGCGCGCCTGTTCGCCTCGGCGGCGCTCACGTTAGGTGAGCCGAACTGGGCGCCGACGAGCACGTTCTCGAGCACGGTCATCTCGGGGAACGGCTGCACGACTTGGAACGCCCGCCCGAGGCCGAGGTGGCAACGCTTGTGAGACGGCAGCTTGGTGAGGTCCTGCCCCGCGAGGGCGACGCTGCCAGCGCTGGGCGCCAACAGCCCGGAGACGAGGTTGAGGGTCGTCGTCTTGCCGGCGCCGTTCGGTCCGATGATGGCGAAGATCTCGCCGGGGAAGACTTGGAAGTTGACGTCGTGCACGGCGCGCAGCCCGCCGAAGCTCTTGCTTAGGCCCGTGACGCTGAGGAGCGGCGCCGCGCTCATGGCGTCTCCTCCGGGGCAGTGAACGGTTCGTCTGCTATGGCGCGGGCACTGCTCATGCCGCCCTCCGGGTTCCCGCCTTGCCGCCTGAGGCGCCTGGCCACCCCACTCAAGAGCCCGACGAGGCCGCGCGGCATGAAGAGGATCGACGCCACCAGCACGATGCCGTAGCCGATCAGGTAGCCGTCCGCGAACGTGCGCTTGAGGGTCTCCTCGAGGCCAGCTAGCACGAGGGCGCCGAGGATGGGGCCGACGGTGGTGTAGAGACCGCCGAATATCGGCGTCACCAGGGCGAGAACGGTGGTGGAGACGGCGAAAGCGCCATCCGGGCTCACGCTGCCGAGGCGGTGAGCCTCTACCGCTCCAAGGGTGCCGGCAACGAAGCTGGAGAGCACGAAGGCCAGCAGCTTGAGGCGCGCAGGGTTGACGCCCATGACGCCAGCCACGAGCTCGTTGGTGCGGATGGCCGTGAAGGCCGACCTCAAGCGCGAGCGCTGGATGAAGACGGAGATGACGACGGCTACGAGCAGTAGCGCGGCGTAGACCCAGAAGTAACCTTGGTTACGCACGAAGGCCAGCTCCCAGCGCTCCATGCCTGGTGCGAGCGCGGGCCTGAAGAGGGCGGTCACGTTCATGCCTGGCGCGCCGCCCGCGATCTTCGTTGGCAACTCCTGCACGACCGTCTTGAGGACCTCGGTGAAGGCTAGCGTTGCTATGGCGAAGTAGATGCCGTAAAGCCTCAACGTCACCGATCCCAACGCCAACGCGAGCAGCGCAGCGACGACGCCACCTAGCGGGATGCCGAGCCAGAGCGGTACGTCAGCCATGCGCAGCAAGATGGCGGTCGAGTAGGCTCCCGCGCCAGTGAAGGCGGCGTGCGCCAACGACAACTGGCCCGTGCGGGCGAGCAAATCCCACGAGAGCGCCAGCGTGGCGAGCACGAGGGCGTTGATGCCGAGCGACAAGTAGCTCACGGACGCGCGCCCGAACGCGGCCCGTAGCAGTGGCGGCAGGAACAGCAGCACTGCGAAGAACAGCAGCGCGAGGAGCAGGTCGCGGCCTAGTGGGTTGATGCGGCGCTTCATGACGCTCCCCTAGAAGGCCCGGCGCGAGCGCGCGACGAGCGCCACGAAGATGATGGCGAAGAAGACGGCGTTGCGCAGCGAGTCGCCGTTGGGCACCATGGTGGCGACCAACGACTCTGACAACGCCACGATGATGGCGGCGATGGTTATCCCCCGGATGTTGCCGAGGCCAGCTAGCACGACTATCGCGAACGCTTTGAGCGTGAACCCGAAGCCGATGGTTGGCGTCGGCGATTGGATGACGGCGATCATCACCCCGCCCATGCCGGCGAGGAGCGCTGACATGGCGAACGCGATCAGGTAGATGCGGTTGACCTCAAGGCCGACGAGGCCGGCGCCGGTGCGGTTCTGCGCCACCGCGCGCATGCCGCGGCCGAGGGGCGTCCTAGCCAGCATCCAGTAGAGGGCGGCTACGAGGATGAGCGAGATGACGAAGCTGCCAAGCGGTACGAGCCCCACGCTGATGCTGCCGAGCTTGTAGCCGATGGCGCGGTAAGGCACGCGCGCGATGGTGCGCGGGTCGCCACCCCAGATGAGCAGCGCCAGGTTCTGCAGGATGATGCCGACCCCGAACGTGAGGAGCATCTGGTTCAGCTCCGGCGCTTTCAGTACGAAGCGGATGGAAGATAAGTAGATGATGGCGCCGATGACGAACAGGGCGGGCGCCACGAACAGTAGCGATAAGAGAGGGTCGAAGCCGAAGCTGACGAAGAGCTGGTAGGCGAGGAACGCTCCGACCATGAAGAACTCGCCGTGCGCGAAGTTGACGATGCCGATGACACCGATGGCCAGCGCCAACCCAACGGACACCAGCGCGTAGAGGCCGGCGGCGAGGACGCCCGAGACGAGCGCTTGCGGTAAGAGAGATAAGTCCATGAGGTTGGAGCGTCCGGGTCCCTTCGCGGTTATGGGTTGCCGGGGAGGGTCGCTCCCTCCCCGGCGGGTGCTTGTAAGTTGCTAGTCGCGAACCTTACGGGCAGGTCTGCAGCGGCGAGGTGCTGATGTTGACGGGCCAGACGATCTCGCGGACGCCGTCCTGGAACTGGAAGATGAACCACATCTCGGAGCCGAAGCCTTGGTGCAGGGCCTCGATGGAGGGCTTGAAGCTCCAGTCGCCCATCGGCGAGCGGAAGGTGCCTTCCTGCAGCGCCTTGATGACGGCGGCCTGGTCGGTGGTGCCGGCGGCGTTGATGGCGTCGGCATAGCTCCAGAGGTTGGCGTATGCGAGGGCGGCCATGTAGTTGTCTGGCGCCGTGCCGAACTTGGCCTGGTAGCTGTTGAGGAAGGCCTTGGCCTCTGGGTTGGGCAGGTTGGGCAGGTAGCCGATCATGCCGGTAACGCACTGCGCTTCCGGCACCTTGTCGAAGTCGGACGGCCAGCCCGGAGGGGCGCCGAAGATGTACTTGGGGTGGTAGTTGAGTTCGCGGACTTGGCTGACGAGGGGCTGGGCGTCGCCGTCGTAAGCGATCCAGTAGAGCATCTCGCCGCCGCTGGCCGCTGCCTTGCTGATGGCAGCGCGGAAGTCGCCCGTGCCGCCGGTCAGGGTGGACTTGAAGGCCTCGTTGAGCACGACCTTCATGCCGGCTGCTTCCAGGAGCGCCTGGGCGCCTGCTGCGCCTGGGCCGCCGAACGCGCCGTCTTCGTGGAGCAGCGCAACGGTGTCTACGCCGGTGTAGACCTGGAAGGCGGTCGAGGCTTCGGTATTCGCGTAATCCCACGGGTGGATGTGGAAGAACCACTCCTCTTGGCCGAGGAGCTCCTCGATGCCGTCGAAGTTGTCGATGCCGATGCCGGAGACCGCGCCGCCGATCCAGCTAACGATGGGCTGGAAGGTCTTGAACGACTCGACGAGGGCGAGGGTCACGCCGGAGGAGTAGCCGCCAGCGATGAACTCGACGTTGTCCTCCGTCATGAGCTTCTCGAACGCGGCGACGCCGGTGGCGGGGTCGGCCTTCGTGTCTTCGATGATCATCTTGAGTGGCTGGCCGAGTACGCCGCCTGCTGCGTTGATCTCTTCGAGGGCCAGCTCGAAGCCGGCCTTCTGGGCTTGGCCGGTGCCGGCTGCGCCGCCGGTTAGGGGCGCTAGGACGCCGATGGTCACGCCTTGCGCCGCAGCGAAGGCGAGTACGGCGAGGACGAGGGTGGCGAGTATGCGCTTCATGCTTCCTCCTTGGAAGGTCTGTCTCCGGGCGATGCCAGGAGTCTGATGGGTGTGGGGCCTCTGGGCGGTAGCAGGTGGGCTCATCTCATTTGGCGCCCCCCGAGAAGGTCTTGGCTAGCAAGTCGCGGAAGGCGGCCGGCGCCTCGAGCGGCGGTGAGTGGCCGACGTCCTCCCAGGTGATGAGGGTGGCGTTCGGGTAGGCGTCGGCGGTGGCCGCGGCCGCGGCCGCCGGCACGAGCAGGTCCTTGCCGCCGTGCAATACGGTGACTGGCACCGTCACGGCTGTGGTGCGGCCGCTGAGGTCGTACTCCCCGAGCGCCCTGGCGTTGCCTTGGTAATTGCGCTCGTCCATGCCCATGGCGTCGTCGATCAGCGCGGGGAAGTAGGCGGGTTGGCGGGTCGGCGTGATGGCGCTCAGGCCCGCCGTTAGGAGTTCGCGGTTGGTGCGGTAAGCGCTCAGCACGGGGAAGTGCGCCTCCGGCGTCACGAACCCGGCAGGTGGCGCGGCGTCGACGAGGAGTAGCGCCGTCACTAGTTCGGGGTGGCGCACCGCCAACGTTTGCGCCACCGCGCCTCCAAGGCTGTGCCCGACGACGCCAGCCTGCTCGACGCCGAGCGCTTTGAGGAACTCGGCCATGGTGTCTGCCCAAGCGTCAACCCACTCGCTAGTCGGCCAGGCGCCTGGCAGCGGGTCCGAGCGCACGAAGCCCGGCAGGTCCGGGGCTATGAGGTCGAGGCCCGGCGCCGGGTCGGTCAGCTGCTCGAGCCACCACTGGCGGCTGGCGAAGTTGCCATGCACGAGCAGCACGGGGGCGCCAGCGCCAGCTCGGGCGTAATCGATGGTGAGGTCGGCCGCTGCGCCGCCCGTTGGGCGCGACACGTGCACGCCGATCCGCTGTCCTGCCGTCATGCTTCCCCTCCTTGGTGGGAGCGCTCGAAGCGCTCTTTCAGCGTCGTCTTGAGGATCTTGCCTGCGCCGCTCTTCGGCAGCTCTTCAGCTAGTTCGATGTGCTTCGGGACCTTGTAGCGCGCCAGGCGCGCGAGGAGGTGACCGCGCAGTTCCTCCACGGAGGCGGCCGCGCCGGGACGCAGGGTCACGTACGCGACGCCGACTTCGCCCCAGCGCTCGTCTGGCACGCCAAGGACTGCGCACTCGTTGACGGCTGGGTGGTCGTAGAGGGCGCTCTCGATCTCGGTGGGGAAGACGTTCTCCCCGCCGGAAATGAACATCTCTTTGCGCCTTCCTGCGACGGTGTAGTAGCCGTCGACGTCCGTGGTGGCGAGGTCGCCCGTCCACAACCAGCCATCCCTCAAGACCTCGCCCGTAGCTTGCGGCCCCTCGTAGTAGCCGAGGAAAACGTGGGGCCCGCGCAGGGTGAGCTCGCCGACCTCGCCAGGGTCGCAGACGCTGCCGTCCGGCCGCCGCACGGCCGCTTCCGCATGCAGTAGCGGTTTGCCGACCGACTCCGGCCGGCGCTGCGCCTGCTCTAGGGTGATGGCGAAGCAGTTGACGCCCGCCTCCGTCAGCCCGTAACCCTGCCGGAAGCGCACGCCGCGGTCGGCGAACGCGTGACGAACGGGTTCTGGGCAGGCGGCGCCGCCGGAGATGGCCCAGCGCACGCTGCTCAGGTCGCGCGTGGCGAAGCTCGGGTCGTTGGCGACCATGGCGTACATGGTCGGCACGAGGAAGAGGACGGTCGCGCCTAGCTCCTCCACGAGCCGCAGGTACTCTTCCGGATCGAACTTCCTCTGCAGGATGGTGCGCCCGCCGACCTGGAACAACGGCGTGGTGAAGGCGTTGACGGCGGCGTGATAGCAGGGCGTCGCTTGCACGACGCAGTCGCTCTCGTTCAGGCCCCACGAGAACACCGTGTTGACGGCGTTGTAGAAGTTCTGGCGGTACGGCAGCATGGCGCCCTTCGGCAGGCCGGTGGTGCCGCCCGTCAAGAGGATCATCTGCACGTCTTCCGGACCCAAGTCTGGGCGAGGCACGGCAGGGAGCGCAGCGCCACTTGCCGCCTCGCGCCAGAAGGCCTCCAACTCGAGCACCGCGCCGCCACCAGCGGCCGCGGCTGCTGCCGGCGCGTGCTCGGCGTCGTGCAGGACGACGCTCGGCTTCAGGTAGGCGCCTAACCCCTCGAGCTCGCGCTGGGCGAGGCGCACGTTGAGCGGGGCGAAGATGAACCCTAGCTTGGCCGTAGAGAGGATGAGGTCGAGGTGTCCGATGTGGTTGTGGGCCGCGATGGCCACGCGGTCGCCCTTGCGAACCCCCATGCTGGCTAGGAGGGCGGCGGTGCGCGCGGCGCGTTCGTTGAGTTCGGAGTACGTGTACCACCGCCCGTCCCACCACAGCGCGTCGCGCTCGGGGGTGAGGTCGGCGCGCCGGGCCGCGACGTCGAGGATCATGCGGGCGCCCCGCTAGCTGGCGCCCCGTCAGCTTGCGCTCCGTCAGCGCCCGCCCATCGGAGCGCGATGGCGTTCCACACGTAGCCGACACCTGCCGCCACGGCAACCGCCAGGTCGCCCGGCTTGAGGGTGCCGTTGTCACGCGCGATCTCTAGCGAGAGGAGTTGGTCGACCTGACCGAGGTGGCCGTAATCGTTGAGGTAGGTGCTCTGCCGTTCGGTCAGGCCAAGGCGGCCAAGCAGGTAGTCGTGGGCGCTGCGTTTGACGTGGAGCATGGCGAGGTAATCGATGTCCGCCATGCTGGCGCCGCTCTTGGCGACGGCCCGCTCGACGACCGTCACGAAGTTGTCGAGGCTGGTGCTCTCGAGCCGCGCCTTCATGCCTGCCGGGTCGGGCACGCGCAGGCGGTAATCGTCAAGGTTGTCGCTCGTGAGCGGCGCCTTGGTGCCGCCGACGGGCACGAGCACGTCGAGGGAGAAGCTGCCGTCGGTGACGATGCTGGCGCTAAGTAACCGGTGCCCTTTGCCGCGCTGCACAACGGCCGCGCCAGCGCCCGCCCCGAGGTTGTACATGAAGCGGACGTCCGGATCGGTGAAGCGGATCAGGTCGGAGTTCCTGTAACCGCCGGCCACGAGCACGACGTCGACGCTAGGGTCCGCGATGAGCAGGTCATTGGCCTGCTTGAGGGCAAGGACGGCGGTGCCGCACTTCTGGCCGAGGTCGTAAGCGTAGGCGTTACGCGCTCCGACGTCGTAAGCGAGCTTGATGCCCGCCGTCCAAACCGGGTACTCCTTGTACTCCTCGGTCATGGAGATGACGACGTCGACGTCTTCCGGTCTCACGCCGGCGTCCTGCAGGGCGCGAGCGCCGGCCGTCACGCCCATGGCCACGGGGTGATCGTCCGCGCCAGGCAGCACCCGCGCCGCTATCCCGAGTTTCTCCCTCACCACCCACTCCGGTAGGCCGGATGCCTCCGCGAGGTCGGCGGCGCTCAAGCGCCCGGCCGGAACGTAGGTGCCGAGCCCGGTGATGCCGACGTGGTCGCGGGTCATGCGCCGCCGCCAGGGTCGGGAGCGAGGCCGTTGGCGATGAGCTCGAAGGTGGCGTCGAAGATCTCTTGCGGCGGCGCTTCGTGGCGCCAGATGGCGTAACGCAGCCCGAGGAAGTGAGCAACGCCCATGAGGGACCACGCCTGTGCGCTGGCGTTGCCTTGGCGCACGTCGCCGCTGGCTTGGGCGCGTTCGAGGTTGACGGTGTAGGCGTCCGCTAGGGTCTGGTAGTACTCGCGGTAGATGGTCTCGTCGACGAACTGCGATTCCATGACGACCTTGTAGAGGTTCTGGTGGCTGAGGGAGAAGGCGATGAACGCCTCGAGGCCGAGGCGCTCGACGCTGAGGCGGTCGGTTGCGCCCGCCGTGCCCTCGCTAAGTGCGTGCCGTAATTGCCTGCCCATGTCTCGCACGAGTTCGCGCAGCACGTCGATCTTGGAGGGAAAGTAGAGGTAGAAGGTCCCCTGCGCCACTCCGGAACGTTTCGTGATGTCGGAGACGGCGGTGGCCACGTAACCGTTCTGGCCGAACTCGATCTCGGCCGCGGTGAGCAGCTTGCGGCGCGTTGCCTCGCCGCGGGCTGTGCTTGGACGTGGGAGTGCGTTCAACTCGTGCCTTCCTCTTGACGGTTGGGCGAGACGGCCGCTGAGGCGCCGCGCCCTAACCTGACTACTGATTCAGATGTCAGGTTCAGTTAATCCTTTGGGTGGATGCGTGTCAAGGCCGGGCCCGAGTTGGCGGTAGAACAGCGGCTCAGCTAGAGCCGTCGTCAAACGCCAGTGCGGCTCCCACACGGTGCGGCAAGACGACGTGCTTGGCGCGCGGTGCCTGGGCGACTAGCAGGGAGGCTATGTGCGGCTGGCAAGTCAGGAAGAGGACCTGCTGGCGCTCGGCGAGGTCGGCGAGCACCGCCGCGAGGCGCGCGGCGCGCTCGGGATCAGCGTTGGCGAGGACGTCGTCGAGCACGAGCGGAAGGGCGACGTTGGCGGCGGAGAACGACTCGATGAGGCCGAGGCGCACGGCGAGGTAGAGCTGTTCGAACGTGCCGCGGCTTAGGTCCGCCGCTGCGAGCACCTCGTCGTTCGGAGTGAACGCCCGCAGCTCGCGGCCCTCGTGGAGGTGAACGCGCACGTAACGGCCCGCGGTCATGGTTCCGAAGTGATGCCCGGCGCGGCGCAGCACCTCTGGGACTTTCGTGCGCTCGTACTCTTCGAGCGTGTCGTCGATCAGGCCCTTGGCGAGGCGCGCGACCACCCAGCGCCGCACTTGGGCGCGCGCTTCCGCTGCGACGCGTTCAGCGGTCTGCAACTGAGTGGCTAGGTCGGCGGAGGCCTCTGCCTCCTCCAGCTTCTGCGTGAGGGCTCCGGTCTGCTCGTTGAGCCTGCGCGCTGCCGTGGCCAGGGTGCGCTCGCGCTCCTGCTCGAGAGTGAGGCTCGCCTGCCAGCCCTGCGGGTCTCCCGCGGCTAACGCCTCACGCGCCTGGTCGGCGCGGGCCCCGAAGCGGGCAGCGACATCGCGCAGTGCCGTGACAACCACTGCCTGCAACGCCAGGCGCTTCTGCTCTAGTTCCAGGTAGCGCGCCTCCACCTCCTTGGCGCGCGCCGCCCAGGCCCTAACCGTGCTGGCCGCGGCTTCGGGTTCGGAGGCTAGGCCTAGCGCCATAGCCAACGCGCCGACTTGCTTGCGGTAGTCATCGGCTCGCGCCATGGCGGGCCGCAGCTTGGCGTCAACGTCCCTGAAGGCAGACTGCACGGCCTGCAGCCGCTCGATGTCCGCTAGGAAAGCCGGCAGCTCCTCCGGCGGCAAGTCGGCTGGCACGCCGGCTGCGCGGCACCACTCTGCCCAGGCGTTCAGTAGCGCCGTGCGTTCCTCGCCGAGCTTGGCTGCGTTGCCTGCGTGAGTGGCGAAGGCCGCGCGAGCGTCCCTGGCTTCACGTGCAGCGCGGTCAAGGTCGCTTCCGCTGCGGGCTGCCGCCTCGAGCGCGGCGTCTAGCTCCAGCGCTGCGCGGCTCGCCGCCGCCACGTCCGCCGAGCGCGCGTCCCTCTTGAGCCCAAGCGCCGCCAACGCCGACTGCAAGTCCGCGGTCAAGTCGGTCTCCTCCGCGCGCAACGCCGCCGCCCGCTCCTCGAGCTCCGTCAGCGCGGCAGCGGCGACCCGGGACCGTCGCCAGCGCGGCCACAGGAGCACCGTTGCCACCACCGAGGCGGCCGCGGCCGCCAGATACGCGCGGTCCGAACGCCACCCTAGCCAGCCGGCGCCGAGCGCGAGGCACAGGACGAGCGCCCAACCAACCCAGCGTTGCCAGCCTGCGGCCCGCATCGCGCTTACCCGCAGCTGCTCGTTGGCTTGCGCGCGCGCGTCACGCACCTCGGCCAACTCGGTGAAGAGGTCGCTCACGCGGGCCATGCCGGCCTTCCGCTCTCGCGTGCGCTCGGCTAGTTGCGCCAAGGCGGCGTCTACGGCTGCGTCATCGTCGGCGGGTTCCGGTTCGACCTGCGCGAACGCCCGTACGAGCAAGGGTTCACGCAGGAGGCGCTCGCGCTCGTCGCGGGCGGCCTCCTCACGTCCAGCGGCCAGGCCGACCTGAAGTTCAGCCTCGGCCTTCGCCCCCTCCAAGCGAGCTAGTGCCGCGGTCTTCTCCTCGATCGCCGTCCTCGCGGCGGCGGCCCGCGCACGCCACCCCGCGCCATCCACGAAGTCAGCTAACCGCTTAGGGTTCCAACGCGGCCCTAACGCTGAGAGGCCAGCGCGCAAGTCGGCAACATGCTGGCTTAGCTCCTCCTGACGCGTCTCTACCTCGGCCGCGGTCTGCTCGAACGCGGCCAGCCTGGCCTCCAGCCCCTTGACGCCCTCGGCATGCGCCAGCCACAGCGCGGGAGCCGGGCCAGCGCCTGTGCCAGCCGCGTAGTCCGCGATCTCAGCCTCCAAGGCGGCGAGGTCGACGCCGGCAGCTGCGCCCGCCTGCCAGTTGGGCCACGCGTCAAGCAGGGCGCTGAACCACCCGACGCGTTCGGCCGCCGCCGCGCGCTCAACCGCGCGCTGCTCCGCCTCCGCCGCCACGCTGACCCGTTCGCGGACCGCCGCAGCGTAGTTGGCCGCCTCACGCCTGGCGGCGTGTGCTGCGTTGAGCGCGCTCGTCAGCTCTCCAGCTAGTTGGCCAAGCGTCGTGGCCGGGCTCCTTGGCTTGAGAAGGCCGTTCAGTTCGTCATCCAGCGCGCGAGAGGCGCGACCGGCGTTGGCCCCCGCCCCCGCGACGGCCGCAGAGTAGAGGCGCTCCTTCACGGCCGCGTCGGTGAGGGCCTCGAACGACTGGAGCTCGCCAAGGCCGAACGCGAACACGTTGCGGTAGACGCTGGCGTCAAGCTGGCCGGTGAGCGCGGCGAGGTGCGCTGAAGCTAGCGACTCGCCCGTGTCCAGGTCTCGCAGCCGCTGCGTGGCTCGCGCGCCGCTGCGAGAAACGCGGTAACGCTTGCCGGAGACGCTGATGTCGACGCTGCCAGTCACTCGCGTGGTCGCGGTCAGCGTGGTCGGGAAGAGCAGCGCCTGAATGAAGGCCATGAGGGTGCTCTTACCTGCTTCGTTCGGGCCTTCGAGGACCATCAGTCCGGCGCCGAACTCGAGCTCGAGGTCGTGCAGCCCGCGGAAACGCGTGACTGCCACGCGGTCTATGCGCACGTTCTAGCCCTCCGCCGACTCTGCGTCGACCAGGTCGAAGGCGGCGATGGCTGCCTCGTCCCACAGCGCCTGAGCCTCGGCGATCAACGCCTCGAGGCCCAAGTGGTCGGCGACGTTGCGGAGTAGCGCGTGCGACTGCAACTCGGCGACGAGGCTACCGACGTGCGCGGAGGCGTCTGGCCGGCGCGCGTCGCTCAGGGTCAGGAGGTCTGCGATGAAGTCGCCAGCTCGTAGCCGCGCCTCGCGGTCGAGTTCCGGCCTAGTGCGCAGCCGGACCTCGTCCCACCACACGCCGGCGGGGGCGACGTCGACCAGGTACTCGAGGAGCCCGGTTTCGCCAGCCTTCTGCAGAGCAGCGTGGGTCGGCCCCGAACCGTGCAGGCTAGCGCGCAGGACTTGCGTCAGCGCCGTGCCTCTCGGCAGTAGCGCTGCGGCAGTCAGGGCGGAGTGAACTTCGGCGACGCTAGCGAGGCCCGCGATGTCCAACTGGATGTCGTCGAAGCGCACGAGGCCAACCTCGACGAAGCTGGCCGTCGCCCGCCCGTCATCCACGTCGACTAGGTAGAAGCCTTTCTCGCCCGTCTCGTTGACGTGACGCGCCTGCAGGTTGCCCGGGTAGATGGCGAGGGGGCGCTCGTGGCTCAGCACGGCGCGCACGTGCACGTGGCCGAGCGCCCAATAGTCCATGCCGGAAGCGCGCAAGTCGGCGAGGGAGGCTGGCGCGTAGTTGGCGTGCCCACCGCGCCCGTCGACGTTCGCGTGCAGCAAGCCGACTTGGTAGCCGACGAAGCTACTGTCGCGCTTGAAGCGCAGGGCGAGGTTCTCAGTGACTTCCTGCCTTGCGTACGAGATGCCGTGAACGAGCGCGAGTTGTTGGCCGTCCTTGACAACGGGCGCGCTCGCTACGTCGTCGTGACCGAACACCGTGACACCTGGCGGCCAGTCGCTTATCGCCGACCAACGGCCCCCTAGCGGGTCGTGGTTGCCGTGCACCACGAAGGACTGAACTCCGGCGGCGGCGAGCCGCGCCAGTCCGTCGCGGAAGCGCAGCTGAGCCCTCACGCCTGCTTCCGCACCGTCGTAGACGTCACCTGCGATGACCACGAAGTCGACTTCGGCGGCTAGGCAGGCGGTCACGGCATGATCCCAGGCGGTCAGTGACGCATCGCGCAAGGTGGCGGCTAGGTCTGGGCGGTTGGCGCGCAGCCCTTGGAACGGGGTGTCTAGGTGGAGGTCGGCTAGGTGAGCGAAGCGGAAGCGCAAAGGTCACTCCTTCCTGCTACCGGTGACCGGAGCGGTTTCGGGGAGGATATCGCGAGCCCAACGCTGGTGACTATGAAAGAAGGTCGCAGTTGGCCAGTGCCCACTGCGACCTCCTCCGGCCAGGACCCCCATGTCCTGGTCGCGCCCCTAGCGCGAAGTTCCCTCTCTTTGACCCTACCGAGCGGTGCGGCTGGCTAGCGGTCGCCGCTCGGCGGTTACCCTGGCGCGGCCCTCAGCTTGGTGGCCGTGCACTCAACTCGACTTCGGCAACGGGTGCTTTGGGCACCGCCGTGCGCCCAGAAGGCAAGTTGAGCAAGCCACACATGCCCGTCCGCAGTTCAGCTCCAGGTTTAGCTATCCCGAAGCCTTGCACGTGGCTCGCGCCAAGTGCCCTTAACTCCTCACATGCGGACAGGTCCTCGATGCCCTCTGCCACTACGACCGCGTAGCGCTCGCTCGTGCTCCTCACGAAGTCCCGCGCCGTTTCGCGCAGGGCGTCGTTGCCCTCGTAAAGCGCGGTGTAAACCACGCTGCGGTCGAGTTTGACGCCGTCTACCGGCACGTCGAAACGGACGCGGTTGGTCAGGTCGTGCGGGGTGACGTCATCCAGGAAGATGCCGCCGCAGCGCTCGCGCAGGAGCCACAACTGCCGTGCCATTGCTGGCGCCTCCGAGGTGCCCCCTTCGACTACCTCGATGTAGAGGCGATCCGTGACGCTAGGCAGCATGCCATCTAACGTGCGCAGCGCCTCCGGTAGGAGGATCTGGGCGGGCGTTAGGTTGATGGACAAGCGGGCCATAGGGTGCGCGGCGAGCGCCTGCGCTCCCCTCAGTAGCGTGAAGTGCGTGAATATCTCGATCCGTGCTGGAGCCAACCAGCGCGGCAAGATATCGAGCGGACCGCGAACGGTGCCGTCTGGCATCTGCCAGCGAACTAACGCTTCTGACCAGTCGTCTCGCTCACTCGCCAGGCTGGCGATGGGCTGAAACATGAAT
>DASSXV010000009.1:0-36833 GCA_035703635.1 Trueperaceae bacterium | reverse complement strand
CCGTAAGGGTCATCCTCGAGGAGGGGCACTTCGTTCTCCGTGAACGCTTCCGCGACGGCGGCACGCCGCCCAGCGCTCATCGTCTTGCCGGTTGGGTTCTGGAAAGTCGGCAGGAGGTACCCGAACTTGGGTTGCCGCGCGAGGGCGCTACGGAGCGCGTCTGGGTCTACGCCCTCGTCGTCCATCTGCACGGCGTCGTAGGTGGCCTCGAAGAGCCTGAACGCCTGCAGCGCCCCTAAGTAGGACGGGTTCTCGACGGCGATGCGGTCGCCGCTGTCGATCAGGACCTTGGCCACCAGGTCGAGGCTCTGCTGCGAGCCGGTGGTGAGCATGACGTTGTCTGCCGTCACGGGTGCATGGGGTTCGCTCGCGTTGATCTGCGCCGCGATGAACTCCCGCAACTCAGGGACCCCTTCGGTTGCGGCGTATTGCAGGACAGCGCGCCCGTTAGTAGAGAGCACGCGGTCGGCGGCCGCACGCATGGCCTCGATCGGGAAGTACTCGGGCGCCGGCAGCCCACCGGCGAACGAGATGATGTCTGGCCGGTTAGCTACTTTGAGGATCTCCCTTATCGCCGAGGAAGTCGCCCCTTTGGCTCGTCTGCTCAGGCGCTGGTTGAACGGGTCAGGCATGCTTCCTCCGTCACAGTGGACGCTGGGTCGGCCGCATGCGTGTAGCACGGGTCCTGGCCGCTCTGTGCGCCCGGTGCACTGGCGAGATGTTACCAGGGCGGCAACTGGTCGAGGTGGAAGAGCGAAACGTGGCGTGCGGTTGGACTCTGGTCATGGCAGCGCCAGGCCTGGCGGCATAATCGTGGTCATACGACGCGGCGTGGCCGAGCGAGCGGGGGCCGAATCGTCACCACGCCGCCGTCGCCTATCAGCACCTAAGCACGCGGACCACAGCCACGGTCGCGTTCGGGCCGTAGCATCGGGTTGGAGGTGCGCGCATTGCCACTAGCGGCCGCCAACACCACACCCACCGACTCTCTGCGCACCATGACGACGGAACTTACCGCCGTGGCGCCCTTTCGCCTCGACCTGACCGCCATGGCGCTGCAGCGGAGGCGCCACAACCACATCGACGTGTGGGACGGCACGACCTTGCGCCGCGTCATGCCAGCCAGCGCTTCTGGCGGCGCGCTCGCCGAGCCGTTCCTACTTGAGGTAACGGCCGGCGCCGATCCTGCCACCGTTCAGCTGACGATCACGGGCAATGCCAGCGAGCACGACTTGCAAGGGGGCGGTGAACGCGCAGCGCGCGAACTCCTCGGGCTCGACCTCGACCTCACCCCGTTCTACGCCATGGCCAAGGGTGACGAACACCTCGCCCCGCTCGCACACCGCCTGCGCGGCCTCAAGCCGCCGCGCTACCCCGGTCTGTTCGAGGGGCTAGTCAACGCCGTTCCGTGCCAGCAGGTCACGCTGACCTTCGGCCTTCAGCTTCTCGAGCGCCTGGCACGCGCTTACGGCCCTGTACTCGCTGGCAGGCCGGAGCTAGCGGACTCTGGACCGCTTGGCCTGCCGTCGCCTGCGGCGTTAGCGCAGGCCGACCCGGACGAGATCGGCGCCATGGGCTTCAGCCGGGCGAAGGCGCGCACGCTCATCGAACTCGCCAAGGAGGTATCGAGCGGCAACCTCGACCTCGCGGCGCTCGGGCGTCTGCCGAGCAGCGAGGTGTTGGAGCGCCTGCGTGGCCTCTACGGGGTGGGGCGCTGGACGTCCGAGTACGTGCTCCTCCGGGCCCTCGGTCGCCTAGACGTCTACCCGGACGGGGACTCTGGCGCACGCAACGGCCTGGCGCGCTTCCTCGGTGAACCGGGCAAACCTAGTTACGAATGGGTCGCTGAGCGCGTCGCGCCGTGGACCCCGTACGCCGGCTTCGTCTACCTGCACTTGTTGGTCGACGGCCTAACGAAGGCAGACGAGACGTTCGAGCTTCACGCCCCGCTGCCAACCTGACGCTCAGCGCAATGCGAAGCTAGCGTGCACGACGGCCGTGATGCGTTTCTCGATGGTCGTCGTGTCGTACATGCCGTAGGCCGAGACGTCGGTCGAGTTGAGCTGCGTCACTTGGAACACGCCGCTGTCGGCTGACCGCAGTTGCCCGACGCTCACGCCGGTGGCCGACGCCACGGCCTCTGCCCGTGCTTGAGCGTCCTTGATGGCCTCCGCAAGGAGCTGTGGTCGCACTGCTGCCAGCCCGGAGTAGTAGTACTCGAGCGACACGGTCTGGTAAGAGAGCCCGGCGTCTACGAACGGTTGGGCGTTCTGAGCGGCGGCCGTGACCTTGTCGACCTCTCCGGACGACAGGGTGAAGTACTGGTTGAGTTCGTACCCGACCACGTCGGCAACGCAGTCGGCGGTGGCGTTGTAGCACTGGCGGTAGACGGGGCTGACGGCGACGGGCTGGATGGTCAGGTCGTCGCGCGTGAAGCCTAGGGGCGCCAAGACTCCTAGTACGCTCTCCAGGTCGCTGCTCATGAGCCTGTAGCCCTGGCTGAGGCCAGTGGCATCCACGCGCCGCGCGAACGCCGCCATCCACTTGACCTGATCGGAAGTGACGACGCGGTCGGACGAGCCAGTTACGTCCAACCGCGAGGAGTCGTACGTCTTGACGTACTCGAAGCCCTTCACTGCGACGTAACTCGCCCCGACCAACGCGGCGCCGATGAGCAGCGCAGCGACGATCACGCCGCTGGCGGCCGTGCCCGCCGTCCTCCCGAGAGCATGCTTAGTTGCCATGCCCTCAGCATGCACTCCTGCGCGCCCAGGTGCGGTGAGAGTTCCCTGAACGCCGTATCATCGACCATGACCATCAACCCGTTACACACTGCCTGGCGCTCGGGTAAGGCGACGGCGAACGCCTGGCTCGGCCTCGGCGACAGCATGTCGGCCGAGGTGATCGCACGGCGCGGTTACGACAGCGTGACGTTCGACCTGCAGCACGGCGCAGCGTCGCTTGCCGACCTACCGCGCCTCCTGCAATCTGTGAGCGGCACGACGGCAGTGCCGTTCGTGCGCGTGCCAACCAACGACCCCGCTCAGATCATGCGCGCCCTCGACCTTGGCGCCGCTGGGGTCATCGTACCGATGGTCGAATCGGCAGAGGAAGCGCGCTCTGCTGTTGCCTCCGTCCGCTATCCACCAGCTGGGCGCAGGTCGTACGGGCCGCTGCGGGCGGCGCTGGCCTACGGCGCCGACCAACACACAAGGGCGAACGATGAAGTGGCGGTCTTCGCCATGGTCGAGACCGCGCTCGGGCTCGAGAACCTCGACAGCATCGCCAAAGTGCCCGGACTGACTGGTCTGTATGTTGGGCCTGCAGACCTGAGCTATGCCGTCGGAGCCCCGCCAAGCATCGACTCGAGCGACGAACGTCAGATGGCCGCTGTCGAGCGCATCCTTCAGGCCAGCTTGGCTAGCGGCAAGGTCGCTGGGATCCACACCGGAAGTGTCCCGTTCGCACGCGCCGCCGCAGCGCGCGGCTTCCAGTTCGTGACCGTGACCGTCGACTATTCGGTGCTAGGGGCGGCCGTTGGCAAGCGCCTCGAGGAGTTCAGGGAGTAGCTGGCGCCCGCGAACCGCAGCGCTAGATGGTGAGTCAGGACCCGGTTCTTGTATGTACCGGTCTGTATAATCTGGCATGACCGATTCCAGCACGCCGGGTGCGGCGGAACGCCTCCTAGACACTGCCGCACGCCTGTTCTACGCGCGCGGGGTATCTAACGTTGGCATCAACGAGATCATCGCGCGCGCAGGCGTGGCGCGGATGACGCTCTACCACCACTTTCCGTCAAAGGACGCGCTCGTGAAGGCGGTGCTCGAGGCCCGCAGAGCCGAACGCGCCGCCTGGCTTGCCCGGGCGGACGAGCTTGCCTCTACGCCACGCGGGCGCATGCTCGCTGTGTTCGACTTGCTGGAGTCTTGGGTGCAAACGCCCGACTTTCGAGGCTGTCCGCTCGTCGCTGCCAGCTTCGAGCTTGGCGGGCAGTTCAACCCTGCCATCCCGTACGCCCGGGATCACATCACCGCTGTCAGGGAGTTCTTCGCTGAGCGGGCCGAACAGGCCGGCCTGCCAGCCAATGTGGCTGCGCAGCTGCAGTTGCTGTTGGAGGGCGCCACCGTCACGGCGCTGGTGCAGGGGTCGGCCGCTGCGGCGACCGAGGCGCGCGCGGCGGCAGCTGCCGTGTTGGGAATGCCGCAAGGCGGCAGTTGAGCGTTCGTAAGAGGGAAGCGCCCCAACCGTGGGGGGCCGGTTGGGGCGCACGAAAGAACGCTGTGGCTACGCCGTCGGCGGGGCCGTGTGGGAGTTTATCACGGACAACATGAGCGCCCCTTGAGCCCCCCTTAGCGAAAAGTTGGCGATCAAGCGAGAAGGCGCCACTCGAACACCGACACCTTGCGGGCGGGAGCATGGCGCGTTCACGCGTGCAATGGTGCCGCGCCGCAGTGGCGCCCTCCGCTTATGGCCAGCGTAAGGCGGGCGGGCGGCGGTTACGAGGGTCGCTTGTCCTGTCTCTGCCGCATTCTGCGCGGCCCGCCGTGGGGGCCGCGGCCGGAGCCGCTGACGTGCGGGGACTACGAAGCAGCCCAACGTGCCGGACGGCGCATTGGGCTGCTTGATGGCCGGACCGTACGCTTAGGCGACGAGTCCGCGAAAGGCGCGGCTTACTCTTCTACGCGGTCCTTGAGGCCCTTGCCTGCCCTGAAGGCGGCGTACTTGCGGGCTGGAATGGTGATCTCTGCGCCGGTGCCGGGGTTGACGCCCTTGCGGGGCCCGCGACGGCGGGTCTCGAAAGTGCCGAAGCCGGTGATCTGGACCTTGCGGCCAGCATCGAGCTCGATGGCGATGATGCCCTTGCCGTCCGCCGTGGAGAAGATCGTGTCAACGACTTCCTTGGCCTTGTTGGTGCTCAGGCCCGTCTTGGTAGCCAACTTCTCAGCCAGTTCTTTCTTGTTCATGCGCTAATTTCTACCACGCCAAGCGCCGCCATGTGTCGAATCTGTCCGCTTGCGGCGAGGCGAGCGCAGCGCGGGGCGGCTGAAAGATGCCAAGGGGTGAGAGGAGGGCGTCGCAACGACCCGATGGGAGTTCCCTCGGCGGGATCGAGCCGCTTGGGAATCGCCACCCCCTCCTCTCTACGACGATGCTAGGCTCACCGCCCCCTATGGGGCTGCGAATTACGTCTCATGCGAGTTTTCTGCCTAGATCGACTCGTAAACGTACTCGTCCGCTGCGGCGTCGAGCGCGCTCGGAACCAGTGCGTAATCACCGCGGTGGCCGATGAGCGCACCGGACGCCTTGAGCTCACCTAAAACGCGCGTCGCCGTGACCCTCGCGCAGCCGGCCATGAGGGCGACGTCGTCGTGCGTGAGGCTGAACGGCAGGCGGCGCCAGCCTTGGTCGACCCCGCCGGTCAGCTGGGGCCCATCGCAGTCACGACCGAGTCGCCGCGCCAAGCGGGCGAGGATACGGCAGATGCGCGCACCCATCGGCAAGCCGAGGTCGTCGGCTAGCTCGCGGCTGCGGTTGAGTTGCGTGACGAGCGCAGCGCCAACCCCCAAGCGGCCGGCTGGTCGCCCGAGGGTGGCGCTCAAGTCGACCTGCGCTACCTTGGCGGAGTCCGCGGCCACGACCGTTTCGCCGTGCGGGAGGCCCTCGAAGACGGCCGTTGCCACCAAGTCGCCTGGCCCCGCGAAATCCGCTAAGCGCGTCTTACCCGTCGCGGTGGGCGCAAGGACCCTCAACACGCCCTCTAGCAGGAGGTATGCGTTCGGTGCGGCGTCGCCCTCTGCGTAGAGCGTCTCGCCGCGGTCCAAGCGCCGTACCGTACACGTGACGATGCCAGGTGCTCTGGCCGCATTGGTTAGCCGGGCATGGACCGCCCCTGTCGAGCGTTCGGTGGTCGCTGCTGCCCCACCAAAGGTACCGATCATCGTGGCAACCTCCCCTTGAGCTGGGCGGCCGTGAGCCTCTCGCCCGCCAAGATGAGTTCACGAGCGGCGTCCACCTGGCCCCAGGTGTTCCACAGGAGCACGCCGCGCACCAAGCCGGCGTCCATGTAGTAGAAGACGCCGGCTGTGCCCGGCTCAGACCAATCGGCGACGACCTCGAGGCGCGAGTCGAGCAGGCCGACGGCCTCGTAGCCGTCGTCGAACAGATCCGAGTAGAAGAACGGCAGGTGAGTGTATGGCTCGTCCGGTGCCAAGCCCAAGGACGCGACAAGCTGGCGCCCGGCGCCCGCCCCCATCTGGTAGGCGTTGTCCTCGTGCTCGATGCGCATGCGCTTGCCGAGGCCGGGGAACTCGAAGTTCGCGACGTCGCCTGCCGCGTACACCCCAAGGTCACCGGACGCGAACGGCGCTCCCGAGGCGAGCGACGCGCGGAGGTGGTCATCGACCCACACGCCGTTATCGACTTTCAGCCCGGCAGCGCGTGCGAGCTCGTCGTTAGGCAGGGCGCCGATGCCGACGATGAGCAGATCGGCGGCAAGGCTGACGCCGTCATCGAGAATGATGGTGACCTCGTCACCTTTGACCGTGGCTGCCGCCACTCTGCGGCCAGGGTGAAGCGCTACGCCCCGAGAACGGTAGTTGGCGCCGACCAACCGCGCCACCTCCGGTGGCAGGCGCCCAGCACCGAGCTCTGCTTCTGGGAACACCATGTGGACGTTGCCACCGGCGAGCGTGAGCGCGGCAGACATCTCGGAGCCGATGAAGCCGCCACCGACCACGACGGCAGTCCTGCCCGGCCCAGCATGCGCCCTCGCGGTGTGGTAGTCGGCGAGGTGGCGGTAGGCGACGACAGGGCCGCCGCTCGGCACGCCGGGCAACTCACGCGCACGCGCGCCCGTTGCCAGCAGGAGGCGTTCATAGCCGACAGTGTGACCATCATCCAGCTGCACCTGCCTGTTGGCGAGGTCGATCTCGGTGGCCCGCCTGCCGAGGCGCAGTTCTCCGCCGACAGCGGCGGTGCGCAGGTCTAGCTTGACCTCGTCGTCACCTCGCCACATGCCTTTGGAGAGCGGCGGCCGCTTGTAAGGCGCGACGAGTTCGTCGCTGACTAAGAGGAGTGCGCCGTCCGGGTCAACCTTGCGGATGGCCTTGGCAGCAGCGTCGGCGGTCATGCCGCCACCGATGATTACGTAGCGATAGGTCACGGTCTCACCTACGCCGACGTTAGCACGTTAACGACCCTTATCCAAGTGATTACTTGCGTAAGTCGCCGCTGCGGTGCCTACCCCCGGATCAACCGAGGCTGCCCTGGATGTACGACTGCAGCTGCTCGATGAGGAATGCCTGTTCCGACATGACGGCCTTGACGACGTCGCCGATCGAGACGACGCCGATGACGCGCCCAGCGGCGCCGACCACGGGCAGGTGCCTGACGCGGTGCTTGGTCATCAGCTCCATGCAGTCCTGCAGGACCTGGTCCGGCCCCACCGTTATCACGGCCGCCGTCATGATGTCCCGCACGGCCAGGCTCTTGGAGGCGTGGCCCTGCAAGATGACCTTGCGGGCGTAGTCGCGCTCGGAGAAGATGCCGACGAGGCGGTCGTCTTCCATCACGACGAGCGCCCCGACGTTCTTGTCCGCCATGAGGCCCAATGCGGCGAACACGGTCGCGTCCGGCGCTACTGACAAAACCGACGAGCCTTTGTCATTGAGCAGTTGGCTAACGGTGCGTCTCACTTGCATCGCCCACCTCCAGAGAGTTTCCGGCCATCTTAGGGGTTCCGAGCCGGGGAGGCACCTAGGTGGGAAGGTGGAGGCCACCAGTTCATGAGAGGAAGATGAATGCTAGCCACTGCCTTGGCTAACGCACCTGTCACTACTCCCTCCTGTAGCGGCCGTTAGCGTGGGGTCATGAAGCTGCTAGGCATAACAAGGTCATCGCGCTTGGCGACCGCCGCAATCGGGCTGGCCCTGATCTCAACCTTGGTTGCATGCGGCGGCGCTGACGGCCAGCCGACCACACCAGCTGGTCAAGTCACTGCAGCGCGCCCGAACGCAGATGAGCTATTGAGCGTCATGCTAAGCCCGGCGGGACCAGACAGCGCGGCCGCGGCGTTGGCGCGACTCCCCCGCCCCGCCTCGAGCTCGACGCGGCGCGTGCTCAGCCACCACGGCGGCGCCGCAGACGTGACTGTCAGCGAATACGACGGCCTCAGCGTGACGACCTACCAGGCGCTTGGCGCCTCACCGCTCCTCATCGGCGTCGAGATGACGAGCGGAGCCGCTCCCCTGCACGGCATGACCGTCGGCATGAGCGCGGCGGCAGCGCAGTCCTACCTTGGCGGCGCCAGCAAGTTGCCTGCGGCGCCGGGCGCAAGCGCTAGCTATTCGGTCACCACCGACCCCTTGGCGGCGCCCTACCAGGTCGACCTGGTGACGTCAGGCGGGGTCGTCACCGGCGTCACATGGAGCGCCTACCTCGACTGACGCTCGCGGGTAGACTGCACGCGGCATGCAAGGCGAGGACGGTCACAACCAATCTGACGAGGGGCGACTCACGGTGTACGAGGAGCGCGGGCTTGCGCCGCGCGACCTACGAACCCGCGCGGAACTCACGGCCAACTCCCTTACCCGCCTCGGTGAGGTGCAGGCGTTCCTGCAGCGCAACGGGGAGCTCGAGCCCCTCTTCAGCACGAGCGAGGCGCGGCTGTTACGCGACGCGCTCTGGCCTCGCGGCTCGCACCCGCAGCGCCAAGGCGCAGCGGACGACGCGCACGGTGACGCCAGGCCAGTTAGACCCGAGCGCCGCGGCTCGCACATCCCAGTCAAGGACCGACCGGATCGCGACAGCGGGAGGGGCAGCGCTAGTCGCCAGCAGGACCCGCAACGCTGGCTAGACGAACTGTTCCGCGAAGGCTTCGTCGTGCTCGACACGGAAACGACGGGCCTTACGACCCGCGACGAGGTGATCGAGATCGGCGTGCTCGACTCGAGCGGCGAGGTGCTGCTCGAGAGCAAGGTGTACCCGCGCTCCGGCCACGTGCCGGCCGCCGCCACGCGCATCCACGGTTACACCCTCGCTGACCTGCGCGGCGCCCCAACGTGGCCAGACGTCAGCGCGGAACTCGAGGGGCTGCTAGGCGGCCGCCGCGTGTTCGCATGGAACGCCCCGTTCGACGAACGCATGCTCGCGCAAACTTCGCGCCAGTGGCGGCTAAGGTCGGAGCTGACGGGGTTCGAGTGCGCCATGCGCGCCTACTCGGCCGTGCGCAGCGTCAGCGGGTCGCTGAGGCTGCAGCGCGCAGCCCTCATCGAGGGCGTGCTCGTAGGCGAGCAGTCCCACACCAGCCTCGACGATGCGCGCCTCACCCTCGCCGTCATGCGCAGGCTCCGCAGCGCTGCCGCGAGCCGCGCCTAGGCCGCGCGCTAACCTGGAGCCATGAGCGAGGCGGCTCCGCGCAAAGTCGTGCATGTCGACATGGACGCGTTCTTCGCATCAGTCGAGCAGCGCGACGCGCCGGAACTGCGCGGCAAGCCGGTCGCGGTTGGTGGCTCTGGCGAGCGGGCGGTCGTCGCGGCCGCGTCTTACGAAGCTCGGCGCTTCGGCGTCCACTCGGCACTGCCGATGCGCAGGGCGCTCGCCCTCTGCCCAGAGCTGGTGGTGGTGCCGCCGCGCTTCGATGTCTATCGCGAAGTGTCACAGCACGTGCGAGCGATCTTCAGGCGCTACACGGAACTCGTCGAACCACTGGCCCTAGACGAGGCGTACCTGGACGTCACCAACCCCCTGCAAGGACCGCCGTCGGCAACGCTCATCGCGCGCGCCATCAAGGCAGCGGTGTCGAGCGAGACCGGCCTCACCGCCTCTGCTGGCGTGGCTGGCGGCAAGTTCCTCGCCAAGGTCGCGTCCGGCATGCACAAACCGGACGGGCTAACGGTCATCTTGCCGCATGAAGCCGCCGCGTTCCTCGCGCGGCTGCCGATCGAACGCTTCCACGGCGTAGGGCCGCGGACGGCGCAACGCATGCGCGAACTCGGCGTGATGACCGGCGGTGACCTGCGGGCCCGCAGCCGTGAGGAGTTGGAACGACGCTTCGGTAAGGCTGGGCGCTTCTTCCACGACATCGCCAACGGCATCGACGACCGCCCCGTGGAAGCGCACCGCGAGCGCAAGTCACTCGGGTCGGAGACGACCCTCGAGCGCGACTTGACGCGCCGCCAGGACCTCGAACCGGTCCTCGTCGAGTTGTGCCGCGACGTCGCCATGCACCTCAACCGCCACGGCCTGGTGGCCCGCACGGTGACGGTCAAACTCCGCTTCAGCGACTTCAAGACCGTTACCCGCAGCCGCACCCTGCCCAACCCAGTCGTCGACGAAGCCACGCTACGCGCCGCGGCAGGCAGCCTGGCTTTCGAGGTCGAGAGGCCGCTCCTGCCGATAAGGTTGGTGGGCGTGACGGTAGCGCAGTTCGCGCAGGCGGACAGCGCCGTCACGCAGGAACGCATCAAGTTCCCGCCGCGAACCGACTAGTCGAGGCTGGCTGCTACGCCCGTTCGGGCCCGACCGCTGCGCGCGCCCGCGCAAGCAGCACCTCGTCTGTCAGGTCAAGCCGCAGCGGAGTGAGCGCGACATAACCGTTCTCTACCGCCCAGCGGTCCGTGCCCTCCTCCACCTGTTCCGTCGGCTCCTCCGCGAACCAGTAGTGCGTGCGCCCAAGCGGATCCTCCCCTGCCACGACGTAACCCTCGTAGTGGCGCACGGATTGCCGCGCCCACAGCAGGCCCTTCGGCTCCTCAGGCACGTTCACGTTGAGAAGCAGCATGTCTGGCAAGGCGATGAACGTCTCGATCGACCGCCTGATGAACGGGGCGAGCTGCGTGTAATCAGTGCCGCCGTCCGTGTTAGGCGAGCTGAAGGCCATGGCCGGGATGCGCAGGAACGCCGCCTGCTTGGCGGCCGCGACCGTTCCAGAGTGCCAGATGTTGTGGCCGATGTTGTAGCCGAGGTTGATGCCGCTGAGGACGAGGTCGACGGTGTCCCACATGTGCGCTCCAAGCGCGACGCAGTCCGCGGGGGTGCCGTCGACGCGGTAGGCGTCGAAGCCGTCTATGCTCGCGCGCGTGTAGTGCAACGGCCGCCTGACGGTGATGGCGTGGCTCATGGCCGACTGCTCCACATCTGGGGCGACCACGCGGACCTGGCCGAACTCACTCGCGACGCGCGCTAGGGCCGCTATGCCGGGGCTGAACACGCCGTCGTCGTTACTAACCAAGATGTTCATTAAGTTGCGACTCCAAGTGCGCGAGGGCGCAAGCCAAAGGTAGCGGGCATCATACCCCCCGGTTCGGCCGCGGCGACCGGCAACGCTTGGCCGCAGGCACCGCCCTTGCCGCCATGTCGCCGGACACCCCACGATTCGGAACTTGCGGTTAGCCTAATGAGCGGGGCGCAGGCGGACGCCGCGCTCACCGCTCTTGAGGTTCGTTGGGCCCACGTTCATTTGAACGTCATGTGACCGGGCTAACAATTAGACATGTGGCGCTGCGCTCGCCGAGCACCACCCCCGCGCTGGCAGCCGCCCGATCGGAGAGAACATGAACAGCAACTCAACTCGACTTACCCACCGCCGGCGACCTTTCTTGGCAGCTGCCCTGCTGGTCTTGGCCATGCTAGGGTCCGCGGTCATCGCTCAGGCCCTCCCCGCTAACGCCCAGGACGCCGTCAACCGCGGCGAGGCCCTCATGGCGGAGGCCTTGACCACCTACGACGCTCAATACCCAGACAAGCCGCTATGGCAAGCCGCCTTCCGCGAGGGCCGCACCGCCGTGTCCTTGGCGCCAGGCAACCCAGCCGCGCTGCGCTTCCTAGCGGAGGCGTACAGCCGCTCCAACTGGCCTGGTCCTGCAGTCAGGACTTGGGAACAGTACGCGGCCGCAGGCGGCACGTTCGATGAGGAGGCCGCCGAGCTGTACGGCCGCGACGCCAACGAGAACGCCTACGCCGCCTACCAGCAGGGCGATAAGGCTGGCGCTGCCGAGATGTACCTCCAAGTGACCAAGGTGCTGCCCGCGAACCTCGAGGCTCACAGGTGGCTCGGCCGCATCCTGCTTGAGCTGCGCCGCCCGGAGCAGGCGGTCGTGGCGTGGCGCAACTACCTCGAGTTGGACCCAACCGATAAGGGCGCCCAGTACTTCCTCAGCCTCGCGCAAGCGCAGGCGCGCTGGGGCGTCGACGCCGCCAACGACTTCTTCTCGGGGATCGAAGCGTACGAGAGCGGCAACATGACCGCCGCCCGCACTAGCTTCGCCAGCGCGACGGTACGCAACGCCGACTACCCAGAAGCGTGGGCCTGGCTCGGGCGTGTGGCCTTCGAGCAGGGCAACTACGAAGACGCTTTCACCTCGTACTCCCGGGCTACTACCCTGCAGCCGGACAACACCACCTACAGCTGGTTCAAGAAGGAGTCGCAGCGGCTCATGACCGGCGGCGAGCCCGACCCAGCCGGCGCTCCAGCGGTGGATGGGAGCGCAGGTTAAGCCGACAGGCGTCTCCTGACGCGCAGCGCCGTGGCCCTGCCCACTGTCGATGCGGGGCCGTGGCGCTGCGAGTGCTCAACGTGACCGGGTGGGCAGGTGTCGCAGCGTCACGTGGGCGGGTGCGCGGCTGAGCTTCAGCTCTTGCCTTCCAACCAGTTGCGGCCGCGTGACGCGTCGACGCGCAACGGGACTTGCAACTGCATGGCGCCCGTCATCTCCTCCACCGTCACTCTGCTTACGTCGTCGGCGATGGCGTCCGGTGCCTCGACGACGAGTTCGTCATGCACCTGGATCAACAGGTGAGCGGCCGCGAACTCGGCGTTCAAGCGCTTAGCTAGCCGCACCATGGCGACCTTGATGAGGTCGGCGGCGCTGCCCTGGATGACCGTGTTGATGGCGACGCGCTCACCTAGTTGCCTGAGGTTGCGGTTGCGCGAGCGGATCTCGGGTATCACACGGCGGCGACCGAGGATGGTGCTCACGTAGCCGTCAGCTTCCGCGCGGGCCACGCACTCGCGCATGAAGCGCTCGAGCCCCGTGTAACGCGCCTTGTACGCCTCGATGAAGGCCGCCGCCTCCCGTTGCGGGATGCCGAGCGTG
This sequence comes from Trueperaceae bacterium, assembly GCA_035703635.1. Taxonomy (GTDB): domain Bacteria; phylum Deinococcota; class Deinococci; order Deinococcales; family Trueperaceae; genus JAAYYF01. The sequence goes on along the minus strand of DASSXV010000009.1, from coordinate 23,739 downwards.
CGCGCAAGGCCGAACGCGCCCTGCCCGTAGACGATGCCGAAGTTGACGGTTTTGGCCACCCGCCGCTGGTCGGTCGTCACGTCTTCGATGGGCACGCCGAAGACCTGCGCGGCAACGTACGCATGAATGTCGAGGCCTTCGCGGAAGGCGCGGGCGAGTTCCTCGTCTGACGAGAAGTGCGCGAGCATGCGCAACTCGACCTGCGAGTAGTCCGCGCTGATGAGCACGCTGCCGGGTGGCGCCCTGAAGGCGCGCCTGATCTCGCGGCCGGCCTCCGTGCGCACGGGGATGTTCTGGATGTTCGGCTCGCTCGACGACAACCTGCCGGTAGCCGCGCCCGTCTGGTGAAACGAGGCGTGAAGCCTACCGGTAGAGGCGGCAAGGTAGCCGGGGAGCGGCTGAACGTAGGTGCCCAAGAGCTTCGTCAGCTCCCGGTACTCGAGCAGCAGCTTGGGTAACGGGTGGTCCGTCTCGCTCGCGAGGCGCTCGAGGACTTCCGCGTCGGTCGAGCGTCCAGTCTTCGTCTTCTTGATGACGGGCAGGGCGAGGTGGTCGAAGAGGACATCCCCTAACTGCTTCGGCGAGTCGGGGTTGAACTCCACCCCGGCCGCCTCCATGAGCGCGCCGCGCAGCTCACCGATGCGGGCGCCTAACACTTCCGCGTACTCCTCGAGCAAGGCCGTGTCGAGCTCGACGCCCTCGCGCTCCATGGAGGCAAGCACGCGGACGAGAGGCATCTCGACCTCCGCGAAGAGCTCGCGCGTGTCGGCGCCCGCCTCGTCCAACAACGTGTTGAGGTGCTCATAGAGGCGCCAGGTGACGTCCGCGTCTTCCGCCGCGTATGCCGCGACCGTAGCGACCGGCACTTCGCTCATGTTTAGTTGGTTCTTGCCCTTGCCGATCAACTCGGTGATGGGGGTGGTGGTGAGTCCGAGGAACTCGCGCGCCAGCACGTCCATGTTGTTGGTGCGGCGCTCAGGGTGCAGCAGCGCGGCGGCGACCATGGTGTCGAACAGTGGGCCCGCGAGGTTGATGCCAGCGCGCGCGAGGACGTTCAGGTCGTACTTGAGGTTCTGCCCGACCTTCAACGTGCGCGGGTCCTCGAGCACCGGTTTCAGCGCGGCGACCGCCACCTCCGGGTCGATGACCGGCCCGCCGGCGTCACTCCTGACGGGCACGTAGTAGCCGGCGCCCGCCTCGAGGCTGAAGGCGTAACCGACGATGTCGGCGTCGACGGCCAGGAGCGCCGTCGTCTCGGTGTCGAGGGCGAACGCCGGCGCCGACGCGAGCGCGGCGCAGAGCTTCTCGAGCTCCGCTCTGGTCGTGACGAGCTCGTGGCGCGTGCCTGCCGGCTGGAGTTGAGCGGGCGGCGCCTCGTCCGCCTCGACCTCCGCCCCGCCCAACGCCGCCGCCTGCTCGGCGAAGGTGCGGAAGCCCAGCTCGGAGAAGACACCCTGCAGGCGCGCTACGTCGGGCGCGCGGTACGCGCAGGAAGCTAGCTCGAACTCCATGTTCACGTGCTTGTCAAGGGTGACTAGCCGGCGCGTCAACTCCATCTGCTGCGCGTGGGCTAGGAGGTTTTCACGCAGCTTCGGGGTCAACTTACCCACGTTGGCGACCACGGCGTCAGCCGTGCCGTACTCGTGAATGAGCTTAGCCGCCGTCTTGACGCCCACCCCCTTGGCGCCTGGGATGTTGTCGATGGCGTCGCCAACGAGCGTCTGGATCTCCACCGCCTGCTCGGGGCCGTAACCCTTCTCGGCCCTCAGCACGACGTCGTCGATGAGCTCACCAGTCGAGGGGTCCCACATCTTGACCTTGTGCGAGAGGATCTGGTGGAGGTCCTTGTCTTTGCTAGCGATGCGCAGCTCGACGTCCTCGCCCTTGAGGCGCTCACTGATGGTCGCGATGAGGTCGTCCGCCTCGTAGCCCTCGAGCTCGAAGACGGGCAGGCGCATGGCGTCGATCACCTCGCGGATGCGCTCGTACTGCCCTTGGAGGTCCTCGGGCGAGCGGTCGCGGTTGGCCTTGTAATCGGGGTACCAACCCTTGCGGAGGGTGGTCGAGTCGCTGACGTCGAAAGCGATGGCCAGGTAGTCGGGGCGCTCGTTGCGCATGACGTTGAGAAGGAGCTGCGTGAAGACGTATACCGCCTTGACCGGCTCTCCCGTCGGGCTCGTAAGGTCGCGGAACGGCGCGTAGTATGCCCTGAAGAGCTGCGCGTGGCCGTCGATCAGATAGAAGGTCTTCATCGGGTAGTTCCTTCGTGGCGCAACTGGGTGCCAAGGCCGGCTAGGGGGCGTGGCGGCGGCGGGGCATGGGCCTTGCGGCTCAAGTCACGTCGGCTTGGTAACGCCGGACGTGACCGGATACCATCGCAGCATAGCTGCTAGCTGGAGGCATCGTGGATTACGAGAAACTAGGCGTCTTCTACCTCGGCCGCGAGACCGACGCAGACATGAAAGCGACTGATCAGCCGCTACTTTACGACTCGGCCGACCTGACGACGCACGCCGTCATCGTTGGCATGACGGGTAGCGGCAAGACGGGCCTCGGCGTTGGTCTGATCGAGGAAGCCGCCATCGACGGCATCCCCGTCCTCGCCATCGACCCGAAGGGCGACCTCACGAACCTCGCCCTGAGCTTCCCGAACTTAGCGCCGAGCGACTTCGAGCCCTGGGTCAACGCCCGCGAGGCGGAGCGCCTCGGCATGAGCGTGCACGACTTCGCAGCGCAGCAAGCTGAGCAGTGGCGCGCTGGACTCGCGGCGTCAGGGCAGGACGGCGCCCGTATCGCGCGCTTGCGCGCCGCCGCCGACGTGGTCGTGTACACGCCAGGTTCGAGCGCTGGCCGCGGCATCTCCGTGCTGCGCTCCTTCGCCGCCCCGCCGCGCACCGTGCTCGACGACCCTGACCTCATGCGCGACCGCCTCGAGGCGACCGTAACGAGCGTCCTCACCCTCATGGGTCAGAGCGCAGACCCGCTCAGCAGGGAGCACATCCTCCTCGCCAACATCCTCGAGACGGCGTGGCGGGCGGGCGAGGACCTCAGCATCGCGGCGCTCATCAACTCCGTCCAGGAACCGCCGTTCAAGAAGCTCGGCGTCATGGACCTGGAAACCGTCTTCCCGGCCAAGGAGCGCCTCAAGCTCGCGCTCGGCCTCAACGGGCTGCTGGCAGCGCCGTCGTTCGAGGCGTGGACGAAGGGAGAACCCCTAGACGTGCAGAGCCTCCTGCACGGGCCGGACGGCAAGGCGAAGGTGGCCGTCGTCTCCATCGCCCACCTGTCTGACGCCGAGCGGATGTTCTTCATCACGCTGCTGCTCTCCGAGGTCGTTGCGTGGACGCGCTCGCAATCGGGAACCTCGAGCCTTAGGGCCATGGTCTACATCGACGAGCTCTTCGGCTTCCTGCCGCCCGTCGCAGAGCCGCCTTCCAAGAAGCCGCTACTGACGCTTCTCAAACAGGCGCGCGCTTTCGGGGTCGGGTTGGCGTTGGCAACGCAGAACCCCGTCGACCTCGACTACAAGGCGCTGTCGAATGCGGGCACGTGGTTCGTAGGGAGGCTGCAAACGGAGCGCGACAAGCAGCGCTTGGCGGAGGGCCTCGACAGCGCGTTGGCTGGCGCCATGTCGAGCGCCGAACTCGCAGGCGCCATCGGCCGCCTGCCTAAACGCACCTTCCTCTTGCACAACGTGCACGCCAAGCAGCCCGTCGTGTTCCAGACGCGCTGGGTCATGTCTTACCTGGCCGGGCCGCTCACGCGCGATCAGATCAGGCAGCTAGAGGCAGCGCAACCTTCGCAAGGGTCTGTCACGGAGCCCGTGCCAGCCGCGCCGCCAGCCACGACGACCCAGTCCAGCGTGCATGGCGACGCGAACAGCCGTCCGTTCCTGCCGCCTCACGTACCCCAGGTCTTCCTGCCAGCCAGGGTGACGAACGGCGCGCGCTACTTCCCGCTGGTCCTTGGCTTAGCCGACGTGCACTACGACTCCAAGACTTACGCCGTCACCAGCGACCGCCGCGTCGCGCGTCTCTGCGACTTCCAGGAAGGCGTGGTGGCCGTCGACTTCGCCAACGGCGAGGACGCCGGCATCGACCCGAGCGCCCTCGGCTCCGACCCGACCGCGGGCGTGCAGTGGAGCGCCTTCCCGGCGGTCGACACTGGCGCCACCGCGGTCAAGGGCTGGACGCAGGCGTTCGAACGCTGGCTGCGAGTAGACGGCGCCCTAACCCTCCTGCGGCACAAGGAACTCAAACTAGTCGCCGAACCGGGCGAGAGCGAGCAGGACTTCCGCTTACGCTGCTCGCAGGCGCTACGTGAGGTGCGCGACGCCACCGTAGACAAGGTGCGCAAGCGTTACGCGAGCAAGTTGACGACGTTGGAACGCCGCGCCCTGACCCAAACGCAGGCCATCCAGCGCGAGGCGCAGCAGGCGCAATCGCGGGGCATCGGCACGGCGGTCTCGCTAGGCGCGGCGCTCATCGGCGCGTTCGCCAAGCGCAAGGGCCCCAGCGCGAGCAAGATCACCAGTGCGGTCAGACAGGGAGCGCGCATCACGCAGGACCAGGGCGACGTCGCGCGGGCCAGGGAATCGTTGGCGCAGACTCAGGCCGAGATCGCCAGCCTCAACGCGGCGCTCGAAGTAGAACTCGCTGGCGTTAGCGCCACTCCCCTCCAGGCAGACAAGCTCGAGCTCGATTCCGTGACCATCAGGCCAACGGCGCGCGACGTTGCGCTCCGCTTCGTCGGCGTCGCTTGGGTGCCGTTCCTGCAGGGCGCGGATGGGCGCTGGAACGTGAGGGCGTAGCCGCTAGTCTGACTGTTGCGCTGGCGCCAAACGCCCGATGTCGCTACCGGTTGGGGCCTGGAAGAGCCGCAGGTCGAACTCGGGGAGGATGGCGATGAGATGGTCGAACACATCGGCCTGCACTCCCTCGTAAACAGCCCAGCGCACGTCGTTGACGAACACGTAAAGCTCGAGCGGCAGCCCGCTCGGGCCTGGCTGCAGTTGCCTGACGAGGAACGTCATGTCTTGCGCGATTCGCGGGTGCGAGCGCAAGTAGCGCGTAACGTACGCGCGGAACGTGCCGACGTTCGTTAGCCTGCGCGAGTTGACGGCGTCGTCTTGGGCGTCCGGGTGCTCTTGCGTCCAGGCGCTGATCTCGGCGCGCTTCTCCTCGAAGTACGGCCTTAGCAACGCGAACTTGCTCAGTCGCTCGATGTCCTGCTCGGCTAAGAAGCGGATGGTCGAGACGTCGAGATCTAGGCTGCGCTTGATGCGCCGCCCGCCAGACGCCTGCATCCCGCGCCAATTCTTGAACGACTTGCCGAGGAAGCTGTGGGTCGGGATTATCGTGAAGGTCTTGTCCCAGTTCTGCACGGTGACGGTGTTGAGGGCGATCTCAGTGACGTCGCCGTCCGCGTTCATGTCCGGCATCTCGATCCAGTCGCCAACCCTGATGAGGTCGTTGTTCGTCAGCTGGATGCCGGCCACCAGGCTCAGGATGGTGTTCTGGAAGATGAGCAGTAGGACCGCAGACGCCGCGCCGATGCCGGTCAAGAGCAGCAGCGGGTCGCGGTCGAGCAGCACGCCGAGCGCGACCACCGCCGCGAGGAGATAGAGGATGAGCGTGGCCATCTGCAAGTAGCCCTTGATCGGCCGCTGCCCTGGCCGCGCCGAGCGCGTGCGCACCTCGCCGTACGCCGCTAAGGCGGAGGCAAGCGCACGCGCGACGGCGATGACCATCCACACCGTGATGACGCGCTGCAACAGTAGCGTGATGCTCACTGGCAAGGCGGGGAGGTAAGGCAGGCCAGCGCGGACGATGAGGAGCGGCACGAAGTGCGAGAGGCGGTAGAACACCCGCTGGCCCCGCAACGCGTCGACCCACTGGTCGTCGCTGCGGACCGTGACGCGCTGCAGGATGCCGATGAGCAGCCGCCTAGCGAGCATGTAGCCCAGGTAAGCGGCCACTGCCAGGGTGGCCGCCACCACTAAGGTGGTGAGCAGCGGCTGGGTGATCGCCAAGGCTTGAGCCGTGCTCCCCAGGAAGTCTGGTAGTGGGCTGTTCGTCAGTCGCTCATCCATATGGCCATGACCCTAACGCGTTGACCACTTCAACTGGTAGCGGCACTAGCGCGGCTCCACCCGCGCGCACGAGCGGTGATAAGCTCTCGGAATGTCCGACCAGTACGCGGTAAACGGCCTCTTAGTCGGGTCGCAGGCATGAGCGCTACTCGAGACGGCGGCGCCGTCCAGTTCACCTTCCGCTGGTGGGGCCCTCACGACCACGTCCCACTCGCCCATCTCGCCCAAGTGCCGAACGTGCGCACCGTGGTGACGGCGCTTGAGAACGTGCCCGTCGGTGAGGCTTGGACATCGGCCGCCATCCGCGACCGCCAGGAGTTGTGCCGTGCGGCCGGGCTCGAGTGGACGGTGGTCGAAAGCGTCGGCGTCCACGAAGCCATCAAGCTCGCCAGTCCAGATCGCGACCGTTACGTCGAAGCCTACGCGACTACCATCTCGCGCCTCGGGGAGGCCGGTGTCGGCACGGTGTGCTACAACTTCATGCCCGTCTTCGACTGGATGCGCACGGACTTCGACTACCGCCTGCCCGACGGCTCGAGCGTCGTGTCCTACTCACAAGCGCAGCTTGACGCCATCGACTTGTCGAAGGGCCTGCCTAGACTGCCTGCCTGGCCGCAGGCTTACTCGGCAGCTGACTTGGAGTCACTGTTCGACCGCTACGCCGGTGTCACCGACGAGGAGTTCCTCGCTCGCTACCGCTACTTCATCGAGGCGATAGCCCCCGTAGCCGAGGCGGCGGGCGTCCGCCTCGCCATCCACCCAGACGACCCGCCTTGGCCCATCTTCGGCCTCCCGCGCATCGTCGGCGACGCAGCGGCCATTCAGGCCGTGCTCGACTGCTCGAGTAGTCCGGCTCACGGTCTCACGTTCTGCACTGGGTCGCTTGGCGCCAGCGCCAAGAACGACCTCCCAGCTATGGCGCGCAGCTTCGCTAAGCGCACGCACTTCGTTCATGCGCGCAACGTCAAACGCCGCGGCGAGCGCGAGTTCCACGAGGTCGACCACACGCCAGAGGCCGGCGACGTCGACTTGGTGGCGGTCATGGCGGCCCTCGTAGCTGGGGGTTTCTCCGGCCCGTTACGGCCAGACCACGGGCGCATGATCTGGGGAGAGACCGGCATTCCCGGTTACGGGCTGTACGACCGCGCCCTTGGCCTCATGTACTTGCAGGGCGTGTACGGCGCCCTGACGCGGACCGGCGGCACTCGATGAGCGGCGCGGTGCTCGACACCCTCGCGCGGGCAGGCATAGTGCCAGTGCACGCTGACACCGACACGACCGCCGTGGTGGAGGCCGTGCGGGCCTGTTACGCGGGCGGGGTACGGGCGTTCGAGTTCGCCGACCGCGTGCCTGGCGCCGTCGACATCTTCCGCGACCTGCATGAGGTCGTCAGGGCGGAGATGCCCGACCTCGCACTTGGCGCCGGCACAGTGACGACGGTGGCGTCGGCCATGGCGTTCGCCGCAGCCGGCGCGACGTTCCTCGTGAGCCCCGTGCTGGCGGAGGAGGTGCTGGCCTGGAGCATAGCGAGCGGCACGCCGTTCGTGCCTGGGGTGGTTACGCCGACGGAGGCGTGGCGCGCTCACGTTGACGGGGCGGAGGTCGTCAAGCTCTTCCCGGCCGCCACGTTCGGCCCCGGCTACTTGAAGAGCATCCTCGCGCCTCTCCCACGACTGCGCGTGCTCGCCACCGGCGGCATCAAGGCGACGCCTGCCGCGGTCGAGGAGTGGTTGGCTGCGGGCGCCTTCGGCGTGGGGCTAGGCTCCGACCTCATCCCGAAAGGGCGCCTGAGCAGCGAGCGTCTCGCGGCGCTGACGAGCGCCTGTCTGGCCATCACCGCGTCCTTGCCGCCGCGTATGCAGCGGCCATGAGCGCGCCCCTGGTCGTCACGTTCGGTGAGGCCCTGCTGCGCCTCTCCCCTCCTCGAGCCGAGCGCTTGCGGGGCGCCAACGCCTTGACGCTTCGCGTCGGCGGCGCGGAGGCGAACGTAGCCGCTGGCGTTGCTGGCCTCGGGCTGCGCGCTCGTTGGTACTCGCGGTTGCCGGTCGGCGAGCTTGGCGAACGCGCCCTTGGCGAGATCAGGGGTCGCGGCGTCGATGTCACGTTCGTGGAGCGCGGCGCTGGGCGCATGGGGCTGTACTTCCTCGAGGAGGGTGTCGCTCCCCGAGCCACAAGCGTCGCTTACGATCGCTCGCACACGGCATTCACCAACGTTGGGAGCGAGTCCGCCGCCGCTGCGCTGGCGGCCGGCCTGCTCGCTGACGCGAACGCCCTCGTCACCTCCGGGATAACTCTCGCCCTCGGCGACGGTTCACGCGCCGCGGCAGCCGAGTTGTGGCGCGCGGCGGGCCAGGCCGGAGTCATGAGGGTGTTCGACGTCAACTACCGCGGCCGCCTGGCGACGCCAGCCGCGGCCGTTGCGCACGCGGCGCCCTTCCTCGCGGCGGCCGAGCTAGTGGTAGTGGCCGAGCGCGACGCGCTCGCGCTTTATGGCGGCCTAGCCGCCGTTCGGAGCGCCGCCCCCGGCGCGCTGGTGGTCATGACGAGGGGCCCCGCAGGTGCGAGCGCCCACGGCCTGCCTGAAGGCGACATCGAGCAACCCGCGCTTCCGAGCGCCGCCGACGGCCGCATCGGTCGGGGAGACGCCTTCCTCGCTGGCTTCTTGAGCGGTCTATTGCGCGAGAGTGGCCCCGCTAAGGCGCTAGCGCTCGGCGTGGCGTGTGCCTCGTTGAAGTCCACCTGGGCAGGCGACTTGCCAGACCTAGACCTGAGCGAAGTCGAGGCGCTCGCCGCGGGTAGCGGCGCGAGCGACGTGGCGCGCTGATGGCGTTGCGGCTAGCCGCCGCGCCTCAGCGTGGCCCGCGCGTGTAACGCTCGAGGACTCGGGCGTCGGGGGCGAACCCTGTTCCTGGTACCTGCGGGACTTCGAACGTGCCGTCCGCGCCAGGCGTGCCGGGGTGGGCAAGCCACGCTTCCGGTTCGACGAAGTGGTACTCCAACTCCCTGACCTCAGGCAGCGCAGCCGCTAAGTGCAGGCTGGCGAAGAAGCCGGGACCGAAGTATGGGCAGTGCGGCTGTAACGGCGTGCCGTACTCGCGCGCGAGTTCGGCGACCCGCAAGAACTCCGTCACGCCGCCGACCTTGGTGACGCTTGGCTGCGCGTAGTCGACGGCACCCGCGCGCAGCGCCGCCGCGAACTGCTCCGCGGTGCACCAGTTCTCGCCCGCAGCGAGCTTGAGGCCTGCGCCGCGCAGACTGGCCAGCGACGAGTAGTCTTCTGGTGGGAACACGGGCTCCTCCAGCCACGAGACGCCGAGGTCCTTGAGGGCCGGCGTTAGCGCGGCCGCCTGGCTGAGTGACCAGTTGCAGTTCACGTCGACCGCGAGCGGCACGTCCGCGCCAACGGCTGCGCGGCAAGCCGCGATGTCAGGCAGCGTCAACTCGTGGAGTTTCAAGCCGGTGAAGCCCGCCTCCAACGCCATGACGGACGTGCGGGCTATCAGGTCGGCGTCCGCGTAGCGCACCAGGCTCGCGTAGAACGGCACGCGCCGCGCATTCGCCCCTGGGGCGAGCAAACGGAAGAGCGGCACGCCTGCGCGCTTGGCCGCCAGGTCCCATAGCGCCATGTCGACGCCGGAAAGGGCGAACATGGTCACGCCGTAGCGCCCGAACAGGTGCAGGCGCCGCTGCATGACGAGGTTCCAGGCCCCTATGTCTTCTACGACCTCGCCCCGGAGGACGGGGGCTATCAGGCGGTCGACCAGCGCCTTGGTTGCATCGACGGTGAAGTAGCCGAACCCCTCTCCCCAACCCTCGTTGCCTTCGTCGTCCGTGACGCGCACGAGGAGGATCTCGAGGGTGTTCCACGTGGTCGGCGTGATGCCTACGCCCCTGCCGCCGTCGTCGAAGGGGATCTCGACGATGGTCGTCTCGACGCTCGTGACTTTCATGACCGCTCCTGAACCCTAGGTAGCGGGGCGACGGCGTAAGCGCCGCCAACTCGCTGCCTGCCGCGCTCCGGCCCCATGTCGTCCGCGCCTAGGTAGTCAGGGGCGAGGTTGTCATCTGAGCGGTCGCGCGGCTGGTAGCCGAGTTCGAAGGCGCGCCGATTATCGAAGAGCGGTTCCGGGCAGATGGAGGTGCCGTACACGACCTCGTGCCCGAGGCCCGGCATGCGCAGGCCGAGCGTGAACAGCTCGGCTAGGTCCTTTGCGCTTGTCCACATGCGCAGGCTGCGCTCGTCGCCGACCCGTGGGTCGGCGTTGCCGATCCTGACGACGAAGGTCGGTAACCCGAAACGCAACGCGTACATGGCGCAGGCCGCCTCGCCGAACGCTTTGCTCAGACCGTAGAAGGCGTCTGGCGCGACGGGTTTGCCGTCCGCAGAGAAACCCGCGCGCGGGTAGGCGCCAAGGACGTGGTGGCTGCTGGCGTAGACGAAGCGCTTGACGCCCGCGTGCGCCGACTCTTGGAGGAGGTTGAGCGTGCCGCGGTAGTTGGCGTCAAGTGAGGCGTCGAAGTCGAGGCCAAGTCCGTGCACGCAGGCTAAGTGGATGACGGCGTCGACGCCGGCCACCGCTGCCGCCACGGCGGCGGGGTCGGCCAGGTCGCCGAGGTGGAGTTCCTCGTTGCTAGCGCAGGCCGGCGCTGGTGGTTGTAGGTCCGTAAGTCGCAAGTCGAAGTTGCGCCGCAAGTAGGGCCTTACGGCGGTGCCCACGCGCCCGCTGGCGCCGGTGATGAGGACTTTCATCTGACTCCTCCAAGGCAATGGCGCGCAGGCGGTGAGTTGACACTGCTCGTGGCGCGTCGGTATCCTCGCTTCAGTCTGGTCATACCATAAGACCGCAGGTTAGTCGCGGGATGGTTGGAGGACGAACGTGGACGGTGACGACAAGGCACAAGGCAAGGTGGAGTTCGCGCTCGGGCCCGCCACCCGCATCTCCTTGGCCGCCACCGTTGCCGATCAGCTCGCTGCCCAGATCGTCGGCGAGAACCTGAGCGCGGGCCAGCGACTACCGCCGGAGCGCGAACTCGCCACCCGCCTACAAGTCAGCCGGCTAGTGGTGCGCGAGGCGCTGCGGACACTGGCCGAACGCGGCCTGATCGAGGTTCGCCCCGGGGTCGGCGCCTTCGTCGTGCCGATGGTGAGCGGCTCGGTGACGCGGCCGCTCGCGCTCTACCTCGTGCGCAACAACGTCTCCCTCGCTCACCTATTCCAACTCCGCCACGCGCTCGAGCCGAGCATCGCAGCGGCCGCCGCGACCGCCGCCACCACCCCGAACCTGGCCCCCCTCGCCGTCAACCTCGCCCTCGGCGCCGACCTCGTCGAGCGGCTAGAGGCCGGCGAGGACGCCTACGAGGAGTACGCCTGGGCAGACCTCGAGTTCCACCAGCTCGTGGCGGCGGTAACGGGCAACCCCCTCTTCCAACTCGTGCTCGAGCCGCTGATCGACAGGCAGCTCGACGTGAGGCGCGCCGGCGCCCACCTTCCAGGCGCCGCACGGCGCGCGCACGCAGGCCACGCCGCCGTGCTGCAAGCCGTGGCGGCGGGAGACGCCGCCGCCGCCGCGGCCGCCATGGACGACCACCTAAGGGTCGTCGAGGGCTGGCTAGTAACGCTTGAACCGCAAGAAGCGACCACCGCTTCCGGAGCTGAGGAGTAAACAGGATGATAGACGAGGCCAAACGCAAGCACATGATCGACTCCGTACGCGGCTACTTCGAGGCGTGCAACTCGGCGAGTCGCGAGCTCTTCGCGCGCTACCTAGCCGCAGACTGCCGCCACTACTTCCCGCCCAACGCTGGCGGACCCTACCTCGGGCGCACAGCCATCGAGGACCTGTGGATCGGGTTCGTCAGCCGCCTGGACTCGCGCTGGACCATCGACCGCCTCGTGTGCGACGGGGAGCAGATCTGCGTCGAGTGGACCCACTGGAAGCCGCGAGCTGGCGAGTACATCCGCGGCTCGGAGTGGTACGAGTTCGACGAGCACGGCAAGATCGACGTCATCTGGGCCCACTACGCCGCCTCGCGCGACGTCGAGCGCAGCGCCAACGTGCTCGAGGGCTACGACTACTCGGCTAACGGCTACTCAACTGAGGCGCCAACCTTGGCGCCAGACACGCAAGCGCGGCGCGACGCCGCCCTTGCGAAGGAGGCAGAACGTGGCGCTTGACCCCCTCCCCCTCGACCCGACCGTAGAGGCCCAACTACGGCAGACGAGCACCGCCACCCTGGCCACGGTGCTGTACATGCACGGCTTCAAGTCACGCGTCGTCTTCGGCGTGCAGCGCCTCAACCCAACGAAGGGCACCATGATCGGCGTGGCACGCACGCTGCGTTACATCGCCGCGCGCGAGGACCTCGACACCTTGGAGCAGTGGAAGCTCGACACCAACCCGCAGCGTCGCATCGCTGACGAGATCCGGCCGGGCGAAGTACTGGTGATAGAAGCGCGCGCCGACCAGTCGTGCGGCACCATGGGCGGGATGCTCGTCGCCCGCATGCAAGTACGCGGCGCGGCGGGGATAGTCAGCGACGGGCCGTTCCGCGACGGGCCGTTCATCGCCGGCCTCGACCTGCCAAGTTACTCGAGCGGCATGAACGCCAACACCAACCTCATCGCTCACCACCCAGAGGACCTCGACGTGGCCATAACGTGCGGCGGGGTGCAGGTAAGGCCCGGCGACGTGATCGTCGGCGACGCGGAGGGCGTGGTGGTGATACCGCGCCACCTGGCCGCTGAGGTGGCGGCAGCCGCGTACCAGAAGGAGCGCGAGGAAGCGTTCATCGAGAGCCGCATCCTCGCTGGCGCGGCCATCAAGGGGAGCTACCCCATGAACGCAGAGACGCGGGCGGCGTACGAGGAGCAAGCAGAGAGCTGAGCGGCGCTTACGCCGAGGCGCTCGGCCGACGGACCTGTAAGCGTGCGCAAGATCAGTTGTCGAACAGCGCTCCCTGCACCACGCGCCCCGGCACGCGGAACTCCGTGCTCACCAACGCTGGCACGCGCCGCGGAATGCCCGCGCGCTCGCGTGCGCTATGGAAGAGCGCCCTCACCTGCTCCGCGTACGGGCCCTCGCCGCGCATGCGCCTGCCGAACTCGCTGTCGTGGAGCTGTCCTGCATGCACGTCGCGGACGCGGTTGAGCACGCGCTGCTTGCGCAGCGGGGCATGCTCGTCTAGCCACTCCTCGAAGATGGCCGCCACAGCACCTGGGAGCCGCATGAGCGTGTAGCCGGCATGGCTGGCGCCGGCCGCCGCTGCCGCCTGAAGTATCCGCGGCGCCTCTGAGTCGGTCAGGCCGGGAACGATCGGAGCGACGTTCACCCCCACCGGCACGCCCGCGCCCGCCAGCTTCTCGATCGCGGAAAGTCGGTTGGCGACGGTCGAGGTGCGAGGCTCGAGCTTGGCGCGCAGCGCCTCGTCGAGCGTCGTGATCGAGACCGTCACCCGCACGCCGCCCCAGGCCGCCAGCTCCCTTAGCACGTCCAGGTCGCGCGTTACGAGAGCGTTCTTAGTGATCACGCCCACTGGGTTGCGGTAGCTGGCCAACACCTCGAGGCAGGCGCGCGTGATGCCTAGGCGCGCCTCGACCGGTTGGTAAGGGTCAGTGATGCCCGAGAGCATCAGCATCGTCGGCTCCCAAGACGGCCGCTTCAGCTCGGCCTCGAGGAGCGCCGCGGCGTGACGCTTGACGAGGATGACGCGCTCGAAATCGAGCCCGGCCGAGAGGCCTAGGTACTCGTGAGTCGGGCGCGCGTAGCAGTACGCGCAGCCGTGCTCGCAGCCGCGGTAGGGGTTGAGGCTGGCGCTGAAGCCGACGTCCGGGCTCGAGTTGCGTGTGATGACACTGCGCGAGGTGTCGTCGAGATAGCGCGTGCGCACGCGCAGGTCGCCAGCCTCGACCTCGTCCGGGTCAAGTTCGACCATTAGCTCGCTGAAGCGGTTGGCGGGGTTGACCTGCGCGCCCCTGCCGCGGTGGGTGCGGGGCTCGTCAGCATCTAGCGGCATGTGGGAGTGTAGGCCAACGGCGCCTGTGAGATGCTCACCTGGCAGCACATGTGCCCGCCGATCCGGGCCAGGTGCGTGGCCGTCACGTACCCTGCGCAGGCGGCGCGCCCCCTGCCGCCCCCCGGCAGCTGCCCTAGGACGCGTCCGGCCCAAGCGGCAGGAAGCGGAACATGCCGTAGTGCGCCTCCGCGAGCGTCTCGTCGCCCGTGTCTCTCACCCAGCGCCACATGCGCCGCACCATGTCTTGCAGCGCAGCGCGGTGTTCCGGGTCAGCGGCTAGGTTGCGCAACTCGCCAGGGTCGGCCGCGAGGTCGTAGAGCTCGTCCTCGTCGAAGCCGTTCATGACGTACTTCCAGCTGCCGCGCCACAGCACGCGCTGGGTGTAACGGAAGCGCTGGCCGTGGAACTCCGCGAACGCCTCACCCGCCGCGCCCACGCCCGCGCCAGTCAGGTGCCCCGTCAACTCCGCGCCCTGACAGTCGAACTCCTCGCCCAAGAGCAGCCGCACGAGGGTGCGCGGCAGGTCGAGAAGGCTGACGGGACCCGGAATGACCACTCCAGGCACCACGCCGGGCCCGCGCATGATGAGTGGCACGCGGTACGCCTCCTCGAAAGCAGGAGCGCCCTTGAAGAGCAGGCCGTGCGCTCCCAGGTAGTCGCCGTGGTCTGACGTGAACACCACGAGCGTGTCCTCCGTCTGCCCCGTGGCGTCGAGCGCGGCGAGGAGGCGGCCGACCTGGTCGTCGAGCATGCTGCATAACGCCCGGTAGCAGGTGGTCGCGAACGCGAAGTCGTCCCACGTCAGGTCGCGCCACGCCTCGCGGATGCGGCGGTAGATGGCGGGTTTGTCCGTCATGGGGTCGGCGAAGCTGACGGGCGGCTCGACGTCGGACGGGTCGTAAAGGTCGAAGTACTCCCGCGGCGCGATGTACGGGTCGTGCGGGGCCTCCGTGCTGACGACGAGCGCCCACGGCTCGCCGGGAGCGGCGCGCTCGATGAACTCGACGCCCTTCGTGACGAGCGCGTGCTCTGGAGTCTGGTCGGCTGGCACGTCAGCGACGCCAGCGACGAGCAGGTCGCGGTAGCCGGGCCGTGACACCTTGAGGGAGCGCGTCAGGGCGCCGCGGTGCTCCTTGACCCCGACGAGCCGCAGCTCCGTCTCGTACTCGCCGAAACCGTACTCCTCGAGGTGGTCGGTGCGCTCCACGTGCCACTTGCCGAAGTAACCGGTGCGGTAACCGGCGCGCGCCAGTTCGCGCGACCAGAACGGCATGTCGGGGCGCAAGTCGGCTTCGGGGGCTGGCACGGCGTGGGTAACGTCGGTCACGCCATGGCTGTGCGGGAGGTGGCCGGTGAAGAGGCTCGCCCGCGATGGGGAGCAGATGGGGTTAGTCGCGTAGCAGCGCTCGAAGCGCGCGCCCTCCAGCGCCAGGCGCTGCAGGTTGGGTGTGAGGCACGGACCGCCCGGCGCTACCGTGTCGGCGCGCTGCTGGTCGGTGATGACGAGGAGCAGGTTCGGGCGCGTGCGCGTCACCGCACGACTCCATCCCGAAGCGCGGCGCGCACGAAGGGCAGGCTGCGGTGGCGAAGCCACACCGCCTGGGCGGCGAACGCCAACGAGAACGCCACGATGCCGACGTAGATGCCTGCAACGCTCGTGAGGGTGCCGCCAAGGTACAGACCGACCAAGCCGACGGCGAGGAAGAGGAGGATTGACTCCATGATGGAGCGCGTCTGCTCGCTGTACATGATGACTCCTTGGTACCAACTGATGAGGACACGCAGGGCGGGCATGAGGGTGCCGAACCACAGGGCGCCGCCCGCCAACTGCGCCAGGTCCGACTGCAACCCGGAGACGTTCGTGAACCAGACCCGCGCGAGGGGCGTCGCGGCCACGACGAGCAGTGCCGCCGTGAAGCCGAAGGCGGCCGCCAGGGTGAACTTGCGCAGCAGCGGTACGGCGCCTGGCCGGCGCACGAGGCTTATCACCACCTCCGTGAACGCCATGCCTGGGCTCTGCCACAGCATCAGGAAGCCCCACAGTACGGGCCACACGGCCAGCGACTCGAGCGAGAGTGGGAGGCGCGCAAGCGCGACGGCGACGAACGACTGCACGAGCATCGTGAGCACCGTCATGACGACGAGCGGCCAGACGAACCTGGTGAAGCGCCCGAACGTCATGGCCGGACCGAGTGGCTGCCCGCGCAGTGGGCCAGCAAGAACGGGGACCACCTTCACCTGCGTGAAGAGCGCCTCGGCAAGCACGCCGGTTACCACGGCCGCAGAGGCCGCCACCACGCCGGAGACGGCCCCCGTGGCGGCGCTGACCGTCAGGACGGCCGTGAGGCACAAGATCCGCAGCACCGAGCCCCATACGACGACCCGCGCGTCGCCGTAGCGGATGAGCACGCCCTGCTGGAAGCGGCGGAAGCCCGTCCCGAACGCGTATGGCACCATGAGCAGCACACCGAGGCGCGCGATGTCGACGATCTCCTGCTGCGCGCCGATGCCCCGCATGACCACGCCATATAGCGGCGTCAGCGCCACGAGTAGCTGCAGGCCCGTCAGTGCGAGCAGCAGGCGCATGGCGTATGTGCGCAAGCGTGCGTAGGCGTTAGCGTCGGAGGCGAGGGCGGCGCCGGTCGGCAGGAGCGTCTGCGCCGTGGCCTGGATGGTCACGGAGATCGCGAAGACGATGCCCCAGGCCGCCAAGTTGAGCTCCGGACTCGCCATGCGCGCCACGAACGCGGCCGCGATCACGAGCTCAGACGTCATGATGAGCCAACTCAGCGCCAACGGCAGCCACGTGCCGATGACGGTCCTCGGGGTGAGTGGTGGGGCCGCCTCCATTGTGCTCACGCTGGCGGAACGGCTCCCCCGTTGGCCAGGCGGCTCAGTCGCCCACCACCTCGGACATGTCCCAGCCGTTCTGCTCACACACGACGGCGACGTGAGAGTCCCAGGTAGGCTCGTGCTTCGGGCGGCCGCCAGGGAAGCAGTCGACGACGAGGTACTTGAGGGCGACGTCGGACACGCAGTGAACGCGGTGCCACGTGCCTGGCGGCACCCTCACGAGGTCGCCTGGCACGAGGTGCCCCTCGAAGCGCGCGTCCGCCCCTATCTCGAGGCGTCCCTCGCCCTCGAGGACATAGAAGACTTGCTCCGTGTCGTCGTGCTTGTGCAGGGGCGGGGCCTCGCCAGGCTCCATGACGCTGATGAAGCTCTCGCTCGCTGTTGCCTCCGCGCGGTCCATGACGAGCTCGTTGGTGTGCGTCGGAAAGCGGTAGCGCTTGAGGCCGGAGGTCTTGTAGACGTAGTTCATGAGTTCCCTTTCGCCCTGCTGATGGTCGTTGGAGTTAGCGCCGCGCTAGCGCTCGCGGTCCTGTGGTCCCAGTCGTTCAGTAGCTCCCTCAGCTCAGCGCGCTTGCCTGCGTACCTTGGGTCAAGTGCCAGGTTCGTGTGTTCTAGCGCGTCTGCCTTCAGGTCGTAGAGCTCGTCTAGGTCACCCATGGAGTCGGTAACGTACTTCCAGTCGCGGGTGCGCACCATCCTGCGCCTGCCCTCCGCTTCGCGCCACTCGAGGCTTGCCTTCACCGCCTCGAGGCCCTTGGCGCCGCTGGCGTCCAGGTCTTCGAGCCTGAACGGCGGTCCCCCCGCACCGTACTCGGAGAAGGCCGCGGCTCGCGGGGCGTAGTCGGTGACCGTCGGCAGCGGCGCGCCGT
Organism: Trueperaceae bacterium; assembly: GCA_035703635.1. Lineage (GTDB taxonomy): Bacteria > Deinococcota > Deinococci > Deinococcales > Trueperaceae > JAAYYF01. The sequence goes on along the minus strand of DASSXV010000009.1, from coordinate 5,913 downwards.
GCATGCCGGGAGGTCGCTCGAGCCCCTGCAGCGCCAAGACCGTGGGCAGCACGTCGACGAGGCTGACGAGCGACTCGTCCACCACCCCAGCTGGCAACTGCCCCGGCCACGAAACGACGAGCGGCACGCGCGTGAGGCAGTCGTAGAAGGCGCCGCCCTTGCGCGTCATGCCGTGCTCGAGGGCGAAGTCGCCGTGATCGGAGAGGAACACGACGACCGTCGACTCGCGCAGGCCGCTGCGGTCCAAGGCAGCCATGAGCTGCTCGACGCCGTCGTCTACGAAGCGCACCATTCCGAGGTAGGCGGCGAGGAGGCGTTGCTGTTCCGCGTGGTCCTCGCGGCTGACGTCAAGCAGCCTGCGCAGCACGCGGTTGCGTTCTGGCGCGCCCGGCATGTCGTATGGCTCGGCTGGCGCAGGCTGCGGGTCGCCAGCAAGCGCACTATCGAAGTAGGTCCGCGGCACCTCGTAGGGCGTGTGCGGGTCGGGGAACGAGACCCATAGGGCGAACGGCCTGTCGGCCCCAGCGCGCTCCTCTAAGTAGCGCGCCGCCTGACCTGCGACTAGGCCGGTGGAGTAGTCAGTCAGCGGGTAGTCCGTTACCGCGTACGAGAGCGCCGCACCCTGGCGCGGCATCGCGCGGCGCGTGGCGTGCGCTGCCGCGACGGCCGCCTCGGGCCTGAACCACTCCATGCCCCTGGCTGGGCGCGCTGACGTCAGGCCTTCGTGGCCCACCTCGCACCACACGTCGAACAGGTCGTGATCCGCTGGCTCCTCGAAGCAGTGGTTCTTGCCGATCAACGCGGTGCTGTAGCCGGCCGCTTTCCACAGCCTGAAGGCGTGATCCGCCCCGGCTGGCATGCCGCCCTCGTTAGTCCGGGCGCCGTGGCCGTGCGGGTACTGCCCCGTGAACAGCGAGACGCGCGCGGGAACGCACAGCGGATGGGGCGTCAGCGCGTGGCGGTAAGTCACGCCCTCCGCCGCGAGGCGCTCTAGTGCTGGGGTCGCCGTGCCGGAGGCGGCGTAAAGGCTGCTGGCGCTAGCCTTGAACTGATCGGCCATGATGACGACCACGTTCGGCGCGCGTTCCATGGTCAGATACTCAGTTCGCCGTCGCTGCTTGCTGGTAGACGGGCAACGCCGAGCCGTGCTCGATGCCAGGCAGGTCGAGCTCCTCTGCGCGGTGGCAGGCGACGAAGTGGTCGGGGCGCACCTCGCGCAACGCTGGCGCCTCGGTCATGCAACGCTCGTTGGCGTAAGGGCAGCGCGGGTGGAAGTAGCACCCCGACGGCGGGTTGGCTGGGTTGGCCACCTCGCCCTCCAGCCTCAACATCTCGCTGCGCCTGCGGGGGTCCGCTTGCGGCACCGCGCCCATCAGGGCAGAAGTGTACGGGTGTAACGGCGCCTCGAAGAGCGGTTCGGTCTTGGCCGTCTCTACGATCTTGCCGACGTACATGACGGCGACGCGGTGGCTGATGTGCTTGACGATGCTAAGGTCGTGCGCCACGAACATGTAAGACAGCCCGAGGCGGTCCTGCAGTTCGAGTAGCAGGTTGAGGATCTGCGCCTGCACGGACACGTCGAGGGCAGACACGGCCTCGTCCGCCACCACCAGCTTGGGGTTGAGGGCAAGGGCACGCGCGATGACAACGCGTTGCCGTTGCCCACCGCTGAAGGCGTGAGGGTAACGGTGCATGTACTCGCCGCGCAGTCCAACGAGGCTGAGCAGTTCCGCAACGCGGTCCATGCGCTCCTGACGCTTGGCGACCCCGTTGACGAGGAGCGGTTCTCCGATGATCTCGAAGAGGTTCTTGCGCGGGTTAAGCGAACCGAACGGGTCCTGGAAGATCATCTGCATCTCGCGCCACAGTGGCCGCAGCTCGCGGTTAGGGAGCTTGGCGACGTCGATGACGTCGTCGGCGGCTCGGCGGAAGAGGACCTCGCCAGACGTAGGGTCCATGGCGCGCAAGACGCAACGCGACGTCGTCGTCTTACCGCAACCGCTCTCACCTACGAGGCTCAGGATCTCGCCGGTGTCGACGTGCAGGCTCACGTCGTCGACGGCCTTGACGGCGCCGACGGTGCGGCCGAACGCGCCGCCCTTGATCGGGAAGTACTTCTTGAGGTTGCGCACCTCGAGCAGGCGCTCAGCCGGGAGCTGCGCTTTCGTCACCACGCGGTCACTCATCTGCTACCTCACGGTGGAACAGGAAGCAGGCCACCGGCTGCTCGTCGCTCTCCGGGTAGAGCGCGGGCACGTGCACGTCGCACACGCCTGGGATGGCGTCTGCGCAGCGCGGGTGGAAGGGGCAACCGCGTGGCTTATGCAGCGGGTGCGGGATGGAGCCCTCGATGGTCGGCAACAGGGCGCGCGGCTCGCTGTTCATGTTGGGCACCGAGCGCAGGAGCGCCTTCGTGTACGGGTGCTTGGGGTTGTGGAAGATGTCGTCGACCGGCCCGCGCTCCATGACGCGACCCAAGTACATGACGACCACGCGGTCGGCGACTTGCGCGATCACGCCGAGATCGTGCGTGATGAAGATGATGGACGACCCGTGCTCCTCCTGCAGGTCCCTCAGGAGGGAGAGGACTTGCGCCTGCGTCGTCACGTCGATGGCCGTCGTAGGCTCGTCAGCCACCAGGAGCTTGGGGCGGCAGGAGAGCGCCATGGCGATGATGGCGCGCTGCCTCAACCCACCTGACAGCTGCCACGAGTACGAGTCGATGCGCTCTTCAGGGCTCGGCACCCCGACCTCGCGCAGCCGGTCGATGGCCATGGCGCGCGCCTCACGCGCCGTGACGTTCTGGTGCAGGCGGATGGTCTCGACGATCTGCTCGCCGATGGTGTGCAGGGGGCTGAACGACGCCATCGGCTCCTGCGGGATGAGGGCTATCTCGCCACCGCGGATGTTGCGCATGCGGCGGCCATCCTTGCGGAGCTTGACGAGGTCTACCTCGCTCTCCTTGCCGCGCGCCCTGCCCGTCTGGTCCGGCCTGTAGAGGATCTCGCCTCCCACGATGCGGCCTGGCGCCGCCACGAGCCTGAGGATCGACTTCATGGTGATGCTCTTGCCGCAGCCGCTCTCCCCCACGATGCCGAGCACTTCGCCTGGCATGACGTCGAAGCTCACGCCGTCGACCGCGCGCACGGTGCCGTCGTCGAGCTCGAAGTAGGTCTTGAGGTCCCTCACCGAGAGCAGCGGCGTGGCTGCTGCTACGGGGGGTTCAGTGGCTGTAGGGGTCTGCGGCATCGCGTAAACCGTCTCCTAAGATGTTGAGGGCGAGTACGGTGATTATCACGAACAGGCCCGGGATGAGGAGCCAGGGGGCGTTCACTACCGACTGCAGGTTCTGCGCCTCCTGAAGCATGACACCCCAGCTGATGGCTGGTGGGCGCATGCCGAGGCCGAGGAAACTGAGGAACGTCTCGTTGAGGATCATCACGGGCACCGCCAAAGTGACGGCCGCGATGATGTGGCTAGCGAACGACGGCACCATGTGCGCGAAGATGATGCGGCTCTGGCTGGCGCCGACGAGGCGGGCCGCCGTCACGAAGTCCTCCTCGCGCAGGCTCAGGAAGCGGCCACGTACTTCGCGTGCGAGGCGCGTCCAGCCGAGCAGCGCCAATATGACGGTGATGGCGAAGTAAACGGTGCTCACCGACCAGGTGCGCGGCAATGCGGCCGACAGGGCCAACCAGACCGGGATGGCTGGGATGGCCTGCAGCAGCTCGATGATGCGCTGGATGACGTTGTCGACGAGGCCCCCGAAGTAGCCGGAGATGCCGCCGAGAACGATGCCCAAGAGCGTGCTGATGGCGACGGCGACGAGCCCGATCGAGAGCGAGATGCGCGTGCCGTACATGAGCCGCGACCACTGGTCGCGCCCGAGGCGGTCGGTGCCGAGGACGTGGCCGGTGGCGGGAGCGCTAGCGCTCCCGAAGCCGACCAGGTGGATGTCGGACGGGATGAAGCCGAAGAGCTTGTACGAGTAACCGCGGGCGAACAGCCTCACTGGCACCCGCGTGCTCGTGTCCTTAGCCCACTCCATCTTGAGCGTGCGGGCGTTGCGGGCGCCCTCCACCTCGTACACGAACGGCAGCACGAGGCGGCCTTCGTGGAAGATGCGGATGACCTGCGGCGGGATGTAGGCGCGACGAGCGCTCGTCACGTTGGGGTCGGCGGTGCTGAAGAACTCTGGAGCCAGCGCCGTGAGGGTGATGACGGCGACTACGCCGAGGCAGATGACGCCGAGCTTGTGCTTGGTGAAGCGCAGCCAGGTGAGCTTCCAGGCCGGCGTGACGTAAACGGCGGGTTCTTTCGCGTTCTGCGCCGCCCCTGCGGTGATGTCCGTCATGAGTTCTCCAGCTTGATGCGCGGGTCAAGTACGGCCAGGAGGATGTCGGAGAGGAGCGTGCCAACTACGGCGAGCAGGCAGAAGATCAAGATGATGGTGCCTGCGAGGTACATGTCCTGGCCGATGAGGGCGCGCAGGAGCAGCGGGCCGATCGTCGGCAGGCTCATGACTACCGAGACGACGAGGCCGCCTGACAGGAGTTGCGGCAGATACCAACCTAAGGTGCTGACTACTGGGGCGATGGCAACGCGCGTCGGGTACTTGAGGACGAGCTTCCACTCTGGCAGACCCTTGGCCCTGGCCATCTCGGTGTACGGCTTGCTCAGCTCGTCGAGCAGGTTGGCGCGCACGACGCGCGCTATCTGCGCCGTGCCTGCAACTCCGAGGACGATCATGGGTAGCCAGATGTGGCTGAGGAGGTCACCCACGCGCGCCCAGCTCCACGGCGCGTCGAGGAACTGCGGCGAGAAGAGGCCGGTGACGGTCACGCCGAAGTTGTCGAACGCCACCCACATAAGCACGAGCGCCAGCAGGAAGTTGGGCGTCGCAAGCCCGATGTAGTTGAGGATCGTGAATACGTAGTCAAGAAAAGAGTACTGGCGCGTGGCCGAGAAGATACCGATCGGGATGGCGACGGCCCACGTGAATATCAGGGAGAAAGTCGTGAGGATGAGCGTGAGGAGGAGCCTCTCCCCTATCAACTCGCTGTTAGCGCGGCGCCACTCGAGCGAAACGCCGAGGTCGCCTCGCAGCAGGTTGCCCACCCATTTGCCGTACTGGACGTACATGGGCTGGTCCAGCCCGTAACGGTTACGCAACGCTTCTATCTGCGTCTGATCGATCGAGGTGCCACCAGCAGCCAGCTCAGCTACGTAACTAGTGAGGAAGTCGCCAGGCGGCGCCTGAATGAGCGCGAAAGAGACGATCGAGAAGATCAGGAGCAGGAACGGCAGCAGCAATAGTCGCTTGAGGATGAACCAATGCACTTACAGCGTCTCCTTGACGGACTACTCGGAACTCGGTGAGCGCGCGACTGACGTTCACGCACCCGGGTAGCCCGTAGCTAGGGTCGGCCCACCGGGTGGTGGGCCGACCGGGCTGCTAGTTGATTACTCGGTCTTGTAGAAGAACTGCTCGGGGCGGGCGTCGCCTGGCGTGCGGAGCGGCCAGTCGTTCGCGACTACGGGCGGAACGTTCATGAGGGCGTCGTTGACTACGACTACGCCTTGCACCATCGGCGTGAGGCCGACGGTACCGAAGCCGTAGATCATCGTGGCGGAGTGCTGGAAGAGCTCCTTCGCAAGCGCGATCTGCTCGTCCGTGCCGACGGTCTTGGCCTTCTCGATGATGTCGACGATCTTCTTGATGCCAGGTGCCGGCTCGTTGCCGCGCGCACCGTCAGACTCGTACCAGTGGCGCGTCTCGACGGCGAAGATCGTCGCCGGGTTGCTGCGCGGGTCGAGCTTCGGGTTGCCCGTGAACGGGAAGGCGGTGGTGTCCTCGTTCCAGATCTCGACCTGGAGTTCGTTGGCGTCACGCATGGTGAAGTGCGCGTTGCG
>DASSXV010000076.1:0-56876 GCA_035703635.1 Trueperaceae bacterium | reverse complement strand
TGGGAGCTGGACGGCGCACAACTAGCCGAAGGCCTGGCGCGCACCCGGCCGGGCAGCGTGGACGAACGCGCGGCGGAACTGAAGGACGCCACCGCGCGCGTGCTAGCAGACAGCGTGCTGCTCATCCTCACGGGCGCGAGCAGCGACGCGGTGGTAGTGCGCACGGGCGTGGCGTTCGCGGCTAGGGAAGGCGCGCGCGTGTTCGCCCTCTGGGCCCCGAAGCCGACGGCCACTAACGACCCGCTCGCCAAGGCTCTGGCGGACGCCAACAACACGCGCGAGCTGAGTCCCGATTCGGCCTGGGCGCGGCTCGAGGAGGCGTGTCTCAAGGCGGGGGTGACGGGCCAGTTCGCGCGGGCGGCGCACGACCTCGTAACTGAGGTGCGTGAGCGGGCGCGTTACGTCGACTTGGTGATCGCCGCGCATTTCACCGGCGGCCGCGAGGTCGACGCTCGGCTCCGCAGCCTCATGCGGCGCTGCCCGAAACCGCTCCTGATCGTTGGCAACGCCGAGCCGCGGTTCCAGCGGCCGCTCCTCGCATACGACGGCGGGACGAAGTCGGAGGAGGCGCTGTTCGCCCTCGCTTACCTCGCGCTGCGCTGGGGTCTCTCGCCTGTCATCGTGTACGTCGAGCGCAGGGCGGCGGGTGGTGACGGTCAGCCGTCGGCGGTCCCCGCGTCAAGCGCGGCTGGCCCCCTCGGACGTGCAGGCGCGTACTTGGCTGAACTCGGCGTCACGGCCGAGCTCGTCAGCGCCAACGGCCCCATCGCCAAGGCGATCACGCGCGTGGCGCGCGAGCGCGGCTGCGACGCCCTCTTCCTCGGCAGCCATTCCGGCCCGGTGTGGCTCGAGGAGTTCCTTGGCGGCGTGCTCGACGAGGTCATCGAGCTCACCGACCTGCCGCTAGTGATCACGTAGACGCTGGCGGAGAAAGCGCGCGTCGGGGCGTGCCTGCTAAGCTGTGGCGTCATGTCGAAGCCGAAGACTCTCCCAACGCAGGCGGAAGATTTCAGCGCCTGGTACAACGATATCGTCTACCGTGCGGACCTCGTCGACCTCGGGCCGGTACGCGGCGCCTTCGTCATCAAGCCGTACGGTTACGCCCTGTGGGAGAACATCCAGCGCGAGCTCGACGCCATGTTCAAGGCCACTGGTCACGAGAACCTCTACTTCCCGATGCTCATCCCCATGAGTTACTTCCAGCGCGAAGCCGAGCACGTCGAAGGTTTCGCGCCTGAACTAGCCATCGTCACGCACGCTGGCGGCAAGGAGCTCGAGGAGCCCCTCGCCATCCGCCCAACGTCAGAGACGATCATCGGCGAGCTTTACAGCAAGTGGGTGCAGAGCTACAGAGACCTGCCGCTCCTCTACAACCAGTGGTGCAACGTCATGCGCTGGGAGCTGCGCACGCGGCCGTTCCTGCGCACCACGGAGTTCCTGTGGCAAGAGGGGCACACCGCGCACGCCACCGCAGACGAAGCGCTCGCCGAGACGCGCCTCATGCTCGAGGTTTACGCCGAGTTCGCCGAGAAGTACGCCGCAGTGCCCGTGATCAAGGGTGAGAAGACGGCTGGCGAGCGCTTCGCTGGCGCCCTGTCAACGCTGACGATCGAGGCCATGATGCGTGACGCGAAGGCGCTGCAGTCGGGCACGAGCCACTACTTGGGCGAGAACTTCGCGCGCGCGTTCAACATCTCGTTCAACGACGTAAACAACCAGCAGGCTTTCGCGCACACCACGTCGTGGGGGTTCAGCACGCGCTTCATCGGCGCGATCGTCATGACCCACGGCGACGACAAGGGCCTCATACTGCCACCGAAGCTCGCACCGCACCAGGTCGTGCTCCTGCCCATCTACCGCGCTAACGACGCGGACGCGACCGCGCGCGTGCTAAGCGAAGTCGAAGCCCTACGCGCCGCGCTGGTAGCACAAGGCGTGAGGGTGAAGGTCGATAACCGCGACGGCCTCTCGCCCGGCAGGAAGTTCAACGAGTGGGAGCAGAAGGGCGTGCCGTTGCGCATCGAGATCGGGCCGAAGGACCTCGACCAGGGCGTAGGCATGCTCGCGGATCGCCTGACCGGCGAGAAGCGCCCCGTTCCGCTCGGCGAACTCGCCGTGCGGGTGCCGCGCGAACTGGAGGCGTTCCATGACGCCCTCTTCCAGCGCGCCAGCGAGTTCAGGGAGCAGCACATCTACCACGCGAACACCTACGAGGAACTCAAGGAGATGGTCGAGCTGGGCTTCGTCTACGCCACGCACTGCGGTGACCCGGAGAGCGAGAAGGCCATCCAGGAGGAGACGAAGGCCACGGTGCGCTGCATCCCCTTCGAGGCTCCGAGCGCCGAGGGCACCGTGTGCGTGCACACCGGCCGCCCAAGCGGCTACGCGCGCAAAGTGATCTTCGCCAAGGCGTACTGAAGGTGGTAGCAGCCGACTCCGATCCCAGGCGTCAGCCGCGAGCACCCAAGCTGCCAGCACCCGACGACCTGCAAGGGCGCATCCTCACCGCGCAGGCGCTCATCCTGCAGAAGGCGCTGCGCAACGGCGTGCGTGTCAGCTTCGGTGAGGGGCGCCGCGCCAGCGACGTGGCCATGGTGCTCCTGAAGGGCGACCGCGACGCGGTACTCCAAGTCGTGACCGCGTTGGATGACGCCCTCGAGTTCGACCTGCACGTGCTGCGCAGCACGTTCGCGCGTGAGCATTTCGAGTTGCTGCTCGTGTTCATGGAGCGCCTCGACGAGCAGGCGCTGCGCAGTCCGGAACGACGCGGCCACCTCAGGCGCCGGCTACAGCAGGTCGCGACAGACGAGGAAGGCGCACGTCTCCTCGACCAAGACGCGCCAAGTAGCCAACGCTAGCCACGCGCTTCAGCAGCCTGGCGTTTGGCAGACCGTCACGCGCGCGTAATCGCGACCTGGCTGCACCATCAACAGTAGGTAGAGGTGGCCCGAGCCAGCGTCCAGGTAGTAGCCGGTCTCGGTGCCTGTGCGCAACGAGGCCACGCTGCCGTAAGGCGGTAGGAGGCTGCGTGAGTCGATCCACCAGTCGCGGTAGATCGCAGGGCTCTCCACCCCGCGGTAAGGGACGCTAACCACGAGCCGATCCCCGGCCTTCACCTCACCCAAGCCGATGCTGAACTCCGCCGGAGTGCCGCGCGTGTGCTCGTACGCGTACTCGGAGCCTAGGCGGATGATGCTGCGGTAATGGCGGTTAGGTTCCGCTGGCCCGCCGTTAGGGCTGCCGTACATGGCGTGCGTCGTCGCCTCGTTGCCGCGCCTCAGGTTCAGAGGAGCGAAGCCCTGCCCCGTAGCGCCATCGTCAGACAGCGTCAGGCTCGCGTAGCGGCCGTCGCACACGTTGGCGTTCCACGCGGCGCGGTAAGTGCAGCTAGCCGCTGCCAACACGGGGTTCATGACGGTCACGTAACGCCCGGCCGTGCCCGTCACGCTGCCGTCCTGGTCTAAGAACACGGCGCTGCGGTAGCCGTCCTCGCCCGAGTCGGTCGTGGCTGCGTCGTACGTGGCCATGTCGCGCGTCTCGAGCCACACGCGGTTCGTGGCGCTACCGAACGAGAGGCCGGAGGCGTAGGAGAGCGGGCTCAGCGAGAAGCTCGTGTAATCGAGCACGCTGATGCCAGCGGCTTGGCGCAACCCGTTAGGCACGAACGCCTCGAAGTGCGTGTTGGTCACGTACACGGGGCCGTCGTAGAACTCGAAACCGCGGATGGCCACATCCGGGTCCCACGGCTTCGGCAGCGTGCGGCCGTCAGCACCGACGGGCTCCCAGCTCTCCGGCGTGCCGAGGTTGGAGCTCTCACCAACGATCACGCTGTCTGCCAGACCGGACGAGCGGGACGCGAACGTTACGCCAACGGCGTTATCGACGAGCAGCGCGGAGCGCAAGACGGTCGAGTCACCGCGGAACCAAGCGCCGGCGTTGCGCTGCTTGTACGCCACGAAGCCCGTGAACTCCGCCTGCACGGGCGCGGAGTCGCGGTCCGCCGGGTTGACGCGCGGGGTGTATGACGCCGTTTCGGCCCTCAGGCTGCCGGCGCGCGGCCCGCGGTCGACGTGCAGGCCGTCGTCGTTGTTGGAGTGCGCGACGTTGTCCGCGAACATGCCAAGGGGCGTCCTGCGCGGCCAGATGTTGGCGCCGTCGAACATGGCGTAGGACGGGCCCGTCGGGTGCTCAGGCAACGAGTACCAGAAGCCCGAACCTTGTGAGGAGGCGGCGACGTTACCGATCAGGTAGTTGGCTGGGTTGGTTATCCAGAACGCGGCCGGGCCCATGTGACCGCTGTCCGTTGGCAAGAGCGCGTCGGCGGCGGCAGGCGAACGCACCTGCAACGCCAGGTTGCCGCGCAGCACGTTGCCCGTCTCCGCGCCGTCCTCGAGGAAGTAGCAGTGCCCGAACGTGTCGTGGGCGGCGTTGCCGTCGAGCAGCACGCCGTTGGTGCCGTGGATCGTGATGCAGCGGTTGTACAGCCCATGCAGGCTGGAGTTGCGCACGAAGCTGCCCTCGCCAGCGTTGCCCATCAGGTGCCAGTGGACGGGGTAGCGCAGCAAGATTCCCGCTTGGCCCATGCGCGTCAACTCGATCGAGTCGAGCCTCACGCGACTTTGCCCCATGGCCATGACCTGGCCGCCGAACCGGTAGTTGCTGCTACTTGGGTCGGCAGTTTCTCGGCTGCCTTGCACCGTTACGTTGCGCGTGAGGCGCGCGACTTCTGCGCGCGACTGCAACACCGTGTTCGCCTTGCCACTGCCAGCAGCGAACGTCTGCGCGGTTCCGTGATGCGCGTAGGCGAGGGGAGCGTCGAGGTAGAGGCGGTTGCCCTCGATGCCGGTCACGCCGCGTTGCTCGACTTGCTTGTCGTAAACGGTGTTTGTGGAGTAGTCGGCCGCGTAATAGTCGGTCGAGGCGAGGGCGAGCAGGTCGCCAACGCGCCAACCGGTCACGTCGTCTACGACGATGTGGTCGTCTCCCGCCGCCGCGTCGGCAGCCAGGCGCGTCCAACTCGACCCCCTAGGGTCGCCGTACAGCTCCAGTGTGCCGTCCAGCAGCGCCAGGTAGTTGCCGCCGAGGCAGCCGTCGTCAGGCGCCTTGTCGCCCGTGAGGGTGATGACCGCGCGCTCCGCGAACGGTTCCTGCTCCGAGCCGATGTAGAGCCCACCAGTTACCAGGATGTGGTCTGCGGTCAGCTCGAGATCGCTGCGGTCGAACACGAGCCCACCCGCGATCGTCAGCCCGCCAAGAGGCGGCGGCGAGACGTCGAGGAGTACGACTTCGCCAGCGAGGATCGTCACCACGGCGTTCGCGGCGGGGACCTCGCCGCCTGGCCAGCCCGCGGCGTCCGACCAACGCCTCGTTGGGGTGGGGACCGGTGCGCTCGCAGTCGGGTGCAGGGTGGTGGGAAGCGTGGCGCCAAGGGCGCCGAGCGCGGCTGGCCGCGCGTGATCGTGGCGGCAACATGCGCTGCCAGAACAGCCGTGCGCCTGGCCGCCCGGCGCGAACCCGCATGCAGATAGGCCGACGAGGCAGAAGAACAGCAGGGCAGACCTGAGGAGATAGCGTGGCGCCATCCAGCAAGGCTAGGGTTCTGGCGGGCCGCGTGGTGTGAAGTACTCTTGTCGGCCGTGCGCAGCGAAGCGCTGCTCGGCCTCCGCTAATGCAGCGCCTCGATCACCGTTGCCTCGCCCTGGCCGACTCCAACACAAAGGGTAGCGAGCCCGTAGCGCCCCGCCGCGGCGCCCCGACGCTTGAGTTCATGAAGGAGGGTGGTGAGGATCCTCGCGCCCGAGCAGCCGAGCGGGTGACCGAGGGCTATGGCCCCGCCATTCACGTTCACCAACTCCTCGCCAAGCTGCAGTTCGTGCATGACGGCCAAGGCTTGAACGGCGAACGCCTCGTTCAACTCGATGAGGTCGAGGTCCTGCACACCTAGGCCTGCGCGCTGCAGCGCCTTGCGCGTCGCCGTAACCGGGCCAAGCCCCATTAGGCGCGGACTAACGCCGCTGGCGCCGGAAGCCAGCCAGCGCGCCAGCGGCGTCACGCCGCGCTCGCGTGCCCGCTCGGCGCTCATGAGCACCAGGGCGGCGGCGCCGTCGTTGAGTCCGGATGCGTTGCCTGCCGTTACGCTGCCGCCTGCTCGGAAGGCGGGTTCGAGGCGGGCGAGGGACGCTAGGTCGGTGGCGAGCTCGAGCCGGTTGCCGACGACGCGGTAGCGCGGGTGCTCGTCGCGCTCAACTAGCGCCGTCTGGTCGCGGCCAACGCCGACCGCCACTGGCACGATCTCGTTAGCGAAGCGCCCGGCGTTCATGGCCTCCACGGCACGAGCGTGGCTCCGCAGCGCGAAGGCGTCCTGCTGCGCGCGCGTTATCGGCCCGCCGGCTACGCCGCCGGCACAGCTCAGCTCGTAGACGTTCTCGGCTGTCTCGCCCATGGCCTCGAGCGGGTACAGCTCCGCTAGACGCGGGTTAGGGAAGCGCCAACCTAGGGTGGTGTCGTACGCGGTCTGGTTGCCTGGTGGGCCGAACGGCCGCGAGTTCTTGGCCATGGCGTACGGTGCGCGGGTCATGCTCTCGACGCCGCCGACGACGTAGACGTCACCCTCGCCCGCGAGGATGGAGCGCGCAGCCAAGTTCACGGCGGTAAGGCCGCTGGCGCACAGGCGGTTGACGGTAACGGCGGGCGTGGCCTCTGGCAGGCCCGCCAGGAGGGTGGCCATGCGCGCCACGTTGCGATTGTCCTCACCCGCTTGGTTGGCGCAGCCGAGGTAAACCTCCTCGACCTCATCCGCGTCGATGCCTGCGCGCTCGATCGCGGCCCGCAGCACCACCGCCGCCAAGTCATCTGGGCGCACGCTGGCAAGGGCGCCGCCAAGCCGCCCGATCGGCGTGCGAACGGCGCTGACGATCACTACCTCGCGTTGCTGGCCCTGTGGCACCGTAGCCTCCTCCGCCTGTGCCCTACCTTAGCCGAGAACTTGCGTGTGCGGCGGCTGGACTTACCCTCCCCCGATCTGGTAGCATAGCTATCCGACTCGGGAGCCGCATGGCCCCGACACCCGACTGGCTACGCCCCGCACGCCCACCTCAACAAGCGCCCGGGTAAGCAACCGCGCGGAATTCCCCGCGGCCCACCAGACAACCCAATTCGGTCACGGATCCGCGCAAGCGGGTGCGCATTCGCCAGGCTCACTGCACAGTGCGCCTCAACTAATCAGGCGGCCTGGTGCCGCCACTCGCCCCCTAACAAAGGAGATACAGCATGTACACGACCTCCGGCTTCAACACCTTCAACCGCACGGGCGCGAACCGCAGCGCCGCCGACCTGCGCCGCGCCGGCTACCACGACGGCGAACCAGCTCCGCGCGTCAAGCACCATTGGGCCAACCAGCCAAGCTCCGTCAAGGCGCACTCGCGCATCTGGCGCAAGCGCCGCACTGAGCGCTGAGTCGGCTCGCGTCACGCGAGCGCGAGCAGCGTGACACCGACGACCATCCCGGCGGCGCCGGTCAGGCGCCGCCGAGTGTCGCCTTCAGCTAGTAGCCGCGCACCGAGCAGGGTGCCGAGCAGGATGCTGATCTCGCGCGTCGGCGCCACCAGGCTGACAGGCGTGAACTGCATTGCAGTCAGCACCATCAGGTAGGCGAGTGGGCTGAGAAGCGCGATACCGAAAGCTTCGCGCCGGTGAGCTCGCCACACCACCTGCAGTTGCGGCAGTCGCCGCGCTACCAACGGCAGTAAGAGCAGCGTGCGCCCCAACTCGCCTGCGTAGGTGTACAGCAGCGGCTCCGCGCCGGCGTGACCAACGGCGTAACCGTCGAACACCGTGTAGCAACCGATGAAGAGGCCAGTCAAAAGCCCGTAGCGCAGCCCGCTGCGCGCGCCAGGACGGCCGCCGTTACCTCCAGCCAACACGAACACGCTCGCCACGACCAGCGCCGTGCCAGCCAGCGCCTGCACCCCCGGCCGCTCACCCAAGAGCAGGATGGCCAACAGGGTGGCGATGGCTGGGCCGCTGCCGCGCGCCGTCGGGTACACGAGCGACAAGTCAGCCACGCGGTAGCCGCGCTGCAAGCAGATGAAGTAGCCGACGTGCAGCACGCTCGAGCCCGCAGCAAGCGCCGCGTGCTGCCACGTGAACGTCGGCCGCACCACCAACACGTAACCGACGACGAGTGGCGCGTAGACGAGCACCGTGAGGCACGCGAACAGCCACACGAACTCCGCGCCCCCGCGCGCGCGTTTCGCGAGCAGGTTCCAGGTGGCGTGCAGCACCGCCGATCCGCCGACCAGCGCAAGCGCAAGCGGAGTCACGGGGTCTTCAGCCGCTCAACCGTCGACGTAAGTCAACCAGTGGTCGAACTGAGCCACCCTGCCGTGCACTACCTCCAGGTATTGCGCCCGCAGTTCGAGGGACACCGGCCCCGCCTCGCCGCTGCCGATCTGCCTGCGGTCGAGGCTTGCAACCGGAGTCAACTCGGCGGCCGTGCCAACCAAGAAGACCTCGTCTGCCGTGTACAGCTCGTCGCGGGTCGCCATGATGGGCTCAACGCGCTTACCGAGTGCCTCGGCGATGTGCACGACGCTGTCGCGCGTGATGCCGCGCAGGTTCACGGAGTGAGCTATGGGCTGCAGGACGCCGCCGTTCACGAGGAACACGTTCTCACCCGAGCCCTCTGCCACGAAACCCTGCTTGTCTAGCAGCAGCGCCTCGTCGAAACCGTTGGCCTTGGCCTCGAGGTTGGCCATCACGGAGTTCACGTAATTGCCGCCGGCCTTGGCCTTGGTTGGAAGGATGTCGCCAGCGGAGCGCCGCCACGAGCTCGTCATGAGGCGCGCGCCTTTGCGGATGACTTCCTCGCCGAGGTAGCTGCCCCACGGCAGAGTAGCGACCATGAAGTGCAGGCTGTTGCGTTGCGGGTTGACCCCGAGCGTCTCGGCGCCGTACCAGATCAGCGGCCTGATGTAGGCGTGCTTCCTACCGTTGGCGCGCAGTGTGTCGACGACGGCCGCCTCCACCATCTCGACGGTGAGGTTCGGCTGCATCCCTAGGATCTTGGCCGAGTCCAGCAGCCGCCGCGCATGCTCGCGCAAGCGGAAAACGGCCGCACCGCGCGGCGTTTCGTAGGCCCGCAGGCCCTCGAACACGCTCGTGCCGTAATGCAACGCGTGGGTGAGGACGCTCACCTTGGCTTGCTCTTCTGGCACCAACTCACCGTCGAACCAGATGAGGCCTGCGTCGTTTACTAGTGTCGTGGGGCGCGCCGCCCCTGCCTGGGTGCTCATGGGTTCTGCCCTCCAGCCTTCGGTTCCTCAGTATCGCGCACGCGGGGGCGTGGTGGGCGAGAAGTTAGACTCTGCGCCATGAATGTCCTTGTCACCGGCGGCGCCGGCTACATCGGTTCGGTAACGGTCGCGACGCTCCTAGCGAAGGGCCATCAGGTGGTGGTCCTCGACGAACTCTCGACCGGTCACCGCGACTCCGTACCGGACGGCGTGCCGTTCGTGCACGGCAGCGTAGCCGACGAGGACATGGTGGGTTACGCCATAGCACAGCACGGCGTCGAGGCCATCATCCACTTCGCTGCCGCCTCGTTGGTCGGCGAGAGCATGGCCAAACCGACGAAGTACTTCCTCGCCAACACGGCCGCCACTTTCGCGCTGCTTGACACGGCCGTGCGGCGCGGCGTTGGGCGCTTCGTGCTCTCTTCGACGGCCGCCGTCTACGGCACCCCGGACGCCGTGCCCATCCCCGAGACGGCCGCACTGCGCCCGGAGAGCGTCTACGGCGAGTCGAAACTCATGATCGAGCGGGCGCTCGGCTGGCTGGCCAGCACGACCGGCCTCGCGTCGGCCTCCCTGCGCTACTTCAACGCCGCGGGCGCAACGGCGACCTTGGGCGAGGACCACCGACCCGAAACGCACCTCATCCCCCTCGTGTTGCAGGTAGCTGCTGGCAAGCGCCCCTCCATCCAGGTGTTCGGCACCGACTACCCGACGCCAGACGGCACGGCCATCCGCGATTACGTTCACGTCAGCGACTTGGCGAACGCTCACCTCCTCGCGCTAGAGGCGCTGAAGCCTGGCGAAGCGCGGAACTACAACCTCGGCAGCGGCACGGGTTATTCCGTGCGCGAGGTCATCGAGGCGTGCAGGCGCGTAACGGGGGAGGCCATCGATGAAGTCGCGGTGGGCCGGCGCGCAGGCGACCCGCCCGTCCTCGTGGCGGACAGCACGAAGGCCCGCACCGAACTCGGGTGGACGCCCGCCTTCGACGACCTCGACGTGCTCGTTGGCACGGCGTGGGAGTGGCAGCGCGCGCACCCGGACGGTTACGGCGGGCATTAGGCGCCGCGCTTGCTCAGGTGTGAGGGTCAGGTGAACTACTGTCCCTCGGCGCTCACCCAGCGCGCACCGGCCGTCGCCGAAGATGTGATATGACCTGTTTCGACGTGATGGCCACTGCCACGGCTGGCGTGGGGGCGTCACTCACGGTGCGGAGCGGCGAGGAGCCGCACGCGCGCACAGCCGGACTAGCCGGACCGGAAACTAAGGGCCGCTGGCGAACAGTCGCCGGAAGGCTCCGGGCCGCGCAGAAGTGCCGTGCTACTCTTGTTCTCACTTGGAGTGTGCAATGAAGCGACTAGTTCTCACCGCCCTGCTTGCCCTGGTCATGGTGGCCTCGGCGCAGTCGGGAGCGGTAATGAGCGGCATCGTGCAGAGCGAGGGTCCGCTGGCGGAAGGTACCCGCGTGGCCATCCACGTGGTCGACAACGACAACGTCTGGGGCCTCGAGGTAGCGTCAGTTGCGCCTGTCGGTGGTACCTTCCGCGTTACACCCGGCCCCATACCAGCCGACCAACTCAGGCCGTTCCGCTCAGGCAGCGTCATCCTTCCTGGCCTGCAGAACGAGTACCGCGTTGGCCCAGAAGACGTCAACGTCGCAGTCGCCCGTTTCAACATGTACGTGGACCAGAACGGCAACGGGCTCTTCGACCGCGTGGTCGACCGCTTCTACATCGGCATAGCTAGCCTGGAGGCGCCGGTCGGCTTCTTCACGCTGCTGTACGTCGACAAGGCAGCCACCATCACGGGCGGCGGCAGCGAACTGAAGCTCAACCCCGGCTGGAACGTGTTCACCGTGCGCTTCCCAGATGAGCAGGCCACTTACGCCGTCGTGCCTGCGGTCGATGACATCGTGCTAGACGTAGTACTGCAATGATTCGCCCTTCACGGCTAAGCTGGTAGACATGATCCTTTACGAAGGCACACTCGCGGCCAGCGGCCTACGCATAGGCGTGGTCGTCAGCCGCTTCAACGAACTGGTCACCAGCCGCCTGCTTAACGGCGCGCTGGACGCGCTGCGGCGCCACGGCGCCACCGAGCAGGGCACCGCCGTCGCCTGGGTGCCTGGGGCCGTCGAGATCCCGCTGGTCGCCGCCAAGTTGGCCGCCTCAGGCAACTTCGACGCCGTAATCGCGCTCGGCGCCGTCGTACGAGGCGAGACGAGCCACTACGATCACGTCTGCAACATGGTGGCTAGCGGCGTGGCGCACGCCAGTGAAAGCTCGGGCGTACCCGTCATCTTCGGCGTCGTCACGACCGACACCATGGAACAGGCCCTTGACCGGGCCGGCGGCAAGGCGGGCAACAAGGGCGCCGAGGCCGCCGCTACCGCTGTCGAGATGGCTAACCTCATGAAGCAGTTGGCCACCCCAGCTAAGTCTCAACGGCGCGCAACGAAAGTCTGAAACTGAAGTCAAGAGCGCTGGGCGAGTTGCCAGCCCTGCGCGGCGGCGTAACGGTGCAGTAACGCGGCTGCTTCCTCACGGTTCTTGACGTCGCCAACGGCCTGGGCCTCTGCCACCACCGCCAGCGCCTCGCCGATGTTCGGCCCCGGATCTAGGTCGAGGAGCTGCATGACGTCGTCGCCGTTCAGTAGCGGCACGACCGGCGGTTGCTCCTCCATCTCGGCCAACACGCCAGACACGGAGATGCGGTAAGCCTGCCGCCCTGCAACGCTCGCAGCGCGGCCTCTCGCCGCCTCGCGGTCGGCAAGCATCAGTTTGAGTAGGTCAGGTAACAGCGCCTTGCGGCGGTGCACGAAGCGCCTAACGGCGCGCTCCTCGCGGGGCAACGGCAGCATGTGGTACCGCACGAGTGCGCTGGCGTGGTCAACGACCTCGTTCGGCAGACGTAGGCGCCTGAGGGCCTCACGCGTCATCTCGGCGCCCGTCTTGTCGTGACCGTAGAACGTTGGGCTGCCGAGCGGCGTGCGGCCGACGCTGGCTGGCTTACCGACGTCGTGCATCAGCGTCGCCCAGCGCAGCGCCGGCCCGGCGTCAGGGAAGCCGTTGAGCAACTGGTTGAGGGACTCTAGCTGGTGGTCGAGCACGTCGAGGTGGTGGAGCGCCCCCTGCTTGACCCCGCGCCCCAGCTCGAGTTCGGGAAGGTAGAGCGCGAGACCGCCGAGCGCCTTGAGCAACGTAAAGCCTCGCGCCGCGCTGCGTGCGGCGAGCAGCGCTTGCAGTTCGGCGCTGACGCGCTCCCAAGCTGGTAGCGGCGCTGAGCCGGTGCGCTGCGCTTCGAACTGCGCGACGACCGCCTCCTTGGTTTCCTCGTCAAGTTCGAACGCTAGCGTGGCCGCGAAGCGCACGGCGCGCAGGGGACGGACGGCGTCGGCGCGCAGGCTGTCACGGGAAGTCATGCGCACGCGTTGACGCTGCAGGTCCTCAAGGCCACCCGTTGGGTCGAACACCGCGCCATCCTGTGGGAGGGCAATGGCGTTGACGGTGAGGTCGCGGAGCCACATGTCCTCCTCTATGTTGCTGGCGCCCGCGCGCAGCGGCACGAAGTCGTGCGTGACGCCGCCTGCGAGTACGACGCGCCAGTGGCGGCGAACGGGGTCCATGAGGAAGGGCGAACCTTGCAGAGCTTCGGCGTGCTGCTTGGCGCTGAGTTCTGGGTCCTCGACCAGCCAATCGAGGTCGGTGGCGCCGCGGCCGAGCAGCGCGTCGCGCACCGCGCCGCCCACTAGGACGGCACCTGCCGGCCACGGCATAAACTGGCTCGTGTCTAGTGATCGCGGTACGCGCAAGTCTGTGCCCTCCTCGCTCCCTACTGTAGTCGGAGCGACGCGGCCGTTGAGTGTTGGCCTTACCGGCAACATCGGCTCAGGCAAGTCGACGGTCGCGCGGCTGCTGGCCGAGCGCGGCGCCGTCGTCATCGATGCCGACGCGTTGGCGCGGCAAGCTACCTCCGACCCAGGAGTATTGAAGGAGGTCGCGGCGGCGCTCGGCCCTGACTTGGTTGTCGCTGGGGTCCTTGACCGTGCCGCTACGGCGGAGCGCGTGTTCAACGATCCGGAGGCTCGGGAGCTGCTCAACGGCATCGTTCACCCGTGGGTGGCGCGCCGCCGCTTGCAGTTGGAGGCCGCCGCGGCCTCGAGGCGCCCGCCGCCTGCCGTGGTGGTGCACGACGTTCCCCTCCTTTACGAGGTGGGCTTGGATGCCGACGTTGACGTTGTCGTGGTGGTGTATGCGCCGTTCGACGTGCGCGCGGCCCGCTTGGCGCGGCGGTCTGGTTTGAGCCGCGAGGACGCCGCCGCCCGCGACGCGGCGCAGATGCCGCTCGACGACAAGGTGGCGTTAGCCGACTTCGTCATCGACAACGGGGGAGCCGAGGCGAACCTTGAAACGCAGGTGGCGCACCTCTGGGACGAGCTGGTCGCTCGCTCTCCAGTCGGTGCGCCACCCGGGGACGCTTGAGGAGTTAAAACCTTACCAGGCGACCTGCGAGAGGGCGTAGCCGCGCAACGCGCCGCCGTCTACGACCTGGTAGGAGTACGAGCCGCCGAACTTGTCTGCGACGAAATTGACGTACTCAGTGAGCGCCTGGCCTGCCTGGTCAACAGCGGCGAAGTCTAGGTCCTCGCTGCCTGCCATTCCTGCCACTAGGCCGAACTGGGAGAGGACGGTGTCCGCGAGGGTGCGCAGGCTGGCCTGGTCGTTGGACAGCGACATGCTCGCCGCTCCCGCAGGAACACCCTGCTGCAGTGGTGCGAGGGCGCCGACGAGGCCGGAGCGCCTGGTGGAGTTGGCGGCCAGGGCGGCGTCCATGCCGCTTGGGGTGGTGGCGATGAGTAGGTAGCCACCTGCGAACGCCGTCTCGACGGTCATGTTCTCGTCGAGTGTGTACGAGGTGACGTTGACCCCCTTCGAGGTGCGCGTGGTCGGCTGTACGAGCCCGGCTTCACCATCGGCATCGATGAATGACGACGCCATCATGGTTGCCATCGTGAGGAATTGAGAGAGCCCGGCCTGGGCAGCTGCCTCGTCCTTGACGGCGAGGAGGTAGACGGAGTCGCCGAGGAGGTCACCAGTCATGGCGCCAGGTTCTGCGGCCGCTGGGGCGCTGATGGTGATGGCGCCAGCGCCTGCGCCCATCCAACTGAAGAGCATCTGGCTGAGGTCGATGCCGAGGTTGTCGGTGACGAAGGAATCTAGTCCGCCGATACCGAGTTCTGGCAGTTCGGCTACGAGCTTGTCTAGGTAAGCCCACCAGCCTGGCAGGTTCAGGTTGTTCGCTTGCACGCCCAGGGCGCCATCTGGCGCGAAGCCGAGGACCGTCGTCGGGTAGCCAGCCGTGCTGGTGAGAAGGTCGTAAAGGGCTGGGTCGAGCGAGCGGTCGCCTAGCGCCTGAAGTGACAGGGTCTCGATGCCGGAGGACGTGAGCCGCACCACGCTAGAGACGACGCCGACGGTCTTGAAGAGCTTGGAGACGCGCTCGATGCTCTGATCGAAGCCCATGCCCTGGCCGAAAGGTTTGGCCACGTCGACGACGCCTGGCAGGTCGATCAAGAAGGAGACGACGGCCGGCGAGATGTTGGCCAGCGTGGCGGCGTATGCCTTCGAGTCCGTGAAGTTCGGTTCGGCAGCGCCCTGGTAGCGGCGCAGCACGCCGCGGAGGGCGTCAGGGTTGGTGGAGATGGCGACGAAGTTGCCGTCCTGCGCGAACGCGAGAGGCGTTTCGTCGTCTGGGTTCGTGTAGACCTTGAACTCGATGCGGCCCTCGCTGAGGGTCTGCACTTCAGCGTCTGGCTCCTCGCTAGCGATGGCGCTTTCCATGACGGCAACGGCCTTGTCCGACACGCGCGCGACGATGGTCATGGCTGGGAGGGGGCTGTAGCTCGACGCGGAAGCGCTTACCCACAGCTCGTCGCCGAGGACGTCGAAGATGGTGAGGCCCTGGAGTTCCGCTGGCATGGCGGTGTCAACGTCCTCGCCGCTCGACTGCTCGAGGAGGTTGGTCAGGTCGAGGCGCTGCCACTCGTCGATGAACGGTTGGATCTTGGCCGCGTGCTTGTTCAAGTCTTGGACGCCGACCGCCAGGAGCGTTTCTGACGGGAGCAGGGTGGCGAGTGATTGAGCCGCGGCGAGGGAGAGTAAGGCAGCAGCCACTAGCGCGAGCGCTAGTCGGCCGAACGGCCCGGCGGGGCGATTGCGTATCGAGTTGGTCGTGCGGTTCATCAGACCTCCAAAGAGTAGTGTGCAGAGCACAAGGCTAATGGGTCGGGCCAGTAAAGGCGTGTGTTCTGTGGCAGCGTTCGCAGCTAGAACGACGGTGCCGAGCGACGTGCGTACGCCCGCAAGGCGCAATACTGCCAAGGGGCAGCTGGCCACGGTTACAGTGTAGGGCTTGCACGTGAAAGTTGCGTCAAGGATCAGGCAAGAGTGAAGCTCGAGTGGGCGAAAGCCTAGCCGCGCTCGACTTGCGCCCAACTGCCCTCAGCCGCGGCTACGCGCAAGCGTGCGCCGGGCGGCCGCCACCACGTTCTCTGCGGTGAAACCGTACTCGCGCATGACGACGTCACCGGGGGCAGACGCCCCGAAGCGGTCAACACCGACGATCTCGCCGAGATCGCCAGCGTAGCGCTCCCAACCCAGCGTGGCGCCAGCCTCGACCGTCACGCGCGCCCGCGTGCTGCTTGGCAGGACTGCCGCGCGGTACTCGGCTGGCTGCCGGTCGAACAGTTCGAAGCTCGGCATGCTGACCACGCGCGTGCGGACCCCTTCGGCTTCGAGGACGTCGCGGGCGGCGAGGCAGAGCTGCACCTCGGACCCGGTGCCGATGAGGATGAGGTCGGGGTGGACGGTGCCGTCCGGTTGTTCCGTAGTGGCGCCCGCGCCGCCCTCGGCGAGCCCGCCAGTCACGCCAGCTTCGGCTAGCACGTAAGCGCCGCGCGCCACCGCGCCAGCAGGCACGTTCAGGTTGGGGACGTTCTGGCGCGTCAACGCCAAGGCGGTCGGGTGGGTGCGCGACGATAAGGCGTGCGCCCAGGCCTGGACCGTCTCGTTGCCGTCTGCTGGCCGAATGACGTCGAGTCCAGGCATGAGGCGCATGGCCATCAGTTCACCGATGGGCTGGTGGGTCGGCCCGTCACCACCGAGGCCGATGCTGTCATGCGTGAAGTCGAACACCACGCCCTGACCCATGAGGGCGGATAGGCGCAGCGCTGGCCTCAGGTAGTCGGAGAAGATCAGGAAGGTGGCCACGAACGGGCGTACGCCGCCGTGGAGGCAGAGGCCGTTACCGATGGCGGCCATGCTGTGTTCGCGGATGCCGAAGTGGATGATGCGACCTGAGTAGTCGCCTGGGTGCATAGCCTTCTCACCCGCGATGTCCGTGAAGTTCGAGCCAGCGAGGTCGGCAGAGCCGCCGACCAGTTCCGGCAGGCGGGTGGCGAGGGCGTTGATGGCGTCGTGGGACGCCTTGCGCGTGGCGCCGCTCTTGCCAACAGGGTAGGTCGGCAGGTCCGCCGCGAAGTCGGCTGGCAACTCGCCGCGGGTCGTGCGTTCGAACTCGGCCGCGAGGTCGGGGTGTTCGGCGCGGTAACGCTCGAAGAGCGCGTTCCAGGCGGCCTGGTCCTTGGCGCCGCGGTCTAGTGCGGCGCGCATGTGCGCTAGCACGTCGTCTGGCACGGTGAACGCCGGCCAATCAACGCCCAGGTTGGCCTTGGTGGCAGCGGCTTCCTCAGCGCCAAGCACGGTGCCGTGCACCTTCGGCGTGCCAGCCAGGTGGGGGGAGCCGTAACCGATGACGGTGCGCACGGCTATGAGGCTTGGGCGCTGGGGCTCGTTGCGCGCGGCAGCGATGGCCTGGGTGATGGCGCCGACGTCGTTGCCGTCTGCCACGGACTGCACGTGCCAGCCGTAAGCCCGGTAGCGCGCGGGCACGTCCTCCGTGAAAGTGATGCTCGTCGAACCGTCGATCGAGATGCCGTTATCGTCGTATAGCACGATGAGTTTGCCGAGGCCGTGGTGACCGGCGAACGACGAGGCCTCGCCCGAGATGCCCTCCATGAGGTCGCCGTCCGACGCGATGACGTAGGTGTAGTGGTCGACGACCTCGAAGCCGGGGCGGTTGTAGCGCGCGGCGAGGTGCGCCTCGGCCAACGCCATGCCCACCGCGGTGCTGATGCCTTGGCCCAACGGTCCGGTCGTCGTTTCGACGCCGGCCGTGTGGCCGTACTCCGGGTGCCCTGGCGTGCGCGAGCCCCATTGGCGGTAGCGCTCCAGCTCCGCCATGGGCAAGTCGTAGCCCGTCAGGTGGAGGAGCGAGTAGAGGAGCATGGAGCCGTGGCCGGCCGACTGCACGTAGCGGTCGCGGTTCGGCCACTTGGGGTCGCGCGGGTTGTAACGCATGGCCTTCGCGAAGAGCGTGTAACCCATGCCGGCAGCGCCAAGCGGCATGCCGGGGTGACCGTCGCCTGCCGCTTGGGTGGCGTCGATGGTGAGGGCGCGGATGGTGTTAACAGAGCGCTCGGTGAGCGCCTTATCGGTGGCGGCGGTGAGGTCAGGCATTGTCGGTCCTCCATGAGCCGCTCGTCCGGGCCAAGGCGGCAGCGTGCGGCTCCGTCACGATACCAAGGCCGCAGCGTGCGGCCCCACGCCGCCGCCCGGGTGCTCGCCAGGCTTAGCGGACGGTGAGGGGCCAGGTGGCCAACGTAAGGCCACTCCAACCTGTCACGTAGCGCACCTCGTACTCGCCTGGCTCCTCCGGCGACTCTAGGGTGAGGGGGTTGCCTCCGCTCGTGTTGAGGGAGTAACCCCACTCGCCTTCTGGTGTTGAGGCGGGCACTATGGTCACGTAATCACCATCGCCGTCAGGGCCCTCCCAGTGAACGTCGAAGAACTCGGCTGGCCCGACGACGGCGGGCGCGCGAACGCTCGCGACCGCCTCCGTAAGGGTAAGCGGCTGCCGCGCCAGGGTCACATTCTCGCCGCCAGTGATGTACCGGATCTCGTACTCGCCAGCAACGTCAGGCGCATGGAGCGAGTAGGTGCCTGGTTCGGACGCGAACTCGTAATCGAGGTAGCTGCCTTCTTCCGCGCCCGCGGCCACGATGGTGAGGTAGTCGTCCGGGTTGCCGGTGGCGGCAAGCACTTCAACCTCGACGGTGGCGCCCGCCATCGCTGAGGTAGGCGCTCGAATGCTGGCGCTGCCCTCGACGACCGTGATCGGACGGCTGGCCAACGTGCCGTTCTGGTAGCCGTCTAGGTAGCGCAGCTCGTACTCTCCGGGCGTGTCGGGGAGAGTGAGTTCCAAGGGGTTGCCTGTGGCCGTTTCCTCGTAGTTCCGCCAGGTGCCTTCCGGGGCGCCCGCCTCCACCACGGTGATGTAGTCGTTCAAGTTGTCTGGGCCAGTCCAGGTGATGGCGATGGTGCTCCCGCCCGTCGCCTCGTCCGGCGCTTGCAGGCTTGCCGCCACCTCCTTGAGGTCGAGCACTGCGCGGCCGACGACCAGCTTGCTGCCGTCTGGTCCTTCGATCACGAAGCGCAACTCGAGCGCACCAGTGACTAGTGGCAGGCGGAGGTCTACCTCGCTCTTGGCGCCAACGGCGGGCAGGGCGATGAGGTAGGTGTCCTCGCCATCTGGTCCGAGCTCGAGGTCACCGCCGCCGGCTGGCGCCCCCTCCCAGGCAACGGCGAGGGTCGAGCCAGCCGCCGGCGTGAGGGTGGCGGGCGTGAGGGTGACGCTCAGTTGCGGCGCGAGCTCGAAGGTGAAGGTGTTCTCGACTTCTGGCAGGACGACGATGCCCGCGATGATCACGGGGCCGTCTGCGAACGCGTCGGCGAGGTGAGCGCTGTAGGTGCCTGCCCGCAGGCGCGCCTCGAAGCGGTCGTTCTGGAGCGGCGTGAAGCGCTCGCCGTCCGCCGCGTCTGCCAGAGAGGGGACGAACGTTACGCTGGCGCCTTCCGTGACCGGCTGCCCGTCGCGCGTGAGGGCGACGGTCACCCGGTAGGTGGGGGCCTCCTTCACCGGCGCTGCCGCCTCGACGGCGCGGTTGAGGGCCGTTAGCAGTTCGGCCGCGCTGGCGGCGTTGACGAAGGTGCCGAGGCCGTCGAAGCTCGCGGCGGAGCGCGGGTCGAGGTCGAAGCCGATGATGCGCAGGTCGACACCGGCCGCCTTGAGCGCGCCCGCCGCCGCGCGCACGTCGCCGCCGCAGGCCTCGAGTCCGTCCGTGATTAGCACCACGACCTTCGTGCCGCTGCGGCCCTCCAAGTCACCAGCCGCCTGTTGCAGCGAGTATGCGATCGGGGTGGAGCCGCGCGCCTGCGTGTTGCGCACGTTGTCTAGCAGCGCCTGACGTTCTACGCCAGCGATGGGCACTAGTAGCCGACTGTCCTCGCACGAGCCCGGGTCTGCCGCGCGCAGTTCTGAGCCGTAGACGCGCAGTCCAACGTTGAGGTCGCCGTCCGCTGGCAGGGCGGCTACGAGTTGAGTGAGGACGTCCTTGGCTGCGACGATGCGGTAGCGGCCGTCACCGAGCTTGTTGAACATGGAACCTGACGCGTCGAGGATGAGTTCGACGTGGCTCTCTGCTTTGGCCATCGGTGTGAGCAGGAGCGAGGCGGCTGCGAAGAGCGCAGCCAAAGAGAACGGAACACGACGCATATCTGACCCCTTCGCAGCACATGAGCCTCAGCTCAAGTCAACTCAGTTGTGGCAATGCTACGAGGCGGGGTGCGGCGTGCTAGTGGGTTTAGTCCCACGTGGCCGACATCAGGTTGGTTCGTACGCCTTGCGTGCGCGGCGGCGCTCCAGGTCATCGCGGACCCGCTGCCCCGTCTCCCAGTGACGCTGCTGGATGTCCGTCTCCAACTTCAGTTCCGGTACGGGCGTTGGCCTACCGTCCGCGCCGAGCGCAACGAAGTTGAGGTGCCCGATCGTGCAAAGTCGACGTTCGCCGGTCAGCGGGTTCTCGCCGTGCACTTCGCAGCGCACGATCATGCTCGTGCGACCGGTCCAGGCGACGCGGCACTTGAGTTCGATGATCTCGCCGACGTGGATGGGGTTGCGGAAGTCGATGGGTTCCGTAGAGGCGGTGACCACCGGGTTGCGGCAGAAGCGTTGGGCTGCCACCGCGGCCCCCATGTCCATGAGCTCGAGGACGTGCCCGCCGAAGAGCGTTCCCAGCGGGTTGGCCATGTTCGGGAAGGCGGTGCTGACGCTGATGACCCAATCGGACGACCGAGGGGTGGAGGGATCGTGTGGCACCAAGCAAGTATAGGCGCTGGTATGCTGCGGCTTCTTCGCCCGAGGAGGCCAGTTCATGACCAGCGCCAACCGCCGTTCCACTCTCTTAAGCACCGTAATGCCAACGCCAACGACCGCCGTGCGTGGTGGGTTGCGCACCGCTGCGCTCGTGGTTGCCGGCGTGGCGTTCTTGGCGCTCCTGGCGCAGATCAGGTTGCAGATCGGCGTTGTGCCGGTCACCGGCCAGACCTTGGGCGTGCTCCTGCTCGGGGCGGCTTACGGCGCCCGCCTTGGCGCCATGACGAGCGGCGCGTACTTGCTGTTCGGCGTGGCAGGCATGCCGCTCTTCACTGGTGGTCAGTCCGGCTTCGCTTACCTGATGGGGCCGACGGGCGGTTACTTGGTCGGCTTCGTCGTGGCCGCCACATTGCTCGGCGCGTTGGCCGAACGCGGTTGGGACCGATCCATGCGCCTCACGGCAGTGGCCATGCTGGTGGCAAGCCTCGTCATCTACGCGTTCGGCCTCACGTGGCTGCACTTCGCCGTAGGCGGCTCCTGGCTACGGGCCATCGAGCTCGGCATGCTGCCGTTCGTGGCTGGTGACCTCATCAAGCTTGGTCTGGCGACCGTGCTGCTGCCAACGGCGTGGCGTTTGCTCGGCAAGCGCTGAACTCGTAAGAGCCTCCAACTCGGTAAACAAAAACTCGCCCCAGACAAGTTGTCTGGGGCGAGTCGGTGCCAGCCTGGAATTTGGGGGAACCTCGAGTTCCGACTCATCCAGGAGGCGGCTCTTGGCTACCCTAGGCGGGCACCTCCACCGGTCATTGCCAAGCGTTTAATAATAGACCACCTCCTTTCCGTGGTAGCGACATGTTAGTACCAAGCAGGCGCTCATGTGGCGACCAGGCTACGAAGACTCGTACACCGTTCTCTCATGCGCGCGAGGGTCGGCGTAGACGCCTTGACCCGTAACTTGTACTGAGTACAATTGTGCCGTGGTGCCTCACCGCGCCAGTGGCCTATAGACTGGGGCCCAGAACCTTAGCGTTACGCGCCCGAGCCCCGGCCGGCGCAGGAGGACGCCTGCATGCTGAGCATCCCAGAGAAGATCATCTTCTTGCTGTTAGCCGCCACTTCCTTCTACTTCGCGTACGTTGGCTTCAGGCGCGTTGTTCAAGTGATCGCTCGCGGTCAGAACGGGCCCGTGCCGCGCCTCAATCAACTACCGCGCCGCATCTTCGACGGGATAATGCGCACGCTCGGCCAGACCACCGTCTTCAGGGCACGGCCCGTCGCCAGCTTCTTTCACTCCTTCATCTTCTACGGCTTCATGCTCTACCTGGCAGTCAACGCGGTCGACGCCCTCAACGGCTTCCTGCCCGTCAGTTTCACTTCGCGATTGAACTTTGGTGTCGTCGGCAGCATCTACTTGTTGATCGCCGACATCCTCACCTTCTTGATCCTCGTCGGCATGGTCTATTTCCTCATCCGGCGCTTCGTCGTCAAACCGAAGACCATCACCCACGGCGCCCGCGTGAAGCTCCACGAGAAGGTGGCGGCAGGCGGCGTGCAGCTCGACAGCCTCATCGTCGGCGGCTTCATCCTGTTGCACGTCGGCTCGCGCTTGCTGGCCGAGAGCTTCCTCCTCGCGTCGCACGGCGGCCCCGACCCCTACCAACCGATCACGAGCATCGTCGCTGGCCTCATCGGGCCGGGCGACGGCCGCATCATCGGCTGGCACGTGTTCTGGTGGGGCGCTCTCGGCATCATCCTGGCGTTCCTGCCGTACTTCCCGCGCTCCAAGCACCTGCACCTCTTCGCGGCGCCTGCCAACTTCGCGCTCGACCGCCGCACGGAAGAGCTCGCCCCGGTACCGCTCGGGGTGCTCGAGCCGGTCGACCTCGAGGACGACACGGCGGAGCAGTTCGGCGCGGCACGACTCGAGCACCTGCGCTTCCCGCAGATCCTCGACGCTTACGCCTGCATCCAGTGCAACCGCTGCGCGAACGTCTGCCCCGCCAACCAGACGGGCAAGGCCCTCAGCCCGGCTGCGCTCGAGATCAACAAACGCTACGAGTTGAACATGATCGCCGAGGAGTTCGCCGGTGGGGCGGAGAGCCCACGCTCGCTCCTCGAGTTCGCCATCCCGGCCGAGGCCGTGTGGGCGTGCACCACCTGCGGCGCCTGCATGGAGGTGTGCCCCGTAGGTTGCGAGCAGATGATCGACATCGTCGATATCCGCCGCGACCTCGTCATGATGCAAGGCGAGTTCCCCGCCGAGCTGCAAACCGCGTTCCGCGGCATGGAGCGTAGCGGCAACCCGTGGGGTATCGGCCAGGACAAGCGCATGGAGTGGGCCGATGGCCTTACCGTGCCGACGGTGGAGGAGAACCCCGACTTCGAGGTCCTCTTCTGGGTCGGTTGCGCCGGCTCGTACGACCCGGCCGCGCAGAAGACGACGAGGGCGATGGCTCGCATCCTGGACCAAGCGAAAGTCAACTACGCCGTGCTAGGCAAGGGTGAGAAGTGCACCGGCGACCCCGCGCGCCGCGCAGGCAACGAGTACCTCTACTACCAGTTGGCGACGGAGAACGTGGAAACGCTCAACGCCGTGCTCGTCGACGAGAAGCTCGACAAGGACAAGCGCAAGCTAGTGCTGACGACGTGCCCGCACTGTTACAACGCCCTGTTCAACGACTACCCGCAGCTGGGCGGCGAGTACAGCGTGACCCACCACACCCAACTGATCGAGCAACTGATGGCCGAGGGGCGCATTCCGACTTTCACGCTCGACGAGTCGATCACGTATCACGACCCGTGCTACCTCGGGCGCCACAACGGCATCTACGACGCGCCGCGTAACGTCCTCGCCAGCGGAGGCAACGAAGTGATCGAGATGCCACGCAACCGCAACGACTCCTTCTGCTGCGGCGCAGGCGGCGCTCAGTTCTGGAAGGAAGAGGAGGAGGGCGACCAGCGCGTGTCAAACGCACGCTTCGACGAGGCCGTGGCGACAGGGGCCCAAGTCATAGCGACGGGCTGCCCGTTCTGCAAGGTCATGCTCTCCTCGAGCGACGGTGCGGAGGCGGAGAACGCCCCGCAAGTGCTTGACGTAGCTCAGCTGGTGGCCGCACGCCTCGACGGCATTCAGGCGCTCTTCGATCACCATGCCGCGCCCGAAGGTGGTGCAAGTTCTGGCGCGGGTGTAAGCGGCGACTGACACGTCAAAGCTCCGCAAGTGGCATCTTCGGCAGGCGCTCGGGGCGCTAAGCGTATATCCTGTTGGGGTTGCGTGTGGCGCCGTCAGCTGTCGGGACGCAACAGGCCGCCGAGGAGGCAACGCCAACCGTGTCACGTGAACGTTCCCCCAGCCTTAGGCCAAGCGCAGTAAACGGCGACGTCGGTCATGGCGGGGCCGCAGGCGCGGACAAACCGCACACGTCCCTCGGCACGCTGCTCCTCGCCGAAGTATTCGCGCGCGTGCAGGACGCGCTCCTCGTCCTCGACACCAACGACTTGGTCAGCGCCGCCAACCCGGCAGCCGAAGCCCTGCTGCACGTGCGGCCCGGCGCCCTCCTCGGCATGTCGCTAGTGAAGCTGCTGCCCGTCTCGGCGCCGCTGCTGGCGCTGATCGTGGCGCCTGACCGTGCCGGGCCGCTGCAGCTCGAGGTCGAGCTCGTGCGGCCTCAAGGTGGGGTCGTGCCAGCGGCGGTGAGCGCCTTCCGTGTCGAGGATGGGCGCACCGTGCTCGTGTGTCGGGCCCTGCCGACCAAGCCTGTCGACTCACGCGCTAGTCGGGCCGAGCGACGTTTTCGCGTCGTGGTCGAGCGGTCATCGGACGTGTTCTTCGTCATCGACGCTCATGGGCGCATCGATTACGCGTCACCCACGGCTGTCGCGCTCGGGTTGGTTGCCGGCGAGCACCGCGAGCTCGACCTGTGGCGCATCGTGCACCCACGCGACCGCGAGGCGGCACAGACGGCGCTCGCGTCGCGTTACGACCCGACCAAGGGCCCGTTGAACAACGTGAACACCGTCGTGCGCGTGCGGGTGAGCGGGGCGTGGCGCTGGTTCGACGTGACGGCGACCGACCTCTCGGACGACCCTGATGTGCGCGGGTTGCTCGTGCAGGCGCGGGACGGTACCGCCAGCGTCATGGAGACGCGGCGACTCCGCTCGAGCGAGGCTTACTACCGCGCGATCTTCGAGCGCAGCAACCAGGGCCTCGTGCTTCTCGACAGGCACAGGCGCCTGCAGCGGGTCAACTACCATAACCAGTCGAGCATGGGCTACCGCGACAGCGAGCTGCTTGGCACCAACCAACTCGACCTCGTGCACCCTGACGATCAGGCCGCCTTGTCCGACGCCTTCGACATGGTCGAGGCGCGGCTTGGCGCCACCGAGGAGGTGCGGTTCAGGGTTCGTGACGTCGGTGGCACCTACCATTGGCTCGAGGGGTCGGTGTCTAACCTCCTGCACGACCCGAACATCGGCGCGTTCATCCTGAGTTACCGCCGCGTGGGCGACCGCGTGCCTGTCGTCGACAGGATCCGCTCCCTCAACGACGAGTTGAAGCGCCGCCTCAGCCACCTTCAGTCGTTGCGGCGCATCGACATGGCCATCAACAACAGCGTCGACGTGAAGCTGGTGTTCGACATCTTCATGACGCAAGTCGTGCAGGACCTCGGGATCGACGCGGTTGGCGTGCTTCTTTACGATCCGCAGCTGCATGCGCTGCGGCCAGCCATGGGCCTTGGCTTCACGAGCGAGTTGCGCGTGAGGGCCCGCGTCGACTTCGGCGTCGGGCCCGCCGGCGTGGCTGGCATGGAGCAACGCTCCGTTTACCTGCCGGACCTGCGCGGTGAGGACGGCTGGGGTGCCGCGGTCGAGCCGGAGCATCAGGTGGAGTACTCGTCTTACATGGCGGTGCCGATGGTGGCCAAGGGGCAGTTGCAGGGCGTCATCGAGCTGTACTCGAAGCGGCCGATGGAGACGTCTGCCGAGTGGCTCGAGTTCCTCGAGACGTACGCCGACCAGGGCGCCATAGCCGTGGAGAACTCACAGTTGGTGCGTTCGCTTGAGCGCAGCAACCAGGAGTTGCACCGCGCATACGACCGCACCATCGAGGGTTGGGCTAGCGCGCTCGACCTCAAGGACGAGGAGACGGCGGGGCACAGCAAGCGCGTGACGGACATGACGGTGAGGCTCTCGCGCCGCCTCAACGTGGCGTCTGACGAGCTCGTGCACATCCAGCGCGGGGCGCTGCTGCACGACATCGGCAAGATGGGCATCCCTGATCAGATCCTGTTGAAGCGCGGGCCGTTGACCTCTGAGGAGTTCGACTTCATGCGCAAGCACCCCGTGTTCGCGTACGAGCTCTTGTCGCCGATCGAGTTCTTACGGCCCGCGTTGGATATCCCTTACTGCCACCATGAGAAGTGGGACGGCAGCGGTTACCCGCGCGGCCTCAAGGGTGAGCAGATCCCGTTGGCGGCGCGCATTTTCGCGGTGGTTGATGTCTTCGATGCGTTGACGTCTGAGAGGCCTTACCGGGAGGCGTGGCCCGTCGATCGGGCGGCGCAGTTCATCCGCGATGGCAGCGGGACGCATTTCGACCCGGCCGTGGTGGAGGCGTTCTTCGAGATGCTGGACCACGAGTCTAGGAGCGTGCGGCACGTATAGTTGCCTGCATGAAGGCCCCAGCTAAAGTCTTGTGGTTCGTTGCCGCGATGGCGGTCCTAGGTGTTGGCGCCTTCACGTTGGGTACGTTGTTGCGTCCCCGGCAGGCGCTGGGCGGCACGGAGCTGCAGAACCCGGTGAAGGTGACTGGTCTCGACCTCGTCGATACGCGGGGCGAACCCGTCGACCTGGCGGGGGATTTCAGCGGCGCGGTGACGCTGGTGTTCTTCGGTTTCACGCGTTGCCCTGACGTGTGTCCGTTGACGATGGCGCGCCTCACGCACGCTTACGAGCAGTTGGGGGCGCCTGACGACCTGAACGTCGTGCTGGTGACGGTTGATCCCGGTTTCGACACGCCTGCGGTGCTGGCGGAGTACTTGAAGCGCTACCACCCTGATTTCGTTGGGTTGACTGGCTCGAACTCGCAGGTAGCTGAGGCGGCGCGGGCGTTCTTCGTTGGCTTCGTGGAGGGTGGCAGCACGATCGCGCACACGGACGTGGTTGGCGTGGTCGACCGCGACGGTTACTTGCGCTACATCTACGGCCAGGACGTGGTCGTGCGCTTGGGCGAGGACATGCCGGAGCTACTGCGCAGGCTGTAGCGCTGTGCCGCTGAGCGCGACCTCGAGGGCGTACTCCGCGAGCTCCGCCGGGCGTATGCGGTAGTTGCCCCTCGTGCCTTGAACTAGGTCAAGTTGCCTTAGCTGCGCGATGACGGCAGTGGTCGTCTCGCGCGCTGCGCCGACCATGGCGGCGAGCGTGTCATGAGTGACGGGCAGCGTCAGGCGGACGGTGCCGTCGGCTAGTTTTTGCCCGAAGCGCGAGCCGAGCCTCTGGAACGCGCGCGCCACGCGGGCCGGAACGGGATGCTCGGCGTCTTCGAGTGCGTGAGTAAGGGTTACGACCCGCGCGGCCGCGGCGCTGAGCAGCACCTCGGTGAGGTCTTGTGGCGCCAGCTCTGCGTGGACGCGTTCGTCCAACACCCGCACGACGACCTCACCGCTGAGGGCCGTTGCGCTCTCTAGGTAGTGGCCGTGCCCTGGCATGAGGGCGCCGATGACATCACCCGGGCCAGCTAACGCCATGATGCGCGCGCGCGGCACGTCTAGTTCAAGCGCCACCAGGCCGGCCTCTATGATCAGCGCGGCCTCTGCAGGAGCGCCGGAGAGGTAGAGCTGATCGAAGCGTGCGTGGGCCCGGGCGGGCAGGCGCCAGGCGTCGGATAGGCCCTCTAAGCTGTGCGCGCGGTGAGCCGACATGCCCCCGTGCATGCCGGCAACGCTTGCGGCGCCAGCGGGAATGACGGTGGCCGCGTTCGAGCCTGACGCCGGCGCTGGGGTGGGGAGCGCGGCGTCGTGCTGCAGCGCTGTACGCGGGTCTGCAACGCCACCACGCCCAAGGGGGTGGTTGGGGAGGTGGTGGCTGGCGTCCGCGGCTGCCGTCATGGGCACATTGTAGGCATTGCTGCTGCTGGCGGAGAGGAAATGTCGTCACTTACCTAGGAAAACTAGGCTGTTGCCTAGGCCTCCGCCACGAAACAGGCCTCACCTCTTACCATCGTGAGGCGAGGCCAACCCCGGAGCAACCGGCCCTCCCACGGGTTGTGCTTCGCCTTGCTCTTGAACCTTTGCCCGCGCACCTCGCGGGCGGTGGTCAGGTCAAGCACCGTAAGGTCGGCTGGCGCGCCTGGCTCGAGCACGGGCGGCTGCCATCCCATCACTCCGGCCGGGCCGGCTTGCAGTAGGTGGAGGAGGCGGGCGAGGGGCAGCTCACCCGTCTCAACCAGCTCGCTGTAAAGCAGGGCAAAGCTGACTTCGAGGTTGGCTATCCCGAACGGGGCCTCGAGCAGGTCGCGCTCCTTCTCGGCGCGCGTGTGTGGCGCGTGATCCGTGCCGATGTTGTCAACCAAGCCAGCGCGCACGGTCTCGCGCAGGTAGGCAACGTCGGCGGCGGTGCGCAGCGGCGGAGCTACCTTGAAGACGGGGTCAAAGCCGCGCAGCGCCTCGTCCGTGAGGGTCAGGTGCTGCGGCGTGACCTCCACCGTTATCGGGGCGCCGTCCGCCCGCAACCACTGCGCTACTTGCATGGCGCGTTGGCTGCTCACGTGGGCGATGTGTACTCTGGCGCCGGTCATGCGCGCGATCTCCGCGTCGCGGAAGACCATGATGGCCTCCGCCGAGGCGGGGTTGCCTGGCAGCCCAAGCGCGCGGCTTACGGCGCCCTCGTTCATGACGCCAGCGTTGCGGAGCGCCGGCTCCTCGGAGTGAGTCTGGATGACGAGGCCGAGCTCGGCGGCGTACTCGCAAGCCCTGCGCATGAGGTGGGAGTCGACCAATGGTATGCCGTCGTCTGTCAGCATCACGGCGCCGGCTTCCTTGAGCGCAGCGAAATCGGTGAGGCGCTCGCCCGCTAGCCCGACGCTGACGGTGGCGGCCGGCCGCAGGCGCGCTTGGCCGATGAGTTCGGAGCGGCGCACGAGGTCAGCTACCAACCCGGCGTCGTCTATCACCGGAGCCGTGTTGGCCATGCTGACGACGGTCCCGAAACCACCGGCCGCGGCGGCGCTGAGGCCGCTGGTCAGATCCTCTTTCACTTCTTGGCCGGGGTCGCGCAGGTGAGTGTGGAGGTCGATGAAGGCGGGTGTCAGGAGGTTGCCGCCGGCGTCGTGTTCGCGGTCGACTGCGCCACCGAGGTCGAAGCCTTCGATGACGGCGCCGCGCACGTACACGTCCACGCTGGGGCCGAGGCCAGCGTCAGTCGCTAGGCGCGCGTTGCGGATGACGGTCCGCGGACCACTCGAGCGCTTGGCGCTCGAAGAGCGCCTGCTCGCAGACTTCGTTGAGGCTTGGTTGGCCATGCTACTGCTCCCTTCCGGCCTCACGGGGCCGGTTAAAAGGTTTGGGTGCGTGAGCTGCCGCGGTGTTGAGGCGCCGCGGTAGCCCACGCGCTGGTTACTCGTACCTTAGCGCCTCGATGGGGTCGAGCCTCGCAGCGCGCGCCGCGGGCAGGGTGCCCGAGAGGAACGCGAGGAGCATGACCACGACGATGACCGTGATGACCGAGATGGGGTTGAACTCGAGGACGCGCAATCCGGCGAGGTCGCTTAGCGGGCCGGCGGCGAGCACGTTGCTGATGATGGTGCCGAGACCGATGGCCACGGCGGCCCCGATCGCGCTGCCGAGGAATCCGATCACGACGGCCTCCGCCGAGAAGAGCGCGAAGACCTTGGATGCGCCCATGCCCATCGCCTTCATGAGGCCGATCTCGCGCGTGCGCTCCTGCACGGACATGAGGAGCGTGTTGATGATGCCGAAGCTCGCGGCGATGAGGGCGATGACGGCGAAGGCGTTGAGCACGCCGACGATGCCGTTTACCACCGAGTTGACGGCGCCCAACTGGTCAGCGACCGTGCGGCCCCTGTAGCCATTGGTGCTGAGGGCCTCCTTGATGGCGCTCACTTGCGCGGCGCTTGCGCTAGGTGAGAACCGCGCCACTGCCACCGGGTAGATGTCCGCGGCCACCGCGGGAAGGCCAGCCGTCTGCGCCGCGTAAAGGGCCTCCGTGAAGCCTCTGCTTACGCTCATCCCGAACGCCAGGATGGTGTCCTCCTGCACGCCGGAGATCGCCCCAAGCACGACGTGCTCCTTACCGAACACGTCCTGAATGCCGATCGAGACGGGCGCCCCGACCGCCGCAGTGGCGTTAGCGAAGCCGAGGGGTTCAACGTAACTGGCTGGGAGAAGCAGCAGGCTGGCCGCCTCGTCGCGCGGGAAGGCGGAGCCCGCAACTAGGTCGATGTTCGAGCCGGTGGGTGACGGGTTGACGGTCAGCTCGTACTTCTTGCCGTTGGCGCCCGCGATGTAGTTGGGAGACACGACGCGCAGCGGCTCGACCGACAGGACGCCTTTCGTGGCGCCGATGGTGGTGAGGTCCGCCCTCGTCAGTGCCGCGAACTGCGGCCCACCCTGACCGGCGACGACGGCCTTGTCTGGGTCGTACGGCGTCGGGCCGCTCGAGTTGTCGCCGAACCCACCTTCTCTGATCGACGCCTGACTGACTAGCATGACGTCGTTCTCGCCTAGGGAGCTCACCTGCGCGTCGATGTAGCGCGTCACTCCCGTGCCGACCCCGTTCGTGAGGGTGAGGGTGAAGGCGCCGACGAAGATGGCGAGGATGGTGAGGATGGTCCGCAGCTTGCTGCGGAACGCGTTGCCGATGGCCGTGGTGATGATCTCCCCGAACCTCACGCCGACACCTCGGTGGTTGCAGTCGGCGCATCGACGATAAGGCCGTCTTTGATGTAGACGCGCCGGTCGCAGCGCGCGGCCAGGTCCTCGTCGTGAGTGACGATCACGAGCGTGATGCCCTGCGACTTGTTGAGGTCGAAGAGGAGGTCCTCGATGACCTCGCTGGTGGCGCTATCTAGGTTGCCTGTAGGTTCGTCAGCGAAGATGATGCGCGGCGAGTTCGAGAGTGCCCTCGCGATGACCGTGCGCTGCTTCTGCCCGCCCGAGAGTGCCGTCGCGAGGTTCTTGGCCTTGTCCTCGAGCTCGACTTGACGCAGCACCTCCCGGCCCCTAGCTACGCGCTTGCCGTGCGGCATGCCCGCGATCTTGAGAGGCAGTATGACGTTGTCGAGCACGGTGGCGTTCGGAATCATGAAGAACTGTTGGAACACGAAACCGAACGTGCTGTTGCGCAGGTGATTGAGCGCGCTGGGGGAGAGTTCGCTGGCGTCGGCGCCATCCGCCAGCACCCTGCCTGAGTCAGGCGTGTCGAGGAGAGCCAACAAGTGCATTAGCGTGGACTTACCTGAGCCGCTCTTGCCGACGATGGCCACGGACTCGCCAGCTTCGACGGTGAGGGACACGCCCTTGAGCGCCTCGAAGTAGCTTTCGCCGCTACCGTATGACTTCTTGATGTTCTGAACTTCTAGGATGCTGATGCTCGGTCTCGCTTTCGGGTGGGTTCGCCTCTCAGGCGGTGGGGTGGGTGGCCAGGGCTAGATCCGGGACCGGCGCGGCGCCAACCACGACTAGCGCTTGCCGACCAGCAGCGTGTAGAGCACGGCCATGCGCACAGGAACGCCGTTGGCGACCTGTTCTTCTATGACGCTCCGCGGCCCGTCAGCCAGGCTGCTTTCCACCTCGAGGTCGCGCACGAGTGGACCAGGGTGCATGAGCACAGCGTCCGCTCGAGCGAGCTTCATGGTGGCCTCCGTGAGCTGGAAGCGCGCGACGTACTCGCTCAACGACGGCAGCAGGCCGGCGGTCATGCGTTCGCGCTGCAAGCGCAGTGCCATCACGGCGTGCGCGCCCTCTACCGCCTCCTCGAGCCTGTTAGCGAGCCGCACTCCCGGCAGGTTACCGAACTCGCGCGGCACTAGGGTGGCCGGGCCGCACAACGTGACCTCACCCCCGAGCTTCGTGAAGAGCTCGATGTTCGAGCGCGCCACGCGCGAGTGATCGATGTCGCCGATGATGGCGAGGCGCTTGCCCGTGAACGGCAGCTCGCCGCCCGCAGCTGCACCGAAACGCTTGCGCAGCGTGTACGCGTCGAGGAGGGCTTGGGTCGGGTGGGCACGGCGGCCGTCGCCAGCGTTGACGATGGCGGCGTCCGTCCACTGCGTCAACTGGTAAGGTGCGCCGCTTGCCGGGTGGCGCACCACGTACAGGTCGACCTGCAACTGGTCGACGGTGCGCAGCGTGTCGCGCAGACTCTCGCCCTTCTTGAGCGACGAACCCCCAGCCGCGAACCCGATGACGTCAGCGCTTTGGGCGCGGGCGGCGCGCTCGAAGCTGAGACGCGTCCGCGTACTGTCCTCGAAGAAGAGGGTAGCGACCGTGAAACCCTGCAGGGCAGGGACTTTCTTGATGGTGCGGGTGAGGACCTGCGCCATGACGTCCGCCGTGTCTAGCAGCCCAACGATGTCCGCAGGCGCCCAAGCGGCGAAGTCGAGGAGGTGGCGGGAGCGGAGAGGCGACGGTCCAGTGACGGTCGGCGCCGCCATCAAGCGCGTTCCCACAGCTCGACCGCGTCGACGCCGTCCGTCTCAACCAACTTCACCTGCACCACCTCTGTCGAGGATGTCGGCACGTTCTTACCGACGTAATCGGCGCGGATGGGCAGTTCCCTGTGGCCGCGGTCGACCACGACGGCGTACTGGATGACGTCTGGCCTCCCCATGTCGATGAGCGCGTCGAGCGCGGCGCGCGCAGTGCGGCCCGTGAAGAGCACGTCATCGCATAACACGATGCGCATGCCATGAACGTCGAACTCCACCTCGGTACGCTTGACGATCGGTTGCAGTGCGATCTCGGTGAGGTCGTCGCGGTAAAGCGTGATGTCTAGCTTGCCGACGGGCGGCGTGACGCCTTCGAACTCCGCGATGTAGGCCGCGAGGCGCTCCGCGATGGGCACCCCGCGCGTGTGAATGCCGACCAGCGCGAGGCGCTCTGCGCCCTTGTTGCGCTCGATGACCTCGTGCGCGATGCGCTTGAGCGCGCGCTCGAGTTCGGCCGCCCCTAAGAGGGTGGCCTTCATGACCAGGTTCGGGTGCGGGTGTTGGACGTTGACCATGCTGTGTCTCCCTTCCGGCCTCGCTGGACCGGTTAAAAGGTTTGAGGGAGCATACCGCTTCGGGGGTGCGGGCCAGAAGTCTGAGAGCAGAAGCCTGAGCGGGCGCCCACGAACGACAGCACTGGCCCCGTTCCCGTTAGCATTCCTCATGGACCAGAACGATGGCGGGCCAGCGCACGTGGCCCTCAACCGCAGCTACTGGAACGAACGAGCCCTCGATTGGGTGGCGGCCGGCGAACGCGCTTGGTCGGCGCCGGAGCCGTACTGGGGGATCTGGAACGTGCCTGAGCACGAGCTCGGCCTCCTCCCAGCAGCCATGAGCGGCCTGCGGGCCGTGGAGCTCGGTTGCGGTACCGGCTACGTGTCCGGCTGGATGGCGCGGCGCGGGGCTCAAGTGACGGGCATCGACGTCGCGGAAGGGCAACTCGCGACCGCCAGACGGCTGGCTGCCGAACACGGCGCCACCGTCGAGTTCGTGCACGGCGATGCCGAGCACACACCGTTCGCGGACGACAGCTTCGACTTCGCCATCAGCGAGTACGGCGCCGCCATCTGGTGCGACCCCCACGCGTGGCTGCCGGAAGCGCACCGCATCTTGCGGCCAGGCGGACTCCTGCGCTTCCTCGGCAACCACCCCTTCGTGCCAGCCTTCAGCCCAGCGGACGGCAGCGCCCTCACCCTTAGACTGCAAAGGCCCTACTTCGGGGGTCACCGCTACGACTGGTCGAACGTGCCGATAGACCCGGGCGGTGTGGAGTTCAACCTCACCTTCGAGGAGTGGGTGAGCCTCTTCAGGCGCACGGGCTTCAGCATCGAGGGGTTCAAGGAGCCGCGGCCGGCCGCGCCCAGCGAGGAGACACGCTTCTTCGTCTCCGGTGAGTGGGCGGCCGCGTGGCCGAGCGAACAGGTGTGGTTCTTGCGGAAGGGGTGAGGGTCTGCCACTCGCGCTTGGGTTCAAGACTCAGCTTGCTGCGGCGCCCAGGAACGGATTCACGATCGTCACGCCTCCTACCACTTGAGCGTGCTGCATGTCCTCCGACCACAACTCGGAACAGCCGAGGGTTTGAGCGGCCGCTACAACTGCCGCGTCCCAGTAGGAGAAGCGGTAACGCTCGCGCAGGGCGAGGGCCAGGAACATGACCTCTGGGGTGGTGACCTGCAACGGGAAGCGCGTCCACGCCCGCATTAGTTGAACCGCCAGTTCATGAGGGAGGGGCGTGGGTAGCGACGCTCTCGTGCTCTGCACGTAGAACTCCTGCAGCACCTGCACCGACAGCGCGTTGCGCGGATGCGCCAGGGCAGCCACTGCGATCGAGCGTTTCTCCGCCTCGTCTGGGTTGGTGCTGATGGAGTAGAGAAGGACGTTCGTGTCGAGGAACCTGCTCACGCGTGACGCTCGTGGACCTGGTCGCGCGTGAGCCTGTCCTTCGCGCTGAAGTCGACGACCCGGCCTCGCTGCTCAGCCTCAAGGCGCTCGAGGTGTTCGAACTCGCTATCGTCAGCCGCCAACTCGATGAGGTAATCGCGTACGAGCCTTGAGACCGACGTGTCGAGCTCGGCCGCCTTCACCCTGGCACGGCGGTACGTCTCCTCGTCTACGGTGACTGTGATATTGCGCATGTCTTCACAGTATCACATGCATGCTCGGGTCACCTAAGTCGTTTGGCTGCCACCCTCCGAGGTGGCGTTCTTGGTTAGTCAAGTTGAGGGGCTCTCATTCCCACTGCAGGCCCGCGCGCCGCGTCATGTTGTAATGACGGCAAGGAGCGAACATGACTCAAACCAAGACTTACCCACACCTCTACGGGGGTCGTGAGGTCCTAGGGGCGCGGACCTTCGAGACCCGCAACTCGAGCAACACCTCCGACGTGCTCGGCGCGTTCTACGAAGCAACGAAGGAGCAGGTGCAGGAGGCCGCACGCGCCGCCAAAGCCGCGGCTAAGTCATGGGCCAAGACGCCCGCGCCCATCCGCGGTCAGATCATCGGCCTCGTCGGCCAGGCCATCGAGCGGGAGAAGGAGTCGCTCTCGCGCCTCATCACGCGCGAGATGGGCAAGACCCTCAAGGAAGCCCGCGGCGACGTTCAAGAGGCTATCGACACCTGCTACTTCTTCCAGAGCGAAGGCCGCCGCCTTTACGGTCAGACCGTCCCTAGCGAGATGCCTAACAAGGACCTGACCACCTACCGCCGGCCGTTGGGCGTCGTCGGCATCGTCACGGCAGGCAACTTCCCGATCGCCGTGCCGAGCTGGAAGATCATCCCCGCGCTCGTGACGGGCAACACCATCGTCTGGAAACCGTCTGAGGATGTGCCTGCCTGCTCGTACGCCTTCGCGCAGATCCTTCTGGGCGCTGGCCTGCCCGCCGGGGTCTTCAACGTGGTGTTCGGTGGCGGTAAGGACGCTGCCGGTCAGTACATGATCGAACTCATGGACGACGGCCTGGTCGACAAGCTGGCGTTCACCGGCTCCAGCGCGGTCGGCCGTTACGTCGGTGAGGTGGCGGGTCGCAACCTGCAGCACCCGACCCTCGAGCTAGGCGGCAAGAACCCGCTCGTGGTCATGCGCGACGCCGACCTTGACAACGCCGTCCAGGGCGCCGTGTTCTCCGCCTTCGCTACTGGCGGTCAGCGCTGCACGAGCGCTGGCAACGTCATCGTCGACGCTCCCGTTTACGACGAGTTCAAGAAACGCTTCCTCGCCGCGGTCGAGGGCATCCGCATCGGCGATCCGCTCCAGACGCAGGACGTGCTGTACGGCCCGTTCATCAACGAGCGCTTCTTCAAGCGCTGGGAGCAGCAGTACGAGTGGGGCAAGGAGGACGGCGCCACCCTCCTCTACGGCAAGGGCCGCATCACCGATGACTCGAAGCCGAGCGGCTTCGTTGGCGATGCTAACGCCGGCATCTTCGGCTGGCCAACGGTGTGGGAGGGCGTCAAGCCTGGCATGAAGCTCTTCCAGGAAGAGATCTTCGGGCCGACCATCAACCTCGTGAAGGTCGACGGCATCGACGAGGCACTAGCTGCTGCGAACGCCGTTGATTACGGCCTCTCAAGCAGCATCTACACCAATCACCGCGAGTGGGCTTTCGCCTTCAAGGACAACATCCAGGCCGGCATGACGAGCATCAACAACACCACCAACGGCGCGGAGGCGCACATGCCGTTCGGCGGCGTGAAGGCGAGCGGCAACGGTACGCGCGAAAGCGGCATCTGGGTGATAGACAGCTACACGTACTGGCACGGCGTGAACGACGACGTGTCTGGCAAGCTGCAGCTGGCGCAGATGGACACGGCGTACGTCGAGCCGCAGGCGCCCGTGAGCGTCGAAGACCTGTTCTAGCACGGCTGCCGCGCTACGGATGGAGAGGCACCATGGCTGAGCTGATCACGTGCATGTGGTTCGATCACGGGGAGGCCCTCAAGGCGGCGCAGTTCTACGCCGCGACGTTCCCGGACAGTAGCGTTGGCCGCGTGAACGGCGCCCCCGGCGATTACCCGGGCGGCACAGAAGGCAACGAGCTCACCGTCGAGTTCACCGTCCTCGGGCAGAAGTACGTGGGCCTCAACGGCGGTCCCGACTTCAAGCCGAACGAGTCGGTGAGCTTCATGGTGGTGACCGCCGACCAGGCCGAGACCGACCGCTACTGGAACGCCATCGTGAGTGGCGGCGGCGCCGAGAGCGCTTGCGGATGGTGCAAGGACCGCTGGGGTTACTCATGGCAGATCACGCCGCGCGTGCTCCTCGACCTGACGACGAGCAACGACCCCACCACGGCCAAGCGCGCGTTCGACGCCATGATGACGATGAAGAAGATCGACATTGCGGCCATCGAGGCCGCCGTGTCCGGCTGAGGCGGCGCGCCGCGCAACCGCACCCCCAACGCGCGGCCAGCCGCCGCATGATGTGAGCATGCGAAGTGAGGGTGCGCGCACCCGTGTCCTCCAACTCCTCCCCGAGTTCGGGGTGGGCGGGGCCGAGGCCATGGTCGCCAACCTCATGCTGCACCTCGACCCAGCGCGCTTCGACGTGCGCGCCGCCAGCTTCTACGGCCCGCGCGGCACTCGCTTCGAGGCCGAGCTGGCGGCGCGCGGCCTCGAAGTGCGTTACCTTGGCAAGCGCCTCGGCTTCGACCCGCGCGTCTTCGGGCGCATAGCGCGCGCGCTGACCGAGTTCCGTCCCGACGTGGTGCACTCGCACCTGGCCGTGCTGCCGTACGCCCTGCCCGCCTACCTGGCTGCGCCGGGCGTTGCGGCCGTCCACACGCTCCACAACGTGGTCGAGCGCGAGGCGGACGGGGCGGGCCGCGTGGCCGGCCGCCTCCTCTACGGCTGGCGCGTGAGGCCGGTGGCGGTAGCAGGCGCGGTGGCGGATGGCGTGCGCCGCATGTACGGCCGCGAGGCGCCCGTGATAACGAACGGCATCGACCTCGCCCCGCTGCGGGCCGCGGTGACGGGAAGGGCGGCCTGGCGCAAGGCGGAGGGCCTGCCGCTTGACGCCTTCGTGTACGTGTGCGTGGCGCGGCTCATGGCACAGAAGAACCACGCGCTGCTGCTAGAGGGCTTCGCGGACGTGGCCAGGCAGCGGCAAGACGCCTGGCTCGTGCTCGTGGGCGACGGCGCCCTGCGAGGCGACCTCGAGGCGCGCGCCCGTCAGCTCGGGGTGGCGGAGCGAGTGCGGTTCCTGGGCGTGCGCAACGACGTGGTGGCGGCACTAGGCGCGGCCGACGCGTTCGCACTGGCGTCGGACTTCGAGGGCAACCCGTTGTCTGTCATGGAGGCCCTCGCGGCTGGCCTCCCCGTGGTGGCCACCGCCGTGGGTGGGGTTCCGGAGCTCGTTGCCGACGGCGTGAACGGCCTGCTCGTGCCCCCCTCGGCGTCCGGGCCATTGAGCGCGGCGCTGGCGCGGGTGGCGGCAGAGCCGGGCCTGGCGCGGCGCCTCGGCGAGGCTGCCGCGCGGTCCGCCGAGGTCTTCGGGGTGGACGCTATGACCAGCGCCTACGAGAGCCTCTACCTGAGCGCCGTCAAGGCGTGAGCGGGGTGTTCAGTCCTCGCGCTGCAGGAGGCCGGCCAGCCGCTCGTCCGCGAGCAGCGTCTTCAGTTCCTGAACGCGCTCCTTATGCACGAGCAGGACGGCGTTGCCGCGCTTGACGATGACCAGGTCGTGCACGCCGAGCGTGACGATGACGTCGTCAGGGTCCTCGGTGTAAACGATGTTGCGCGACGTGTCCAGGCCGACGTGCCGCCCCACCACGGTGTTCGCGCCGCCCGGTCCGTTCTCCGGCGTGAGGAGGCGCTCGAGCGCCACCCAGTCGCCGATGTCGTCCCACGCGAAGCTGCCAGGCACCACCAGCGCCCTGTCGGTGCGCTCCATGAGCGCGAAGTCGATGCTGATCTTCTTGAGACTAGGGAAGACGTCGGCCACCTCGCCGCTGGCGAACGCGCGCCGCAGCGGCACCATGAGTTCTGGGTCGAGGTCATCGAGTTCGGCCAGGGCCGTGCTTACGCGCCACACGAATATGCCCGCGTTCCACAGGTGACGTCCACCGGCCACGTACGACTTGGCGGTCGGCAAGTTCGGTTTCTCTACGAAGCGCGCTACGTGATTGCCGCTGCCTGCCTCGTCGCCAGCGGGTTCGCCGACCTCGATGTAACCGTAGCCGGTGGCGGGCCGCGTTGGGCTGATGCCGATGG
Source organism: Trueperaceae bacterium (assembly GCA_035703635.1). Classification (GTDB taxonomy): domain Bacteria; phylum Deinococcota; class Deinococci; order Deinococcales; family Trueperaceae; genus JAAYYF01. The sequence continues at coordinate 18,380 of DASSXV010000076.1, read as the reverse complement.
TGACGAGCCCGTCCTCGACGTTCGCCAGCTGCGCCGCCCGGTGAAGGACGGCCTGGAACTCCTCCACGTCGCCGATCTCGTGATCGGATGAGAAGAAGCCGGCTACGACGTCACCGAAGCGCTCCTCGATGGTCAGGCAGGCGAGGGCGATGGCCGGAGCAGAGTCGCGCGGTGTTGGCTCTACGAGCAGGTTGCCTGGCGGCAGGTCAGGTAGTTGCTGCTGCACGAGCTTTACGTAACGCTCGGCGGTGGCAACCAGCACGCGTTCGGGTGAACCGGCGAGCGGCAGCACCCTGTCGTAGGTGGCCTGGAGTAGCGTGCGCCCGCTCCCCCGCAAGTCCAGGAACTGCTTCGGCTTGTTAGCGGTGGAGAGAGGCCAGAAGCGTTGCCCTTGCCCGCCCGCCATGATCACGGCGACGAAAGGTCTGTCCATCAGTTGCCATCCCCCATTGCGGTCATTTGCCGAAGCGGCGCTCGCGCGCCTGGAACGACCTAACGGCGCGTAGGAAGTCGACCTTGCGGAACTCCGGCCAGTTGGCGTCGCAGAAGTAGAACTCGCTGTAGGCGGTCTGCCACAGCAGGAAGCCGGAGAGCCGCACCTCACCGGACGTGCGGATGACGAAATCCGGGTCCGGCATGCCAGCCGTATAGAGGTGATGGGTGATCTGGTCGGCCGTGAGCGTACGCGCCAACTCGTCGATGGTCACGCCGTTGCTCGCTTCCTCGGCGGCCAGGCGCCTCACGGCGTCTACGATCTCTTCGCGGCCCCCGTAGCCGAGCGCCACGTTGACCGACATGCCCGTGTAATCGCGCGTGGCTTCCTCCATCGCGGCGAGCGCGGCCTTGGCATCGTCAGGAAAGTCAGCGATGTCGCCGATCACGCGCACCCGCACCTTGTTGGCATGCAAGCGCTCGTCGTTGAGGAGGCTCTTCGCTTGCTCCCCGAAGAGCTGGTGGAGGTGCTTGACTTCCTCAGGCGACCGCGAGCGGTTCTCACTGCTGAACCCCCACAGGGTGACGTGAGGGATGCTCAACTCGAGGCACCAGTCGAGCACCTCCCGCGCTTTGCCTGCGCCGTAGTCGTGGCCAGCCTTCACGTCGATCCCGGCCGCCCGCGCGAACCTACGGTTGCCGTCCATGATGATGCCGATGTGGCGCGGTAGGTGCCCTTCGTCCTTGACGGCGCGCAACAGCCGCCGCTCATACAACCAGTAAAGCGGTTTGGAGACGGCGGTCACCACGCCGAAGGCGCGGAGCGCACCGTTCGTTTGGGGCGTTGAGGGCACGCGGTACTCTACCGCGATGGGGTTAGTAGGCGCCCTCGCGCTTCAGGACCACGGCCGCCGTCTTCACCAGGATGTCCACGTCGATCCAACCGCTCCAGTTCCTAACGTAGTAGGTGTCGAGCGCGACCCTATAGTCGTAGGAAGTGTCCGACCTGCCGGAGACCTGCCAGGCGCCAGTCATGCCTGGCCTCACCTGGATGTAGTAGTGGAACTGGTCGCCGTACTTGGGAATCTCGTCGTCCACTATCGGGCGAGGTCCAACGAGGCTCATCTCACCACGCACCACGTTCCACAGTTGTGGAAGCTCGTCCAGGCTCGTCCTCCTCAGCAGCCGACCCACCCGCGTTATGCGCGGGTCGTTCACTAGCTTCTGAGTGGACTCCCACTCCTTGCGGGCCTCTGCGTCGTTCTCGAGCAGTGACTTCAGCCGCTCTGGAGCGTCCGCCACCATGCTGCGGAACTTCCACACGAAGAAGGGCACGCCGTCGCGGCCGATGCGGCGCTGCTTGAAGAACGCGGGCCCCGGGGAGTCAAGCCGGATGGCAACCGCGAGAAGCGCCACGAGGGGGGCAGCGAGGACCCCACCGAGCAGTACGGCGGCCATGTCGAACGTGCGCTTGAACGCGCGGTTGGCTGGCGAAGCCAGGTTGTTCTGAACTTGGAGACTCAACGCCATGCCGAGGGGCCTCGCGACGACGTCTGAGCTGGGCACGTCGTGCAGGTCGGGGACGACCTGGATATAGCGGAACGCGTCCCTTCCGGCTGCGCTCAGGACGCGGCGGGGTAGCTCGGAAGGTTGTTGCCCAGGCTGAACGATGCAGTGGTTCGACATCGCCTCGACGCCAGGGCTGAGGTCGTGGTGGGCGATGGCCGTGAGGGCCGGGTCCATCGCTGCCTTCGGCTCCGCATCGACGATGGCGACCGGGCGCAGCCCGAGTAGTGGCTGCGCCAGCAGCGAGAGGGCGAGTTGATCTGCGGACCCTTGGTGACCAACGATCACGACGGGCCTGCCCCAAACGCGGAGGGTGTAGAGCGCACGCTTGGCTATGGCCCGCCCAAGCGGGTTGATGACGCATGTGATCACCGTTGCTAGGAAAGTTACCGCCAGCGGCACGTGAATCTGGCTGGGGAACGCGGCGCTGATCAGCAGCGCGAACCCGCCTGCCGCGACCGCGCCGCTGAAGCTCCATTGGAACTCGGCCCAACTCGGCCGGCCATACGCCGGGTACTGCCCTGCGAGCGCGTTCGCCAGTGGCCAGAGCAAGGCGAGGTAAAGGACTATCAGGACCTCGTCGTTCGCCGTGGCTGCCGTTGGCGCTGGTCCTGCGAGGACGTACGCCGTGGCGAAGGCGGTTACCGCCAGAACCCAATCGGTTGCCGCGAGACTGACGCGCGTGAAGAGGTTCGCGCCTGAGCCCGCCTCGTGACCCGCAACCTGTCGGTGGCCCGCTGCTCGCCAGCCGAGCACGGCGGCCAATGGGTAGATGACGGCCCCTGAGAAGATAGTGGAGTCGAACATGTTCAGCACGATGATGCCGGCTAGCACGACTAGTGCAGCTTTATCACGCTGTTGAATGGCGCGGAGGAACAGCAGTCCGATCAAGCCAAGAAGGCCGACGAGCCCTACGATGCCGCGGTCGACCCACGTACCCAGGAAGGCGTTATGAGCGTGCGCGGCTACGGGCCGTAAGAGCGGTTCGTCGGCGTGCGCCGCGGCCACGGCCCTAGGGAAACCATCGGGACCCCAGCCGAGGAGAGGCTTCGCGCGAATGGCGCTGATGGCATCTTGCCAGATCGGTAGACGAGACTGACTAAGGTCGGTGACCCCGCGGACCGCCGCGCCAGGACGGTAAAGCGTGCTTGTGTACGACTGCACAAGCTGTAGCTCGGCGAAGCTCGCCGTTATTCCGGTGAGCACGGACCGGTCCGGAACGACGCCCACATACCAAGTAAGCGCATTGGCGCCCGTGTACTCGAAGGTGACGATCGCCCTTACCCAATCCCCGTCGACGGCTTCGCTACTCGTAGAGATGACTTTGACTTCGGCGGCAGAGTTGACGCGGTGAGTGTCGCCTTCCAGGACGGTGCCAACGGTGACGGTCGCTCCTTGCCCACCGTCTTGACCCCAACTATCGAACCCGGGTGTTGCGCCGGATGTGGCTTTGAGGAGCGCGCTCAGCGTGTAAGTCTCTCCCGGATTCAAGGTCACGGCCTGTTGCAGCCTGGACCACGGTTCGGGAGAGGTCTTGGTGACATCCATGACGGACCGGACTTTGCCATCGATGGTCTCGTGGTGACTCGTGAACGTGACGCCGAGCGGGAACCACCAGTCGCCGTTCGCGACCTCGGTGCCGCGGAACAGGTTCGGGTTATCTGGCGGCGGCACGTAATCGGTCAGGAAGCCGGTGCGGCCGAGCCCCAACTGCGTGGCAAGGCCCGTAACGAGGAGCGCCATCATGCCGGTGAGCACCCAGCTGGCGATCTTGGTCCCGCGACCGCCGCGGCGGCCCACGAACTGCAGGCCGATGGCGATGACCAGCCACGCCCAGACCGCTTCGCGGGCCCCGGAGATGATGACTCCAGCCGCGCCCAAGCCGAGCGCGATCACTCTCAACCCAGGCGAGGGGACGACCAAGGCGAGTAAGGCGGCCATCACGAGGATCGCGTGTCCGAAAACGGCAGGGTGAGTGTTCCACGTGATGGCGTCTAGGGCGGTCTTGGCGACATCGAAGCGAAAGTCGCCCAGTTGCCGCAAGCCGAACGCGAGCGTTACCCCAAGCCCGACGATCAGGCCAGCGCCGAGGTCGTCCGAGATGGTCCGACTGCGAACGCCGCTCCTGAACTCGGCCGCCGAGCGGTAGATGAGCCACACCGCGGCGATCTGCAGGGCGGTCAGAAGCGCCGCCACGGGGTGACCCGCGAGAAGATAGGGAAGACTGAGTAGGGCCGCCGAAGCCAACCACCAGAAATCGGCCCGCTGGATGGCAAGCTGACCGGTGAAGATCGTCAGAATCGCAAGGAACGGCCCAACCGAGGGGATGGCCGCGATGCCGATGCCCGCGATGAAAGCGAGGCCGCGCCTCAGGCGTGGGGTGGCTACGGACATCAGGGCATCTTACGTCAGTGCGACTGGCGTCCCTAGCTGTGAGGACGCCAGCAGGCTAGCACCAGACTGGTCGATGCGGAGGGATCACTTCGCCCCCGGCCGCGACGCGCCATTCGCCACCAGCAGCTCGTCCGTGTTGACGCCGAGAATCAACAGTGCCAAGACCGCGGAACTGAACAGGGTGTAATCCGTCGTACTGAGAAGGAGGGCGACCAAGGCGATGGTCGCTCCAGCGCTCCGCCGACGTAACCACGCGACCCTCAGCAGGCCCCAACTGAATACGGCCACGGTGAGGCCACCGGGGATGCCATATGCGACCAAGAACTCAAGGAGGAGGTTGTGAGCGTGGGTCACTTGAAGATTGGAGGCACCAGCGTGAGCTAGTTGCCACGCGTCGGCGAAACCTCCAGCACCCCAGCCAGACCAAGGTCGCTCGGCGCTAAGCCCCATGGCGAACCGCCAGATCTCTTGCCTTGGCACACTGTTCCCGTCGATAACGAAGCGAGACAAGCTACCTAGAACCTCAGGCCGAAGCAGAAGGAGCGCGGCCACCGCTAGTGCGCCTGCAAGGAGCGTGAGTAGCCGGAGTCGTCTAGCGCGTCTGTGCGCCGCGACGAGTGCGATGGCCCCCAGTGCCAGTGCGATCAGCGCCGTACGGCTACCGGTCAACGCCACGGCGCCGCCGCTAGCGGCCAGCAAGATGGCCGCTAGCCCAGGTGAGGACGTCAGCGACAGCGCAACTAACCCAGCCATGGCAACTGAATGACCAGCGATATTCGGGTCTCCATACCAGAGCTGCGCCCGTGGTGAGAAAGCGATTTGACGAGGTACGCCGCCACCGTTGGAGCTGACGTGGATGGCGCGCGCCTCGACGGCCTGGCCGGCGGCAACCCGCAAGACAACGGTGTGGCGGGTAACTCGTTCGCTTCGTTCGACCGGGAACGTCCAGGTAGTCCGGGCCCACTCTGTGGTTGCGTCGGCCGCGGGCGATAAGGGCTGGCTCACCTGGCCACCGGCTCTGGTCAGGAAGGCCCTGACTGTTGCGGGATCCGCGCCGGCGACGGGGGTCCGCAAGTCTAAGGACACGGACAGCTTCGAGGTTCCAGCAGGCACTTCCCACAGCTGTCCGAAGGCAGCGTCGCCTCCTTTAGCTACTAAGAGGCTGGTGCCACGCAGCCAATCGAACGCAACACGCAGCTGATTGGCGGAGTAGGAGTATGTATGCCAGCTCTTGCGCTGCATCATGGTGCTCGCGAAAGCAGTCGCGACGAAGATTAGGATCGCGACACCCAAGCCGATGATCACTGGCGTTACCCTGCGTGGCTTGATCACGAGTGAGTAGCTGGCGCCCGTTACGGAGACGGCGATCAACCACCAGCCGTCTCCGAACGTGATGCGCCACAATCCAAGCAAGAGAATAGGGACCCACACGAGCAGCCAGGGAGTCGATTCTCGCCAGCGCTTGTCCCCCAGCAGCCAGTGCACTGAGAAGTTCACGACCGCGGCGGGCGCGAAGAGCAAAGCCGCGGTTGAACCGAGGAGGCTTAGCCACCAGCGGATGCTCATGCGGTTCTGTTGGTAGTTTCCTGCCCGGCCACTAGGTCCCTCAGGTCGCTGTCGACACTCTCGAACGTATCCTCGCGGATCCGCGAGGCTCGAACGAACTCCCTGCCGCGCTCTCCCATCTCCCTCGCTGCGCGCGGGTCTGCGAGCAGTCGCTGAATCGCCGTAGCCAGTGCGGTGGGGTTCTCGGGCTCGACTGCGACTCCGATGTTGTTCTCTTCCAGGACTTCGGCCGTCTCGCCCTCGCCTGCATGTATCACGGGTCGGCCAGTCGCCAAGTACTCCCAGACCTTCGCGGCCTGCACCCACTTGAAGACGGGGCTGCGCCGAAACTGAGATACGAGAACATCGCAACCTTCGTAAACCGCCACCAACTCGCTGAAAGCCATATAGGGTTTGACCGTCACGTTCGCCAGTTCATGCGCGGCGTCCTCAAGCACGCCGCGGTCTGGCCCATCACCAACGAACACGAAGTCAACATCGGGCAGTTGACGGGCGGCCTCGACGATCTTAGTTGTCGCGTGGTTGAACCCGAAGAGCCCGACATAACCGACCTGCGCCCTCGGACGCCCCGGCGCGAACGGCGCGGGTAGCTGAGACAGCGCGTCATATATCTGACGCGTGACGCCGTTGGGCACTACTCGAGCGGCTCCCCGCACTCGGCCGAAGTAGTCAAGTTGTCCTTGCGTGGTGGCGGTAAGGAGGTCAGCGCGGCGTCCTGTGAACTTCATCGCCTGTGCGAGGAGTAGGTCCAAGCCGAACGTACGCTTGCCACTCGCGCTGGGGTATTGCCATGTGAGGTCGCGCACGTCCCAGGCGAAGGGTTTAGAACGCACCAGGGCCACCAGATAGGCGAGGGGGCCGAGGAACATGTAGGGACTGGACGCCAGTATGACGTCGGTGCGCGCGCGCAGCAGGTGGGGGAAGGCTCGCAGAGTAAAGACGGACTCCGAAAGCAGGCGCAGGACTAGGCTCTGTTTAGATACTATCCACGGCTTCAGTCTGATGATTTTCAGGCCGCCGGTCTCCGTAACGTGTGGAGTAGCCACATCGTAGCCAGCGTAGATGCTGTTCTGAGGTTGGTGGGGCAGTTGTGTGACCACCACGACGTGCCAGCCTTTGGTCACGAGAAGGTCAGCGAGCGCCGTGATGCGCTTAGCTCCAGCGTTGGATTCAGGCGCGAAATGGGGAATCACGATGGTAATGCTGCTCACGCCTTGCTCCCGTCCGTCGGCTGGATCAGTTCCAGTAGTCTAGCGGCGCCATCCACTGCAGAGAACTCGCTGCTAACTCGAGCTCGCCCGCGCATCCCGACCTCTGCGGCCCTCTGCGAGTTCGTAGCTAGTTCTCTCAAGGCGCCTGCTAGAGCCGGGGCGTCCGCGGGAGGCACTAGTACGCCGGCGCCTTCGCCAAGTAGTTCGGGTATCCCACCCGTACTAGTTGAAACGACGGGGATGCCGAAACTCATCGCTTCCATAAGTGACACAGGTATTCCCTCGTGGTGGCCGTTGCCTAGGTCAACGCTTGGTAGCACGACCACGTCGATCTCTCCCCGAGCATAAGTATCTAGGAGGCGTTCGTGGGGGACTACACCTAAGAAGTCCACGGATGAGGCGATTCCAAGCTGCTCCGCTTGCTGCTCGAGCGACTGCCTGAGCACGCCCTTGCCCGCGACCAGTAGCCGTACGGCGTCACCGTTGCGTATCAGTTCCGCAACGGCGGTGAGCAGGTAGCGGTGGCCTTTGACCTCGATGAGATTAGCTGCGCACAAGACGGTAAAAGTGCGGTTCTGAGAAGTGGGCTCGACAAGTGGTTTAGCGGAGACGCCAAGGTGAATGACTTGGCAGTTCGCGTCCGCGCTGAGGTTGCCTTTCGCGAGCTGCACCCCGCTGCGGGAGATGAAGCGCACGAACCGCGCGGATCGCGACTTTTCACGCAAGAGATTGTTCTCGACGATGTCCCAGCGGTGGGTCGACAGGCTCCAGGGGACATCCGCGACCGTGCTGGCGATGATGGCCATGGTGCTCACGGTGGCCGCCCAATGGCAGTGGATGTGATCGACTTTCAACTCCTGTGTCAGTGCGCCGAGCCACAAACCTTTAGGTAGGACGCCTAGGTTCCTCATGAACATGGCGGGGTTCCGGGAACGAAGCAGCAGGCCAAGTACCTTCAAGAAGGCGACGGGCCGGCGGGCGATGGTTCGAATTGCCACTCCGAGTATCTCGCCGGAAACGAGCTTGCGAACGTGCGCGTCGGGGAGGAACTCGGCGGCGTCGCCGTGAACGACCTTGGAGCCTGGCGACCTGGGTACGAGGATCAGGGCGCCGACGCGCTTCTTCATCTCGCTCAGCTCTGGCGCAAGGAACGCCTCTGCTGAGCCTTGCGGGAACTGCTGGGTTACCACGAGGAGTCGGAGCTCTTTGTGGCTGGCCGCCGTCATGGTGTGGTCCGCTGGCGTTGATTGCGGCCTGATGTCAGCCGGTGATATAGCTCGCCATACGAGTTCGCCATGGCGTCGATGCTGAAACGTGCGCGTGCCGTTTCTGACGCCGCCGTTCCCAGCGCTGACGCTAGGTTCGGGTTGGAAGCCAACTTGATCATGCCCTCTGCCAGCCCTTCAGGAGACCCAGGTTGGACTAGGAGACCGTCCACGCCGTCAGTGATCAGCTCAGGGATTCCGCCTACCGCCGTCGCGACGACCGGCCTTGCTGCCGCCATGGCCTCCATCACCGCTAGCGGGTTCCCTTCATAGTCGGACGCGAGCACGAACGCGTCGGCGGCCGCTAGGATCGCAGGAACGTCAGTGCGGCGGCCGAGGAAGCGAACGGCGTTGCCGAGTTCGGACGCAGCGCTGGTGAGCGCCGGCCGCAACGGGCCGTCTCCTACGAGAAGAAGCATGATCTTCTGAGGCGACGCGGCGACGACTTCCTTGAGTGCGGACAACAGCAGCGCGTGGTTCTTCGCTTGACTAAGGTTGGCTACGCATACGAACACGAAGTCGTTAGCGCTAAGTCCCAGACTCTCCCGCAGGTCAGTGCCAGCGGCGGAGTTGTCACGATAGTCGGCGACCGGTATCCCGTTCGGGATCGTTAGCGGCGAGATCTTGTATACGTCTTGCACCGTGCGGGCTACTTCATCGGAAATCGCTACGGGCGTGACTCCGGACTTGAATGCCAGGCGCTGGATCATCCTGCCCGACCACTTCGCCTCCTTTTGCGCGACGCTGTGAAAGGTGTGCACCCTCGCAGTCACCCCGCTACCTACGAAAGCTGGCAAAGCATATTGCAGCACCCGCAGATGCGAGTGGGCGACGTCAGGCGAAAACCGCCTGAAGGCGCGGTGCAGTTTGGTAACCATCGAACCGTCGAAGCCGGGACGCTTGTCAAGGTACTCGAGTGGAATCGAGCGAGAACTAAGCATTTCACTCAAGTCCGAATCCGTTGGCCCGAACATGGATACGACCTTCACCTCAAACCGTTGGGGATCGAGCGATCGCGCCAGATGAACCGCTAGGCGCTCCGCGCCCCCCATGCCGAGGCTAGGTAACAACTGTAGAACCCGAACGCGACTCACTGGGTCCTCCAGTGCTTCGCCCCAGCTGCGGTCATCGCGGCAAGTGCCCACCACCAGTCGCCGATGCGCGGGATCGAGAAGCTGGGGCTCCCGAAGCCTGAAGCGAGCAGCACCACGAGCCAGACGAGCACGATGGTCCCTAGGGGCCCGAGCGACCTTACCTGGTAAGCGCAAAGCACCAAGATACCGAGAATGAATAGCAAGCCGACCGCTCCACCCATGTAAAGCCACACGACATACGCTGAATCGCCGAGGAAAATACCCGGCTGACTGATGAAGCCCCAACCAGTCAACGGCATGCGGCGTACGGCCTCGATGGTCGGTACCAGGAGGCCCTGGTCGCCAAAGCGGGTTGCGAAGACGTTCAGGTTGCCCAACCGCGCCAGCTGGTAATTGAGCGATCCGGCCGCCACTGGGCTCTTGCTTACCGAGAACGCGAATAGGGGTAATGCGAGTGCGGCGGCGACGGTTCCGGTAGCTACGAGCCGAATCCTCGCGCTCCATGGGCCGACTGCCAACAGAACCAAGACCAGCGCGGCAAGGCCAGCGATGGAGGTGCTCGAAAGCGTCATCACCCCGCCGATGAGTGAACTGACGACACCAGCGATCAGTAGGGTCCGCACGCGGTGGCTAAGGCGTTGCGCCTGCCCGGTGAGCAGCCACAGCCCGGTGCCGACGACGAGGAGAAAATACACAGCGGCGAACGAGGGCGCCTCAAATGACCCCGTAGCCCTTGAAAGTCGACCGAAAGTGGCGATTTGACTAGCGAGCGCGCCCCGGTTCGCCCCGGAGTATGCAGCCAACGTGAGACTCACGATGGGACCTAAGTTGATGGCTTGCGCGACACCCAGCAGGCCCATCGGGATTCCGAGATAGACGAACCACCTGAGCGCGCTTAGCAACTGGGCAGGCCGTACCCCGAGGCTGTAAAAGAGCACGGTTATCGCGACAGTTCGTGCGTAACCGAGGGCAGATGCATAATGTAGCCCTCCCTCGACCCCGCGCGCTAATGAGATACAAGTGACGATCGCGATCCAAAGCCAGTACCCGGCTAACAACCACGCAACGCGCGGAACCTTGATTCGGGGTAAGGCCACCACGAGTAGCACTGGCAACCAAAGCATCTCGATGCGTATCGTTGTCGTAGGTGTGAGGTGTATGTATGGTGCGACGAGCGAGGCAAGTAGGAGCAAGAGCGCGACATCGGCCAGTTTCGGCGTGCCAAACCGAACGGTCAACGCCTTGACCCGGTTTCCGTTAGCTCGCCAAGCTGGTGATCGCACGGTCAGCTTCCGCCGCCGCTGCTCGCATCACGGCTGGCATTTGGGTTTCAAGCGTCGCGCGATACTCGCCTCGCGCCTCATACGCGGACTTCACGCGGCTCCAGAGCTCGTCAGGCGAAAGTTCACCGATGTCAAGCACATGATCGGACAGGTCGAGCATTCTCATGATGCCTTGGGTCTTGAAGCCGTGATACGAGATCGCAATCGCGGGAGTCAGGCTCGCCAACGCTAGAATCACGGAGTGGAAGCGGGTGCCGATGAGCATCGAGGCCCGCGAGTATAGCTGCCGTAGCTGACCAGCTGTGAAGTCAGTGGTCAAGAACTGAACGCCTTCAAGTCCTGCAAGGACCTTAGCTAGCTGCTCACCAGCTAGTAGGTCGTTCTCCAGTTCAGTTGGTCCGATGACTTGGGGCACGACAACGACAGGAACCCCCAAGTCGGTGACCAGTCGCCTGATCACGGTTGCCAACGCCTCTAGGTAACGGGCGTAGAGCGCGTCACGATCCTGCGAGGGTGAATAAGGAAAACGCCATTGCCTTACGGTTACCGCGACGAACTCCGAAGGAAGGAGTGAAATCACCCCTGGTGGTAGCGGTTCCTCGCCCACGGCGAATGCAGTGTCCCAAACGAGTTCCGGCTTCGTGCTCGAGTTGCCGGGTAACAGAGCGCGAACATAGTCTAGCGACGGCTCTTCTCTCACGTAGACGAACTTGCAGCGCGCTAGGGCAGAAGCGAGAAGACGCCGATGCGGCCCTCCGATTACTGGCCCGACCGATTGTGCATAGATGCCCGTTGGGATCCCCAGGCGTTGGGCCAAGAGCAGCGGGTAGAGGTTGGAGTAAAGGCCGACAAGCGAGAGTGGCGAACCAGTGGTGGCGTAGATGTGCCCGCCTTTGCTGACGACCATCGACGCCTGGCGGAACTGCTCCAGCGTTTCTGCTTGGAAAGGCGACAGCCACCCCTGAATCATGCTGCTGCGTGGCACGGCCAGCGCAACAAGCGAAGTTAGAAGCTGGGCCGAGCGCCGGAGCGACTTGCCCAAAGCGCCGCCGCTTGCCGTCCGCAGGTTCGTTGGTATCACCGCTCCGAAGATCCCACCTTTGAACATTCGCTTCGAATGCCGGTAGTGATAACCAAAATCCTCGGATTCCTTAGAGAAGTTCGAGACGATTCCCAGGTTGAGTTCAAATCCGCGGCGCTTGGCGGCCCCACCCATCAGGACTTGGAAACCTTGGACGATGGCGGCATCGCCCTTGTTATCGTCCGACCACCCGTTGACAAGCAGCACTTTCCTGACCCCAGGTGAGTGCTCGGGTTGCCCTTCGTCTGCGATTGAACTGGGTTCACCAGCGCGAGCCCCTCGCCGGTCACTCATCCCGAAGCTCGCCCGGGGGCGGCGGATCGAGTCCGTGGCGATCCTAGCGGCCCATACCATCCGCGGATTCTACCCCGCAGGCCTTCTAGGTTGCCGCGCCCCTCATGAGCCGCCTCAAGAGGCTAGTGATGCGCGGGAACCTTACCTTCGCAAAGCGTTTGACTCGCGAGAACCCTGAGTTGGGTCTTAACTCTTGGTCCAACCAGGAACTGAAGTCGGTCTGCGCGAACCAGTCGATGAGCTCCAGCCGGGTGGACGTTTCAATGCGCGAGGCATCCATTCGTGACTGGGCTTCGTGGGCCCAAGTTTGGATGTCTTCCCACATGTAGACACCGTTCGCGCCCAATTTGAACTCGTGATTCAAGAAGCCGTTCCTGATGCGTTGCATCGCCTCGTCGATGGGCGCCTTGAAACCCCAGCGGCAGGGGTCTTCGTCCAGGACGATCAGTGCCGCCATAGTGCGCAGACACTTCTCGCACTTGCAGCAGTTCTCGCCGTCATTGCTGCTGGCGGCGTAGCAAACGCGGATGAGGGCGGGCGCACTGTTCGTGTTGCGGAAATAGTCGCGGCAGAAGGCCAGTTTCCCCATGCGCGTCAGTTCGAACCCGTCGTGAGCGACTCGAGTCTGTTGCCAACCGATGTGGTTGTCGATCGTCGGGTGCGACCCCCATGGTGCGTGAAAGGCCGTGGAGTGGGAGGAAGCGATCAGGACCTCGGCAACTCCTTGACTGGTGGCAAGCGGGGCAGTAAGCCCTGTAAGCCCGAGGCCGTGCTGAACTCCCCCCCACCAATTGGTAATGTCGTCGCTGAAATTGTTCAAGTAGTCTTCGTTCAGGAAGCTGCGCAGATTGGAGCGTACGAAGGCCGTGTCATGGCCAAAACGGGCGGCGTAGTCCCGCGTCCAACCAGCTACGTTGCGCCACTTATGCTCATCGCTTAATGCAACGTCGGCGCCCCATACCGAAACCAACAACTGTTTGTGCTTCTGGTGCCGCAGTGAGGTGCATACTGAGTCAAGTCCCCCGCTGAAGAGCGCTAGCCTCGTCGGCGTGCCTTCATCGTGGCCTGGACCGCCAAGGGGGCCTGGCGGGGAACGTCGCAGTGGGTTTATCTGGCCGGACCAATCCAGGTGTGGATACATGCTTTCCAGCGCCGCTTTGGTGCGGATAAGCGTTTCAGAGACGGCGTCGTCTAGCTCGGGAACCTCGAAGGTCATCCCAGACAACCAAGCAACCGGTGCGATATTGAATAGGGCAGGGACTATCTGAACGCTTGGTGGTAGCAGCGCGAGGTCGAACTCTGGAGAGTATTCGGCGAAGAACTCGTCCCGAACGTACCGCCCATAGAGTGCTGGATTCACCTTTGCGCTCAGTCTATTGCCAGCAACAGACACCTTCGTGAATAGCGGTGCATTCGGCAAAGCTCCGATGGGGGCGGTCATCGGTAAAGTTTACTCCTAACCTTTGGGCGTTTCGGACCACTAGAGTCAAGCTGTTGAGGTTAGGAAGGATGCGCTCGGTGCTGCCGCCGCATGGCGACGGCCTTGAACCCGAAGTACGCCAAGACTATCGCGGCGTAGCAGATGGAGAGTACGTCGCTCAACCGCGTTGGCGTTACAGCCCTGAGCGCGATCAACGGTAGCGCAAGAGGCAAGGCGCGCATGATGCTGCCGCCCACCACTCGCCTAACCTCTCCCCGGGCTACACCAGCGGCTGAACTCAACCATTCCAGTAGCCACCATTGCACTAGAAAACTTGATACGCCGAACAACGCAATTGCCAGCTCTGCCCCACCAAAGTAGTTGCCCGCGATCAAGGCCGCCGAGCGAACAACCAAGGATAATGCGTTGAACAAGAGCCCGACTTCCTGGCGCTCGAGCGTAGTGAATAGCGGCGCCAGCGGCGATGTGATCATCGTCAAGAACACCCAAGGAGTGAGCCACTGCATGTAGACGCCAGCTTCGCGCCAACCTTGGCCGAAGACCAGCTGAGCCAAGGGCGCACAAGAGAGAGTTAGTACCACTGCGATGGGTGAGACTAGAGCCGATAGCCGAGCCAGCGCGGGAAGCACTAGCTCCCCGAGTCGACCTTCGCGGGCCGCCTTCGGGGACTCCGCGAGAAAGACCTGACTTACGGCGTTGCCGAGTGTGCGCATGGGTGTTTGTAGGGCGCGTAGGCCCAGAGAGTAGAAGCCGGTGGCGGCCGGACCGAAGAAGACGGCAATTATGGCCACCGGCACGCTCATGCTAGCCACCAAGAGCAGGCCAGACCACGTCGAGTAGAGCGGGAACCGCCGGTACCGCTTAGCCGCTTCCCAGACCGACTGGCGCGCTATGTCAGAGGCGACGAACCCGTGTGAGCCTCTCAGCAAACGAGCCAGCGAGAACGCGCCGGAGCTCTGACCGACGACTTGCCCCACGATCAGTCCTGTAGCACCTAGGCCTAGCAGGCCAAGAAGTATCTGGGTAGCTGCTCCTGCAAGCCCTTGACGCCAAGCGGTTCCGGCAAGGACAGCGAACTCTTTGGTTCGGATCGCCCACACGCTCAAGAGCTGATAGAGGCCGACGGCGAACACGCTGATCGGTAGCAACCAAAGAAGTGGGCGAGTTACCTCCCAAGGCCCCGGTAACGGAAGTCTCGGGATCACCAAGAAAGCGCAAAGAAGTAGAAACACCGTGGTCGTGACTAGGCCTACGAGCGCCAATACAACTGTGTTGGTCGCCTCGGCCGAATCTTCGGGGAGGGCTATCGCCTGTTCATACCTAAGTGAAGCAACCACCGAGAACAGTCCAAGTATGGATGCATAAACCGCGAGGGCCCCAAGGTCAGCTGGCGCATAAATGCGCGTCAGGATCGGGGACGAGACCACGACAAGCAGTTGACCTAACGCTGTCCCGGAAGCAAGCACACCGACCGAGCGCCCGAGTCTAGACGTCGGGAGCAAGCGACTAAGACTCGAACGCAGCTGCTTCAATTCCGGGCCTCAACCGTGGCCTTCGCTTGGCAACTCTTGCCGCCCGCGACCGTGACCTCACTGACCGCAGGCAGCGGCTATGACGGGAACGTCGCCGCGAGAGAGAACAGCGCGACGAAGCTCGGGTTAGACAGTACGTCACGGTCATACCGTAAAGCACCCCCGCTTTCACCGGTTACGACCATCTCCCCCCCAGCCGCCATCAATACCGCCTGCGCCGCTGCAGTGTCCCACCACATCGTCGGCCCGAGCCGCGGGTAGAAGTGTGCGGTACCGTCCGCTACCAAGCAGCTCTTGATGGCGGAGCCGCGGGCGATGGTCTCGACGGCGCCATACTCCTGCCTAAGCTTCTCGATGAAGGCTTGCGTGGCTTCGTTGGAGTGCGAGCGGCTGACCATCACGCGCACCACGCCGTTCTCGGGTGGGCGCGTGTGGATGGGGTGGGCGCCGCCTTCCGCGTCGAAGCGCCAGGCGCTGGCGGCGTGTCCCGCGTGGGCCGCCACACCCGTGTAAGTGATGCCAGCCACTGGCGCGTGCACGACGCCCAAGACCGGCACTCCGTCCTCGACCAAGGCGATGTTCACGCTGAACTCGCCGTTGCGCTTGACGAACTCCTTGGTGCCGTCGAGCGGATCGACGAGCCAGAAGCGCCGCCAACCGCGGCGCTCCGCGAAGCTGGGCGCTTGCGTTTCCTCCGCGATCACCGGCACACTCGGCGTGAGGCGGGCGAGGCCTTCGATGATCACTCGTTGCGAGGCTACGTCGGCCGCCGTAACGGGGGAGGCGTCCGCCTTCTTTGTGACGGCGAAATCGGTGGCGTAGATCTTGAGGATAGCCGCGCCAGCCGCGTCGGCGAGGGCGACGATGCCCTCCCGCAACCGCTCGAGGTCAAGCGGCGCTAGGTCGAGTGGGCCCAGGTCCGTAGCGTGGTCGGATGCCATTGCCCCAAGAGTAACGTGCCGCGCAGTCAGCGGTGTTGGGTGAGGGCTTGACCCTGACGTAACGTTAGGCTTTAGCCTGCTGTTTGGGAGGGAGGAGCACCTCATGACTACTACAGCAAGCGAGTCCTACACGATCGGCGAGGTGGCCCGGCTGGCGAACGTCAGCGTCCGGACGCTGCACCACTACGACGCCATCGGCCTGCTCTCGCCAAGCGCGCGCACCGACGCCGGTTACCGCCTTTACGGCGCAGCCGACCTTGAACGCCTGCACGACGTGCTGGCGTACCGCGAACTCGGCTTCGAGCTGGACGCCATCGCGGAGCTCCTCGCTCACCCCGAGAGCGACGCCCGCGAGCACCTGAGGCGCCAGGAGGCGGTCATCAACGCCCGCATCGAACGCCTGCTCGCCGTCCGCCGCTCGCTACGCAAGCAGATGGAGACAAAGACCATGGGAATCAACCTGAACCCTAAGGAGCTGCTCGAGGTCTTCGGCAACGAAGATCCAACCAAGCACGCGCAGGAGGCCGAAGAGCGCTGGGGTAACACGAGTGCATACAGCGAGAGCCAACGGCGCACGCGGAGCTACGGCAAGGACGACTGGTTACGCATCAGCGCGGAAACTGCCGCCATCGAAGCCAAGTTCGCCGAACTCATGGCGGCTGGCGTGCCGGCAACGGACCCGCGCGCTCTGGAGCAGGCCGAGGCGCATGGACAACTGATCTCGCGCTACTACTACGACTGCAGCTACGAGATCCACAAGGGCTTGGGTGAGATGTACGTGGCCGACCCGCGCTTCACGGCCTACTACGAGAAGCGCGCGACAGGATTGGCGGCATACGTGTCCGCGGCGATCGTCGCGAACGCTGAGGCTCATGGCGCGGATTAGTTGGGAGAGCTGGTTACGGCGCTGAGCTTGCTAAGCCAAGGTGACCAAGTGCCACTACGTTCACGCCGTCGGCGCGCGTGAAGCTGAGATTGCCTGCGGTAATGATGTTAAGTGACCGCAGTTGATCGACACGCTGTCGTGAGACCTTCTCGCGCAGCTTCTTGAGGTTGGCGGCCGCGGAGTCTATGTGCTCGGCGCCGCCTAGTTTTACCTCGAACGCCGACCAGCTGCCGTCACCTAGATCTAGGATGATGTCCACCTCTAGGCCCGATTCGTCGCGGTAGTGGTAGACCTTGCCGCCGATTGCGTCGGCGAAAACTCGCAAGTCCCTCACGCACAACGATTCGAACAGCGATCCAAGTGTGTTGAGGTCGGTCAGGAGGCTGGCCGGGCTGGCCCGAAGCGCCGCGGCGGCGAGCGACGGGTCAGTGAAGTGCCATTTCGGCTGCACCCTCACGCGTACTTTCGAGCGCAAGTGGACCGCCCATGCCGGCTGCTCCTCGATGACGAAGACCCGGCTCAATGCGTCCAGGTACTTGCGGACGCTCTGAGCGGACACCGTCTGAGGCGGCTCGCTGCCTTGGCCAATTTCCGCTTCTTTGCCAAGTGAAGTTGCCGACGCTTCGGAAGCAACGTTCCGCGCCAAGGCCCGGATCAGAGCCAGCATCCTAACGGGGTCCACCGTCAAGTCGCTTGCGGGTAGATCGACGCGCGCCACGTCCTCGAGATAGCTGGTGAGATAGTCGCTAGCGGATCTACCGCCGTCGCGCACGAGGGCGGGCCAGCCGCCACGGACGATGAGTTCAGCGTAGTCCTGAACGGTTGGCCCACCTAACCCAGCTACGGAGTTCCCCTTCAGGAGTTCGGTCAAGGCCACGGATCCCGTGCTGTTACCGCTCTCCGAGAGCGTCATGGGTCGGATAGTCACGCTTTGATACCGACCTGCGCCGCTGTGAAGTGTAAGGTCGTCCGCAGGGGTAGCAGAGCCCGTGAGGATGAACTGGCCCGGAGCGCCCCTTCGGTCAACTTCGTGGCGAACGGCGTTCCAGACGGTAGGCGCGAGCTGCCACTCATCGATCAGCCGGGGGACGGCCCCAGCTAGCACCGTCTCCGGCGAGATTGTAGCTAAAGTCACTAAGTCGGGTGAGGCGTCGAGGCGAACCGAGCTAGCTGCTGCCTGAAGCCCGCTCGTAGTCTTGCCAGCCGCGCGGGGACCTTGGAGTAGAACGGCGCCGAACGTTTCCAATGAGGCCTTTATTGTGTTGTCAACAATCCGCGGTAGATAGCCGGGCACGAAGCCACGATATCACTTTTGCGGACTTGTCGATATCACTTTTGCGGACTTATGGATATCACTCTTGCGGACAATTGGGTGCCAGCCACTGCCACTTTCC
>DASSXV010000066.1:0-12679 GCA_035703635.1 Trueperaceae bacterium | reverse complement strand
GTTCGTGGTTCTCGTATGGGGATCAGCGTTTGGGGCAGGGTAAGGAGCGGGCGGTTGAGTTCATCGCGGCTAAGCCGGAGTTGATCTCTGAGATCCGCGGCAAGGTGATGGACGCCCTCAGCCTCGGCGCCAAGACCAAGAACTTGAACGATGCGACCGAAATAGACAACGGCGACGCCGAAGTCATGGAAGCCTGAGAACCGCGAAAGCTGCTCCCAATCTCGTGGGCGGCGGCCAACTAAGCTGAGCGGCCGGGCCAGGGTCCTCCAGAAGGCGCTAACGTACACGTTTCGCTATCGGGGCAGGCCCCACGCCCGGCCGACGGCGTTACGATGGCTCAACCGTCGGCGTGACGAGCGTCACAACCCGACCAAGTGGGGTACCGGGCGACCGCCCACTCAAGCGCAAAGCCGCGGACGCGGGCGCCAGAGTGACGCGCGAAGCACAGCCACCGGACCTCCAGGAGGTGCGGTTCTACAATGGAAGCCACCCAACTGGGCAGCAGTCCCACCGAGCAGCACGGCACGGATGCAAGAGTCAACGACTTCTCCCTCGTTGTGGCCACGGCAAACGGCACTGGCAGCCAAACGGCCAACCTCACGCTGCTGCGCTCGTTCTTCAAGATGGGCATACCAGTCCACGGAAAGA
This sequence comes from Trueperaceae bacterium, assembly GCA_035703635.1. Classification (GTDB taxonomy): domain Bacteria; phylum Deinococcota; class Deinococci; order Deinococcales; family Trueperaceae; genus JAAYYF01. Next base: position 12,031 of record DASSXV010000066.1, on the reverse strand, counting down.
ACATCTTCCCGTCCAACATCCAAGGCTTACCAACCTGGTATCACATCCGCGTAAGCAAAGACGGCTACGTTGCGCGGCACCCATCCGAGTTGCTCGTGGCGTTCAATCCAGCCACGCTGCACGATGACGTTGCCAACCTGCCAGCCGGTGGGGTGGTCATCCACAACGCCGACCTGCGCCTGCGACCAGACCGCAGCGATCTGACCTACTACCCGGTGCCCGTCAAGGAACTCTTGGCGGGCGTCGAAGTGAAAGGGAAGATCAAGGAGTACATCGCCAACATGACGTACGTCGGGGTCGTCGCCCACCTCCTCGGCGTGCCCCTCGAAGTACTGGAAGAAGCGCTAGGGCACCACTTCGGCAAGCGACAGAAGCTCATCGACAGCAACCTGGAAGTCGTACGCATCGCGTACGAGTGGGCCGTCCTGAACCTGCCAAAGACCGACCGCTTCCGCGTAGCCCCCATGAACGCGACGACCGGCCTGATCATGATGACAGGCAACGAGGCGGGCGCCCTTGGCAGCGTCTACGGTGGCGTGAGCGTGTCAGGCTGGTACCCGATCACCCCATCGACCAGCTTCATCGACTCGCTGCGCGAGTACCTCGCCAAGCTCCGCGTCGGCCCAGACGGCAAAGCCACCTTCAGCGTCATCCAGGCGGAAGACGAACTCGCCGCCATCGGCATGGTCGTAGGGGCGGGCTGGGCCGGCGCGCGCGCCGTAACCGCAACGAGCGGGCCAGGCATCTCCCTCATGGCCGAGTTCCTCGGCCTCGCCTACTACGCGGAAGTGCCGGCGGTAGTGTGGGACATCCAACGCGTGGGCCCAAGCACGGGACTGCCAACGCGCACCAGTCAAGGCGACGTGGCGTTCGCGTACTACCTGGGCCACGGCGACACCAAGCAGGTGCTGCTGTTCCCCTCATCCATCGAGGAGTGCTTCGAGTTCGGTTACAAGGCGCACGACCTGGCCGACAAGCTCCAGACCCCCATCCTCGTGCTCTCCGACCTCGACCTCGGCATGAACAACTGGATGGGCAAGCCGTTCGAGTACCCAGCCGCGCCACTGGACCGCGGCAAGGTGCTCAACGCCGAAGAAGTAGCGGCCCTGCCGGAGTTCGGGCGCTACAAGGACGTAGACGGCGACGGCGTGCCGTACCGCACCCTGCCTGGCAACGAGAACCCACGCGCGGCCTGGTTCGGGCGCGGCACCGGTCACGACGAGCAAGCCAGGTACTCCGAACGCGCAGAGGACTGGGTCAAGAACATGGACCGCCTAGCCCGCAAGTTCGATACCGCCCGCGCACTAGTGCCCGCCGCAGTGGTAGATGAGCAGCCGGGCGCCAAGCTCGGCATCATCGCGTACGGCACGACGCGCTACGCCATCGAGGAAGCGCGTGACCTGCTCGCCGTACGTGGCGTTGCAACGGACTTCATGCGCATTCGCGCCTTGCCCATAGGCCCGGAAGTCGAGGAGTTCGTGGCGGCCCATGAGCGCCTGGTCGTCATCGAGATGAACCGCGACGGTCAGCTCACCGCCATCTTGCGCGACGAGCTGCCAGTGCACGCCGCCAAACTCAAGCCCATCGCCTACCTAGACGGCATGCCACTCACCGCCGACTGGGTAGTGGGGCGCCTCAACGCCCACTTAGGGGAGTGACGAGTATGGACAGACCAGCACCAGCCGCCAAGCTCAACCGCGCCGGCCTAAGCAAAAGCGACTACGTCGGCAGCCCGTCCACGCTCTGCAAGGGCTGCGGCCACAACTCGGTCGCCAGTCAACTCATCCAGATCGCGTACGAACTCGATCTGCGGCCGCACGAGATCATCAAACTCTCCGGGATCGGCTGCTCGAGCAAGTCGCCCGCCTACTTCCTCGGTCAATCGCACGGCTTCAACTCACTGCACGGCCGCATGCCCGCCCTAGGAACTGGCGCGCTGCAGGCGAACCACACCGTGCGCGCCATAGGCATCAGCGGCGACGGCGACACCGGCTCCATCGGCCTCGGCCAGTTCAAGCACATGCTCAGGCGCAACGTACGCATGGCATATCTAGTTGAGAACAACGGCGTTTACGGCCTCACGAAGGGTCAGTTCTCTGCCACGTCAGAAGAAGGTCACAAGCTCAAGTACGCTGGCGTCAACCAGTTCCCGGCGCTAGACCTCTGCCTCGAGGCGCTCGCGGCGGGAGCCGGTTTCGTTGCGCGCACCTTCGCTGGCGACGCCAAGCAAGTGCGCGAGGTCATCAAGGCCGGCCTGTCGTTCCGCGGAACCGCCGTCATCGACATCATCAGCCCGTGCGTGGCGTTCAACGACGAGGCGGACTCGCGCCACAGCTACGCGTACGGTCGCGAGCACGAGCGCGCCCTGCAGGACGTAGGGTTCATCCCGGCGCAAGAAGAGATCATCATCGATGACTACGAGCCAGGCACGACGCAGATCGTCGAACTGCACGACGGCTCGCGCATGACCCTGCGCAAACTCGAGGCCGACTACGACGCCTCGAACCGTGTCCAGGCCATGGCGCGCCTGCAGCAGGCGGACGCCCAGGGTGAACTGCTGACTGGCATCGTCTACTACGACGACTCGCGCCCATCCCTCGCGGAAGTCAGCGGCATGACCGACACGCCGCTCTCCATGCTGCCCGATGAGCAGTTGCGCCCATCCGCCGCCGCGCTGCACGATCTCATGGCTGGTTACGCCTGAGCCATACGGAAGGGAGCAGCACGGCGGCAGGTGCTGCTCCACTGCGCATCGCGTGGGTAAGCGAGACGTTCCTACCGAAGGTAGACGGTGTCGTCACGCGCCTCACGGCCACCCTCACGGCGCTCGAGCGGCAAGGGCACGAGGTGCTCGTGCTCGCGCCGCCGGGCGCGCCCGAGCGCTACGGGCGGCACCGCGTGCTCTCAGCAGGCGGGGTGGCCTTCCCGTGGTACCCGGAGCACCAGGCGGCACTGCCTTCCGGTCGCCTCGCTAGGGCCGTAACCGACTTCGCGCCTGACGTCGTGCACGTGATCAACCCCGTCCTGTTCGGGACGTGGGGAGCGATCATCGCTCGGCGCGCCCGCCTTCCGTTGGTGGCGAGCTTCCACACCGACCCGAAAGTCGTGCACGATCTGAAGCTCGGTTGGGTGAGGCGCCCACTCGAGGTCCTCGACCGTGAAGTCCACAACCTCGCCCACCTGAACCTCGCGACGAGCCCGCAGATGATCGAACTCGCACGCGAGCTCGGCATCAGGCGCGTGCGCTTGTGGCAGAAGGCGGTCGATACCGAGCGCTTCAACCCCCGCTACCGCAGCGCCAGCATGCGCGCGCGGTTGACGGGCGGGGAGCCAAGCGCGGGGCTCGTGGTGTACGCAGGGCGCGTGTCACACGAGAAGCGCATGGACGTACTGGCCGACGCGGCCGTCGCTCTAGCGGGAGAAGGAGTGCGCTTCGCCGTCGTCGGAGACGGACCAGCGCTACCCGAACTGAAGGCGCGCCTGGCGGGCAGCGGCACCGTCTTCACCGGCTTCTTGCACGGTGAGGCGTTGTCAGAGGCGTACGCCAGCGGGGACGTCTTCGCGTTCCCTTCGACGTCTGAGACGCTCGGTTTCGCCGCACTCGAGGCCATGGCGGCCGGAGTGCCGGTAGTTGCCGCCGCAGCAGGCGGATTACCTCACGTCGTGAGGGACGGCGACAACGGCGTGCTGGTGGCGCCAGGTGACGCCGGAGCCCTCGCGGCCGCCATCAGGCGCCTCTTAGCCGACCGCACGGAGCTCGCGCGCCTGGCCGCAGCCGGGCGCGCGGATGCCGAGCGCTGGACGTGGGACGCGGCGACGACCGACCTCGTGGCGCGCTACCGGCAGGCACGGCTAGTCGTGCGGCGCGGGTAGCAGCAGTGCGAATGACCCCTTCACTCCCTCGCTGAACAGGTCAGCCACTGCGCGGCGGTGATAGCATCCTCAACACCCGATGCTCCTGGCTATCTACCTCCCTGCAGTCCTACTAGCCATCTGCGACGGACTCCTGATACCAACCCTGCCCGTTTTCGCTGAGAGTTTCGGAGTCTCCATCGGCTGGGTCGGTCTCGTGCTCGCGGCGGAGGGCATCGGCACGCTCTTCGCGGACGTGCCCGCCGGACACGTGGTGAACGGCATGCGTGCGCGGCCAGCCATGATCCTAGGCATGGGCCTCATCACGGCGGCAGCGCTAGCCAGCGCGTTGGCGCCGAGCCTCGCTTGGCTCTTCGGCTTCCGTTTCCTTTCTGGCGTCGGGTTGTCCGTGTGGAACGTCTCCCGCCATGTCTTCCTAACTAGCGCAACGAGCAGCGTCAACCGCGGCCGCACCATGGGCGTGTTCGGCGGTCTCACGCGCCTTGGCGGCTTCATCGGCCCGGCAAGCGGCGGGGTGCTGGCAACCTACTTCGGGTTGCGTTCACCCTTCGTGCTCTACGTCCTGATCGGCGTCGGCGCCATGTTGCTCCTCGCGCTCATCAAGCTGCCAGCCGGCATGGCGGAGCCGCGCAGACGCCCGGAGGACGGACCACTCGAGCGTGCCGCACGCGGCAAGGCGCTTGGCGAGGCTCGCGGCCGGCTGCTGAATGCGGGCGGCGCACAACTCCTCGGTCAGGCAGTGCGGGCCGGTCGGCGCGTGCTCGTGCCGCTTTACGCCACGCAAGTGCTTGGCCTCGACGTTGGCGTTGCGGGCGTCATAGTTAGCGTCTCGAACCTGGCAGACATGTCGCTCTTCTACCCGGCGGGCCTGATAATGGACCGGCTTGGGCGCAAGTTCGCGATCGTGCCCTCCTTCATCATCCAGGCCGTCGGGATGGCGCTCGTGCCGTTCAGCGGCGGCGCCGTCGGGCTCGGCGCGGCGGCGGTCCTCATGGGCATAGGCAACGGCATCAGTGCTGGGACCATGATGACGTTAGGCGCCGACCTCGCCCCGCGCGGTGCGGTGGCGGCCTTCCTCGGTCGCTGGCGACTGATCGGCGACGCTGGTTACGTCGCCGGTCCGGTCGTGGTTGGCCTCGTTGGCCAGGCCCTCGGCCTTGGCCCGTCAGCGCTAGCGGTGGCGGCCATCGGTGGGGGAACGGCGGCGTGGTTCGCCTTCCTTGTGCCAGAAACGCTGAAGCGCAAGGACGGAGCAGGCGGCGTTACTCCTCCCAGGTAAGGCGCAACACGCGCAACCAGTTGAGGTAGCCGATCTTGCGCAAGCTCTCGTCGTCGTAACCCGCAGCCGCCAACGCGCTCATCAGGTTGGGCACGTGCGCCACGTCCTTGACGGAGTCCGGCATGGTCGCGCCATCGAAGTCGGAGCCTAACGCCACGCCGTCGATGCCGAGCTTGTCGACCAAGTGGTCAACGTGCCTGACCATCACCTCGATCGGCAAGCTAGTGGCCCTGCTGCCTTCCGGATCGAGGAAGCCGACGTTGTAGTTGAGGCCAACGACACCGTTGGACGTCTTGACGGCGGCGAGCTGTTCGTCCGTCAGGTTGCGGGGCGACGGCGACACGGCATGGGCGTTCGAGTGCGTGGCGACGAGCGGATCGTCCGAGAGGGCGGCGACGTCCCAGAAACCGCGCTCCGTGATGTGAGAGAGGTCGAGCATGATGCCCAACTCGTTGCAGCGCTTGACGAGCGCCCTGCCGTGCGAGGTGAGGCCCGGCCCGACGTCTGGGCTGCTAGGGAAGTGGAAAGGGACACCGAAACCGAAGAGGTTGGGGCGACTCCACACGGGACCAAGCGACCGCAGCCCGGCCGCGTAGTAGGTGTCGAGGGCGCACAGGTCTGGCCCGATGGCTTCCGCGCCCTCGAAGTGCATGATGGCGGCGAAGACGCCGGCTGCAACCGCGCTCTCGAGCTCGGCGACCGTTCGCACTAGCCTGAAGCGGTCCTGTGGGTCTTGGTCCCAGGCGCTGAGCTGAGCGACGCATGCGTCTGCGTGGGCGCGGGCCACTCCACTGTCGACGGCGCCAGCTGGTGCGATCGGCAGTCCTGGATGATCGGCGAGAGCGGCGTACTTCGCGGGTAACGGCGCGGAGGGCGTCCAGACCGCGAAGAACCCGCCCACCATGCCGCCTTCCTTCGCGCGCACCAGGTCGAGGTGGCCGTCGCCTTGGCGCGCGAAGAGGTCGCGCGCCGGGTCAGCCAGGTGGTTGAGCAGCGTGTCGTTATGACCGTCGAAGACTGGGATCATGTCGCAAAGGTTACCGCCAACCTGGAGGCTAGTCTCGCGGGTCGAGTGCGTCGCGCAGACCGTCGCCTAGGAGGTTGAAGGCAAGCACCGTCAACGAGATGGCCGCGCCAGGGTAGAGGAGCAGCCAAGGCGAGCCGGGGAGGTAGCGCCTGCCGCGGGCGAGCATCTCACCCCAGTCGGCGGTCGGCGGTTGCACCCCGAGGCCGAGGAACGAGAGCCCAGCCATGGAGAGGATAGCGAAGCCGATACCGAGGGTCGCCTGCACGCTCAGCGCGCCGAGCGCGCTCGGCAGCACGTGCTTGAGGAGCACGCGCGGGTCGCGGGCGCCTAGCGCCTGGGCGGCCGTGACGAACTCCTCCTCGCGCGTTGCGATCACCACGCTGCGCACGATGCGCGCGTACGACGGCACCCCGACTATGGCGATGGCGATGACGGCGTTCTCGAGGCCTGGCCCAAGCGCGCCGACCACGGCCAGTGCGAGCAGCAGTGACGGGAACGCGAGTAGCACGTCCATCAGGCGCATGAGCACGGAGTCGAGCGTGCCGCGGTAGAACCCGGCCACCAGGCCGAGGGTGCTGCCGATGACGGCGGCAACGAGCACGGGAACCAGGCCGGTCAACAGCGACACTCGTGCGCCGTGAAGCACGCGGCTGAGGACGTCGCGGCCGAACTCGTCAGTGCCGAAGATGTGAGCGGCCGATGGTGCGCGAAGCCGCATGCGCAGGTTCTGGAAGTCTGGCGCGTAAGGCGCCAGTACGGGCGCGAGCGCCGCTGCGGCGATCAACAGCACGACGAGGACGAACCCGACGATGGCGGCGCGGTTCTTGAGGAAGCGGCGTAGTCCTGGCGACCGCAGCCGCCGGGCGGGGGCGTTGACGCTAGTCATAGCGAACCTTCGGGTTGAGGACGGCGTAAGACACGTCTACGGCGAGGTTGACGATGATGAAGAGCACCGCGATGAACAGCACGCTGCCCTGCACGAGCGGCAGGTCGCGGGTGGCGATGGCGTCGACCAGCATGCGGCCGATCCCTGGCCACGCGAACACGGTCTCGGTGAGCACGGCGCCACCGAGGAGGCCGCCGAACTGCAGCCCGACCACCGTGACTACCGGTAGGAGCGCGTTGCGTAGGGCGTGCCGCAGGCGCACCGCGCCTGGCCCCAGCCCCTTGGCCGTGGCGGTGCGGACGTAGTCTTGCCTCAAAGTCTCGATCATGCTCGCGCGTGTGATGCGCGCGATGAAGGCGGCGGACGAGAAGCCGACCGCGCTGGCTGGCAGCACGAGGTGCTTCCAGGTCCCGTAACCGGAGGCGGGCAACCAACCCAAATCGAGGGCGAAGAGGAGCATGAGGAGCAGGCCAGACCAGAACACTGGCACCGATACGCCTAACAGCGCGATGAGCACAGCAACGTGGTCAACGACTGTGCGGCGAAAAACGGCGGCGAGCACGCCAAGGGTGAGACCTAGCACGGAGGCGACGAACATGGCGCTACCAGCAAGGAGCAAGGTGGCGGGGAAGCGGCCGAGCACCTCTTGCATGACGGGCTGGCCGCTGCGCACCGACGTGCCGAGGTCGCCCCTCACCAACCCTCCCAGGTAGTCGAGGTACTGGATGACCGGCCCGCGGTCGAAGCCGTGAGCGCGCCGCAACTCCTCGAGCGCGGCGCGGCTGATGCCTTGAGCCGACTCGCCAAGCAGGGCTAAGACAGGATCGCCAGGCGCGAGCCACAGCATGGCGAACACCAAGAGGGTAACGCCTAGCAGCACGGGCACGAGGGCTGCTAGGCGGCGGATGATGAATAGCGTCATGTGAAAATAAGTGTAGGGCGGAGGCCGCCCTACACGGAGCTAGCTCAGCGCGCCAACGTGGCGTTGCGCAGGTCGAGGTTGATCCAGCTGAAGCGCACGATCTCGCCTTGGAGAACGGGCGACTTCGCGATGGTGGACAGCGGGTAGTAGAGCGTCACCATCGGAACGTCCGCGAGGACGAGTTCTTGCACGTCGCGGTAGGCGGCGGCGCGGGTGCTGTCCGCCGGGTTGTCGCGAGCCTCTTCGAGGAGAGCGTCGATGGCAGCCACGCGGTAACGCGAGACGTTGTTATCGGGGATCTCGCTCGAGTGGAAGAAGGCGTAGAGGGTGTAATCGGCATCCAGTGTCACGGTGCCCCAGCTCGTTAGGTAGAGCTCGATGTCGTCCTTCGCGGTCTGCTCGACGTAGGCGGCGTACTCCTGCACGCGGATGGTGAGGTCGACGCCGACTTCGGAGAGCATGAACTGGAGGACCTGAGCGACGGCTTCGAGATCGGGGTTCTGGTAGATGTCGAGGGTGAGCTTGAGGCCGGTCGCGCCCGCCTCGGCCAAGAGCGCCTTGGCGGTCTCGGGCTCGTACGGGTACGGCTCTTCGAGGTCGGAAGCCGCGAAGCGCACGGTCGGGGGGATCGGCACGACGCCCGGCTCGGCGAGGCCGCGAAGGAACTCCTCGATGATCAACGACTTGTCGATGGCGTGAGCAAGCGCCTGGCGCACGCGCAGGTCCTGCAGCTTGGGGTTCACGGTGTTCATGCCGAGCATGGTGCTGCCCCAGCCCAGGTAGGCCGTCGTATCGACCGACGCGTCGGCTTCGAGCGCCTCGAAGGCGTCCGGCGGGATGTTGAAGATGATGTCGAGGCCGCCGGAGCGGAGTTCGATGACCTGAGTGCTGACCTCAGGGATTATGCGGTAGAGGACTTCCTCAATGGCGGGCACGCCACCCCAGTAGTCGGCGTTGGCCTTGAGCAGGAGCTGGTTGCTCTGCTCCCACGACACGAACGTGAACGGGCCGGAACCGACGGGGTCGCGGGCGAGGTCGTCACCGTGCGCGACTGGCACGATGGCGGCAACCGGGTGCGCGAGGTGCGCGAGGAGCGGAGCGAACGGCTCGCCGGTCAGGATGTCGACGGTGGTGGCGTCAACGACCTCGACGCTGTCGATGGCGCTGACCACGAAGCGGCCTGGGGCGGCGGTGGCGGGGTCGAGGAGGCGCTCGAGGGAGGCCTTGACCGCTGCGGCGTCGAGCGGGGTGCCGTCAGTGAAGGTGATGCCGTCACGAAGAGTGATGCGGAGGGTCGACGGATCGACGAACTCCCATGACGCGGCAAGCAGGCCCTCGATCTCGCCTGCTGGGGTAACGCGGAAGAGGGTCTCGTAGACCTGGTTCGTGATGGCGAAGGAGTAGCCGTTGAAGGTCTTCTGCGGGTCGAGCGTCGGTGGGTTCGAGCTGATCGCCGTGGTCAAGCGCCCTTGCGCTAGCGCGAGCGTGGCCAACAACATAACCAAGATTGCTACTGCCGTTCTCTTCATGCACCCTCCCAGGTGGAAGCGCCTCGTTACGCGGGGCACGGTTGCCCTGCCGATCGGCGCCGCAACGTAGATGGTACGTGACGCGGCCTGCCTCTGGCGTCTCGTGAACCGTTGGTTAAGCTGAAGTCGCGTTGGCGCCCCACAGGGACTGACGACGGGAGGTGGCGTGCGGTGACTGACGAAGACAAGGGTAAGAAGCGGGCGGACGGCAAGCGCCCAGCTAAGCAGCGCCCGGCCAAGCCGCGCGCGCATGACGACCACGATGGCCACTTCGGTGTGAGCGTCAGGGCCCGCGACCTGCCAGACAAGGCCGAGGTGAAGCGCACCAAACGCAAGCCACGCGCCAAGCGCACGGCGGCCGACCTCGTCAAGACCTCCGAGTCTGGAGCCCAGAGCTTCTCGGACAAGGACCTGCGGCGCCTGCACGCTCGCGGTTACTTCGACACCTTCGTTGGCCTCGTGAAAGGCGGTAAGGAGGCGACGGTTTACCTCGTCATGCGGGGCGAGACGCCCCTGGCTGCCAAGGTCTACGCCGACCTGGAGTCGCGCTCGTTCCGCAACGATGCCCCATATTGGGAGGCGCTCAAGTTCGAAGACGAGCGCCTAGCGCGGGCGCTGAAGCGCAAGTCGCGGGCCGGACGCCAGGCGCAGATCGCCCTGTGGGTCATGCGCGAGTACGCCAACCTGTGGCGCTTGCATGACGCGGGCGTGCGTGTGCCAGTGCCTGCGTTGCCAGCCGAGCCGAGCGCGTGGTCCTCGGCTGGCGCCGTCGTCTTGATGGAGTTCATCGGGACGGGCGACGACCCGGCGCCGCGAGTAGCTGACGTGCGGCTCGAGCCAGCGCAGGCGCAGGCCGCGTACGAACAGGCCGTCGAGATCGCCGTCAGCCTGGCGCGCCTCGGTCTGGTGCACGGCGACCTCTCGACCTACAACCTCTTGTGGCACGAGGGCGAGGTCGTCCTCATCGACCTCCCGCAGGTCATGGACGTGCGCGTTGGCCGGGCGGCAAGCGAGCTCCTCGCGCGGGACCTGAACTCGCTAGCCGCCACCTTCGAGGCGCTAGGGGCCACCGTCGATGGAGACGACCTGCGAAGCCGCGTCGAGGACGCGCTACCGGACCTGCCTCCAGAGGAGTAGCCGCCAGCATGCACGCTGCGCGCTTGCTAGACTGCCTGCAACACGAGAGTGTGGCGGTCAGCCTCCGGTCCAAGTGTGGGCCTGGGCCGCGTTAGCGCATGCGCCGCCAGATACTGAGGAGGCCTCATGAGCTCACTTGACCCGCTACGCACCGTGCAAGAACTCAAGGACCTACGCGCCCTTACGGGTGACGAGAACGGCGCCTGGCGCGTCGCCTGGACGGACACGTGGCTGCGAGCGCGGGAGTTCATGCGCGCCAAGACCGACGCCCTTGGGTTGGAGACGCACTGGGACGCAGCTGGCAACGTCTGGTCGACGCTGCGCGGCGCCTCCCCGGTGGAACTCATCATCGGCGGGCACATCGATAGCGTGCCGGGTGGCGGTTGGCTCGACGGCTGTCTTAACGTCCTGGCTGGCCTGGAGGTCGTCAGGCGTATCAAGGACGAGTACGGCGGCGAGCCGCCCGTAACCATCAGGTTGGTCGACTGGGCGGACGAGGAGGGCGCGCGCTTCGGCCGCAGCCTTCTTGGGTCGAGCGCCGCGGGCGGCACGCTGGTACCAGACGCCGAGCGCGGCAGGCTCGACGCAGACGGGGTGCGCCTCGTCGACGCGTTGAAGCGCTGCGGTGTCGACCTCGACGCTATGAACCAAGCCACGGCGGAGTTGGCGAACGCGGGCGCCTACCTCGAGCTGCACATCGAGCAGGGCCCGGTGCTCCTCGACCTCGACTTGCCGTTGGGCGTGGTGCTCGGCACTTTCGGGGTGGAGCGCCACGGGATCCAGTTCCGCGGACAGGCCGCGCACTCAGGCTCGACGCCGATGAACCGCAGACGCGACGCCTTCTTGGCGGCTGGCAAGATGAGTGAGGAGATCTACCGCATAACGGATGACCTCGGTGGCGTCTGCACCATCGGCAGTTGCGTCACGCGACCAGGCATCGTCACCTCCGTCGTGGCCGAGTGCGATATCACCCTTGACCAGCGCCACCTGGACAGGGCCGCGCTCACCGGCATGTACGAGCGTGCCGTCGAGGCGAGCAAGCGCTTCGCGGCGGAGGGCGACGTCGAGGTGTCGTGGAGCACGATCTGGGGCATCGACCCTATGCCGTTCCACCCTGACCTGATCGCCTTGGCAACGGAGGCCGTGCGGGAGGCGTCCGGCACCTCATACCAGCTACCGAGCGGGCCGCTGCATGACGCCGCCGAAGTGGCGCGCGCTGGCGTGCCGACGGTGATGTTGTTCGTGCAGAGCCTCCACGGGATCTCGCACAACAAGATCGAGGACACCCGCGAGGAGCACATCGAGATGTCGGTAGTCGCGCTTGACAAGTTGGCCGACAAGACGATGGCCTGGCTGCAGCGTTGAGCTAGCCGCGCTT
>DASSXV010000007.1:0-64931 GCA_035703635.1 Trueperaceae bacterium | reverse complement strand
GCCGCGGCGTGGTTGCGCGGCAGGCGTTCGGGCCACTCGCGCTCGCCCCCACCCCGTGGACGCTAGAGGCCACGTGGGCCGCGTTGACCGCCAGCATGACGGTCGGCGGCCAGGACCTCACCGCGCGCTTGGTGGACGGCGACTTGCAGCTGGCCGGCGCCCTGGCGGCGTCGCTCGAGTACGCGGGGGCCACCTACGACGTGCTGGTCTCCCCCGGCGCGGGGACGGCCATCCTCGGCGCGAACCTGGCGGCGTTCCCCCTCCGCGCCACGGTCACGAACCGCGCCACTGGCGAACGCCTCGTGACGGGCGCTGGGAGTCTGGCGGACCTGGCGGTCACCCTAGCGGTAGGCGCCGAAGAGTTGACGGCGGCCCTGCCAGAGTCGTTGCGGCCAGACTGGCGCATTTCCGGGAGCGGCACCCTTAACTTGCTGGCCGGCCCGAGTTACCGCGCGAACCTCAACTTGGTTCCAGGGCCAACTGCCAGCGACGACACGCCCCTAACAGCCAGGTTGACGGGCCTCGGCGCCCAAGCCGACCTGAACGTGGACGGCGCGGGCATCTACCTCAGCAGCGAGGCGGCGCCGGACGGCGGGCGCCTGCGGCTGCGCGCTAGCGCCGCCCCTCTCGACCGCTATCTGCCAGCGGGCAGCGGAGGTGACCTGTCCGGCACCCTCGTGCTCGAGGCCGGCAAGTGGAGCGGCGCGCTGACGGCCAACCTGGCCGGTCCGTTGGCGGCGTCCGTCACGTTCGCCGGGGCCGGTGAGGAGCTGCGGGTCTCAGCCACCGCCACCGGGCCAGCCGCCAGCACGCTATTAGCGCGCGGCAGCCTGCTACCCCGCTTGCACCTCACTGCACAAGCGAGCGCGCTTGACGACTGGGTAAGCGCCGACCTCGTCTACGACGACGGCCTGAAGGGGCAGCTACAGACCAGGCCACTCGACCTCGAGGGCCTAGCCAGCGTGCCACCACTGGAGCTCGCCCTTGACTACGACCCCGCGACGGGCTCCATAGGGCTGACACAAGGAGCGAACGCCGGTGGATGGCGGCTTGAGAACGGCCAGCTGAGTGGCGCACTGACCGTGCCCCTCGCCACGGCGGCAGGCACCGTCGACGTCGAGGCCGCCGTGCGCGGTTCGCTGGCAGACGCCGAAGTAGTCGCGCAGCTTAGCGGCGCTGTCGTCGGCTCTCTGACGGCCTCGGCGGCGGCCGGGGCCGAGGCGGCGCTCAGCGTGCCAGCTGCCAGCGTGCTTGCCGCCGTGCCTGCCCTCGAGGCCGTGGCCAGCTTGCTGACCGAGCCGCTCACCCTCGACGCGGCGCTAGCGACTAGCGGCGCCTGGACGGCGACTGCGCTCACGGCGGTCGAAAGCGGTGCGACCTCAACGGTCGTCCGCGCGGACCTGCGAGGCGACTTGCTCGACTACTCCGGCGCGGTGCTCGTGCAGAGGGACGGCGCCGCCCTCGCCACCGCCGACGTGACCGGTAGCGGCGCCGACCTACGCGCGGCGCTCGACCTTGGCGCCGTCAACTGGACGGCCATCGGCGAAGCGTTCGGCACCGACCTGCAAGTCGACGGCACGGGCTCGCTCACCCTCGCTACCCAGCCGCTGGCCGTCGGCTTAACGCTTGATCTGCAGGGGCGCTCGGGCGGCAACGAAGTGCGCGTTCACGGCACCGCGCCGAACGACCTCCACCTCAGCCTCAGCGGCCCGGCGGGCGAACTGAACGGTCTCCTCGCCTGGACCGCCGCAGCGGGCGCGCCGCCGCAAGCCCGCCTGGAAGGCACGTTCGGCAACACCACCGTGTCGGCGCTCGTGGGCGCAACGCCGGCTGGCGGAGGCAACCTCAGCGTGCGTTACGGCGCGGCCGACCTCAGCGCCACCGTGGGACCCAACGAGGCGGGGGCAGGCCGCGGCATCGCGGTGCGGCTGCAAGCGCCGCCAGACAGCGTTCTTGCGTACGGGGTAGTGGCCGACGCCGAGTTGACGTTGCAGGGCAACGACCTGAGCGTCAACACCTTGAACGCCAGCATCACTGGCCTCCTACCTGAGGCCGTGACGTTGCAGGCAACAGGCGCCGTTACCCCGGCGCTGGACCTCAGGGGCAGCCTCACGACGCCCGCGCTGCCGGACGCCGCCGCCATGGCCCTCGTCGCCAGCGACTTGACGCTCTCGTGGCGCGACCTGCAGTTGCGCACCACGCCGAGCCTTGCCACCTTCGCGTTGCAGGGCAGCGCTAGCGAGGTTGACGTCGCTGCCATCATCGCTCTGCTGCCGGACTTGCCGGCCGCGTTGGCGGACGTTCAGGCCGCCGTGCCTGCCAGCGACCTCAGTTGGTCGCGTTCAGGCGGCTTCTCTGGCAGACTGCACGCCACGGCGTCTAGCAGCGTTGGCGCGCTGGCGGAGCCGCTACACCTAAGCGTGAACGCCCTAGGAGACGGGCAGCTGCTGCTCGACGCGGGCGCCTGGCTAACGGGTGAGGACACCGCGGCCAACGCGCCGCCAGCGGCCCACGCCGCGATAAGGCTGGCGGCCGACCCAGTCGCCGACCCCAGCATCAGCGGCCACGTCGAGTTGACGATGGCGCTCGAACAGTTGCTCGCCGCCGCCTCCGCCGCGCCGACCGCGCTAGCTGCTCACCTAACGGTCGGCGGCACCCTCACCAGCCCGGAGCTGCACGGCACGGCCACTCTTACGGGCGCCGTCTCCGCCACTGGGCCGGTCGCCTATGCAGGAGCCGCGGCCAGCGCCGACCTCAAGGGCCCGAACGTAACGGCCACCTTCGAAGCTAATCAGCCGAACGGTGGGCAATTGGCTTGGCAAGGCAGATTGCGCGCGACCGACTTCGACCTCGCGCCGTGGGTCCCGCAGGTAACAGCGCCGCGCCTGAACCTGACGGCGGCCGTCTCCTCTGCCGGCGTCTTGATAGACGAACTCGTGCTGACCGCCCCCAACTCGCGGGTGACGGGCAAAGGCGGCTTCACGCTCGGCGCAGCCGCCAGTGCGGACTTCGCGCTTAGCGCCCAACTGAACCTGGCGGACGTGAACCTCACGGACGCTCCCCTCGTTGGCACCTTGCGTGGCCCGCTCTCCCTAACGGCGCTCGACCTCAACGACCTCGGCAGCGCCGTGATCGCGGGCTCGCTCAACGCCAGCGGCCTCGGCGTGGTGGGGTTCGACGGCAGCGTCAGCGGCGGCCTGTCGGTTGGCGGCACGGTCGCCGACCCGAGCATCACGGCCAACCTCGTGGGCGACGGGCGCGTGACCGGCACACTGGCGGCTAGTGGTCGCCCGGCGGGCGGCGAGCTCAACCTCACCAGCGACTTGGCAGTCGGGCAGTTCGCCACCGACCTGCGGGCCAGCCTGCGAGCGGGCGTCGCCAGCGCGGCAGGAAGCGCCCGTTACGGCGAGGCCGTGCTCCTCTTCGCTGGCGGCGAGAACGGCGACGGCCCGACGGTGGTGCTTACGGGCGCGGGCCGCCTGGCAGGCTTCAGCGCCGACGTGGCCGCCGACCTGGGATCGGCGAGCCTGGCAGGCGACCTGAGCGCCGTCAGCTCCAGCCTGGCTGGCAAGGTGAGCGTCACACTCGACGCTAACGCTGACGGACCGTGGTTGCAGGCGAGCGTCTACAACGCAAGCGCGGGCGGCATCGACCTCGGCGACATCCACTTGACGGCCCCGGCGGCGCTCGGGAGTTACACCCTCACCAGCGAGCACCTAACGGGAGCGTTCACGACCACGACAGGCGAGTGGAACGCTGCCCTAACGGCACTCGAGGTCGGGGCAGGCATGACCGTGAACGCGGCAGGTTCCGGCAGCTTGTCGAGCGTGCGTTTCCAAGGCAGCGCGGCTGGCCCCGATCTTGACCTCGCCCTCGACCTGGCGGCGGCCGACGGTTCCCCCATGACGGTTGCGCTGAACGGCAGCGCTTACGGCGGCACCGTCGCCCTAAGCGCCGAGCGCGGCACGGCTGGCGCGAGCGGTTCGTGGACGGGCACCGCCTACTTGGCGGGCGCAGAACTAGCCGGCATGGCGTTCGGTGCGACCGGCACCGTGATCGGCGAGGGCGCCCTGCCGCAACTCGTGCTCAGCACCAACGTCGAGAACAGCGTCGACTCCGGCATCACCGCCGTCGGCCGCGCCACCATCTCGACGACGGGAGTGACCCTCGACCAGATCGTCAGCGGCGCGCCCCTCAGCCAATCGCTGCGCGTGCAGGGACGCCTGTGGCCGACCACCGACCTGAACGTCGCCACCCTCGCCGAAACGCCAGCCGTCAGGCAGGGCATCGACCTCCCCGTGACGTCGCAGGTGCGGTTGCGGACGGTAGCCGGTCAAGGACTGCGCGCCTCCGGCACCATGCGGCTAGACCTCGGCCCCGCGCGCCTGGCCCTTGGCGGCCAGGACTCCGCCCCGCAACTGACGGCGCAGGTCACGGGCCTGCCTCAGCTAAGGGCCGTGGCGACCCTCACGGCGCCCGACCTCGTGGCGCTGGTCAGTGACGTGGTCACGAACGGCTTACGCTTCGAAGGCGCAGACGCGGTGCGCGGTGGCGGCGTCGTCACGCTGGCACCGGCGCCGACCGTCACCCTCGACGACTTCGGGGCAACGCTGGCTGGCATCGACGTACGCGCGAGTGGCACCGTCGGCCTCGACGCGGCGGACTTGGCCGGAGAGGTGGTCTTGGCCACCGACCTGCCCCTCGCCAACGGCGACCTCGGCGCGGCGAGCTCCCCAGTGACCGAGTACACCCTCCCGTGGACGCTGGTGGCCGACGCCGGCGTCTGGCGCCTGGCATACGCAGGTGAGCTCGGGACGGTTCTCGGCAAGTACGAACCAGTAACGGCGCCAGACGCCGTTTCTCTCGACGTGAACCTCAACCTAAGCGGCGGCGTAGTGCGCGCCGAGCTTGACCACCGCGCTGGTCAACTGACGGGCAACCTCCACGTCGACGGCTTGAGGCTCGTACCTCAAGGAGTGGGGGCTATCGAAGTCAACGCCGAGGGGAGCATCGCGGATGGTCTGGTGGGTGGCAGCGCCACCCTCGACTCGGAGGCGGGACGCCTGACCCTGAGCGGCAGTTGGGGCTTGGCTGGGCTGCTGCCCGCCGCCTTCACGGTCGGCGCGCCTAGCGGTGGGCGCATCGAGGCGCGCCTCAGGAACCTCGAAGTCTCGCTCATCCCCGCCGTGCACGAGCGTGCGCCGTTCTTATCGGGCTCCATCACCGGCGTACTGCAACTACGTGACGAGCTCGTGTTCGGGCAGTTGGTGAGCCTAGAAGTTACCGCTGGTGGCGCAAGCTCGAGCGCGGAACTGGCCGTTAGCGGCAGCCTCTCATCGCTCGACGCCACCTTGCGCGTCAAGGGAGGCACGTTCACCGCCAACCTCTCAGGCGCCCGCCTCAGCGGCTCAGGGCGATTCGAGCGCTTCCCCGCGCAGTTCGTCGCCCAGGCCGTGGTCGGGCCTTCAGACGTGACGGCGGACGTGACGGGCGTGCTGCGCTTCGACCTGCCCCTCACCGACGTCTGGTCAGGCTACTTGCGCCTCGCCACGGAGGAGGTGCGCCTGGAGCGCGCCGGGGTGCCGACCGTCGGCAACCTCTCACTGACGTTCGACGACCGCGCCCTCGTGGTCGAGCACGCCGAGTTCGTCGGCTTGGGCAGTTGGGAGGCGCAGGGGCAGTTGCGGGAGGAGGACCTCGACTTCCGTCTCGAGGCGGCCGAAGCTGACTTCACGCCGCTCCTAGGGCTCTTCCCGTCCCTGGCGCGCCTCGGCGTTGGGGCCAGCGGTTCACTCACCATCGACATCGGTGGCGACTTGGCGCAACCCAGTGCCACCGTCTCCAGCCCCGGCCTTGATTTCGAGGTGGCGGGCAGCCGCTACCGGCTCGAGCAGACCGAGGTGACCCTCGAGGGCACTGCCCTGACCGTCGCGGCCCAAGTAAGAGGCGTCTCGCCCCTCGCCGGGCGGCTCGACGTCTCTGGCGGCGCGCGCCTCTCGCTCGCGCCGGTGAGCTTGAACGGCGTACAAGTGAACTTCGACGGCAGCGCCGACGTGGCGGGTGTCGGCGTCATCGAAGGCCTAACTGGGGCGATCACGAAGGACGGCACGAGGGACCTCGCGCTAACAGCCAACGGGCGGCTGGGCAGCGGCGACCTCACCGTGACGGGCAGCCTCCTCCCCCTTGACCTCCAAGCGCGCGGCAAGGGGCTCACGGTGGCGTTCACGCCGTTGCTGGTCGCCAACGCGCTCGTGGACGCGGACCTGACCCTCGTCGAGGAACCCGGCGGCGTCGCGCTTGGCGGGTCACTGACGGCGAGCGAAGTCATCGTCGACCCAAGCGTCCGCCCGCCTGCCGCCCCGGCGCCAGCGGCGAGCAGCGCTCTCGAACCCGGCACGAACGCCCTAGCTGGCGTGCGCTTCGCCGACCTCGCCATCCGCGCGCCGCAGCGCGTGCTGCTCACCATCAACCTAGCCTCTGCCGAGGCGGCACTCGACCTCGTCCTAAGCGGCACGGCCGCCGCCCCCCGCCTCGTCGGCTCCGCCAGCACGCTGCGCGGCAACCTGCGCTTCTCCGGCCGCGACTACACGATCGACCACGCCCTAGCCACCTGGGGAGCAGGCACCGGTCTCTACCCCGCCCTCGACGTGGCGGCGCACGCCGAGTTCGACAAGTCGCGCGTCGTGGCGGCGGACAACCGGGTTAGCTTCGTCGTGCCGCGCGAGGGGCAGACGTTCGTCGTGAACCTGGCCTTCACCGGGCAGATGGTAGCGGCGCCAGCTAACGAGGGAGGTTTCCGCTTCGACCTCCAACCGCGCGTGTCGTCAGACGCACGCATCGAGGTCGAGGGTGACGGCACTGGCAGCGGCGTGCGCTCGTTCACCGAGGCCGAACTCGTCAGTCTCATCACGCTCGGGCGCTTCGAGCTGAACGCTGGGCTGATCGGCACTGGCGGGTTGGGCCAGGCCGTCGCGCAGGGCGCCCTCGATACGGCCGTCGACCTACTAGTCGTCAGCGAGCTGGCGAACGCCATCAGGGAGGCGCTCGGGCTGGACGTCGTCGAGATCCGCACGTCTGCACTCTCCAGCCTCATCGACGCCAGCGAGCAACCGTTCGGCGTGTCGTTGCGCCTAGGCGGTTACCTCAACCCCGATCTCTTCGCCAGCTACCGCATCGGCACTTACGACGGGCCTGATCGCACTTACTCCGTCACGAACGAGGTCCTCCTCTCATACGGCCTCGGTCCGCTCGACCTCGACCTCACCGGCCGCATCGACTTCCCCGCCGCCGGCGTCCCAGACGCGCCGCGGCCAGAGTTGGGCGTGTCCCTCTCCTACTCGTTCGGACCCACCTTCGGGCTCGACACTGGCGTGACGCTAAGCACGGACCGCAGCGCCTTCCAAGTGGGCGTAACGTTGCGCTGGTAACGGAAGGTGTACGGACGGAGTGCCGACGGCCGGTGAGTTGGTCGGCGCGGCTGGTATAAGAATCCAGTGCCGACGACAACCGCGGAGGTGGCTACGCCATGAGTGAGACAAGCAGCGCCAACCAGACACGAGGAACGCGCGCGCCACTCACGGCGTCGCACGGCCTCGACCTCACCGCCGCCAAGAGCGTGCAACTCAACCTGAGCGCAGCCGAACTAGTCGAGCGCGCCCTAGCGCGCGGTGAGGGGCAACTGGCCAGCACCGGAGCGTTCGTGGCGGACACCGGCCAGTTCACGGGCCGCTCGCCCAAGGACAAGTTCGTCGTCGACAACGCCGCCAGCGCTAGCGTCGACTGGGGCGCAGTCAATCAGCCCGTCTCCCAGGCTCACTTCGACAACCTCCTCGCCGACATGAACGCGCACGCCGCCAGTCTCGACCTCTACGCCCAAGACCTGGCGGCCGGAGCGGACCCTGAACACCGACTGCGCGTGCGCGTGGTCACCGAGTACGCCTGGCACAGCTTGTTCGCGGCCAACCTCTTCCGCCGCTCGGACGAAGGCGCGGCAGGCGCGGACTGGTTGGTGCTGGACCTGCCGAGCTTCGCGGCCGACCCGCAGCGCCACGGTTGCCGCAGCACCACCGCCGTCATGCTCGACTTCGAGCGCCGGCTCGTGCTCATCGCCAACACCGAGTACGCGGGCGAGATCAAGAAGTCCATCTTCAGCGCCCTCAACCTCGACCTCCCACGCCAAGACGTCTTCCCCATGCACTGCTCCGCCAACGAGACGGCGGAGGGCACCGTCGCCCTCTTCTTCGGCCTCTCTGGCACGGGGAAGACGACCCTGTCGGCCGACCCCGAGCGCCACTTGATCGGCGACGACGAGCACGGCTGGTCGAACCGCGGCATCTTCAACTTCGAGGGCGGCTGCTACGCCAAGGTCATCAACCTCTCCGAGGAGGCCGAGCCCGAGATCTTCGCGGCAAGCACGCGCTTCGGGACGGTGCTCGAGAACGTCAAGCTGGGCGCTGGCCGCGTGCCGAACTACGCTGACGTCTCCAAGACCGAGAACACCCGGGCCGCCTACCCCATCAGTTTCATCGCCAACGCATCGGTGTCTGGCATGGGGCGGCAAGTCACCGACGTCGTGTTCCTCAGCGCGGACGCCTTCGGCGTGCTGCCGCCAGTGGCGCGCCTGAACGTGCCGCAGGCCCTGTACCACTTCCTAAGCGGCTACACGGCCAAGGTAGCAGGCACCGAGCGGGGCATCACCGAGCCTACAGCGACGTTCAGCACCTGCTTCGGCGAGCCGTTCATGCCCCTGCCACCCGTGGCGTACGCCGAGATGCTCAGGCGCCGCCTCGAGGAGTCAGGTGCCCGCGTGTGGCTGTTGAACACGGGTTGGACGGGAGGCGGTTACGGCGTCGGCCAGCGCATTCCGCTGCGCTACACGCGCATGCTCGTGCGCGCCGCGCTGCACGGCGAGCTGGACGACGCAAGCACTTACGAGGACGAGGTCTTCGGCCTGCACGTGCCCAAGCGCGCCCCTGGCGTGCCCGTCGAACTCCTGCACCCCCGCAGCGCCTGGACGGAGCCGACGGCGTACGACGCGGCCGCCGCGCGCCTGGCCGCGATGTTCCGCGAGAACTTCTTGCGCTTCGCCGCCACGGCCCCGGCAGACGTGGCGGCCGCCGGACCCCGCTACTAACAGAACGTGGGCCGCGTAACGAACCGCGGCCCACTGGCTTCAACAACTTGCGGAAGTTAGTTGGCGGTCTTCAGCGACTCCTCGAGCGTGGCGACGGCGGTCTGCAGTGCCGTGTCTGTATCGAGGTGGACGATGGCCTCGCCCTGTACTTCGCTGATCTCGCGCTGGCCCCCAAGGGCGAGGATGTTGAACTTGCCGTCCTCACCAGCTACGGCTTGACCGATGACCTCGCCGTCGACCATGAGTGCGACGGTCTGCCCCTCGCGCAGGCCCTGGCCTTCTGCCGCGATGGTGCGCGGGAAGCGCGTGTCCGGCGCCTTGACGTCCGGCGTGATGCCCTTCTCGGCGATGGAGCGGCGATCGGGCGTCAGCCACTCGAACGACACGTAGCGCAGCTGGCCGCCGTCGGAGAGCGACAGCACCGACTGCGCGACGCCCTTGCCGAAGGTCTGCTCGCCTACGACGAGCGCGCGGTGGTTCTCCTGGAGAGCGCCAGCCACGATCTCGGAAGCCGAAGCGGAGTTCTCGTTGACTAGAACGACCATCGGCAGGTCGTAGGCCTTCGGGTCCGCTGACGCGATGCGCTGCGTGACGCCGCGCGAGCGTTGGAACACGATGTCGCCGCCGCTGAGGAAGTCGTCTGCGATGAGGATGGCCTGGTTGAGCAAGCCGCCGGAGTTGTCGCGCAAGTCGAGGACAAGCGAGGTGGCGCCCTGCTGGATGAGCTTGTCGAGGTGCTCGACCATCTGGTCGTGGAGGCGCTGGTTGTTGAACGACGTGAGAGCCAAGTAGCCGACGTCGTTCGGCAACATGGCGCTCGACACGTCGATGATCTGAATGGTGCCGCGCTGGATGGCGAAGGTGACCGGCTCGGCCTGACCAGGGCGGTTCATAACCAGGTTGACGGTCGTGCCTTTCGGACCCCTCACCAGGTCGGCGACTTCCGAGGTCGTCATGGCTGCGACGTCCGTGCCGTCGACGCTCACGAAGATGTCACCGCGCTGCAGGCCAGCCTTGGACGCCGGACCGCCAGCGTAGACGGTGAGGATCTCGACGCCCTTGCCTGACTGGCGGTCGTGCGGAGTTAGCACCGCCCCGATGCCCTCGAACGAACCAGTTAGGTCCTGGTTGTCGCGCGCCGCCTCGGTTGGCAGCAGGTAGCTCGTGTACGGGTCGTCCAGCGAAGCGAGCATGCCCGTGATCGCACCCTCGATGAGCTTGTCGTCGTCCACGTCGGTCAGATAGCCGCTCTTTAGAGCACCGAACGCCTGGATCAGCGCGCGTCCGGTTGGGTTGTTTAAGAACTCGCCAGCGTAGTCTCGTGAGAGCTGGGCGTTGACGAACATTGTGCCAGCGACCAGGGCCACCAGACCGGCGATGTACCATCTGCGCTTCATGAAGCCTCCGTTGAGCAATCAAGCATGCGTCCTAGAGTATACGTACGCTTCATGAGAGCCAAAGCGCGCGTTACATCGGGCTGGCTTTCACCTCGGGCCAGCGGCGGCTAAGCTGGGCTGGTGAGAGTCCTGTTCCCTGCCGCGGAGGTCGTGCCGTTCAGTAAGACCGGCGGGCTAGCCGACGTCGCTGGGGCGCTGCCGCAGGCGTTAGCGCGCCTCGGCCACGAGGTGCTCGTCGTAACACCCTGGTACGCGAAGCTCGGCGGCAACGTAGCCCCCTACTGGGTTGGCGACGTGCCAGCGCCCTTCAGCGGCGGCTTCGAGGACGTGGGGGTTGGCACCTTAGAGCAGGACGGCGTGCGTTACGCCTTCGTTGGGCATGAGGACTACCGCCGCCCGCAGCTCTACGGCTACCCGGACGACGCGCGGCGCTTCGCGCGCTTCTCCCGCGCGGTGCCACAAGTGGCGGCGCGCCTTGGCTTCACCCCCGACCTCGTGCATGCTCACGACTGGCACACTGGCTACCTGCCGATGATCCTCAAACGCGGTTGGCACCTACCGAAGGGTTTCCCCGCCTTACGCAGCGTGTTCACCGTGCACAACGTGCAGTACCAGGGCGAGTCCGACCTTGGTGAGACCGTCGACTGGCTGCGCATCGGCACCGACCTCACGGGCTCGTTCCTCGATCACTTCGGCAGGGCCAACGCCATGCAGGCGGGCGTCGGCTTCGCTACGCAGGTGACCACCGTGAGCCCGACGTACGCCAAGGAGCTGCAGACGCCGGAGTACGGCTTCACGCTCGACGGCACTTTCCGTGCGTTGACGCACAAGCTCACCGGCATCCTGAACGGCATCGACACCACGGTCTGGGACCCCGCAACCGACCCCGCGCTTCCTGCCCCATACTCGGCTGCCGACCTCGCCGGTAAGGCCGCTTCCCGTGCTGCTTTGTTAGCGCGCTACGGCCTTACGCATGAGCGCCCACTACTGGCGGTGGTTTCCCGCCTGGCAGAGCAGAAGGGCATCGACCTCCTCATAGCTGGCGCGCCGGAGCTGCTGGCCAACGGCTGGTCGCTCGTCGTGCTCGGCGCGGGCGAAGCGTCCCTGGAGCGTGAGGTGGCGCGCCTCGCGAGCGAGCACCCTGGAAGAGTTGGCGCCACGCTGGCGTACGACGAGGCCCTCGCTCACCTCATCTACGCTGGCGCCGACGCCCTCGCCGTCCCTAGCCGCTTCGAGCCGTGCGGCCTGGCGCAGATGATCGCCATGCGCTACGGCACCTTGCCGCTAGTCCACGCCACCGGTGGGTTGAAGGACACCGTGCAGCATGGCAAGACGGGCTTCACCTTCGAGCGCCCGACCACGCCAGACCTGCTCGGCGCGGCCGCGCAAGCGTTGGCGACGTTCGGCACGGCCCGGTGGCGCGCCATGCAGGCTGCAGGCATGGCGGCCGACCACTCCTGGCACGCGTCCGCGACGGCCTATTCCGAGCTGTACGACAGCGTGCTACGGTCTTTGACGTGACAGCCGACACCCAACCCCCGTCCGCGCCAGATTGGCGCGAGTTGTTGCAGCAGCGGCGCTTCGTGGCCGCCCGCCAGGCGTTCCTGATCACCGGCGGAGACGAGCAAGGCACGAAAGCGGCGCTCGCCGCCCTGGCAGACGTCGAGGAGCTCGTGCACGAGCGCTCGTTCGCGAAGGCGATAGACCGCCTGACACGCCTCGAGAACCCGGTCGACTTGGTGCCGTGGGCAGAACTCGAGGAGCAGCTCAAGGTGCTGCAGGCAAGCGCGGCCCAGCTCGACAAGCGCGACCCAGACGCGGCCGCGGCAGTCCTGAAGGGCCTGCCAGAGACCAACTGGTTCCCCGCCGAGCACCTCACGCAGTTGGGCACGGTGCAGATCTACGACTCGAACCTAGACGCCGCCAAGGCCAACTTCGAGGCGGCGGTCGCCATCGACCCGAAGCACTACCGCGCGCTCACCAACCTTGGCAACGTGGCGTTGGAGCAGGGCCGCGTTGACGACGCCATCGAGAACTACCAAGCGGCGCTCAAGCTCAACGAGGAGTTCTCCAACGCCCACCACAACCTCGGCGTGGCTTATCGCCGCAAGGGGCACCTCAACCGCAGCGTCAAGTCGCTGCGGCGCGCGCAACGCACGCAACAGAAGCAAGAGGCGAGCATGGCGCGCGAGAGCCTAGGCAAATGGACCGGTCAGTCTGGCGGAAAGTTCCTGAAGTACATCCTGTGGGGCGCGGCCGCCGTCGGTGTCTACCTCATCCTGAGAGCAGCTGGCTACCTCTAGCGCGGCGCAGGCGGCGCCGGGAGCGCTACTCGTTGAGGAGTTCGCGCAGCAGCGCGCGGATGTCCTCGTCGTCTAAGACGAGCAGCGACTCCTCCTGCGCGTCTCCTACCAGCATGCGGTCGATCTCAACGAGCAACGTCGGGTTGTCGCACTCGTCCACGTGCCGCATTACCGAGTGACGGATGTCCTCGATGTTCTTCACAAGCTTCGCCTCGCGTCCAATGATATTCGGTCACGAGGCGAACCCAAGAGCCAAGCGCACAACCTCGATCGACGCGCCGCGTTCCGCTTACTCCACGGTGACGCTCTTCGCTAGGTTGCGCGGCTGATCGACGTCGCGGCCAAGCTTGCACGCCACCTCGTACGCCAGCAACTGCAGCGGCACGGAGTTGAGGATGGGCGAGAGGAGCTCGAGCGTGCGCGGCACGCGCAGCACGTGCGGCGTGTGCTGGCCGATCAGCTCGTCGTCCTCGTCCGCCACCACGATGAGGCGCCCGTCGCGCGCCTTCACTTCCTGCAGGTTCGAAACCGTCTTGTCGTACAGCGCTGAGTGCGTAGCTATCGCCACTACCGGCAGGTTCTCGTCGACCAAGGCGATCGGGCCGTGCTTCATCTCGCCCGTCGGGTAGGCCTCAGCGTGAATGTACGAGATCTCCTTCAGTTTGAGGGCGCCCTCCATGGCGGTGGCCACGTTCACGCCGCGGCCGAGGTAAAGGGCGCTGCGGGCGCCGACGACCTGTTCGGTCATGGCGCGCACGACGTCGCGCTCGCCCAGGACGTGCTCGACCTGCCCAGGCAGGGCGCGCAATGCGTGCACGAACTCGCGGGCGCTCTCGTCGTCGACTTGTTGTCGCGCCCGCCCAAGCCACAGTGCGAGAAGCGCGAAGGCCGCCACCATGCCGAGGAACGCCTTCGTGCTCGCCACGCCGATCTCCGGCCCGGCGTGGATGTATAGCACGTCGTCCGCTTCGCGGCTGATGCTCGAGCCCTTGACGTTGAGGATGGCGAGGGTGTGCGCACCGCGGCGTTTCGCCTCGCGCATGGCCTCGAGGGTGTCGATGGTCTCACCAGACTGCGAGACGACGACGCACAGCGTGCGGCCGTTCACGACGGGCTCTGAGTAGCGGAACTCGGATGCCACCTCGACCCTGGCGTCGATACGCGCTAGGCGCCGCATGAGGGTGGCGCCGACCTCGCCAGCGAACGAGGCGGTGCCAGCGGCCGTGATGACGACGCGGTCGATGGCGGTTGGGTCCAGGCCGAGGTCGAGGTCGACGTCGGCGTCGTTGCCCTTGAAGCGCCCGAAGAGCGTGTTCTGCAGCACGGTGGGCTGCTCGTAGATCTCCTTGAGCATGTAGTGCTCGAAGCCGCCCTTCTCGGCGGCCTCCGCGTCCCACTCGACGCGGCTGACCTCGCGGCTCACGGCGTTGCCCGCCAGGTCCGTGATGCTCACGCCGCTGCGGCTCAGCTCGGCAACGTCGCCGTCGAAGAGGTAGATGACGTCGCGCGTGTACGGCAGCAGGGCAGGCACGTCCGAAGCGAGGTAGGTCTCGTCGGCGCCGAGTCCGATGACGAGGGGGCTGGTGTTGCGGGCGGCAACGAGCACGTCGTGGTCCGAGTGCGCGACAACCAGTGCGTAAGCGCCGCGCACGCGGCCTAGCGCCGCTCGCACGGCGTCGCCTAAGTTACCGTTCGACGTCGCGTAAGCTTCCTCAATGAGGTGCACGAGCACCTCCGTGTCCGTCTCCGACGCGAACACGTGGCCGCGCTCCGCCAGCTCCGCCCTCAGGGCCACGTAGTTCTCGATGATGCCGTTATGGATGACCGCCAGCCGGCCGTCTTCAGAGAGGTGCGGGTGGGCGTTGACGTCGTTAGGGCGCCCGTGCGTGGCCCAGCGCGTGTGCCCAACGCCAAGGCTGCCGGTCGGCATGCTTGCGCCTAGCGCCTCGCGCAGCACGCTCAGCTTGCCAGCACGCTTGACCGCCTGCAGCGGTGCAGGACCGCCATGCCCCTTTACCGCCAAGCCTGCTGAGTCGTACCCGCGGTACTCGAGGCGCGCCAGTCCGTCGATGATCACTCCTGCGGCTTCACGGCCGCCCACATACCCAACGATGCCACACATCTGCCGCTCCTTTCAGAGCTACGAGAGGGAGGGCGCCCCACGCGTGAACGTGCGCGTGCGCCGCGGTTTCCGCTGGCCGCCAAGCGGGCCGGGGAGGCCAAGTTGGTGGCCGTGCAACTCGTGCTGTGCGTCCCGGACGGGCTCGAGTGAGGGGACTTGCTCAGGAGGGGCCCGCAGACTTGCGTGACCGTCGTCGGTCACCGCTCGCGTTTTCGGCTGGGTTCGCGTGAACTCCTAGCCTGCCCTCCGCCTGCCGTTCTCGGCCGCGGAGGCCCTCCACCTCGTCACCAGCCTGCTTCAGGCTGGGCTTGCGCTACCTCGGCGTCCTAAACAACGTTCCCTGGCATCACCTCTCACTCCACGGCTCACCGACCACCAACCAGCCGTGCAACGCGCCGTAAGTGCGCCAGAGGTTAGTGGCTTGCTTTTCGGCTGGGGTTGGGGCAGGTAGTAACGGATGAAGCAGGATAGCGCGACCGACGGCAACCAGCGGTGACCGGTTGAGCGTGACGGCCAGCGTGCCAGGCGCCGTGCGCGGCGGGTAGAAGACCTCGTTCTCGTTAGCGGGGTTGCGTTGGATAGGTAGGGCGGTGACGAGGGCGAGTAGCAGCAGGATGCCCAAAGTCGCACCACCGAGACCGCCCAAAACTTGAGTCACGCGGCCCTGCCGGTGGCTGGCAGGCACGAGCCGCTGACCTATGACGGCGAGGAGGAAGGCACCGAGCACCGCGGCAACGATGGCCACCCACAGGTCACGCGACCCGACGACGAGCAGCGGCCGTAACAGCAGCGCGGCCCCGATACCGACGGTGAAGCCAACGAGGCGCCTGGAGGCGCCGAGGGCCGTCAGGATGGCGACCATCAGCACCAACAGGGCGTCCAACCAAGTGACTGGGGTCATGTTCGGATATCGTAGCCCGCACCCCTTACGGCCCGGATGACATTCTCCATAAGCTCATCTACCGCCTCGTCAGTGAGGGCGCGGTTAGCGTCGCGGAAGCGGAACCTGAGCGCCAAAGAGCGCGTGCCGGCAGGCAGCTTGTCGCCGCGGTACTCGTCGAACGGTGAGAGCGTGAAGAGCTTCTCGCCAGCGGCGGCGCTCAACAGGCCGGCGAGGTCGGCGAAAGTAACGGCGATCGGCGCCACGATGGCAAGGTCTCTCTCGGCGTACGGTTGGCGCACGATGTCCTTGAAGGCGATGCGCGTGCCGACTAGCGGCAGGTTGAGCTCTGCGACGAACGTGTCCGGCAGTCCGAACGCGGCGGCCACCTCGGGGTGCAGTTGACCAGCGAACCCAACGTCCTCGCCGTTCCACACGACCTTGGCTGAGACACCAGGGTGGAGGTACGGCTGCCGCGCTGGCAGGGTCTCGAGCTTGGCGCCCTCCAACCCCGCGAGGCTCTCGAGGATGCCCTTGAGGGTGAAGAAGTCCCCGGGCAACCCTGGGCGCCACTTGCCGAGTTCGCGTTGACCTCGTAGTAGCAGCGCAACGCGCTCCTCTTCCTCCTGCCCGAACACGTGGCCGATCTCGAAGAACGCCAGCGCCTCGGCCTGGCGGTTAGCGGCCGCAGCGGCCAGCAGTCCGGGGTAGATGGCCGTGCGCAGCACGCCCTTCTCCACACCCTGTGGCGCGCTCAGCTCCACCACCGGCGCTGGCGCCCCCGCGCGCGCCAACTCGCTGGCGCCGGTGAACACGTAGGTCATCGCCTCTTGCAGCCCGAGGGCCGCGAGGCGCTCACGGAGCTTGCGGTGGGTCGGGTCGGACTCCGGCGGCACGAAGCGCATGTCCGGGTCGGTCAGGCCGATGTGCTCGTAACCGTGCAGGCGCGCTACTTCCTCGATCACGTCCTCTTCGATGTTGATGTCGTAGCGCCAGCTCGGCGGCGTGACTCGCCAGTCGTCGAGCTCGCGTTCGACGACCTTGCAGCCGAGCGCCCCTAGGTAGCCGCGCTGCACGGAGCGCGGCACGTCGAAGTCCATCAGGTAGTGCACGCGCGTCGGCCGGTAATCGACAGGCTGGCGCACGCTGCTCTTCCCCACCGCCGTTAGCCCAGCATGCGGCGAGCCGCCAGCGACCTCGACGACTAACGCAGTAAGCCGCGCCGATGCGAGTTCCTGCAAGTTCGGGTCGACACCGCGCTCGAAGCGTGTGCGTGCGTCGGTCACGAGCTTATGGCGTTGACCGGAGCGCCGCACCGTGACGTGCTCGAAGCACGCCGTCTCCAGGGCGACCGCGGTAGTGGCGCTCGTCACGCCGCCGTTGGCGCCGCCCATCACGCCCGCGAGCCCGAGCGGCACGTCCACGCCGTTCGCCGTCGTGGCGATGACGAGGTCACTGGCGGTCATCTCGATGGTCTCGTCGTTCAGGACCTTGAGGCGCTCACCCGCGTGGGCCCACCTGACGATCACGTGACCTTGAGGAATTGCGCCGAAGTCGTAAGCGTGCGTCGGCTGCCCGAGCTCGAAGGTCACGTAGTTAGTGGCGTCGACGATGTTGTTGCGCGGGCGCAGGCCCAACTGGCCTAGGCGGCGCTGCAGCCACACAGGGCTCGGAGCCACCGCAACGCCGTCGACGCGCCTCAGCGTGAAGCGCGGCGCCGCCCCTAGGTCCTGCACGTCGAGGGTGAGGCCGTCGTCGAGGTCCGGGTCGCCTGCAGGCAGGCCGCTGGCGGGGTGGCGGTACGAGTAGCCCAGCTTGGCGCCGACGTCGCGCGCCACGCCCAGGATGCTGAAGGCGTCCGCGCGGTTCGGCGTCAGCTCCACCTCGATGACGGACTCCGAGGGCCACAGTGAGGCTAGCTCCGCGCCGAGAGCAGCGTCGCGCCCGAGGGCGATCACGCCCGCTCCGTGCTCGTAAAGTCCGAGCTCCTTCGCGCTCGCGAGCATGCCGTTGCTCTGCACCCCGACGAGCTCGCGCGCCTTCACCTGCAGGTCGACCGCGGGGAGGTAAGCGCCAGGCAACGCCAGCGCCGTGCGCATGCCTTGCCTGATGTTCGGGTCGCCGCACACGACCAGGTGCTCGCGCGTGCCGTCAGACACGATGGTCTGAGAGAGCGCGCTCGTGGCGCCAGGCACCGGCTCCACCTTGATGACGTCGACGACCACGACGTCTCGCGGCGCCGCCGGCGCCTCCGCCACGTCCTCCACCGCGAGGCCCAGTCCGTCGAGTAGTTCGACGAGGCGCTCGACGTCAGGCAGTTGGCGGTCGAAGAACGACTGCAGCCACGAGTACGGGACCTTCACAGGGTGCCCCTGAACTGCTCGAGGATGCGCAGGTCGCCTTGGTACATGTAACGGATGTCGGGAATGGCGTAAGGCACGAGCGCAAGGCGCTCGATGCCGAAGCCGAACGCGAAGCCCGTAACGCCCGAGTAGCCTGCCGCCTCGAAGACCTTGGGGTGCACCATGCCGCAACCGCCTAGCTCGAGCCACTCTTCGCGCCCGCTGCGCGGGTTTGTCCACCAGATGGCGAACTCCGCGCCGGGCTCGACGAACGGGAAGTAGCTTGGCTGCAAGCGCGTGCGTGTTCCCGGCCCGATCAGGGCTTCTGCCATCTCGTTGATGGCGCCGCGCAGATCGGCCATGGTCACGCGTTCGCCGACCACCAGGGCTTCTAGCTGGTGGAACTGCGCTTCGTGCGTGACGTCTTGCGCTTCGTTGCGGAACACCTTGCCTGGCACCACGACCTTGAACGGCGGCTTGTGCGTCTCCATGTACCTGACTTGCATGGGGCTCGTGTGCGTGCGCAGCAGGCGGCCGTCGGTCGTCCAGAACGTGTCTTGCGTGTCGCGCGCCGGGTGGTCGGGCGGGAAGTTGAGGGCAGCGAAGTTGTAGTGGTCGGTCTCGAGCTCCGGGCCGGTGACGACTTCGTAACCGAGGCCCTTGAACACGTCGAGCAGGCGGTTGGTGACGAGGGTGAGGATGTGCAGGCCACCCTGCGGCGGACGCGTGCCAGGCAGCGTGACGTCGACCTGCTCTACCGCCAGCTGCGCGGCTAGCGCCTGCTGCTCGAGTGCGGCCTTGCGGGCATCGATGGCCTCCGTGAGGCGCGCCTTCACTTCGTTCCAGCGTCCGCCCACCGCGCGGCGTTCCTCTGGTTCAAGTGACGCGAGCGCCTTGAGGCGCTGGGTGATCTCGCCCTTCTTGCCGAGTAGGCGCACACGCAGGTCCTGCAGCGAGGTGAACGACCCTACCCCGGTGATGCTCTCCAGCCACGCCTCGACCTCGGTCGTGATCTCGTCGACTCGCGGGTCGCTTGAACGTTCGCCGCCTAACTCTGTCATGGTGCCAACTCACCCTCTCTACTGCCCTGCCAACTGCCAGCCTCAACGAAAAAACCACCACCCGGTCCGGGCAGTGGATGAACTGCGCAGGCCCGCTCCGGCGCCGCGCTCAACGAGTAAACGGTTGCGAAGCCAGCGGGCTTCTCATGGGTGCGAGTGTAAGTTGCTCACGCGAGGCATGTCAACGCGCGTCAGTCGTCAAGCAGCTCACCGAGCACGAAGAGGTCGCAAAGCCAAGCGTCCGCCACCTGGACGGTGTCGGCAGCGAGCCCGCGCTGTTGCACGCTCCCGTACCACTCTTGCGCCGCGGCCTGGTCAGGGAACGGCCCGACGAGGGCCTCGCCACCGTCGTACGCCTGCGGCGTCAAAGGTACCTGCACTTCGAGCCGGCGCCCCTTCACGTCGGTCACTTCGCGCGCCACGGCGTACTCTCTGCGCCACTGCGGCAGGTCGACGAGGTCGTGCAGGTGCCCGAGGAGCCGCCGCGATTCGGCGAGCGCCAGCGCTGGGCGCGCACTGAACACTAGCCACCTGCCCTCGTGCGCCGTCGCGAAGCGCTTGTCAGGGAAGAGCGCGCTTAGCAGTTGAGCAGCCAGGTCGGCGAGGGCGGGGCTGGCGCGCAGCGCCTCGGTGAAACCGCCCGAGGTTGGCTCTAGTGCGTTCGGCTCAGGGAGAGGTGAGTGGCGCTTGCTGGTCACGGGCAGATTGTACTGACATCGCGCGTAGCTGGCAGTAACGGCCGGGCGTTCCGCCCCGCGGTGCTAACGGCCCACGATGCTGGGCGCCGTCACCGCTGCAGCCGGCGTGGTGGGTGCCGCCGACCCGCTCGCTGGTTGCGGCAACCCCCACTGGAGCGGTAAGATTGTGGGTGGACAACCCGGCGGGACCGGCGGATGGGTTCTGGCCCACCGCCTTTTCGTTGGGCTCGTCGCTACGCGGGAGGTAGCATGGACTTGACGCAGGCAGCCACCGAGGTGCTGAGCCCCCTCGGGTTCGAAGTGCTCGAAGTCACTGTAAGCACTTCCGGGCGCTCGCGTCGAATCTTGCTGCGCATCGACCGCCTCGACGAGGGCATCGTCGGCATCGACGACGTCGCCAAGGCCTCAACGGTCTTCGGCCTCGAACTCGACCGCATAGACCCCTTTCCCACCGGTTACCGCCTAGACGTCGAGTCGCCAGGGGCAGAAAGACCCCTGCTGACACCGCGCCACTTCGAGCGCTTCCACGACCTCCAGGCCAAGTTTCGGGTGGCGGGCGAGACGTTCAAGGGCCGCATCAAGCGCGTCAACGGTGACGAGGTCACCATCGACGTTGGCGGCACCGAGCGCGTAGTGAACGTGGCTCAGATGGAGCTGGCGCGACTGGCCGAATGGCCTGATACGCCGCGCTGAGCCAGCCGCGGATCGGTATCGCGGTACAACGGCGTCTTAACCCGCGCTTCAGTGCGCGGGCCCGCTGCGTGGCACTAAGCCGCGCGGCCACAACCGAATAGTTAAGGAGAAGGACAGATGAACAAAGAGTTCGTCGACGCGCTAAACCTCTTGGCAGCAGAACGCAACCTCGACAAGGAGCAGTTGCTCAATAGCCTTGAAGATGCGCTCAGCCAAGCGTTCGAACGCAACGTGATGCCGGGGCATCAGATCGAAGTCGACCTGGACCCAGAGTCTGGCGAGATGGACATCATGATCATCCGCCGCGTGGTCGAGACCATCGAGGACGCCGCCAAGGAGATCGCCTTAGCGGACGCTCTCGACTTGGATGACGAGGTCGAGGTGGGGATGGAGATGGAGTTCCCCGTCGACCCAGAGAAGTTCACGCGCATCGCGGTGCAGACGACCAAGCAGGTCATCACGCAGAAGATCCGCGAAGCTGAACGCGAGTACGTGTACGAGGAGTACAAGGACAGGGCCGGCGACATAATGACCGGCGTCGTTGCGCGCACGGACAACAAGCGCAACGTGTTCGTCGACTTGGGCCGCGGCGAGGCCATCATGCCAGCCAAGGAGCAGATCCAAGGCGAGCGCTACATGGTCGGCATGCGCCTCAAGGTCTACGTACAGAACGTGGAGCTCAGCCCGCGCGGCCCGTCCATCCACGTCTCGCGAGCCGCCCCCGAGCTGCTCGAGTACCTCATGCGCCAAGAGATTCCTGAGGTCGCGGATGGCACCGTCGAGTTGAAGGCCATCGCTCGTGAGGCAGGCCAGCGCTCCAAGGTGGCCGTTAGCTCGAATAACCCGAACGTCGACCCGATCGGCGCCTGCATCGGTCACCGCGGCAGCCGCATCCAGGCCGTGACCGCCGAACTGCAGCGCGAACGCGTCGACATCATCCAGTGGGACAGCAACCCGCGCGAGTTCATCCGCAACGCGCTCTCGCCAGCCAAGGTCGGCAACATCGAGCTGGATACCGAGGCCAAGTCGGCTAAGGTAACGGTCGGCTCCGACCAGCTCTCGCTCGCCATCGGCAAGTCGGGGCAGAACGTCCGCCTGGCCGCCAAGTTGACGGGCTACAAGATCGACTTGCAGGGCACCGAGTCCGTGTCCGACTTCGACGCCGCCTTCCAGGCCGCCGCCTCTCGCGTTGGCGATCAACTGCAACCTGAACGCACGCACTCCGCCTTCGACGCCCTCTTCTCGGAGCAGGCAACCGCGCCTAGCGAGCCGGATAGCGCCGCGGCTAGCGACGAGACTAAAACCGAAGAAGGCGAGGACTAAGCCTTCCGATGACGGCCGAGACGCGTACCCGTCACGTTCCACTGCGCCGCTGCGCCAGCTGTCGCACGGCCATGCCGCAGGCGCAACTCGTGCGCTTTGCGCAGCTACCTGACGGTTACCGCCTCGACCTCGCACGTAAGTTGGGTGGCCGCGGCACCTGGCTATGCGCCAGTTGCGCAGCCAACCCTAACGAGAAACGCTTGCGCCAAGCCTTCAAAGGCCACGCGCAAGAGGTGAGAGCGCAGCTTGACGCGGCGCTCGCCCACGCTTCCCCAGCCGCCCAAGGCGCAGCGGGGAACCCCGCCTCGGAGGCTTGAATGTCTGAGAAAGTAAGGATCTATCAACTAGCCAGGGACCTCGGCGTGGAGAACAAGGATCTCCTCGCCGTCCTGGACGAGATCGGGGTGGAGTACAAGTCGCACTCCAGCACCCTAGACGCAGAAACCGCGGAGACCGTCCGCCAGCTCGTGAGCGCTAGCGGCGACACGGCGGCCCCCGCCGCAGCCGAGGCGCCAACCGAAGCCGCCGCGCCCGCTGCCGCCAAGCTGAGCGCAGACGAAAAGGCCGCCCTCGCCAAGACGAGCGGCAAGACCACGAAGGCAGCGCCCACGGCCGCTGCGGCTAGCGCCGAGCCCCTCCCCCGCCGCGCGCCCGTCGTCACCGTCATGGGCCACGTCGACCACGGCAAGACCTCCCTGCTGGACGCCATCCGCAAGTCGCGCGTGGCCGAGCGCGAGGCCGGCGGCATCACGCAGCACATCGGCGCCTATCAGGCCCAAACGCCGAGCGGCGTCGTCACGTTCCTCGACACTCCGGGCCACGAGGCCTTCACGACCATCCGCCAGCGCGGCGCGAACGCGACTGACATCGCGGTCATCGTCGTGGCGGCCGACGACTCCGTCATGCCCCAGACGCGTGAGGCCATCGCCCACGCCAAGGCGGCAGGCGTGCCGATCGTGGTGGCGATCAACAAGATCGACCTCGCCCAAGCCAACCCGGACAAGGTCAAACAGGACCTCATGCAGTCCGGCTTGATCGCCGAGGAATACGGCGGCGACACCATCATGGTCGAACTAAGTGCCCGCACCGGCCAAGGCAT
The DNA here is from genome assembly GCA_035703635.1 of Trueperaceae bacterium. Classification (GTDB taxonomy): domain Bacteria; phylum Deinococcota; class Deinococci; order Deinococcales; family Trueperaceae; genus JAAYYF01. Next base: position 41,880 of record DASSXV010000007.1, on the reverse strand, counting down.
CGACGACCTGCTAGAGATGCTCTCCCTCGTCGCAGAGGTCGAGGACCTGCGCGCCCGCGACACGGGGCCAGCAACGGGCGTCATCATCGAGTCCGTGCTCGACAAGCGCGCGGGCGTGCTCGTCACGGTCCTCGTGCAGGAAGGCGACCTCAAGGTCACCGATTACGTCGTCTCCGGCGAGCAGTGGGCCAAGGTCCGCCGCTTGACCGATTACACGGGCGCCACCATCGCACACGCCCTCCCTGCCACGCCGGTGCAGCTCCTTGGCTTCTCCGAGCAACCGCACGCCGGTGACACAGTCGAGGTAGTGACCAACGAAGTCGCCGCGAAGGCCCTCACGGCCGAACGCAAGGAAGCGCGCCTCGACCACGAGCGCGAGTCGATCGGCCGCAAGGGCATCACGCTTGCCGACCTCTTCGGCAAGCCGACCAAGAAGACCATCAACATCCTCCTGCGCGCAGACACCCAAGGCACCCTCGAGGCGCTGAAGGGCGTGCTGCAGAAGGAGTCAGAGGCGACAGAGGAAGTAGATATCGAGATCATGCTCGCCGAAGTCGGCGCTCCAACCGACTCCGACCTGCTTCTCGCCAGCACCGCCAACGCGTCCGTGCTCTCGTTCGGTGTCACGGCCCCAGCGAGCGTCCTCAAGGCCGCCGAGCGCCTCGGGATCCCCGTAAAGAGCTACAAGATCATCTACGAACTCGTCGAGGACGTGGAGCGCATGGTGCGCGGCCAGATCGAACCAGAGTTCGAGGAGCGCATCCTCGGCCACGCAGAGGTCCGCCAGGTCATCCGCGTGCCGCGCAGCGGCAACATCGCCGGTTCGTACGTCACGGACGGCAGCATGCGTCGTGGAGCCAAGGCGCGCATCACGCGCGCTGGCAAGGAAGTCTACAAGGGCAGCATCTCCGGCCTGCGGCGCTTCAAGGACGACGTCCGCGAGGTCGGCACGGGTTACGAGTGCGGTATCAGCCTCCAGAACTACGACAACGTCCAAGAGGGCGACATCATCGAGGCGTACGAGATGGTCGAGGTCCCGGCAGTCTGATGTCACGGCGGGGCAAGGGGGCCTTCTTGCGCGCGCGCACCGGCGAGGGGCGAGGACCACGCCGGTGGCCGCTCGCGCTAGCGCTCGCGCTCACTCTCCTCCCCTTGCACGCCCAGCCGCCACGCGTCGCCGCTCACCCGGCCGGCGCGGAGGGCGCCATGGGCGGCCGCGTGCTCATCATGGTCGAGAGCGGCGCCAGGTTACCGGCGCCAGCGCTCGGCCTACTGCTCCTGCTACCCCCGGTACCTGTGTCTACGCGCCGCGCGCACCTGCGCGGGCCGCGCCGCGCTGCGCCACCCACTGCCACCACGCCGAGACGCACGCGGCTAGTCGAGCTAGGACGCTTGACGCTCGAGGGCGGTTGACGAGTCCCTCGCCCTCGTCCGTTCCCAACTACGTCCTTAGTCTCGCAACACCCTTTGGAGTCCGATGTCCAACCGTCTAGTCACCGGTCTAGCGCTGATCGCCCTGATCGTCGCGTCGATCTTGTTTCTTTGGAAACCCTGGAACCCATCAGAGCCGTCCCTCAAGCTCGGTCTCGACTTGCAGGGCGGCCTGCGCGTAACGCTCGTTTCCGACACGCCCAACCCGTCGCCTGAAGACCTGGCGACGGCCCGCAACATCGTAGAGAACCGCGTCAACCAGTTCGGCGTCTCAGAGGCCCTCGTCGCCACGGCAGGCAACGACAAGGTAGTCGTCGAGCTGCCTGGCTTGACTTCAGCCGACCAGGAGCGCGCGCTTGACCTCATCGGTCAGCAGGCCGTGCTCGAGTTCCGCATCGTCAAGTCGGAGTTCAACGCCCTGCCGACCGAGGCCCTCACCCTCGACGACCTCGACCCTGTTGCCTTCACCGGCGAGATCGTCCAGACGGCCAGCGCGCAGTTCCAGCAGTCGCCAGGAACGCCCAGCGGCCCAGTGGTGACGTTCGAGATCAGGCCGGGCGACGCCCAAGCGTTCGGCAACTTCACCGCAAGCAACGTCGGCCGCCGCATGGCCATCGTGCTAGACGACCGCATCATCACGGCGCCAACGCTGCAGTCGCGCATCTCCGACTCCGGCCAGATCACGGGCGTCGGCACCCTCGACGAGGCCACCGACATCGCCGTCGTACTCCGCAGCGGTAGCTTGCCGATCAGCCTCAAGGTCGACGAAGTCCGCTCCATCGGGCCGACGCTCGGTCGGGACTCGATCAACAAGGGCGCCACCGCCGCCATCGTCGGCAGCATCCTTGTCATCCTCGCCGTGCTCATGTACTACGGTCCCCTCTTCGGCGGGGTGCTGTCGTTCGGCGTCATCCTCGCCATGCTGTTCATCTTCGGGGTGCTAGCCGCGCTCGGCGCCGCCCTCACGCTGCCTGGCCTCGCTGGCCTCGTGCTTACGATCGGCGCCGCGGTCGACGGCAACGTGATCTCGTTCGAGCGCATCAGGGAAGAGCTTCGTGAGGGGCGCGGGCTCAAGTCCGCCATGAAGCGCGGCTTCTCGAACTCTCTCTCGGCCATCATCGACGCGAACATCACGACCTTGCTTGCCGCGCTGGCCCTCTACCAGTACACGACTGGCCCAGTGCGCGGCTTCGCCATCACCCTCGCCGTCGGCGTCGTGGCGTCCGTGTTCGTGAACATCGTGGTGGTGCCCTACGTCCTCGGGCTGTTGACCGACAAGAACCAGCGCACTTACATGTGGTCGGGCTGGGAAGTCAGGGGCCTGCGCCTCGTCGAGCGCGCCAGGCCGTTCGTCTTCACCACTGGTGCGCTCGCCGTGGCCGCCATCATCTACGTGTCGATCACTGGCCTCAGCCTCTCCACCGACTTCACGGGCGGCTCCAACGCCATCCTCGACGTGCCAACGAGCGTGACGACGAGCCAGGTTCGCGCTGCCATCGACGATCTGGGCATCCCAGGCGTAACCGGTGACGGCGCGACGGTCGTCGAGTCGAGCGAGGGTGGCACGGCGCTGACGCGTCAAGTTTCGGTGCGCGTCGGCCTCGGCGACTCGGCGCAGGAGGCAACAGACGAGTTCGCAAGCGACTTGGCGGCTGCCGTTGGTGGCACCAAGCTATCGTCCGACTTCGTAGGCCCATCGGTCGGCGCAGACCTGCGCCGCGGTGCGATCCTGGCGGTCGTCGTGGCGCTCTTGCTCGTGCTCGTCTACCTCGCGTTCCGCTTCTGGCCGAACTGGGTGGTGGCCCTCGCCGTCGTGTTGGCAAGCGCTCACGACGTCGCCATCACGCTCGGGGTGCAGGCGCTGCTCGGCATCGAGTTCTCTATCCCAGTGCTCGCCGCGCTCCTCTTCGTGATCGGCTACTCGCTGAACGACTCGATCATCATCGCCGACCGCATCAGGGAGAACGTTCGCGTCATCCGCGACAAGCCCTACCGCGAGCTCGTCAACCTGGCCGTCAACCAGACTCTCACGCGCACCGTTGCGACGTCGGGAACCACCCTCCTGCCCGTACTTGCGCTGCTCGTCTTCGGCGGCAGCGTGCTGCGCGGCTTCAGCGTCACGCTGCTCGTCGGTATCGTCATCGGGACGTTCTCGAGCATCTTCCTGCTCGCCCCGACCATCGTGTGGGTACGCGAGTGGCAGCAGAAGCGCATCGAGAACAACCGCGGCACCAGCCGCGGCAAGCGCACAGCCAAGGCCTAAAAGCCAGCCGGCACCGTCCAGTCTGCGGGCGCAACCTCGATGGTTGCGCCCGCAGTTCTACTTGGTGTTCAGGTCGGGGACGTTCAGCGAGTACAGCCTGAGGAACTCACCCTCGAACGACACGACCGCGCGCCATTCGCCCGGCCGCAGCGGCACGTCTGCGGGCACCTCGAAGGTGAATGCAGACCCGTTCGCGTCCAGCTCCAGCCATGCGCTCTCGGAAGCCGCCTCGCGGCCATCTGGGCCCACCCACTGCACGGCCAGCCACCCGGCGCCGGGTAAGTCGAGCACGGTGACGTCCAACTGCGGCCTGCCCGCCTCGCCAACCGTGAGGGCGCTGGCTCCCGTGAGACGCGTGGGGCGAGGTTCTGGCAGGCCGTCGGCCGGCACGAGCGGGATGTAGAGCGGCTGACAGGCCGTAATTAGCGTGGTCGTCAACACCAGCGTCGCGCCTAGCACTAGCGCCACCGACCTAACGCGGCCCCTCACTGGCCGCCGCCCAACAGTGCAAGCGCGGCCAGGGCAAGCGGTGCGGTCTCGGCCCGCAAGATGCGCGGGCCGAGGGTCACGGCGCGGGCGCCACGCGCCACCAGCGCCTCGACCTCGCTCGTCGCCAGGCCTCCCTCTGGACCGGTGACGAGCGTCAAGCGCCCTGCGGTCGCCGCACCGGTCAGCGTGCCCGTCGCCCGTGGGTCGGCTACTAGCGCAGCGCCGCTCCAGGACAAGGCGGCAAGTGGCGTGGGCGGCGCGACCTGCGGCACGCGCGCCCTGCCGCTCTGCCGCGTCGCCTCCTCGGCCACGCGCTGCAGGCGCAGCAGTTTCGCGTGAGACATGTCGGTTACGTCCGCGTGGCGCGTTACGAGCAGCACGAAGCGCATGACGCCCAGCTCCGTGCATTGGCGCACTACGTCCGCCAACTTGTCGCCCTTCAGGAGGGCGACGGCCACGGTCACGTCCAGCTGCGCCTCTGCCTCGCTCGGCTGTGGTTGACCCAAGGTCAGTACCACGCCGCCTTGGTCAGCGGCAGCGACGCTGCCCGCCGCGACGTTGCCGTTGCCGTCGAACGCTTCGACTAGCGCGCCCGCCTTGAGGCGCAGGACGTCACGCAAGTGGTGCGCTTCTGGGCCGCGCAGCACGACCTCGTCGGCGCCTAGCTCGGGTACGAGCACGCGGTTGACCCTCAAGGCGCCCTCGTTACCTCGAACTCGAGGAGGAGCCACTCGCCCGCCGTCGCCTCCCCCACCAGCCTCGCGCTAGACGGGGCGGCCTCGATCACCAAGTGGCGTCTGGCGGCGAGGATGCCGGTGAGGATGATGCGACCGCCGACTAGCACGCGCTTCACGTAATCAGCGAAGAGGCTCTGGTGCAACTCGGCGTAGAGGTTGGATACGAGCACGTCGACGTGTCCAGGCGCACCGGCCACCTCCAAGGTACCTGCCGCGAAGCGCGCCCGCGAGCGGTTGAGGCGGCCGTTCTCGCGCGCGACTGCCACGGTGGCGGCGTCGATATCAACGCCGTACGTGTGCTCCGCTCCGAGTCGGTCGGCCGCTAGCGCCAACAACCCGCTGCCAGCGCCGACGTCTAGCACCGTGCGGCCGCTCAGGTCGAGGCGGGTCAGCGCAGCTAACGCCATGCCCGTGGTCTCGTGATGGCCGCTCCCGAAGGCCGCACCTGGGTCGAGCCACAGCACCACCTCACCTGCGGCCAACTCGACTTTCGCGTGGGTCGGCGCCACCACCAACTGCCCGAACCTGATGGGCGCCAGCGTCTGCTGGTACTGCGCGACGTAATCGGTGTCTGGCAGTTCCAGCCACGTTCCCGCCACTGGCAGCTCGCGTTGGGTATCGAAGTACGCGATGACGGAAACGCCATCGATGTCGTCGTCCTCTTGAACGCCGAGGCAGCCCAAGTCCCAGAGCGCCGCCAACTCGGGCGACTCGCCCGTCAGTCCGGCGATCTTGAAGGCCCTCAAGCGGTGACCTTGGCTGGCGCCAAGCGGCCGTCGCGCGTGACGATCTCGAAGCCTAGGCGTTCGCCTTCGAGGAGGTAGAACTCGATGTCCGCCGAGCGCGTGCCGTTGCCGATGCTGCGGCGCGCGTAATCGCCAGTAGCCGTCAGGATCATGGTCTCGGCCAGGCAGGCCGGCACGTTGCCGTCGCCGAAGCGCAGGTCGATGCGGCTGCGCATGCTCCCTGGTGGCCTGACGACGCCGCCGGGGACGAGTTCGACGCCAGGCACGTCCCTCACGCTCTCGTCGACGTCCACCGGCCTACCGAGGTCGTAGATCCACGCCCCTGGTTTGACGTGGTGCGCGAAGATCACGGGGTTGGGGTCGGACGTTGCCGTGAAGATGAGGTCGGAGCCAGCCACGGCGTCTATGTCGGTGGTGGCTACGATGTTCGTGTGCGGGTACTTCTTGCGCAGACTGTCCGCCGAACGGTTGAGGCGCTCGCGGTCGCGGCCGATGAGCACGACCTCCGCCACCTCTGAAGCGATGAGACGCGCGACGCCGAACGCCACCACGCCGTTGGCTCCCACCACCGCGGCACTAGAGGTCTTGAGGTTGCCGCCCTGGGCCTTGAAGCGCTTGAGGAGTCCGGGCACCGCGGCCTTGACCGTAGCTGCCGTGTACGCGCCGCCATTGGTGACGACGATCTCCGGAACCGCCTCCTGCACGGCCGCGCCCTTCTCGCCGACCGTCGACCAGAAGGCCCCAAGACCAACGACCTCGGCGCCGAGGCGGTGCGCGAAGCGGGCTCCCTGGATGGCGATGCGCAGCGCGTCATCGGGGTTGGTGCGGAACTGGTCCGGCATCAGCGGCGCCGAGATGAGCAGCACCCGCAGCTTGCGCCCGTCTGATAGCTCTATGCCTTCGATGACCCCATGGAACTGGGGACGGATGTTGAGGAAGAGGCGCTTGAGCCACCGCTCAGGCAAGATGCCAGGACGCACCAGCGTCACTACCACCCACCGCAACCAACGGCTCGAGCGGGGCTGCCAGACGTCGTCGTAGGTAAGTGGATGCACCATGAAGGCGCACAGCACGGTGTTCGGGTCGAGGCCGCGCACTGGGGGCGGCGCGCCGAGACGCGCCTCCGTGCCGTCGTTGATGCGGTTGATGGCCTGCCTGTGGCGCCACGCGAGGAGGAGCGTGGTGGCGGTGATAGCGAGGGCGGGCGCCCAACCTACGAGTCCGAAGCCCGCACCGACGAGCCCTCCAACGGCGAGGGCCGCGAGCCCCGCGAGGCTGGCGAGGGCCACGTACCCGCTGCGTGCCAACACCAAGGAGTACACGACCACGGCGACCGTCGGCAGCCAGAACGGCAGCACGCCCAGGCCGAACAGTGCGGCGAGCGCGCCGACGATGACACCGTTCCCGCGCCCACGGGGCACGGACGCCAAACGCTTGAGAGGTAGTGGGTGCAAGTGACCGAAGAGCACACCGAAGAAGGCGGCGCCTGCCGTGGCGGCCAGGTCGCCTGGCGCGACGGCCATCGGGCTCGTGAAGTCAGCGAGGCCAGAGAGCGACCACGGAGTTACGACGCGGAGGCCGAGCAGCGGGTCGAGCATCAAGCTAGTTGCGCCGCTAGCGGCCACCATCACTAGCGCTCCGCTCATGACGCCGAGGGCGCCCTTCAGCACGTCGAGGACGAAGGAGCTGACGGCCACCCATGGACCAACGAGCTTGTAGACGTTCTCGACGCCAAGCAGGTGCGGGTTGACATCACGCGGGTCGAAGCCAGAGGCCGCCTGAACGAGCCACGCACCGAGCGGCAGCGAGCCGATCGCGTAGGCAACGAGGAGGGGCAGGACCCAGGTCGTCAAGAGTTCCATCAGGCGACCATTCTACCTGTCACACGTGTTGCGGCGGCCTCGTGGGCGGCGGCGGCGCGAGGCGCACTGTGGGTAAGATGCCCGCGTGGAAAGCCGCACACCGCCGCACAACCTCGAGGCCGAGCAGAGCGTTCTCGGCAGCATCTTGCTGGATAACGAGGTCTATGGCCACCTAGAGGGCACCCTCACGGCCGACCAGTTCTACAAGGAGGCCCACCGCAAGCTCTTCAGGGCCATGGAGCGCCTGCACCGCCGCGGCGAACCGATGGACCTCGTCACCCTCACGGAGGAACTCCGCCAGACCGGCGACCTCGAGGGTGTTGGCAGCGTCGCCTACCTAGTCGGCCTCGTCGACTCCGTCCCGACCGCCGCGTACGCCGAGAGCTACGCGCGCATCGTGCTCGAGAAGGCCACGCTGCGCGACCTGATCGGTGCTGGCGGGCGCATCATGCAGGCAGCGTTCGATCAGTCAGGCCCACTCGAGGAGGTCCTCGACACAGCCGAGAAGGCCATCTTCGACCTCACCACCCGCAAGCGCCGCACGAACTTCGAGGGCATGCGCACCCTCGTGACGGAGACGTTCCAGGAGATCAACGAGCGCTTCGCCGACCCCAACCCCGTGTCGGGGTTGCCTGCCGGTTTCCGCGACCTAGACGGCATGACTGGCGGGCTGCAACCGGCCAGCCTCAACGTCCTCGCCGCCAGGCCATCGATGGGCAAGACCGCTCTTGCCCTCACCATCGGCCTGAACGCCGCACTTAAGGAGAGCGCTTCCGTCGGCATCTTCTCCCTCGAGATGTCCGCCGTGCAGCTCGTGCAGCGCATGTTGTGCGCGGAGGCGCGGGTAGACATGACGCGCGTGCGCTCCGGTCAGCTCACCGACCGCGACTTCCAGCGGCTAGCGGACGCGGCTGGCCGCATGTCGGAAGCCAAGGTCTTCATCGACGACCACGCCGACATGACGGTCATGGAGCTCCGCTCACGCGCCAGGCGCCTGCAGGCTGAACACGGACTCGACCTGTTGATAATCGACTACCTGCAGCTCATGTCTGGCAGCTCGCGGAGCATCGGCGAGAACCGCCAGCAGGAGATCTCGACCATCTCACGGGGACTAAAGGGCCTCGCGCGTGAGCTCGACGTGCCAGTCCTCGTCTTGTCTCAACTGTCGCGCGCCGTCGAGGCGCGCCCCAACAAGCGGCCCATGCTCTCGGACTTGCGCGAGTCTGGCGCCATCGAGCAGGACGCCGACCTCGTCATGTTCATCTACCGCGACGAGTACTACGACCCGCATAGTGAGAAGCACGGCATCGCGGAGATCATCATCGGCAAGCAGCGCAACGGCCCGACCGGCAGCCTCGAGTTGCAGTTCCACAACGCGCACGTGCGCTTCAACGACTTGGCCAAGACCTCTCACTAAGCTCCGCTGCGCGCTTAGCGTGAGTTATGCAAGAAACCGCACATCTTCCGCTCACGCGCCTTTCATGCTCGGTTGCTGTGCTGCACGCAAAACTGCTAACAGCTGCCCGGCCGCGCCGTCACCCTGAGAAGGCATTTTTCACGTGGTGGCGCGAAGACCGCATGATAGACTCCCCCAGATTTACGAGGAGGAGACGGTATGGTCTCATTGCGCGAGCGGATGTCTCGCTTGCTCAGTCCCAAGATCGAGGCAGTCGGGCTCGAAGTCGGGACCAGCGCGCTTAAGGTGGTGGAGCTTCGCGCCGGTAACCCCCCAACGCTGGGGGCCATGGCCGTGCGACCGATGCCTCCAGGCCTCATCACTGAGGACGAAGTCACCGATCCACAAGGCTTAGCTGAAGAGATCAAGGCGCTCTTCCACGAAGCCGGGATTCAAAGGCGCTACACGGTCACGGCTGTCAGCAACCGGCAAGCCATCACGCGTAACATCCACGTTCCGCGCATGACGGTAGCCGAACTCGACGAAGCCATCCGCTGGGAAGCTGAGCGGTACATCCCATTCCCCATCGACGAGGTCGTTCTCGACTACTTCGTCCTCGATAACCCGGAGGACGTCGAAGAGGGCGGCCAGCTCGAAGTGGTGATCGCGGCCGCACGCCTCGACGAGGTGTCGCAGCAGGTCGAGTACCTCAAGCAGGCCGGGCTCGAGCCTCACGTCATCGACGTCAAGCCGTTCTCGCTCCTGCGCGCCCTACGCGGTTCGCTGCACGGCGAGCACCTCACGAAGCAGACGCTCTCGAGCGAGAACTTCACCGAGGCGAACGAGATCGGCGTCGTGCTCGAGATCGCGGCAAGCACTTCGACGGTCACCCTCGTGCGCGGCCAGCGCGTCCTCATGAACCGCAACATCAACGTGAGCGGCGACGACTTCACGACCGCGGTCCAGCGCGCCTTCGGACTCGACTTCGACAGCGCCGAGGACGTGAAGATCGAGTACGGCACGGCCACCATCCCGACCGAGGACGAGGAGGACCTCCTCAACTTCGACGCGAAACGCGAACAGTTCTCCCCTTCGCGCGTGTACGACGCCCTGCGGCCGGTGCTGGTCGAGTTGACCACCGAGATCCGCCGCTCGCTCGAGTTCTTCCGCGTGCAGTCAGGTGACGCCACCATCAGCCGCATGCTCGTCGCGGGTGGCGGCGCCAAGCTCCGCGGTTTACCTGAGGCCATCGGCGACGCGCTCGGCATCAAGGTCGAGCTCGGCGATCCGTGGCTAAGCGTCGCCGTCGACGAGAACCGCTTCGACACGCACTACCTGCGGAACGTAGCGGCTGAGTTCGCGGTGCCGCTCGGTCTGGCGTTGAGGGGGGTGGCCGGCGTTGATTAACATCAACCTCCTGCCGAGGAACCTGCGTCGCGTCCGCGAACCAGGTTACTGGCGCCTCCTGGCCGTGGCCTTCCCGCTCCTCGTCTTGCTCGTGGCTGGCATCATGCAGTTCTCCGCCAACTCCACCGCCAGCAACCTGCAGCGCGAGAAGCTCGCTCGCGAGGACCAGTTGGCCCTGCTGCAACCGTTCCTCCGTGAACAGCGCGACCTCCTCGCGAGGCAACAGCAGCTCAACCAACTGATCGCCGTCGCGCGCAGCGTGCGCGAGAACACCGTCGTGTGGACGAGCGAGATCGCCGGGCTGCTCGAGACGCTGCCAGTCGGTGGCGGCACGCGCCCGAACATCGACTTCCGCTCGCTCTCGATGCAGAGCGTCGTGCCGGCGCGGTCAGACCCTCAGCGTTACGAGGGTCGTCCGATCATGGCTGAGATGTCGGTTTCAGGCACGGTGGTCAGCCCAGAGGTGCTCGCGGACTTCATCAGGGCGCTCGAGACCAACTCCGCGTACGGCGTGTCGTTCCAGAACGCGCAACGAGACAGCGAAGAGGGTCTCTACCAGTACTCGCTCACCGTCGGTGCGCTACAGGTTGGCAACCCATGACCCGGACATTCAGCCTCAAACGCCTGCGGCAGCGCGACTGGGCCATCTTGTTCATCGTGCTCTCGCTCGTGGCGGGCGTGCTCTGGTACTTCTACATGTACTCCCCCACCCTCGAGCGCATCAGCCAACTGGAGTCGGACATCACGCGTCTAGACGCCGACATCCGGCGCGGAGAGGACGCGCGGCGCAACTTGCCTGACCTGCGCCTCGCCGTCATCGAGCTCGAGGCCGACCGCCGCGACTTCCTCGCGCAACTCCCGCGCGAGAGCGACATCGCCGGGTTGATCGACTCGGTGCGCGCCAGTGCGCAAGCTTCGGACGTGACCCTCCAGTCGTTCAGTCAGGGCTCCGCGCAAGGTCAGATCCAAGACGTGAGGCCCATCGGGTTCAACATCTCCACGCAGGGCAGTTACGCTCAGACCATGAGCTACCTTGGCCGCCTCGAGGGCATGCAGCGCTTCGCCAAGATCGGCCAGGTGTCGCTTGACCTCGACGAGAACACGTCAACCGACCCGCTCCTAAACGCCGCCTTCTCGTTCACCGTCTACGTTTACACCGGTAGCGACCCAGGGGAGCAGTAGGCCATGACCTTGTCTAGAACCGCTCGAATCCTGATCGCGCTCCTGCTCGTGGCCGCGGCCGCGTTCTTCTGGGTGAACTTCTTCAACCAACCCGACTCAGTCGCGCCCCTAGCTCAGCCAACGACCATCCCAGGTGCGGCCGCGGCTGACGCCACTACCACCGCGCCGACCGTGAACGCCCTTAGCGGCGGCGCCGCGGCGGAAGGCACTCCCCTGGAGGGCGAGGCGCCCGCCGCCGCAGCCGACGCCGCCGCGCAGGGCGGGCTACCTTCCGCCGCCGCGCCAGCCGTCGTCACGCCGCCGACCGTGGTGTTGCGCGACTTAGTGGTCGACGACCTGCCGTTCCTCGTAACCACGCCGCCCGCACCTGAGGCGGCCGCGGAAGGCGAGGCCGCCACCGAGGCCGGGCGCGCCGTTGCGGGCCTGAGGGGCAACATCAACCCCTTCTCGCCCGTCATCGTGCAGGCGCCACCAGCCGAACCCGCACCCGTACTAGCGGCCGCCGAGCCAAGCAGCGAACCCGACGTCGTGATCGTCAACTCGAATGGGCAGCCCACCGCCGCCGGCTCGACCACCGCGGGCGCTGCCGGCACGAGCGCCTCCGCGGTTGGCGCGCCAGTTCAGGCGCCAGCACCGCGCGCCGTCGCCCCAGCACCAACGCGCGCTTCTGACCTGCCACGGCCGCTGCCTGGCGGCACACTGCCAGTCACGCCCGACATCCTGCGTGACGCACGCACCGTCGCAAGCACCCCAAGCGGCCCACAGAGCCTCGCCGAGGTTGCCGCCGTCAAGGTGCCAGAAACTAGCGCTGCGTCGGCCCTACCTGCCGTTCAGCCACAAACCGCCGTTACCAGTCCAGCTGGTCTTGGCGTGCTCGGGCCGGGGCAACCGACCGCCGAATCCGTCAAGGCTTCCGGCTCCTCAGGCCTGCCACTCGTCGTCGGCGCCGACCAGCTGAGCCGCTACCTCCGCGACAACGACGTGCGCTTCACCGGCACGGCGCTCGGTCCCCTCAGCGTAGGCGTGTTCCGCGCCAAGCAGTTCGACCAACCGATGGTCCTCACCCTAGGTCAGACCCTGCCGGATACCGAAATCGTGCTGGCGGACCTGCGCGGATACGAAGCTAAGTTCTCGCTGGGCGACAACACCCAGGTGCTCTCCTTGGATATCAGGCGGTGATCATGAAGCGAAACCTCATCTTGACGTTCATCGCGACACTGGCGGTCGCGTTCGCCCAGGGGGCACTCGCCCCCCTTCCCTCAGACGCGCGTTACGACGCGCCCGTCGAGTTCAGCACCGGCACGGCCGGCGAGCAGCTCCCCGTCATGCTGACGGCGCTCGCGCGCGCCATCGGTCTCACGGCCGTAACCGACGACGTACCCAACCAGGTCATCGTTTACGACATCGGCGAGGCCAAGCCGTTCAGGCAAGTGTGGAACCTCGTCCTCACCCTCAACGACCTCGATTACGTGCTGCTCGAGAACGACATCGTCGTCGTCGGGCCGACGGCGTCCGTCAACCGCTTGCGCACCCCTGCCGCGCCGGCGGCCGCAGAGGCCCCCGCCAGCGCACCCGTTGATCAGCGCTTCTACCGCGTCAACTCCAACCCAGCAGAAGTGGTCGATATCCTCCAGCGCGCCATGCCGGGGCTAGACGCTCAGGCGCTGCCTGGCGTCAACAGCATCATGGTCGTCGCGACCGAGGCCGAGCACGACCGCGTCAGCCGCCTCCTCGCGCAGTTCGACACCGCCGCTGAGCAAGTGCAGCTAGAGCAGCGCACCTACTTCCTCAGCAACGCCGTCGCGGCTGACCTCGCGACCGTGCTGCAGGCGACGGGCGTCGTCACTACGGACGCAGAAGGCGCGACCACCACCCTCGCCGACTTCACCGTCGTCGCCGAGCCGCGCGCCAACGCCCTGATCGTCACGGGCTCCGCCGCCGTGCAGGCGCGCTTCGCCGAACTCATCCCGCAATTGGACGAGCGCAGGCAGCAAGTGAACGTGCAGGTGCGCATTCAGGAAGTCGCGCACAGCATCACTTACGACCTCGGGCTCGACCTCACGGGCGGTTTCGGGCAGCTGTCGGCTAGCATCCTCGACACGGGCTTGCGCTTCATCTTCGACACGGCCGCCGCCGTCTCCTCCTTCAACATCGGCGCCGTGCTTGACGCGCTCGAGACGCAGGGGCTCTCCCGCCGCGTCGACGACGGCAACCTCACCGTCCTCGACAACCAGACCGGCTACATCCAGTCCGGCGGCACCATCTTCATCAGCATCCCGGGCGCAAGCGAGAACATCGAGCGCGAGATCCCTTACGGCGTGCAGCTCCAAGTCACGCCCCGCATCGCTAACGACGGCAGCGTCACGCTCGAGATCACCGCCAAGGTCGAGGACGTGTTGTCGACCACGAACGACCCGAGCTTCTTGAACCTCTCGAACCGCTCCGTCTCCTCCACCGTGAGCCTGCAGCCCGGCCAGACCGCGCTCCTCGGCGGCCTCATGCAGAACCAGTTCCAACTGACGAAGAAGCGCGTGCCGGTGCTCGGGTACATCCCTATCATCGGCGAGCTCTTCGGTTCGACGACCTCTGAGGACGAGACGACTGACCTCCTCCTCATCGTCACCGCACAGGTTGTCGACTGACCTAAGCTAGTCACCGCTCACCGCCTCGGCGTCAGGCCCTCACGGACCTGGCGCCTTTCCTTTTGGCGGGGGTTTCCTCCCACCGGCACGCACTTGGGCGCGTGCTACGCTAGCCCGATGCTCAGGTACCTCAGCGCCGGTGAGTCGCACGGCCCCGCCCTAACAGTCATCCTCGACGGAGTTCCAGCCGGCCTCTCGCTAACCGCAGCCGAGCACATCGACCCGTGGCTACGTAGGCGCCAAGGCGGTTACGGTCGCGGGCAACGCATGGTCATAGAGCAGGACCGCGCCACCTTCAAGGGAGGCGTGCGTGCCGGCCGCACCACTGGGGCGCCACTCGCCATCGAGATCGTCAACCGGGACTGGGCCAACTGGCAGGACGTCATGGCCGCCGAGCCCGGCAACGAGCCGCGCAAGCGCGCCCTCACCCAACCGCGGCCCGGTCACGCGGACCTAGCCGGCGGCGTCAAGTACGGCCACAAGGACCTGCGTGACGTGCTGGAGCGCGCCTCGGCCCGCGAGACCGCCTCCCGCGTTGCGGCCGGTGCCGTCGCGCTGCGCTTGCTCGACGAGCTCGGCATCTCCGCCAGCGCGCGGGTCATCAGTCTCGCTGGCGTCGATTGTGACGGCGGCATGGACTGGGAACGCCTCGAGGTGCTCGACGCTAGCCCACTGCGCTCGTTCGACCAGTCGGCAGAGGAGCAGATCATCGACCTCATCGACGCCGCCAAGGAGCGGGGAGACACCCTCGGCGGAGTCGTCGAGGCGCGCTTCAAGGGCGTGCCAGTTGGCCTCGGTAGCTTCGTGCAGTGGGACCGCAAACTCGACGGTCAGCTCGCGCAGGCCGTCATGAGCATCCCCGCCATCAAGGGCGTCGAGATCGGCGACGGTTGGCGCGCGGCCAGCCTGCCTGGCAGCGAGGTGCACGACCCCATCGTCGGTGGCGTTGAGCGCTATTCGCGCGCCAGCAACCGCTCGGGCGGGCTCGAGGGCGGCATGACGAACGGGGAGGAGCTAGTGGTGAGGGCGGCCATGAAGCCGATAGCCACCTTGATGCGGCCGCTGCCAACCGTCGACGTGGTCACTCACGCGCCAGCCGACGCTTCTCGCGAGCGCTCCGACGTGACGGCCGTGCCCGCAGCCTCGATCGTGGTGCTGGCCATGACCGCCCTGACGCTGGCGCGGTCACTCGGCGACAAGTTCGGCTCCGACACCGTGCACGAGATGCGCCAACGCCTCGACGCCCACCGCGCCTACACGGCGACATACTGACGGGATCACGGCGGCATGACCGGCGGTCACAGGCACTTCGCCCCCGAGCGCGTGGTCACGTGGTTGGCCATGGCTGGCTTCATGGGTACGGGTAAGAGCCGGATCGGCTGGGAGCTGTCGCGGCGCCTGCAACTGACGTTCATCGATACGGACCGCGTCATCGAGCGCGTTAGCTGCATGCGCATCCCCGACCTGTTCGAACTCTACGGCGAGGGTGTGTTCCGCGATTACGAGGCCGAAGTCGTGAGGCGCTCCGTGCGCCTCGACGAGGTCGTCATCTCCACGGGCGGCGGCACCGTCGTGCGCCCTGAGAACCGCGCCGTACTCCGTGCCCGCGGCCCCGTCGTGGTGCTCACCGCCAGCCCTGAGACGATCTTCCGGCGCACCCGCCGTAACAAGCGGCCGCTGCTCGAGCACGCCGACCCCCTCAAGCGCATCGGCGAGTTGATGGCTGCTCGTGCGCAGGCATACGACGAAGTCGCTTCGTTCAAGGTGTCGACGGACGGTCGGCCTTCGGCTGAGGTCGTGGAGGAGATCGTGGAGCGGTTGCAGGACTGGAAGCGCGAGCAGGACGCCCGACTCGCGGCCGACGCTCCCACCAAGCTGCACGAGGACGGCGACGCGTGAGCGCGAGCAGTGCAGCCAGCGATGTCAAAGTAGTGCGAGTAGCGGTCGAGCAGGCGTACGACGTCAGCGTTGGGCCTGGCCTGTTGCGCACTCTCCTGCCCGCTGTCGTGTCACAGGACCGGGTCGCGTTGATCAGCGACGAGACGGTCATGGCGGCGCACGGCGAAGGTGTCGTCGAGGCGCTTACGGCGGCTGGTAAGAGCGTGCTGCCGTTGGTCGTGCCGCCTGGTGAGGCGAGCAAGTCGCTGGAGCGCTACGGAGCGCTCCTGGAGGCCCTGGCGGAGGCTAGCCTGCCGCGCGACGCCGCTGTGGTGGCGCTTGGGGGCGGCGTCGTTGGCGACCTCGCTGGTTTCGTAGCGGCCAGTTACCTTCGGGGCATCGCGTTCTACCAGGCGCCCACTTCCCTGCTCGCCATGGTCGATGCCAGCGTTGGAGGCAAGACGGGTCTCGACCTACC
This sequence comes from Trueperaceae bacterium, assembly GCA_035703635.1. GTDB lineage: Bacteria > Deinococcota > Deinococci > Deinococcales > Trueperaceae > JAAYYF01. Next base: position 25,369 of record DASSXV010000007.1, on the reverse strand, counting down.
GCATGGCAAGAACCTGGTTGGCGCATTCTGGCAGCCCCGGGCCGTTGTCGCCGACGTGAATGCCCTTCGCACCCTCCCACCGCACGAGTTCAGGCAAGGCACCGTCGAGGCGTTCAAACATGGCCTGTTGGCTGATGGTGACCTGTTGACGGCGCTAGGAGCAGGTTGGGCGCTTGACGCGCCTGCCGAGCGCCTGACGGCCGTCGTCGCGCGCAACGTGGCCATCAAGGCTGGCGTCGTGGCTGCCGATGAGCGCGAGTCTGGCGTGCGCACCCACTTGAACCTCGGCCATACTTTGGCGCACGCGTTGGAGGCGGCTAGCGGCCACTCGCTGGCGCACGGGGACGCGGTGGCTTATGGCCTCGTTTACGCGGCCATCGTGGGGCGCCGCCGTGGTTACGTAGACCTGGTGAGCCGCACCCGCGAGTTTCTGCGCTGGGTGGCGCCGAGGCCGTTGCCTCGCGCTGACTTCGCGACCCTGCTCGAGTTCATGGGGCGCGACAAGAAGGTGGCGGCGGGCCGCTTGCGCATGGTGCTCCTCGAGGACGTTGGCAAACCGGTGGTGGTTGCCAACTTGACGAGTGACGAGTTGGAGGCCGCGTGGGCCGAGCTGGAGGAAACCGCATGATCATGGTGCTGAACGGACCCAACCTCAACCTACTTGGCCAACGCGAGCCTGAGGTCTATGGGCATTTCTCGCTGCAGGACATCGAGGCCATGTGCACCGCCACGGCAGCCGAGTTGGGTTATCGCGCGAGCTGCCGTCAGAGCAACCACGAGGGCCAACTGATCGATTGGCTGCATGGCGCCAGCGCGGAGGGCGCTCACGGGGTCGTTCTGAACCCTGGCGGGTACACGCACACGAGTGTGGCCCTGCGGGACGCAATCGCCGCCATCACCCTGCCCGTCGTTGAAGTGCACCTCAGTAACACGGCGGCCCGCGAGGAGTTCCGCCACCGCAGCCTGGTGGCAGCGGTGTGTGCAGGTAGCATCGTCGGGCTTGGGGCCTCTGGTTACCGCTTCGCCATCCGCTACTTGGCGGAGTTGGGTGCAGCGGCCGTCTAGCGGCTGCTAGCCGCGCAGGAAGTTGCCTGGTTGATCGTCTTGCATCGGCGGCAGGTCCGCTAGCGACGCAAGGCCGAACTCGAGCAGGAACCTCTCGGTGGTGGCGTACAGGAGCGGTCGACCCACAACTTCCTTCTGGCCGACGACCTTCACCAACTCGCGTTCTTGCAGCGTTTCCAGGGTCGAGCTGCACGACGCGCCGCGCGCGGCCTCTACCTCGCCGCGCGTGACCGGTTGGTGGTAGGCCACCAACGCTAGCGTTTCGAGCGCCGCTTGACTTAGCTGCGGTAGTGGCGGCGGCGAGAGCAGCGAGGCGAGCGCGGGCACCAGCGCTGGATCGACCACCAGTCTGTACCCACCAGCGACGTTCTCGACCACGATGCCAAGGCCTGCTTCCGCCAGCGCGGTGCGTAGGGCGTTCACTTCGCGTTCGAGGGCGTCCTCGCTCACTCCTAGGAGCGTCTTGAGCTCGCGGGCCGTAACGGGCGTTGCGCTCGCGAGGAGCGCGGCGCAGAGTAGCGCGCGGGTCGGGTTCGAGGAGCCGGTCACGCCGTATCGTTTCAGCCTCCCACCTAAGTGTCAAGCTGATGGCCGCGGAGCGGCGGTTCACGGCCGCCACAATACGTGCGGCTCGGGTCCAAGCGCGAGGGTCAGGCGCGCAGGAGCGGCGTTAGCCTGCTCGAGGCGCGTCTCTAACGCAACTACGTCTGGCGCCACCACCCTGATCAGCACTTGTGCCCTTATCCCGAGGTCGGGCCACGGACCGAGCACGGCCGGCGCCTCCACACTGCCAGCTACGAGTTCTGCCACGGCCAGACTGAGGGCACCCTGTTGGGCCGCGTCGTTCAGCGCGGCGCGGGCGGCGCTTCTCGCGCCCATGGTCTCGAGGGTGACCGCGAAGATCGCCGCGAACAAGATGGCCGCCACCAGGAGCACGCCTCCAAGGACGGTTACCAGGACGGCGCCACGTTGGGCGTCCGTCTTGCGGGCAACCACGTGCCGGCGCACTCGGGGCACACGGCCTGGCGCTGCTCGCCGCTTCATGGCCTTCCCCTCACTCTGGCAACGGGTCGCGCCGGTAGTTCGAGCACGAACTGCAAGCGTTCGCCTGCGCTGGCGACCTCAACACCTAGCGCGGCCAAGTTCAGTCCATCGGCCGCCGCCGGTTCGATGCGCTCACCTGAAGCCGTGATAACCCATTCGACCACTAGCTCTTCGATATCGGAAACAAGCGGTTGCCTCGTCGATCCGGCTGGCCGACGGTAGAGTTGCGCTTCCCCTCGCGCGTCGGTACCTACGTCAAAGGCGACTTCTCGTGCCACCGCGCCTTCCGCGAGACGGTGATCGACGCCGCGCATGGCGACGGCGTGACCAACGGAGAGCTCCGTGATGGTCAAGGCCGGGGTTAGCCACGCGTCCAGGTCCGCAACTTCCAGGTCAGCGCCAGGAGTGGGCCAAGGCACGGCCCCGGCGAGGCGCACCTCCTCTTGCAGCAACTCAGCCGCTAGCCGCAGGGCAGCGGCCGTGTCGGCCCGCTGCTCCACCGTTGCAGCGTTGCGCCGGCCACCCGCCGTGAGGGCGCCAAGCACACCGATGATGACGGCGCCGAGCGCCATGGTCACGAGTACCTCGATGAGCGTGAACCCGGCCCGACCTCTCACGGTTGACCCTCCAACCACATCGTTACGGCCGAGCGACCAACTAGTTCCGGGCCACCGACCGTCGAAACTCGTATGGCGACTCCAACGACGGCGCACGGCCCAAGAGGCGTTGCAACGCACGTTCTCTCGACCTCGCAACTCACATCTGGTGCCAGCTTCTGGGCTAGGCATGGGCCGCTAGCGGCAGTTGGGACGACGCGCTGCAACACCAGCTCGTCCCTCAGGATCGCCGCATGGGCATGCACGGCGCTGGCGGTGCGCTGCGCGCGCAAGCTAGCTACTTGCAAGCCGACGAGGGCGGCGCCGACGATGGCTAGAACTGCCAAGGCTACCAGCGTCTCGATCAACGTGACTCCGGCTCTCATGGCGCCTCAAGCCGTACGCGGCCTAACGCGGAGATGATCAGTCGGACTGACGCGCGACCGTCTGCCAGGACCATCGTCCCCGAGATCACGCCGCCGCCAGCGCAGCTCCTCCCCGAGCCGCTAGGTAGCCAGACCAACCCGCGCGGCAAGCCGGCCTCGAGCCGTACGCCGGGGAACTCAGCGAGCAGCACCCTGGTAAGGACCGTGCCGGCGGTGCACGGGTTCGCTGGGTCGGTTGCCGTTCTCACCACGACCCCTTGCCCGCTCGTGGCTTCGGTAACGCTGACCGCAACGCCGCCCCACATGGCCTCAGTGCGGGCCCACAGGATGGCAGTGCGCATGGCGCTGGCGGCACGCCGAGCGTGGCTCGGCCGGCCGAGGGCGAACGCGAACGACACCAGTAGAGCGAGTAACGCGAGCACGACGATAAGTTCGAGGAGCGCGAGGCCGGTGGCTCGTCTTCGACGGGCGCGCCAAGCGGGCGGCTTGCTGCGAGTGAGGGTGAAGGTTCGGGGGCGCATGCGTACTAGCTTGCGCGAAGCAGCTCAGGCGAGTTCGCCCTCCTCGGCATGAGCCTAGCTGGACTAGGCTTGGGCCAAGAGCAAGGCACCGTCCCTGATCAAGCGTGCCTAACCTAGGCGCATGCTGCAACCGCCAAGGTCAGTGCGTAACCAAACCCAGCTCCGCCGCCCGGCGCACGGCGCTCACGCGGTCGCGTACGTCAAGCTTGCGGTAAACGTTCTCGAGGTAGTCCTTGACCGTGTCCGGGCTTATGCCCAGCTCTGCAGCGATGGCCTTGTTGCTCAGGCCGCGCGCCATCGCAGCCAGTGCCTGCGCCTCGCGTGGCGTCAGCTCCGGCAACGCCACCTCGGGCATCCAGTCTCGCTCGGGCGCGGCCAGAATGTTACGCAGCATGCGCGCCAACTCGCGTGGCGCCGTCTCCTTCGAGAGGTAGGCGCTCGCTCCAGCATCCCGCGCCGCCTGAATCACGGCGGGTTCATCGAAGGTCGTGAGCATGACCACCGTTGGAGGATTGGCACCAGTCGTTATGTCACGGCAGGCGCTGATGCCATCGAGTTCCGGCATGCGCACGTCGAGGAGCACGACGTCGACCTCCGCGTGGCGCGCCCTCTCGACGGCCTGCCTACCGTTCTCCGCCTCGGCTACTACCTCGTGGCCCTCCGCCCGCAATGCGAGCGCCAAGCCCATCCGGAAGAGTGGGTGATCATCCGCGATCAGCACCCGCAGCGGCGCGGCCGTGCCTTGGTCGGCGGGTTGGCGGTTGGCTTCGGTCATGTGGATCCCTCTCGCTCAGCGGCCGAAGTAGGCCAGGAAGACCGTGCCGTTCGGGCCAGTAGCTTCACAAACGAGCTGACCACCGTGGGCCTCGAGCACGCGCCTTGCGATGAAGAGGCCGAGCCCGCCCGTGCCGCCCGCGTACTCCTTGCCCGCGATCTCTACCGTGCGCCCAACGAAGGGCATCGCGAGTTGCTCGAGCGGCGCAGGCAGGCCAGGGCCGTCGTCCTGCAGGCGCACCATGCCGTTGAACACCTCCAAACTGATCTGCCTCTTCGCGTACCTGACGGCGTTGCTGATGAGGTTGTAGAGGGCGCGTTCTGCTTCGCGCTCGTCAACGAGCGCGCGGCCGGTGCCGGTGATGGACACGGCTATCTCGCGCTCGTCCAGCAGCGGTTGGAGGCGTCGGATCACTCGGTCAACGACCTCGAGCAGGTTGACGTCGCGCCTCGTCAACGGCACGTCGGAGCGTTCGAGGCGGTGTGCGTCGACCATCTTCTGCACGAGGTCGATGAGGGCTTCCATCTCGGAGCCCAAACGCTTGACGAGGTCAACGCGGCTGGCGCGGTCGAGCGCATCGTCGTCGCGCACCACGTTGAGGAGGTTGTTAGCTGCTATGAGCGGCGTCTTGAGGTCGTGCATGAGGGCGGCCGTGAACGCATTACGGCGCGACTCCTGCACCTCGACCTGAGCGAGCAAGGCGTTGAAAGAGCCCTTCAGTGCCGCTACTTCCGGCGGATCGTCTGCCCTAACCGGAACGCGTGCGGCGGCGAGGCGCGAAACCGTGCGCGGCAGGCCCTCGACCTCGCGCTCGGCTCGCATGAGGGGCGCGAGGAGCTGGCCGGAGAGGAAGTACCCAACGAGCGCGGAGAGCGCGACTACGCCGAGCAACCACAGGGCGACCGGCCAACCCAAGATGCCGCCAGCGTTACCGTCAGCCGCGCGGTAAACGGGCAACAGCGCCGTTACAACCAGGATGATGTTCGGCAACGCAGACAGGAACGCGATGACAAGAGCGACCTGGGTACGCAGCTTGAGTGGACTCCCCCGCCTCGCCGCTACCTCCCCTTGCCTGTCACGGCCGATCGCGCCGGTTGCCACACCTCACTCCTCCGTGCTCAGCACCGCCAGGAACGCTTCTTGCGGCACCTCGACGGTACCGATCTGCTTCATGCGGGCTTTGCCCTTCTTCTGCTTCTCGAGCAGCTTCTTCTTACGCGTGATGTCGCCACCGTAGCACTTCGCCAGCACGTCCTTACGGAAGGCCTTGACAGTCGCGCGCGCGAGAATCTTGCCGCCGATCGCCGCTTGGATCGGTATGGCGAACATCTGCCGCGGAATGACCTCGGCCATGCGGTCAACCATGCGCCTGCCGACTTCGTATGCCTTCTCGCGGTGCGCGATTATCGAGAGCGCATCGACCTTCTCGTCGTTGACGAGCACGTCGATCTTCACCAGGTCGCCATCGCGGTACCCAAGGAACTGATAGTCCATGGAGGCATAACCCCGCGACAGAGACTTGAGGCGGTCGTGGAAGTCGTAGAGGATCTCGCCGAACGGAACTTCATAACGAAGTTCAACGCGGTGGCCGTGATACACCATGTCCTTCATCTCGCCGCGCTTCTCCTGCAGCAAGCCCATGGCCGCGCCGACGTACTCCTCAGGCAAGAAGACCGACAACGCAACGAACGGTTCAGAGATCGACTCGAGGCGGTCAGGCGTCGGCAGCTCGCTGGGGTTCTGAACATCGAACGCTTCACCGTCGGTCGTAACGATCTTGTAGACCACCCCAGGCGCAGTGGCGATGAGGGACAGGTCGAACTCACGCTCGAGCCGCGCCTGCACGATGTCGGCATGCAGCAACCCAAGGAAGCCGCAGCGGAACCCGAACCCGAGCGCTTCGGAAGTCTCAGGTTCGAACGAGAATGCGGCGTCGTTCAACCGCAGCTTCTCAAGGGCCTCGCGCAGGCGCGGGTAGTCTTCCGTGTCAGTCGGGTACAGGCCCGAGAAGACCACGGGCATGGCCGGCTTGAACCCAGGAATCGGCCTGTCAGTCGGGTTGTCAGCGCCCGTGATGGTGTCGCCGATCTGCGTGTCGGAGATCTCTTTGATGCCCGCCGTGAACCACCCGACCTCGCCGACACTGAGCTGTCCGCTAACCGTAGGCTCCGGCCTGAAGAACCCAACGCGCTCCACCTCGACGACCTTGCCGGTGGAGAAGATACGCACGCGGTCTTTGGCCTTGAGCGTTCCGTCGAACACCCTAATGAAGGCGATGACGCCTTGGTAGGCGTCGTAAACGGCATCGAAGATGAAGGCGCGCAGCGGGCCGTTAGGGTCTCCCGTCGGCGCCGGCAAGTGCGCGACGATACCCTCCAGGACGGCACGCACGTTCTCGCCTGTCTTAGCGGAGACGGGCACTGCGTGATCGCCGGGAACGCCGATGATGTCCTCGAGCTCCGTGATGGCCCCCGGCACGTCGGCAGCTGGCAAGTCGATCTTGTTGATCACGGGAAGGATCTCGAGTCCGTTCTCAGACGCGAGGTAGGCGTTCTGGATGGTCTGCGCCTCCACGCCCTGAGCGGCATCGATCACCAGCAGCACCCCCTCGCACGCCCGCAGCGCACGCGAGACCTCGTAGTTGAAGTCAACGTGCCCAGGCGTGTCGATGAGGTTGAACTGGTAACTCTTACCGTTGTCTGCCTGATAAAGCAGCCGCATAGGTGTTGCCTTGATGGTTATCCCGCGTTCGCGCTCCAACTCAAGCGAGTCGAGCACCTGATCGCGGCGTTCGCGCAGCGAGATGCTCTGGGTGAGTTCAAGGATACGATCCGCCAAAGTCGACTTGCCGTGGTCAACATGGGCGATGATCGAGAAGTTACGAATCTCCACCGGGCAAGTGTAACGCACCGGTCGACATTAACTCGTGCCGTCCCGAAGGGCGTCATCGGCGGCTGGTACGGCCGCCTCGCCTCGAGCCGCACGCGGAGCGACCCGACGTGCACTGAAAGTCTCCGACAGCAGTTTCGAGGCCGCGGCGGCCTCCACTCCCCCCACGACTTCCGGTACTCGCTTCCACCGCGCCGCCGCCAAGTCGACCACCCCGCCAAGGGCCCCTTCGCGCACGTTGGTTGCCCCGAAGACCAGGCGGCCGAGTTGCGCCTGCAGCGCCGCGCCGAGGCACATGGCGCACGGTTCGAGCGTCACGTACAGCGTGGCGTCATGCAAACGCCAGTCGCCAGCGGCGAGCGCCGCCGCCCGCAATGCCAGCAGTTCGGCATGTGCCGTAGGGTCACCGCTAGCTTCCGTGAGGTTATGGGCAGTGGCGACGACTTCCCCATCGACCACCACGACGGCGCCAACGGGTACCTCGCCCTCCGCGGCCCCGAGGCGTGCCTCCTCGAGGGCGAGGCGCATGAAGCGCGTGTCGGCGGTAGCGTCGTCATGCACGCAGTTCACTGCGGCCGCTACGCCCTCCACCCACAGCACTTCGGCGCCGTCGGCCAGCACCGCGAGGGTGTCGCGCTCGGCGCGCGGAACCTTGCGGTCTATCAACAAGTCGCTCACCAACTTCGAGCCACCGGCCAAACGGATGCGATCGCCTGGCTGCCTGTGGCGCAACACGAGGGCGGGGCGACCCTCGAGCACAGCGGGGTCGACGCCAGCCGGCAAGTCGGCCGCAGTCGTCACCGCCCTAGCGCCAGGATCGTTCCCAGCGTCAGCTGGCACAGTAGCCAACGCCACCTGCCCGTACGCCACAGAAGCGCGCACGTTGCGGCCCACGTCGCGTTGCCACGGGGCCGCTCGCGAACCGAGGGCGGCGGAGTGCAGCACTGCGGACTCGAGCGCGTCGACGAGCTCGGCGCTGGGCGGCACGGACACCCCCCGCAGCGCGGACGCGATGGCGGTTCGGCGCAAGGCAGGAGGAGCCCCGGCCAGCGCCTTCGTTGCCAGCGGCCAACTACCGAAGCGCGCGGTGGCGAGTTCCTCCAAGGCGTCCTTGGCGCCCGCCAGTTCGGCTGCCGTGCGCGCCAAGCGCGCGGTCACTCCGCGATAACGAGACTCGAGACTAGGGAGCACCTCGTGGCGCAGCCAAGCACGGTTACGCGTCACGTCCAGGTTGCTGGCGTCCTCCCTCCACGTTTGTGCCTCGGAGCGCAAGTAGGCGCGCAGCTCCTCGCGGCGCTCCTCAAGCAACGGCCTGACCACCGCCCCTCGCCTTGCCGCCATCCCGGACGGGTACGCCGCTCCACGCATGAGTTGCAGCAGAAAAGTCTCTGCCTGATCGTCCAGCGTGTGCGCCACGAGGATGACGCCCGGTCGACCTGCGCCACGCAGAACGCGGTGAAGGAACGCGTAACGCAACCGGCGGGCGGCGTCTTCCAAGTTCCAACCCTTCTCCCTAGCCACGGCGGAAACGTCGACAGACGTTCTCATGAACGGGGCGCCGAGCTTGGCGCTTAGCTCCTCGACGAACGCTGCATCCGCCGCCGAGTTCTCCCGCAAGCGGTGGTCGAAGTGCGCCACAAGGAACGGCCGACCAGTCTCCGCTAGTAACCGCGCTGCGGCAACAGAATCGGCACCGCCAGATGTGGCGGCGACTACTAGCGCGTCCGTCTCGGCCAAGCGGTCGAGTGAGGAGGCGAAGCGCAGCGCCAGACTAGAATCGGTCCTCACAGGACCCCGCCACAGCTCCGCAGCACGTTCACAGGGGCATTATGACCGACTAGCAGCGCATGAGCAGACCAGCGACTCATATACTCACGCCATGACCGTCACCCTCGTGGTACTCGACTCGGTTGGAGTAGGGGCCTTACCTGACGCCGCGGCTTTCGGCGACGCCGGCTCCCACACCATCGACCACACGGTGCGCGCCACCGGCGTGCAACTCCCCAACCTCACGAGTCTGGGCGTGGGCGCCATCGAAGGCGTCACGAGCCTGCCGTCAAATGCCGCGCCCCACGCCAGCTACGGTCGCCTCGCCGAGAGGTCCGTTGGCAAGGACACGACCACCGGCCATTGGGAGTTCATGGGCGTGATCGTAGACCAGCCGTTCCGCACTTTCGAGCGGTTCCCGGACGACGTCATGCGACGCTTCGACGCGGCCACCGGCCGCGGTCACCTCGGCAACTACCCCGCCTCAGGAACGACGATCCTCGACGAACTCGGTGCAGAGCACCTGCGCACCGGCTACCCCATCGTCTACACCAGCGCCGACAGCGTCTTTCAAGTGGCCGCCCACGTAGACGTCGTCCCGCTCGACACGCTCTATGCCTGGTGCATAGCGGCGCGCGGCATCCTGCAAGGCGACAACAAGGTAGCGCGCGTCATCGCCAGGCCGTTCAAGGGCGTCCCTGGCGCGTTCGAGCGATTGGGCGACAAGCGGCACGACTACTCCGTCGCGCCGCCACCCAACGTGCTGGACGCCCTTCATGCCGCAGGCAAGGAGGTGATCGGCGTCGGCAAGATCCCGGACATCTACGCTCACCGCGGCTTCACGCGCGAGGTGGCGGCGGGAACGAACACCCTCGGCATGGAACGCACGCTTGAACTCGCCAAGGCACGGCCCGACGGGCTAGTGTTCACCAACCTCGTCGAGTTCGACTCCCTGTACGGCCACCGCCGCGATGCGCACGGCTACGCCGCCGCCCTCAAGGCGTTCGACGACTACCTACCTCAGCTGCTGGCCGCCATCGGCCCAGACGACGCGTTGATCATCGTCAGTGACCACGGCAACGACCCAACCTGGCAAGGAACGGACCACACGCGAGAGTATGGGCTCCTCGCCTTCTACCAACCAGGCAAAGCGCCGCGCAGCCTAGGCACTAGAGCCACCTTCGCGGACGTCGGCGCCACCGTGGCCCACTTGCTAGGAGTCGACTGGAGCGGCGAAGGCACCAGCTTCGCTCAGTAGGCGCGGGGCAAGCGCTTACAAAGGAACCGGCGCCCGCCTCACTCGAGGACGGACGCCGGTCACAAACTAGGGTCTAGCCAGCCCAAACGGGCTCCGAGCAGTTCGTCAGTCGTTGACGAGTTCGATCAGGGCTTCCTGCACCCCGTCACCACGGCGAGTGGTGAGGCGGTAGATGCGGGTGTAGCCGCCCGGGCGCGCCGCGTAGCGCGGAGCGATCTCATCCATCAACTTGCGTTGAACGGCGAGGTCCTGAATCTCACGCGCGACCAAGCGGCGCGAGTGAAGGTCGCCACCACGAGCTGTCGTGATGAGCTTCTCTACGAAAGGCTGGAGGCTCTTGGCCTTCGTGAGGGTCGTCTTAATGCGGCCGTGCCGCAGCAGCGCCGTCGCCTGGCTACGCGCCAAGGCGGAACGGTGACTGCTGGAGCGGTTCAGTTTGCGGCCGCGGATCATATGGCGCATCAATTACTCCTTAAGGCTGAAGCCGCGCGCCGCGAGGCGCTCTTTGATCTCGTCGAGCGACTTCTCGCCCACTCCGCCGACCTTCTTGAGGTCGCGTTCCGACAGCGCCAGCAAGGCATTGACGGAGTCGATGCCCTCCTCCTGCAACGAGTGCAGGACGCGGCTCGAAAGGTCGAGGCTCTCGAGGCTCAACGTGACTTCCTCTACCGCTTCTTCCTCCGCGGCAGCCTTCGTCGGTGACAAGACGATGGCGGGAGGAGTCTCCTCCTCAACGAAGCCCTCGCCGTTGAAGACGTTCAACTGGCTGCGCAGCGTATCGACAGCGGTATCAAGCGCGTCACGCGGATCGACGCTGCCGTCCGTCCACACGCGCAAGGTGAGGCGGTCAAGGTCAGTGCGCTGCCCGACGCGCGTGTCTTCCACGCGGTAGGCGACGCGCCGCACCGGCGTATAGATGGCGTCGACGGGGATCGAGTTGATGCGGTCCTTGGTGCCGTGCACCTCAGCCGGAACGTAGCCGACGCCGCGCTCGACGCGCACTTCCATTACCAACCTGCCGCCCTTCGAGATGGTGGCGATGTGCAGGTCGGGGTTCACTACCTCGGCGTTCGAAGGAACATCGAAGTCCTTGGCTGTGACGTTGCCAGGCTGGTCGACGCGGAGCGTAAGGGTGACGGGGTCCTCGTCGTGCATCTTCACGACTAAGTCCTTGAGGTTGAGGATGATCTGCATGACATCCTCCTTCACCCCATCGATGGTCGAGAACTCGTGCAAGACGTCCTCGATGTAAACGCTCGTCACGGCAGTGCCTGGAACCGACGACAGCAGGATGCGCCGCAGCGGGTTGCCGAGAGTAACGCCGTAGCCGCGCGGTAGCGGCTCAACGACGAACTCGCCGTAACTGCCCGAGACCTTGGCTTTGAAATCTGGGATGATGTGCACCGGTACCTCCTCGGTAGCGACTTAAATCGTGTGCTCGCCGCTTAGCGCGAGTAGTACTCGATGACCTGAAGTTCGTTGACGGGCACCATGATGTCCTCGCGGGAAGGGCGGTGCAAGAAGCGACCCTTCATGGCCTCGGCATCGAACTCGAGCCACGGGTTCAACTTGCCCCGCTTCCGGTCCTCGATGTTGGCTTGGATCACGGGGTTCTTCTTGGCGCTGGCCGTGACCTCGATGACGTCGCCTGGCCGCACGCGGTACGAGGGGATGTCGAGGCGCTTGCCGTTGACCGCGATATGCCCGTGAGCCACGAACTGCCGCGCCTGGCGGCGGGTGTAGCCGATGCCGAGGCGGTAAACCACGTTGTCTAGTCGCGACTCGAGCAGTTGAAGGAAGACGGTGCCCGTCGAACCCTCGGCGCGTTCAGCTTCCTCGAAGAGGTTGCGGAACTGCTTCTCGCTCATGTTGTAGTAGAAGCGCAGCTTCTGCTTCTCGCGGAGACGAACCCCGTAGTCACTCGGCTTACGCCTGCGGCGCTGACCGTGCTGGCCCGGTGGGTACGGGTGGCGCTCCATGTAACGCTGAACCTTCGGCGTCTCCGCCAGGTTCGCGCCTTCTCGCCTGCAAATCTTGACTATCGGTCCTGTGTATCGACCCATGTTTCTCCTAGGCCCCCATCATGGGGCCGCGCCCTAACTTAGGGGCGCTTCCGCTTCCGCGGGCGGCAGCCGTTGTGGGGGGTGGGGGTGTCATCGATGATGGTGCGGACGTTGACGCCCGTAGCCTGAATGGAGCGAATGGCCTGCTCGCGGCCAGAGCCCGTTCCACGGATGACGATGTCGACCTGCGAAACGCCCATGTTCTGAGCCTTACGGGTCGCGTCTGCTGCGGCCAGCTGGGCGGCGTACGGAGTGCCCTTCTTGGAGCCCTTGTAGCCGATCGAGCCGGACGACGACCACGCCACGGTGTTGCCATCCATGTCCGTGATCGTGACGATGGTGTTGTTGTACGAAGCGTGGATGAACGCCTTGCCCTCTGAGAGGGAGCGCTTGACCCGCTTCTTCGTGTTCTTGTTCGTCTTGGCCATAGGTCAGCGTCCCTTACTTCCGCGCGGCCTTCTTCTTGCCTGCGACGGTGCGACGCGGGCCCTTGCGGGTGCGTGCGTTGGTTTTCGTAGACTGCCCGCGGACGGGCAAGCCACGCCGATGGCGCAAGCCGCGGTAGCAGCCGATGTCCATCAAGCGCTTGATGTTGAGCTGCACCTCGCGGCGCAAGTCGCCCTCGACCTTGTAGTCGCGGTCGACGACTTCACGCAAGCGCGTGACTTCTGACTCGGTGAGGTCCTTGACGCGCGTGCTGGCATCGACCTCGGCCTTGGCCAGGATCTCGACAGAGCGGCTCCAGCCGATGCCGTAGATGTACGGCAGCGCGGCCTCGATGCGCTTGTCGCGCGGCAAGTCAACGCCTGCGATACGCGCCACTCTCAGCCCTGCCTTTGCTTATGCGTCGGGTTCACTGGGCAGATCACGTATACGCGACCGTGGCGGCGAACGACTTTGCACTTATCACACATTGGTTTCACTGAAGCCCTTACTTTCATGCTCCAACTCCTACTCCTACTTACGGTAGACGATGCGACCCTTCTCGGGGTCGTAGGTGCTGATCTCCAGGACGACGCGGTCGCCCGGCAGAATGCGGATGTAGTGACGGCGCATCTTGCCTCCAACGTGGGCAAGAATCTCAGGTCCTGCGTCCAACTGGACCAAGAAGGTCGTATTGGGGCGCGCTTCTAGTACCACGCCTTCGGTGCGGATAGTATCTTGCGTCGTTTCTTCCTGCCGCTCTACACGTGGTTTTCTGGGAGGACCCGATCTCTTACGCGCCATGCACACCTCCTGGGGCAGTCGGGTTGGCGTTCTTGACTCCCGTACCGCCGCTTGCTGTCAGCACCCAAGGACCATCTTCAGTGATGGCTACGGTGTGCTCGAAATGTGCCGCTAGGCTCCCGTTCTCAGTGGATGCCGTCCAGCCGTCGTCGGCGATGACGACGCGTGAGCGCCGCTGAGCCACCATGGGCTCGATCGCCAGAACGAGGCCAGGACGGAGAACAGGTCCTGTACCGGCACGACCAAAGTTGGGCACTTCCGGTCCCTCGTGGAACTCACGACCGATGCCGTGACCCACGAACTCTCGGACTACCCAGTAACCGGCCGCTTCGACGACGTCCTGAATGGCCGCGGAAACATCGCCTAAACGGTTGCCCGCTTGGGCCCTCTCGATACCGGCGTACAAAGAGCGCTCGGTGACCTCGAGGAGCCTGCTGGCATCGACGGAAACCTTGCCAACCGCATAGGTGCGCGCCATATCGGCCGCGTACCCGCGGTAGAAGGTTCCGATGTCGATCGAGATTACATCGCCTTCCCTCAAGTGGCGGTCGTTCGGGAAACCGTGAACGACGACCTCGTTAGGGCTGGCGCAAATCGTGGCAGGAAAGCCGTTATAGCCTTTGAAAGCGGGCTTCCCGCCGCGTGAGAGGATAGCATCTTCGGCCAGCGCGTTCAACTCGCTGGTCGTAACACCGGGCGCCACGGCAGCCTCGACCACCGCGAGGGCCTCGCGGTTGATGACCGCTGCCTCCGCCATGATCTCTAGCTCGCTGCGGCGCTTGATTATCATGCCAACTCGCTTTCCAGCGCATTCGCGATGCGCGCCTCGACGGCCTGGGTAGAACCCATCCCGTCTACGCTGCGGTGTTGGCCGTGCTGCTGGTAGTAATCGATAAGTGGCGCGGTCTGCTCGCGGTAAACCGCCATGCGGCGCAAGATGGTGGCCTCGTTATCGTCCGAGCGGCCTTCTTGCTCGGCCCGACCGACCAGGCGCCGTACGAGCTCGGCCTCGTCGACGACCAACTCGAGTGCCGCCGTGATGCCAACGCCGTAGCTGGCAAGCAGCTCGTCGAGCGCCTCGGCCTGCCCGGTGGTGCGTGGGAAGCCGTCGAGCAGAACGCGGATGGGGTTCATCTTGTCGAGCTCGGCCTTGACCATGGCGATGATGATCTCGTCAGTCACGAGGGCGCCCTCGTCCATGACGGCCTTGGCCTTGTGGCCAAGTTCGGTGCCGTCACGGACGTGCGCGCGAAGCATGTCCCCGGTAGAGAGCTTCTGCAGGTGGCGGCTGGCGGCGAGCAGGTTGGCCTGCGTGCCCTTGCCGGCCCCGGGCGGGCCCATGAGTAGTACGACCTCAGGAGTTTCCGCGCTCACCTAGAAGCGCCTCCCGCGGCCGCGGATGCGGCCTTTTGACACGAAGCCTTCGTAGTGACGCATCATGAGCTGAGATTCCAGCTGGCGCAGCGTGTCGAGCGCTACCCCGACCATGATCAGCAGGCCGGTGCCGGAGAAGACGAGCGAAAGCTGCTGTTGACCGGTGAGCCAGGAGAACGTCTGCGGCAGCGCGTTCACCAGGCCGAGGAACAGCGCGCCCCAGAGGGTGATGCGGTTCGTTATGCGCGTTAAGTGCTCGGTCGTTTGCTGACCGGGGCGCACCCCAGGCACGAAGCCGCCGTACTCACGGAGGTTCTCACTGATGCGGCGCGGATCGAACGAGATCTGGGTGTAGAAGTAGGTGAACCCGACGATGAGAAGGGTGCTTAGGAGCAAGCCCTGCCACTGAGAGGGGTTGAACCAGGCGCCCAAGCCCTGAAGCCAGTTGATCTCGGGGAACGCACCGATGAGGGTTTGCGGGAGGACCAGGATCGCGACCGCGAAGATGATGGGGATGACCCCGGCAGCGTTGAGGCGCAGCGGGATGTAGGTCGTCTGGCCGCCCATCACCTTGCGGCCGACTACCTTGCGCGCGTACTGCACGGGAATGCGCCGCTCGGCTTGCTGCACGAGAACCATGCCGGCGATGGCTACCACCAGCAGCACGATGTAGAAGAGCAGGCCGAAGATGTTGGCCTCCCCCGCCCCGATGAGGGCGAACTGCTGCCCGAGGGCGCCAGGGAAGGCGGCGACGATACCGGCATAGATGATCAACGAGATGCCGTTACCTATGCCGTACTCCGTGATCTTCTCACCGAGCCACATCACTACCGTGATGCCGGCAACCTGCGTTACGAGCACGACGAACCAGAAGAAGGGCCCGTTAGCCCAACCGACTTTGAGAGCGCCGGATGGCCCGATGAGGGCGATGGCCAAGAACAACGCCTGGATGGCGCCGAGGGCCGTAGCGCCCCAGCGCGTGTACTGCGTGATCTTGCGCCGCCCCTCCTCGCCCTCCTTGGAGAGCTTCTCGAGGGGTGGGTACGTGCTCGTGAGCAGCTGGATGATGATGCTGGCCGTGATGTATGGGATCACCCCGAGCGCCGCGATCGAGAAGACCTCGAAGTTACCGCCCGAGATGAAGTTCAGCAGCGAGAACACGCCGCCACCGAACCCGCCCGCTTTGAGCGCCTGGATGTCGACCCCCGGAGTGGGGATGTGAACCATAAGGCGGTAGGCGGCTAGGAGTCCGATGGTGACGAGCAGTTTGGCCCGCAAGTCCGGGATGACCAGAGCATTGCGAAAGGCCTTCAGCATGCTTAAGCTCCCTCAGCCGGTGCGGCTGGAAGCACTACCTTGCCACCGGCGGCGGCGACGGCTGCGAGGGCGCCCTTGGAGGCGGCGTCGACCGTGATGACTAGGCCCTTGACCTCGAGTTCGCCATCGGCGAGCAGCTTGACGGGGTGATCGACGCGGCGGATGAGGCCGGCCGCCACGAGCTTCTCTGCTGCGATCTCTTCATTGGCCGCAAAGCCGTTGAGGTCGCGCAGGTTGACTAGCTGCAGTGGGTCCTTGACGCGGGTGAAACCGCGCTTCGGGAGGCGCATGATCAGGCGCGAACGCCCGCCTTCCCAGCCTGCGCCCTGACTAAAGCCGGCGCGACTTCTCTGGCCCTTCTGGCCCCGACCAGCGGTCTTACCGCGACCGCTACCGAGACCCCTGCCCACGCGCTTGCGGGACTTCTTCGCGCCCGGTGCCGGGCTGAGTTCGTTCAACTTCACCGCTTCTCGTTCCCTTCGATGACGAGGAGGTGCTTGACCTTCTCGACCATCCCACGAGTCGACTCGTTGTCTACCACCTCGCGCACGTCTCCGATCTTCTTGAGACCGAGGGCGTTGACGGTGCCGCGCTGCGTCTTGGTGGTGCCGATTAGGCTGCGGACGAGCTTGAGCTTCATTCCGCAGTCTCCCTGAGGCGCTTGGCCTCGCTGTACGTGCGGAGTTGCTTGAGGCCGTCGATGACCGCGTACGCCACGTTGGTCTGGTTGCGGCTACCGAGCTCCTTCGTGAGGAGGTTGCTGTAGCCGGCAAGTTCGACGATGGCGCGCGGCACGCTACCCGCGATGACGCCGGTGCCTGCGCCCGCTGGCTTGAGCATCACGCGGCTGGTGCCGTGCTCGCCAAGCACCTCGTGAGGGATGGTGCCGCCCTCTTCGATGGGCACGTCGATTACGTTGCGGCGGGCGACGTACTGGCCCTTCTGTACGGCGACAGGCACTTCGCGTGCCTTGCCGAGGCCGACGCCGACGCGACCATTGCGATCGCCGATGACGACCATGGCGCCGAAGCGGAAGCGGCGACCGCCCTTGTAGGTCTTGGCGGTGCGGCGGATGAAGATGACCTTATCTTCGAAGTCAGTATCAGCCATCAGAACTCGAGGCCTCCTTCACGGGCACCTTCGGCGAGGGCCTTGACGCGACCGTGGTAGCGGAACGAACCGCGGTCGAAGACGACGCTCGTGACGCCAGCCGCGACGGCGCGCTCGGCGAGGAGCTTACCGACTTCCTTGGCCTGGTCGGTCTTGTTGCCCTTGGGGGCGAGCGTCTTGCTGTTGGCTTCTGCGACGGTGCGACCGTGGTCGTCGTCGATGACCTGGGCGTAGATGTGCTTGGCGCTGCGGAACACGGAGAGGCGCAAGCGATTCGTCTCTACGGGGCGGCGTAGACGCCGGCGAGTGCGGTTGGCGCGACGTTCCTTGCGTACGGTAGCTTTCATGCTCATTCCTTGACCTGTCTCGCTTAACGCGCCGCGGACTTGCCGGGCTTGAGGCGGACGGTTTCTCCTACGTACCTGACACCCTTGCCGTGGTACGAGTCGGGTGGGCGCAATGCCCGGATATTGGCGGCCACTTGACCGACGAGCTGCTTGTCGATGCCACTAACCGTGATGCGCGTCGGCTCCGTCGCCTGAACGGTGATTCCAGCCGGCGGATCGACGACGACAGGGTGGGAGAAACCGAGCGTGAGTTCGAGGGTGCTGCCCTTGTTGGCGCAACGGAAACCGACGCCGTGGATCTCTAGCTTCTTCTCGTAGCCTTCGGTTACGCCAGTGATGGCGTTCGCGATGAGGGTGCGCGCGAGACCGTGCTGGGCGCGGTCCTGGTTATGGTCGGTAGGGCGGGCCACCTTGAGGGCGCCGTCCTCCTGCTGCAGCTGCATGCGAGGGCTGAAAACGACCTCGAGGCTGCCCTTCGGCCCCTTGACGGAAACCTTGCCGGGCTCGACGACTTTCGTCTCGACGCCCTTGGGGAGTTGGATGGGTGAACGACCGATGCGCGACATCACCAGACCTCGCAGACGATCTCCCCGCCGATGTTGGCGCGGCGGGCCTCGCGGTCGGCCAGTAGGCCGCGCGAGGTCGAGATCACGGCGATGCCGAGACCGCCGCGTACGACGGGCACGTGTTCCGCTTTGGCGTATGCGCGGCGACCAGGGGTCGAGACGCGCTTGAGTGAGTGGATGACCGGGCTGCGCTTATGGCCGTACTTGAGGCCTATGCGCAGGTAAGGCTTGCCCTCCTTGTCGACCGCTTCGATCGACTTGAGGTAGCCCTCGGCTACGAGGACCTGGCCAAGGGCCAGTTTGAACTTGCTCGCCGGCATGTCGACGCTAGCCTCGGCCTTGGCCACGGCGTTGCGTATGCGCGTGAGCATATCTGCGATTGGATCAGTCTGCATTTACCTTCCTCCGTGGGGGCGGTTTCAGCGCGTGCGCGCGGACCTCTTCCCCGCCATTACTTCGTCTCGCTTGTAGCGGAGCGCCATGCGGCGTTCCGGAGCGCCTCAGCGCCTCACCAGCTCGCTTTGACGACGCCGGGCAGGTGCCCGAGGTGCGCCATCTCGCGCATGCAGATGCGGCAGACGCCAAAGTCGCGCAAGTACGCCCGTGACCGGCCGCAGCGCGAGCAGCGGTTGCCTGAACGCACGGCGAACTTAGGGGTGCGCTTTGACTTCGCAATATGAGCCTTCGTTGCCACTCTTCCCTCCTCCCTTACTTCCTGAACGGCATGCCGAGGAGTTCGAGAAGCGAGCGCGCTTCCTCGTCGGTCTTGGCCGTCGTGACGATGGTGACGTCGAAACCGCGGGTGGCGTCGACTTGCTCGTAGCTGATCTCGGGGAACACCATCTGCTCGCGGATGCCTAGGCTGTAGTTGCCACGGCCGTCGAAGCTGTTGGTTGGGACCCCACGGAAGTCACGCACGCGCGGCAAGGCGATGTTGACGAGGCGATCGAGGAACGACCACATGCGCACACCGCGCAGCGTCACGCGCAGGCCAACGGGCATGCCAGCACGCAGCTTGAAGTTGGAGACCGACTTCTTGGCGCGAGTCACGGCAGGGCGTTGCAGCGTGATGTTGGCGATCTCCTTCGAGGCCTTGTCGATGACCTTCGAGTCGTCGCGGGCCTCGCCGACGCCCATGTTCACCACGATCTTCTCGATGCGCGGGATGGCCATGACGTTCGTGTAACCGTGGCGCTCAGCGAGTTGTGGCTGGATGGCGGCGTAACGCTTCTTTATAGGGAGTTCAATCTTCTGGATGCTCATCACTCGTCCAACTGGGTGCCGCTCTTGACGGAGACCCTGACTTTGCGGCCGTCGTCGAGGAAGCGGTAGGCGATGCGGGTCGGTTCGCCCGACTTCGGGTCAAGCAACTGGACGTTGCTCAGGTGAATGGCCGCTTCCTGCTCGAGGAAGCCCCCGCGGGGGTTCTCCTGAGTGGGGCGCTGCGCCTTCTTGATGATGTTGACGTTCTTGACGACGACTCGGCTCTTCTCGCGGTTGACCGCGATGACCTCGCCCTGTGAGCCCTTGTGCTTGCCGGCGATGACCTTGACGTTATCGCCCTTCTTGATGCGCGACTTGACCTGCGACATCACAGCACCTCCGGGGCCAGCGACACTATGCGCATGAACTTCTTCTCGCGCAGCTCGCGGGCGACTGGTCCGAACACGCGCGTGCCGCGCGGTTCGTTCTGTGGCGTGAGGATGACGGCAGCGTTGGTGTCGAAGCGGATCGAGGAGCCGTCCTTGCGGTTGACTTCCTTCTTGGTCCGCACGATGACCGCCTTCACGACGTCGCCCTTCTTGACGGCGGCGTGCGGGATGGCGTCCTTGACGGCCGCGACGATGACGTCACCGACGGAGCCGACCCACTGCTGACCGGTGCCGAGCACGCGGATGCATTGGATGGTGCGCGCGCCAGAGTTGTCGGCCACGTCTAGGAAAGTTTCCTGTTGAATCATGTCAGCTCACTCCCGCGGCTTAAGCGCGCGCCTTCTCGATCAAGCGCGACACCACGAAGCGCTTGCGGCGGCTGATGGGGCGGCTGGACGCGATCTCGACCAGGTCGCCGACCTGGTAGCTGTTGGCCTCATCGTGCGCGAGGTAGCGCTTCGACACAGTGACGACCTTGCCGTAAAGCGGGTGCTTGAAGCGCCGCTCCACGTTGACCGTCACGGTCTTGTCGGCCTTGTCGCTGACGACGCGGCCTTGCATAGTCTTGGTTACCTTCACCGTGTTCCCTCGGCCTTCTCTTTGGCGATGGTCAGGAGCCGAGCGATCTCACGCTTAGCCATACGGGCGCGGCGCGGGTTGCTGGTGTGCCCCACGGCCGATTGGAGGCGCAGGTCGAAGAGCTCCTCGCGGCGCTTGTCGACCTCGGCAGCGATCTCGCCGCCGCTCATGTTCCTTACCTCATTGGGCTTCATCGTAAATCTCCCGCTTGACCATCTTGACCTTGATGGGGAGCTTGTGAGATGCGAGGCGGAAGGCTTCCTTAGCCTGTTCCTCGGTCACGTTGGCGACCTCGAACAGGATGCGGCCAGGCTTCACCACGCTTACCCAGTACTCCACCGCACCCTTCCCCTTACCCATTCGCACTTCTTGTGGCTTCTTGGTGACGGGCTTGTCAGGGAAGATGCGAACGTAAATCTTACCACCACGGCGGAAGTAACGGCTCATGGTGACGCGGACTGCCTCGATCTGGTTCGACTTGATCCAGGCGGGCTCGAGGGCCACGAGGCCGTAGTCCCCGAAGGCGACGTAGTCGCCGCCCTTGGTAGCGCCAGTCATGCGGCCGCGCATCTGCTTGCGGTACTTGACGCGCTTCGGTAGCAACATGGCTTAGCGCTCCTTCCGGGCACGCGGACGCGTGTCCTTGGCACCGGGCTTTGCGCCTGGTGCACCATCGCGGCGGCGTGGGCCGGCCGGGCGGCGACGGCGCTTCTTGTCGTCGTCTGCCTTGGGGCGCGGGAGCACTGCGGCCTTGCGCTGCTTGTCGCCAACGATCTCGCCGTGGAAGACCCACGCCTTGACGCCGATGACGCCGTAAGTCGTGCTGGCGCGGGCGGTGCCGTAGTCGATGTCCGCGCGGAGGGTCTGCAGCGGCACGCGACCGTCCGCGTACCACTCTGGGCGCGCCTGCTCGGTGCCGCCGAGGCGACCGGAGCAGCGGATCTTGACGCCGCGGGCGCCGGACTCCATGGTGCGCTGAACGGCTTGCTTCATGGCGCGGCGGAAGGCGAAGCGGCGTTCGAGCTGCTCCGCGATGCGCTGGGCGATGAGGGCGGCGTTCGTGTTGGGGTTCGAGACCTCTTGCACGTTGACGCCGATGGTGCCTGGGATCTTGGCGCTGAGCTTGATACGCAGTGCCTTGATGGCTTCGCCGCCGCGACCGATGACGACGCCTGGTTTGGCCGTGTGGATGGTCACGTTGATGTTGTGAGCTGCGCGCTCGATGTCGATGCGAGACACGCCGGAGTGACCGACGTCCTTCATGACGGTGGCGCGGATGAGTTCGTCTTCTTGCAGGAGGCGTGGGTAGTCGGCAGGCGAGGCGTACCAGTGCGCCGATGCGTCCTTGTTCACGCCGAGCCGGAAGCCGACGGGGTTGATCTTATTTCCCACTGCGTTCCTCCAGGGTGATCGAGATGCTGCAGGTGCGCTTGCGCAACAGGTCGGCGCGGCCGCGGGCGCGGGGCAGGAAGCGCTTGAGCGTCGGACCCTCATCGACCTCGATGGCCTTGACGAAGAGGCCGTCCTCGAACATGTCGTGATTGTTCACGGCGTTCGCCTTCGCACTCTGCAGCACCTTGAGCATGGGTAGGGCGGAGCGCTTATCGGTGTAGCGCAGGATGTCCTCGGCGGCGCTTACGTTCTTGCCACGGATGAGGTCGGCGACGAGGCGCGTCTTACGTGCGGTGACGCGTAGTTGACGGAGGGAGGCCTTGGCTTGTTGCGCCATGGTCAGTCCTTCCGCGAGCCGGAGTGGCCACGGTACGAGCGCGTCGGCGAGAACTCGCCCAACTTGTGCCCGACCATGGTCTCCTGAACGAACACGGGCACGTGCTGACGCCCGTTGTAAACGCCGATGGTGTGGCCGACCATCTCAGGCACGACAGTGCTGCGGCGGCTCCACGTCTTGATGACGCGGCGGTCACCGGAGGCGTTGGCGGCGTCGATCTTGTCGAGCAGGTGACCGTCGACGAACGGGCCCTTCTTAAGGCTGCGGGCCATGATCAGCTCCCCTTCCGGCGCCGCACGATGAAGCGGCTAGAACCCTTGCGCTTGTTGCGCGTCCTGAGACCCTTGGCCTGTTGGCCCCAGGGGCTGACCGGCGGGCGGCCGCTCGTCGAACGTCCTTCGCCACCACCGTGCGGGTGGTCGACCGGGTTCATGGCGCGACCGCGCTGGTGTGGCTTGCGGCCGAGCCAGCGGCTGCGGCCTGCCTTACCGATGATGATGTTCTTGTGCTCGCTGTTGCCAACGCCGCCCATGGTGGCGTAGCACTCGCCGTGCACCTTGCGCAGCTCACCAGATGGGAGACGCAGCGTGACGTACGAGCCGTCGCGGCCCTGGATCTGGATGCTCGTGCCAGCCGAGCGGGCCAACTGCGCACCCTTGCCTGGCTGCAACTCGACGGCGTGAACGACCGAGCCGATCGGGATGAAGCGCAGCGGCATGGCGTTGCCGAGCACGGGCTCCGACTCTGCGCCGCTGACGACGAGGCTGCCGACAGTGAGCTTGTCAGGGGCGAGGATGTAGCGCTTCTCGCCGTCGCGGTAGTGAAGCAACGCGATATTCGAGCTCCGGTTAGGGTCGTACTCGATGGCGGCGACCTTGGCGGGTACGCCTTCCTTATCGCGGCGCCTGAAGTCGATCAAGCGGTAGCGGCGCTTGTGGCCACCGCCGCGGAAGCGCGAGGTGATGCGACCGTGGTGGTTGCGGCCACCAGACTTCTTGATCGGACGGATCAGCGACTTCTCCGGCGTGTCGCGCGTGACTTCCGCGAAGTCCGAAGTCGTCATGGTGCGACGGGAGGGGGTGTATGGGCGGTAACTCTTGGTAGACATAGCCTATCCCTCCTCCTTTAAGAGAGGCCCTCGAGCTGCTCGATGCGCTGCCCGGCCTTGAGAGTGACGATGGCCTTCTTCCGCTCTGGGCGGCGGCCTGCGAAGCGACCTAGGCGCTTGACCTTGCCTTGGACATTGATCAGGTTGATCTTGGTCACGTCGACCTTGAACACCGTCTCGATGGCCTCGCGGATCTGAACGCGGTTCGCGTGCGGGTGAACGTAGAAGGAGTACTTGCCCGTTGCGATGGCGCTTACGGCCTTCTCGCTCAGTACGGGCGCGAAGATGACGTCGTGCGGGTTCATGCCTGCTCCTCGGCGCCGTCGAACAGCTTGGCGTCGGCGATCACGCGGTCGGCGCGCAGAACGTCGTAGACGTTAAGGCCTGCCGTAGCGAGTACGTCGATCCAGGGCACGTTGCGCGCGGCGCGGCGCACGAGCTCGTCGTCCGTTACGAGGAGGACGCGCTCATTGCCTTCGAAGCCGTGAGTCTTGGCCCAGGCGACGAACTCGCGGGTCTTACCGCCCACGCCGAACGAGTCGACTAGCGTGAGGCGACCGTCCTGGGCGCGCGTCGCGATGGCCATCTGGAGGCCTAAGCGGCGGACACGCTTGGGGAGCGTGTAGTCGTAAGAACGGGGTTGCGGCCCGAAGGCCTTGCTGCCACCAACGAAGATGGGGGCCTTGCGGTCGCCGTGGCGTGCGCGGCCAGTGCCCTTCTGCGGGTAGATCTTGGCGGTTGAGCCACTGAGCATGCCACGCGTCTTGGTAGCGGCGGTGCCGCGGCGACGCTTGGCGAGCTGCCACAAGACGACCTCGTGCAGCACGGACTCCTTGGGCTCCGGCAGGTCAAGGGTGACCTTACGACCGCTGCCGATGACGTCGACTGTGACCGACATCAGCTCACCTTCCTCTTCGACTGCCGTACCTGCACGAGGCTGCCGTTCGGTCCGGGGATGGAGCCCTTGATCAGCAGCAGGTTGTCGGCCAAGCGCACCTCGACGACGGTGAGGCCAACGATGGTGACCTTCTCGCTACCGTAGTGTCCGGCCATGCGCTTGCCCTTGTAGACGCGGCCAGGGAACTTGCGCTGGCCGATGGAGCCCGGGGAACGGTGCTTCTTCTTGACACCGTGGCTGGCGCCGAGACCGCTGAAGTTCCAACGCTTCATCACCCCAGCAGTGCCGCGGCCCTTGCTGATGCCCGTGACGTCCACGACTTCACCAGCGCCGAACACGTCGGCGGTGACCTCGTCGGTCTCTGGTGCGTAGTCGCGGAACTCGACGAGGTGACGACGCGCGGCGGTTCCGGCGCGCTTGAAGTGACCAGCGGTCGGCTTGTTCACCGCCTTGGCCGGGAGCTCATCCCACCCCAACTGAACCGCGGAGTAACCGTCGGTCGCGGGGGTCTTGCGTTGCACCACGGGGCACGGCCCGGCGAGCACGACGGTCACCGGCACCAGCCGGTCGCCTTGCCACACCTGGGTCATACCCACCTTGGTGCCGAGGATTCCTTTCACTGTCAACGGCCTCCGACGGTCTTGATCTCGATGTCGACCCCGGTTGGGAGGTCGAGGTGCATGAGGGAGTCGATGGTGCTCTTGGTCGGCGACTTGATATCGATGAGCCGGTTATGGGTCCGGATCTCGAAGTGCTCGCGGCTGTCCTTGTCGGTGAACGGCCCGCGCAGCACGCAGAAGCGACGGATGCGGGTGGGCAGCGGCACGGGGCCAGCTACCTTGGCGCCGGTGCGGCGCACGGTCTCGACGATCTTGGTAGCCGACGAGTCGAGGCTACGGTGATCGAAGGCCTTCAGTTTGATGCGAATGCGAGGGGTAGCCATGATTACTTCAGCACGGCCGTGACGACGCCTGCGCCTACCGTACGCCCACCCTCACGAATCGCAAACCGCAACCCCTCCTCCATCGCAATCGGCTTAATCAAATCAACAGCCAACTCCACATTATCCCCAGGCATCACCATCTCCACCCCAGAAGA
>DASSXV010000058.1:0-10772 GCA_035703635.1 Trueperaceae bacterium | reverse complement strand
CGGGATCCTTACCACCCGCCTGGCCGACGGCAGTGAGTTCGGCGCGCAGCACCCCGCTGGCGGCTACGGCGTCGCGCACCGCCTCCGCACCCTCGCCGACCATGTTCTTCAGTACCAGCGCGGCTGCTTCCGAGGCGATCGCCGCGGCGCCGCGTGGCACGACAGGAGGTGGCGCCCCGTCGATGACCTCGCCCCAAACCCGCGCCCACGTGTCGAGGTCCTCCGCGTGGCCAGCTGGTGCGCGCCTCGCCGCAACCAAGGTTAGGTTCAAGATGGCGACGAGCGCTAGCGCGGCGCCGGCGCCAGCCAACGCCACGATCACCGAGCGCAATGCCAGCGACTGCTCGCTTGGCCCGAGGAACTGCACGAGAAGGGCGGTCATGGTCACCGCGGCCACTGCGGCCGCGGCCAGGATCACCAGGTACGTCGATGCGGTCCTGGTGGAGGGCATCAGAGTCTAAGGTCGTTCCACCGTTGGCCGCCTCGGTCTTCGACGGCTGCGGGTAGGGCCTGGTGCTGGTAGTCACCTTCGCGCACCTGGGAGTTGCGGATGGCGTGCTCGATGCGCGCCACCAATGTGCGCATGTCCACCGGCTTCGCCACGATGTCCACCGCACCGGCGAGGAAGGCGCGCTCCACTTGCTCTGGGCCGACCAGGTCGGAGAGCATCACTACCACCGCGCCGGTGGAGGTGAAGCTGCTCACCTGATCAAGCCCGTTACCGTCTGGCAAGAAGATGTCGAGGAGCACGGCAAGCGGCTTGCCGCCAGCGCGAAGCCTAGTGCGGGCCGAATGCAGGTCCTCGAACTCGGTAACGCGCCAGCCGCTGCGCTCGAACGCTCGGCCGGCTAGGAGCCTGATGGCAGGGCTATCGTCGATCACCCAGAGTTGGGGCGCGTCATCCGCGGCCAGCGGGGCGCCCGCGGCGGCTGCGGCGCTTGGAGCCATCAGTACGGGCAGAACGGCGATCCGGTAAGCGCCGGCATTCGCGGCGAGCGCCTCGGTTTCCGCATCTACGCATTCCGCCACGAGCACTAGCCGAACTTGGCGGCCGGCTGGCGCTAGCCGCTTGAGCTCAACGGCCGGGTGAGCTCTGCCAGGAGGCGCCTCGATCGCGGCGGCCACCACGTACAAGCCGTAGTCGTTCGCGGCGGCGAGCTGCATGGCTGCAGCCGCAGACTCGGCTAGGGTGACGGTCCAGCCGCCGTCTTCGAGGGCGCTCGCTACCGGCCTTGCGTCACGGCCCCGCTCGAGCAGTAGCAACGCACTAGTGCGTGCGGGGTGCGCATTCCATCCGTTGGGCATGACGAGAAGCTACTGCAGGTGCGTCACCCATGGCAGCGGCTATCCTCACACGCGCGTATGCGCGTCCGTCACACACCCTTCGCACATGGCGAGCGCGAAGCTCACTCCGCGGGGGAACGCCAGCGCAAGACGGTGCCGTCTACGACGCGAATCACGCCATCGTCGGCATCGACCAAGATGGCGCCGTCCCCGTCCGCGCCCTCCGCCACCCCGGTGACGACGCCCCGAGAGGTCTTGACAGTGACCAGTCGGCCACGGAGATGGTCAAGCGGCTCGAGGCGCTCGGTCAAGTCGTGCGCCCCCGTAAGCAGGTCCGCGATCGCGGCGCGCGCCCTGCTTAGCACCAGCTCGTTGACGTACTCCAACTCCCAACCGGCAAGCGCGGCGGCGCCAGGCGGGACGGGGTTGTTGACGTTCACTCCGACACCAACCAGCAGGTGCCCGCGGAGGTACTCGGAGAGGATGCCTAGCAGCTTGCCCTCGCCGAGGTAGATGTCGTTCGGCCATTTGACGGTGGCTCTGGCCCCGGCGTCGCGCAGGCCCTCGGCCAGCGCCACCGCAAGGCGCAAGGTGATCGCTGGCGTGCGCAGCGCTCCGTCCCACCTGTCCTGCAGGGCGAGGGTCTGGTAGCTCCCCCCTACTTGGCTGGTCCAGGCGTTCTCGCGCCTACCGCGCCCGGCCAGCTGTTCGGCGGCGCGTATCACGAGCCCGTCGAGTCGCTGCCCGCCTTCGAGGCGCTCGCGCATGAGCGCCTGAGTAGACGGCAAGCTCTCGAAAATCTCGAGGCGCCACGCAGGCAAGGCGGGCCGCGGCTCGGTCACGTGGCGGTTGCTACCTGCTCGTTGGCCGTTGACGTTAGTACGTCGTCGCGTTTGATGCTGAAAACGCGGCTGACCCCCTGCTCGGTCGTGATGCCCCAGAGCGTCTCCGCGATCTCGAACGTGGCCTTCTGGTGGGTGATGAGCACGAACTGCGTGCCCTCCTGCGCCAGACGAGCGACGAACGCGCCGTAGCGCCTGATGTTCGCCTCATCGAGTGGCGCGTCGACCTCGTCAAGGATGGCTACCGGCAGCCCGGCGCCTTCGTCGGCTATCAGCGAGAAGAGGAACGCGAGCGCGCCCATCGTGCGCTCCCCTACCGACAACAGGTGTAGTGACAACGTCTGCTTGCCGGGCGGTTGGAGGCGAATGCGCAGGCCAGTCGGCCGGTTGCCTTCCTGCTCGACCTCGATGCCGCCGCGTGCGTCCGCGCCGAACAACTGCTGAACGTGGCGGCCGAACGCCGTTTGCAGTCGCTCTAGTGCCGCATGCAAGCGTGCGCTCGTCTCCTTGTCTATGCGCTCTAGCGCCGACTGCAGCTCGGTCACCGCGAGGGTCGCCTGCACGGTCTCGACCTCGAGGTTCTCCTTGCGCTCGGTGACCTCGGCGAGGTCCGCCACGGCGCGGTGGTTCACCGCCTCGAGCGCCTCGAGCCCCTCCGTCACCTCACGCAAGCGAGCACGGGCAGCACGTTCTGTCATGTCGAGGAGCTCGATGCCCTCGGCGAAAGACCTGAGGTCCTCCTGCGCCAGCTCCAGCGCCGTCTCGCGCCTGGCCGCTTGCACCTTCGTCTCTTCCAGCTCTTGCGCCCGCTGAGCCTGAGCTTCCGTCGCGGCGGTGAGGGCCGCCTCGGCGTCGCTAAGCGCGGTGCGCGCCTTCGCCAATGCTCCCTCTTCTGCCGCCAGGTCTGCCGGGATATCCGACTTGGCTAGATCGCGGGCGGCGGTCCCCTCCGTCAACTCTCGTGCTAGTCCGGTGCGGCTTGCCTTCAGCGCCTCGACCTCGTCGGCTAACTCTTCTGCCCGCTTCGCGCCAGCTAGGTAGCGAGCTTGGGCTTCTGCGTGTTGGCGCCAGCGCTCGCTAGTCATGGCCGCCGCCTGCTGCGCCTCCGAGGCGCTGACGCGCTTGCGGCCAAGTGCAGTACGCGCGTCGTCGACCTGCGTGACGGCCTCGGCCAGAGCCCGCTCGTTCTCCGCCACGGCGGAGGCGAGCTCACTGCCGTCCGTTGCCGCGCTTGGCAGGGCAGCGCGCGCCTCGCCCAACTGTGCGCGCCGCACCCCGAGGTCGGCCACTAGGCGGTCGTGCCCCGCGCTCCGTTCGCGGGCGGCCGCGAGCGCCTGCGCTGCGACGCGGTTCTCCTCGGTTGCCGCCTTGAGCTCCTGGAGGAGCTGAAGCATGGTCGCCTGGGCGCTCTTGAGCTGAGCCTCAGCCGCTTCCGCGCTCGACTTGGCCTCCGCTGCTGCGGCCTCTGCTTCTTCGAGGTCAGCGGCGGCGCCGAGGACGGACGCTTGCTGAGACCGTTTGCCGCCGCTCATGGCGCCGGTCGGCTCGACGATGTCGCCGTCTAGCGTCACGAGCCGCGGCCTGGCGCCCGGCTTGCGCGCGATGGCGGTGGCGCTGTCTATGTCGTCCACGACGACGGTGCCGCCAAGCAGGTTGTCGAAGAGGATGTTGTACTTGGCGTCCGCCGCTATCAGCTTCGTGGCTAGGCCGATCACGCCAGGGTGCGAGGCGGCAGCGCCCAGTCCCCTGTCGGCTAGCGGCCTGAGCAAGTCAAGCGGTAGCACCGTGACGAAACCGCCTGCCTGCCGCACGTGCTTGAGCACCTTCTGGCCGGTGTCGGCGTCTACGACGACCACGTACTCCGCGCGGCGGCCGAGCGCGCCGCCGATGGCCTCCTGGTACTCGGGCGCCACCTTGACGAGGTCGGCAACCGCCCCGATCACGCCAGGTATGCCGGACCCGAGCGCATTGCGTGGCCCCTGAGCGAAGCCGCGGCGCGCCTCGAACGCAGCACGGCTGCGGTTGGCGGAGTGTACGCGCGATACGGCCTCGGCCGCAGCCAAGGCGTGGCGTTCGTGGGTCGCTTGCAGGTTCGCGCGCTGCGCCTCGACCGCGGTTTCTGCCGCCCTCAAGGCCGCGCTGGCGGTCGCCTGGCGTGCGGTTAAAGCGGGCAGGGCGTCGGCGGTCTTGTCGCGCTTGAGTTCCTCGAGTTGCGCCTCGACCTGCGCCAACTGCGAGCGGAGGGCCTCGTGGCGCGACTGAATGCCGGCTGCAGCGCGCTCGAACTCCACGTGTGCAGCACGGGACCGCTCGAAGCTGTCGCGCACGCTGCGCTCGCGCGCCGCTGCCTCCGCAAGGGCCTGCGCAGCAACGGCCTCCTCGCTCGCCGCCTGTTCGGCGCGTCGCGTTGCCTCTGCTGGTGAGTCCTCTGGCACCGCGGGTGGGGTGGCCTGTGCCAGTCTTTCGAGCTCGGCGCTTGCGGCAGCGGACCTTGCGTCTAGTGCAGTTGCGCGCTCGGTCAAGCGCCCCAAGCGCTCCTCGGCCACGCGCAGGTTGCCGCGCCGGAACTCGAGCTGGGCGGCAGCCTCGCGGTAGCGCTCCTCTGCTCGGTCGCGGTCCCCCACGTGCGCCTTGCCGCGCTCGCGGAGCTCCTCCAGGTGGTGGCGCCCATCTGCCAGCGCCCCTTCGAGGAGGCCCCTGCGCGTCTCGAGTTCCTTGAGCTCCGCGACGAGGAGCTCGAAGCGTTGGGTTGCAAGCGTGAAGCGCAGCCGCAACTGCAGCGCGCTTAGCTCGGCATGCCGCTGAGCGTCGCGCGCTTCGAACTCCAAGGCCAGGCAGCGGGCCGTTAGGTCCGTCAGCACGTCCTGCAAGCGTTCGAGGTGGTGCGCTGCCGTCTCGAGGCGCGCGAGGGTCTGGTCGCGTCGACCAGCTAACCGCGCCACCCCCGCTGCCTCTGCGACGTAGTCGAGGAGCTTGGCGGGATCGGCCATGAGCACCTGACCGATCTCACCCTGACCGATGATCGCCAGCCCTGAGCGGCCGAGTCCGCTGCCCGTCAGGGCGTCCTCGACGTCGAGGAACCTGGCGCTGCGCCCGTTGAGCCGCAGGCGCGTCGTGCCTTCGCGGTCGAGGCTGCGGTAGACCTTGACGTTGGTGGCGCCGTCCCTCAGCTCGAGCTCGACCTCGGCCAACCCAACGGAGCGCTTGCCGGTCGCGCCGTGGAAGATGAGGTCGGTCTTGTCCGTCGCCCTGAACTCGCGGGCGCGCCCTCCACCTGTCGTCCAGCGCAGGGCGTCGATCACGTTCGATTTGCCTGAGCCGTTCGGCCCGATGATGGCGGTAACACCCGGCGCGAACTCGATGCTCACGCGGTTCCCGAAACTCTTGAAACCTTGGACTGTGAGGGAAGCTAACCGCACGCGGAGTGACCCTTAGCCGCGGTCGGACGTGTCGGGTTCGTCGTCGTCCGTTGGCCGAGGTAAGGCCCTGTTCCTCAGGTTGTCTAGCCGGTCGCGGAGTTGGCCCTGAAGGTTGGTGATGCGCCCCTCCATGGTGGACTGCAGCTGGTCGAGGCGTTGCCGCAGGCGGATGATCTCCTCCACCCCAGCGAGGTTGACGCCTAGTTCTTGCGTTAGGCGCCTTATCTCGCGGAGTTGCTCGATGTTGCGCTGCGAGTAGAGACGAGTCTTGCCCGCGCTCCGGCTCGGCTCGATGAGACCCTTGCGTTCGTAGAGGCGCAGCGTCTGCGGGTGCATGTCGACGAGTTCGGCCGCCACGCTGATGACGTAGAGAGGCTTGTCCTGGTCGATGGAGCGCTGCTCGTCACCAGCGTCACGTTCGCGCTGGCCGGCCGCGCCGTGGTCACTGCCCTCGCCGGCGTCTTCTCGTGCTGCCGCGAGTAACTCGAAACTGTCAGACAACCTCACCTTGCTTCGCCTCCGATGCCAAGCTTACGCAACCAACGGCCGACGGCGCGACCGGCACCCTCTACCCATGAGAGGTTGAGAGTAAGTCGCAGGTCGCCGCGCACGCCGCCTGCTCCGGGCAGGCCCTTGCCGGGGACTACGATAAGGGCCCCATCTTCACTGTCTGCTGGCACGGTGACTTTCACGCCGTCGAAAGTCGTGACCGTGCCGCGCTTACCCTCGATGGGCGTTAGTACCACGTGCCCGATGACGTCGTTCCCCGAAGCGGTTGCGCCGCTCGGGGGCAGCCAGCCCACCTGAACCATGACGTCGCCTGGAGGGTTGCCTGGGCCACCGGCGCCTGCCAGGCGCAGCTTGCCGCCAACCCCCGTGCCTGCTGGAACCTTCACCTTCAACCGTGCGCCGCCGCGCCTCACGCCGCGGCCACCGCAATCGGGGCATACGTTCGAGTTCGCTGCAGGCGCACTGGCCTCGAAAGGCCCTGGTGAGCGGCTAGTTGCGGCGCCAGGTTGCAGCCTGCCACTGCCCTTGCATGTCGGACACACGCAGGGGCCGGGCACGGACACGACGCTGATCGCGCCGGAGTGGAGCTCGCCGAGGCTAAGGCCGAGCGTGACGTTGTAAGTCTGCCCCGCGGCCATGCCTGCACCGCGCAGCATTCCGGCCATCATCCCGAAGAGGGCGTCGAAGACTGCGTTGCCAGTCTGTGGAATGCCGCCGCTCTGGCCGAAGTCGATGTTGATGTCTGCGTCCCTGAACACGTCGCGCCAGTCGACGTTAGTGGTGTCGTGGCGATAATCGGCTGGCCGCTGCGCACCGTAGCGGTCGTAGCGGGCACGCGCCTCAGGGTCACGCAAGATGGCGTACGCCTCTGAAACTTCCTTGAAGCGCTCCTCAGCGCTCGAGTTCCCGGGGTTGCGGTCCGGGTGGTACTGGAGCGCCTTCTGGCGGTAGGCGGACTTGAGGGCGTCAGCGTCGGCGTCGCGGGGAACGCCTAGGACCTCGTACGGGTCGCGGGTGGCCGTCACAACGCTCAGCATACTTTGCTTGCGCGCCGGGCACTAAAGTCCTGAATGCATGGCCCCCGGTGATATCGTGGAACTCGGCTGGGCGCAAGCATGCGGCCACAGCCGAGACGGGAGGTGGAGCGTGAACCGACGTAACAAGCGTGTACTGCTCGTACTTGCGGCACTCGTGCTGGTCTTCGGGTTGTCGGCCTGCCGCAACGAGACGCAGAACCGCATCCGGCGCAGCATCCAGGAGTACACGGCGCAGCGCATGTACATAACGGTCTATTCGTACGATGGCAAGGCGATTTTCACTGGCTTAGTCGATGGCAAGGTGACCCGTTCCGGCAACGCGTCAGAGGGCGGCAACGGCGGAGAGTCGTTGGGAGACTACGTCTACTGGTACGACGAGCGCGGACGCTACCTCCAGACCGACCTCCCCTACCTCGTTACGACCTTCGACCGCAGCGTACCGACGACCCCCTGAGCGCTAACGGTTAAGGAACGGTTTTAGACCGTCACGAACCTGGACGCTAGACTCGGGGGAGAACGCTAGGAGGCTTTCATGAACTCAAGAACGCTCCGCCTCGCAGTCGCGGCAGTAGCAGTCGCGCTGCTTGCATCCGCCTGCACCATCACGGTCAGGCCTGGCGGCTTCGCTGGCGGCGACCTCTCCCTCTCGGGCGTCATTCAAGACTTCCAAACGACCCGCGGGCGCGGCTCCGACTACTACGTGGGTGAGAACGTCGAGTTCCGCATCGTGACGAACCGCGCGGGCTATATCACGCTCACGGCACTCGATCCAGACGGCAAGGTCTACGTCTTCGAGCGCAACATCCCCGTGCAGGCAGGCACGAACTACTTGCCCGTCCCCGGTGCCCGCCACGTTTACACCGTCAACCCGCCGCTAGGCAGGCAGGCCGTGCGGGCCAGCTTCACTTCCGACCGCACGAGCGGCAGCGTGAGTTACGTGGGCCGCTACGGCGATGGCGACTGGACGAGCGCCATTCAACTTGACATTCGCCCGTCGCCGGTTCGCGACGTGGCAGAGACGTACTTCTACATCCGCTGAACACGTAAACGCTCATCAGCGGGCAAGTTGCAGCGTCACGGCACCCGTCGAGGGTGCCGTGACCAGCTTTTAGTGGAGTAGAATGACTTGCTGCCACTCGACAGTGCGTTGTGGGGCGGCGGCGCCCTTCGAAAGGAACTAGACTTTGGCAGGTCATAGCAAGTGGTCACAGATCAAGCGGAAGAAGGGCGCGCTAGATAAACAGCGCGGCAAGATCATCAGCAAGCACGTGCGCGCTATCCAGTCTGCGGTGCGCAGTGGCAACAGCGGTGATCCGAACGTCAACCTACCCTTACGCAACGCGTTGTCGGCAGCGAAGTCAGACAACGTTGCCGTCGACAACATCGACCGCGCCATCGAGCGCGCGTTAGGTGGCGGCGAGGGCGGCAACTTCGAGCCCGCGTTCTACGAAGGTTACGGTCCAGCTGGCGTCGCCATGCTCGTCGAAACGCTCACGGACAACAAGAACCGCACGGCAGGCGAAGTGCGTCACGTGTTCAGCAAGCACGGCGGCAACATGTCAGGCTCAACCGCCTGGCAGTTCGACACCAAAGGCATGATCACGGTCGAGCAGGTCGGTGACGCCGTCGAGGAGGCCGCCATCGAGCTCGGCGCCGACGACCTCGAGATGGATGAGGGTACCTCCGTCATCTACACTCCCCCAGCAGAGCTGTATGCCATCGTCGAGGGCCTACAGGAGCGCGGCATGCCCGTCGACGTAGTGCAACTCACGAAGCTCCCTCAGACCCAGACCGCGTTGACTCCAGAAGAGGCTCGTAAGGTCATGAACTTCCTCGAGAGCCTCGAGGATCTCGACGACGTGCAGAACGTCTACACCACGGCAGACTTAGACAGTGTCGGCGACGATGTCGACACCGTCGGCTGAGCCGCAGAAAGGGTGCCCATGAGCTTTCCGCTCGTCCACTGGGACGACCTGCCAGCAATCAGCGCCAACCAGATGCAACAACTCATCATGTTGGCGACAGGCAAGTTCGGACTAGACAATCGCGTCCTCGTCGAGCACACCGCGCGTAACCTCGTCTCGCTCGTCGAGGCTTTCGGCGGCGACGGCCCCGTGCTCGTTGTCGCGGGTCGCGGGAACAATGGCAGCGGGGGCTTAGCGGCAGCACGACTCCTGGCGGCGCGCGGGCGCCGCGTCTGGGTGGTGCCGACTCACGAGGCAGAGAACTACTCAGGCACGCCCAAAGAGCAACTGGAGCACTTGCGCCACTTCGAGCGCGTGAAGGTCCGCACCAGCCTGCCGAAGATGAAGTTCGGCTGCGTCATCGACGCCGCCATCGGCACGAACCTCGAGGGCCCACCACGCGGCCGTACCTTGGACGTGATCACGGTGCTCAACAACTCGGCCGATAGCTGCGTGATCTCGCTAGATACCCCTACTGGTATGCGCGCCGACGATGGCAGCACGCCGGGCGACGTCGTCAAGGCCACCCTGACCATGAGCATCGGCCTGCCGAAGGTAGGCATCAAGGCGGGAGGCAACGTAGGGCGCCTGTTCGTCGGCGACCTCAGCCTGCCGCCTGGGCTCTACGAGAGCCTGCAGTTGCCCCCTTTCGAGCTGCCTGCGTACGTCACCGAGGTCGAGTAGTAAGGGCAGTAACACCTAGCGCGTAAGCAAGTTGAAGCCCGCCCTAGTTCGCTAGGGCGGGCTCGTTTTGGTAGGCGCGGACAGGATTGAACTGTCGACCTCTACAGTGTCAGTGTAGCGCTCTCCCACTGAGCTACGCGCCTGCGACTTCTTGCGACCAACGTTCCCGGCTGTGGCTCGACGCCGACCGGGTGGGAGTGGAGGCGCCGACCGGAATCGAACCGGTGAATCGAGGTTTTGCAGACCTCTGCCTTACCGCTTGGCTACGGCGCCAAGCTCAAAGAAAGTACCACGCCCCCGCGAAGGGCGTCAATGAGAGGCGACGAACTACCCGATCCGCGGCCCCACGGAACCGAAGTCGGCAGGCACAAGGCGGTAAGCTCGAGCAATGTCAAGTGGCACGCCGCGCTTCTCCCACCTGCACCAGCACACCGACTATTCGCTGCTAGACGGCGCTGCGCGCATCAAGGACTTGATCGCGTGGGTCAAAGAGGTCTCCCCAGACGACCCCGCTGTGGCCATGACCGACCACGGCAACATGCACGGCGCCGTCGAGTTCTACAAGACGGCAATCGCGCAAGGCGTGAAGCCGATCATCGGCTTCGAAGCATACGTGGCGCCCGGGTCGCGCTTCGAGAAGCGCCGCGGCTCGAACCGCTCCGACGGCGGCTACTATCACCTCACCCTCCTCGCGAAGGACTTCAAGGGCTACCAGAACCTCTGCCGCCTGAGCAGTAGGGCGTTCCTCGAGGGCTTCTACATGAAGCCGCGCGTCGACCTGGAGCTCTTGCGTGAGCACTCGGAGGGCGTAATAGCGCTCTCCGGCTGCCTTGGGGCGCAGATACCGCGGACCATACTCGACATCGGTCCTGACGCCGGTGAGGAGGCGCTGCTCGAGCACCTGAACATCTTCGGCGACAACTTCTTCGTCGAGTTGCAGGACCACGGGCTCGAGGAGCAGCGCCGCCTCAACCCCATCCTGAAGGAGTTCGCAACCAAGCACGGCATCGGCATGGTGGCGACCAACGACGG
>DASSXV010000078.1:0-3519 GCA_035703635.1 Trueperaceae bacterium | reverse complement strand
GGATGATCAGTTTTTCGAGCTGCAGTGGGGTTACCCGCAGCTGAACCTCCCAGAAGCGTGGGACATCGAGACGGGCGCCACGAACCGAGTCACCGTCGCCGTTCTTGACACCGGCCGCTTCGACCACTCCGACGTGCAGTGGGCTGCCGGCGGGGCTAACTTCGCCAACTGGGACGGTACGGTGCCCGCTGAGGGCACAATCGACGACCCCCACACGCTAGGGGGCGGCTCGCCACACGGCACGCACGTGGCTGGCACCATCGGCGCCGTCACCAACAACGCCGCAGGTGTTGCTGGGGTGAACTGGGCCGTCGACGTGCTGCCAGTCAAGGTCCTCGCGGCTAGCGGCAGCGGCAACTTCGCGGGCATCGTCGAGGGGCTCTTCTGGGCGTCGGGGTACAACGACCCCGCGTACGGTGGCCACGTCAACGCCAACATCCCTAGCGTCATAAACATGAGCCTTGGCGGCAACATCGAGATGTTCTGCCCCGCAAGCCTGGATGGCCTCTTCGCCGACTTGGCAAGCGTGGGCATTTACACCGTCGTGTCTGCCGGCAACGACTCCTCGCCTGCCGACGTCTACTTCCCGGCCAACTGCCCTAGCGTCATAACGGTCGGGGCCACTGGCCCGACCGCGCTCCGCGCGCCTTACTCCAACATCGGGCCGTTCGTAGACGTGATGGCTCCTGGCGGCGACTCCTTCGCTAGGGACCCTGATGGCGACCCTCTTGACGGAATCTTGAGCACGATCAACGGAAACGACTATGGCTTCATGGAAGGCACCAGCATGGCCTCCCCGCACGTCGCGGGCGTCGTCTCCCTCATGCTGGCGCACGACCCGAGCCTCACGTTCACGCAAGTGCGCCAGCGGTTGCATGATGCGTCCGTGCCCCTGACCCTCGACGAGTGCGGCGTGACCACCCTTGGCCTCGACGGTCTGAACGGCTGTGGCGCCGGCCTCCTCGACGCGGCCGCGGCCTTGCGCGGCGATGTGTTGACCACCCCGCGTGCCTTCGCCTACGCCATCCCATACGTCGAAGGCAGCCCCGTTCCCGTGTACTACGGCGACTTGCCTGCGCTCGAGAAGCTCGCCCAGTACAAGGTCGAGGCAGCCTCCGAGGGCGACGGCACCTTCACATACTCACTGGCTGGCTTGGAGCCCGGTACATACCAGGTCGTGGCGCTCGAGCTCCGCAGCCCTGAGGCGGGCATCTCGACGATCGACCGCATTGGCATCGTCGGTGCGGTTGCGGTCGCGGCGGGCTCAACCGCCGAAGAAGACCTCACCGTCGTGCCGCTGTACACGTTGCTGCCGGTAACTCCGTAGTAGTCAACTAAGGGCGCCTTCGAGGCGCAAGGGAACCGCGTGCGGCGCCGTGACCCCGGCGCCGCACGACTGTAGCTACTCCCCCGCCACCGCCGTGAGCCCCGCCACGAAGTGATCGATGAAGAACGTGTACAGCACGGCAACAGGCACGCTGGCTATGAGCGCCCCTGCCAGCAGCGGCCCCCAGCGGAAGACGTCGCCGCGCACGAGTTCGGTCGGCACGCCGATGCTGACGGTCTTCTGCGCCGAGTCCTGCACGAAGGTGAGGGCGTAGACGAACTCGCTCATGGAGAGCGTGAACGCGAACACCACGACAGTCAGGATGCCGGGCACGGCGAGGGGCAGCACCGCGCGCACGAAGGCGCCGAAGCGCGTGTAGCCGTCGACCATGGCCTGCTCCTCGATGTCGGTGGGTATCCCCTTGAAGAACCCCATTAGCAGCCACGTGCAGAACGGCACCGTGAACGTCGGGTACGCCACCACCAACGCCCACAGCGAGTTCTGCAGGCCGAGGAACGCTATCACCTTGGCGAAAGGCAGGAAGAGCAGCGTTGGCGGTATCAGGTAGGTGAGGAAGATGCCGATGGCAAGCGCCTCACCCCAACCGCCAGCCAGGCGCGCCAGGCTGTAAGCGGCGGGCACGGCCAGCAGTAGCGTGATGGCCACCACCAACCCTCCCACCAGGAACGAGTTGAGGAGCCAGCGCACGAAGAGCGTGTCTTGGAAGAGTAGCTGGATGTGCGCGAGGGTCGGCGGTTGGTTGAACCAGAACGGGTTGGCGTTGGGGTCGAAGAAGTCAGCGTTGCGCTTGAACGCCGTTATGAGCATGACGTAGAACGGCAGCGCCGCGAACAACGTGAAGAGCGTGATCACGAGGTAGAACGCCGACCGCCCCGCCACCTGCCTGCCCTTCAAGCGGGAGCGGCGCGGCTTGATGGCGGTGGCGGCCATCACGCCACCTCACTGCGCCGGATGAGGCCGAGGAGGATGGCACTAACCCCCGCCAGGGCCGGGAAGAGGAACAGCGCGACGGCGGCGCCCTTACCGAGGTTCCCGCCGAGGATGCCCGTGAAGAAGGCCATGGAGGCGAGCACCTGCGTGCTGTTGGCCGGCCCGCCGCGCGTGAGGATGAAGATCGAGATCATGTCGGCGAACGTGAACACGAAGGTGAACAAGATGGCCACCAGCAAGATGGGCGAGAGCATGGGCAGCGTGATGTCGAACAACCGCCTCAGGTACCCGGCGCGGTCGATGCGCGCCTGCTCGATGACGTCGCCTGGAATGGAGTTGAGGCCGGCCAGCACGATGACGGTCGCCAGCGGCAGCAGCCGCCACACGTTCACGATGACGACGGACGGCAGCGCCAGCTGCTTGCTGCCCAACCAGTAGAGGTTAGGCAGGGGTCCGAGGAGGGCGCCAGGGTGACCGAGCAGCCCGACTTGGCGCAGAAGCCAGTCGATGGGGCTGAACACCGAGTCGTACATCCACAACCAGCCGATGAGGCCCAGCGCCACCGGCGCCGTCCACGGCAGGAGCAGCAGGAACCTCACCACCCAGTTGCCGCGGAACTTGCGCATGAGCAGCTCGGCCTGGATGGTCGCCAGGATGAGCACCGTGATGAGCGTTCCGAACGTGAACACGAGGGTGTTCTTGAGCGCCGTCATGAAGTTGCGGTCGCCCAGCAACTCACCGAAGTTGCCTAGCCCGACCCAGCGCGCGGCCGTGCCGCCCGTCGTTACGTCGTGCAGGCTGTAGTAGACGGCCAAGCCGAACGGCACCCCGACTAGCAGCACGATGAACAGCACCGCCGGGGCGATCATGCCGACCGCCAGGTAGACGTCGCGCCGCTGTGGGTTGTGCGCACTCATGCTGGGGTGGCGGCGTTGGTGCGCTGACCACTGACGGGGTCGAACTCCTTGACGAGCCCCGGCTGTACGAAGAAGTCGTGCTGCACGCCAACCTCAACGCGGCCAGCTAGGCGCGCAGGCAGCTTGGCGATGACGTTGGCGCCGCGCGGCCCGTCCTGCAGCGTGACGGGCGCTGGCGGCGCGGCCTGCTCGTTCAGTTGCTGCGGCACCTCCTCGGCGCTCGGCACGAGGCCGTAGAGCAAGATGTCGGCGCCCAGATCCTCGACGCCCGTGACGTAGAACGGCAGGCGCCGCGCGCCAGCGTTGGCCTCGAACTCCGTTGCG
>DASSXV010000069.1:0-88888 GCA_035703635.1 Trueperaceae bacterium | reverse complement strand
TACAACGAGGCCACCCTCGCAGATCACCCCCTGCGCGCGGTGCGCCTGACCAACGACACCGGCCTGCACTTGGCCGCCGGCACCGTCACCATCTACAGCGCCGGCGTGTTCGCTGGCACCGCGCAACTAAGCGACGTGGTGCCGGGAGAGTCACGCATGCTGCAGTACGCCGTCGACCTCGACGTCAGCCTCCTGCGCACGAGCAGCAACGCGGCAGAGCAAGTCACCGCCGTGAAGTTGGAGGGCGGCCTGATCGAGGCCACCACCTCCACGCGCCGCACCACGACCGTCGCCATCACTTCTGCGACCACGGACCCGCGCTTCCTCGTCGTCGAACTACCGCGCTTGGCTGGCTTCGACGTGGTCGCACCGCAGCCTGCGCCAGTCATCACGGACGCCGCGTACCGCTTCGGTGTGGCCCTCAACGGCGGCAGCGACACGGTGCCAACCCAACTCTCCTGCCAGGCTGGCGCCGACTGCGTGCTCGAAGTGGTGTTGGAGCGCAAAGACAACCGCACGACGACGCTCGCTAGCGTCGGCGTCGACACCCTAGCCTTCTACCTCCAGAACGTGACCTTGAGCGCAACGGACCGCGCGACCGTCGAGCAGATCGTAGACCTGCAGCGCCAGGCGGCAGCTAAGCGCGCCGACCTGAACGCGGTCGAGATGAGCATCGCGACCGTGCACGAGGAGCAGGCGCGCATCAGGCAGAACATGACGGCGCTGCAGCAGTCCAGCCAGCTCTACCAGCGCTACGTGACCGACCTCACCGCGCAGGAAGACTCGCTTGCCGCCATGCTCGAGAAGCAAGCAGCTTTGCGCGAGGACGTCAGGACCCTGGAGCAGCGCATCTCCGACCTCATCGCGGGGCTCTGAGGTTGAGCGGCAGACGTCGCCCGAGGCCGCGCGCGCGCAGGGCGGCAGCGTGAGTCGGGCTTTCGTCAAGGAGGACGCCGACAGCGATGACGTCGTCGTTACGCACCGCGCGCCGCTACCAGACGGTGTAGCCAACCTAGTCACGCCCGCTGGCCTTGTGGCTCTCGAGCAGGAGCGCGCCGCCAAACTCGCGGCACTCGAAGAGCTGAAGGCGGGAGAAGAAACGGGCGAGGCGACGCGCAGGGCGGCTGGACTCGAGGAGGAACTCCTGCTACTCCTCGAGCGCCTCGCGAGCGCCAAGGTCGTGCAGCCACCTGCCGATGGCACGGCGGGGGTCGGCGCGACGGTGCTCGTGCGCTACCAGAACGGTCCGCATGCAGGGCAAGCGGCGGAACTTACGCTAGTCGGCGTCGACGAAGCGGACCCCTTCGAGGGCCGGATAGCGTTCACGGCGCCAGCCGCGGAGGCGCTGATGGGGCGCAGGGCCGGCGAGAGCGTCACCTTCACGGCGGGCGAACAAGAGCTGACGGTGATGCTAGAGCGCGTGACCTACCCCGCTTAGCCCACGCTACGCGCGCTTGACAGCGCTGCCCGCCTGCGTGAACTCGAGAGGCACTTCGCGGAGTTCATGGAGCGCAGCTCGCACCTCTTCTGCCTGTCCGTCTGGGCAGCAGACGAGCACGAAGCCGCCGATCTTGCCGCCAGGCAACTGCACGCTTGCCCCTACCCGCCTGATCCGCGCCACGAGCGCCCGCACCCAGTCGTCCTCGAAGTCGCCTGGCAGCAGCTGCTTGAGGCGCTGCTGCTCGCCGACGCACCAGGCTTGGCGCGCTAGATCACCAGCCTGAAGCGCGGCGACGAGTTCGTACGCCAAGGCCTTGATGTCGTGCAGCACGGGCAGCGCCTCGTCGAAGCGCGCGACGAGCTTCGTCAACGAGGCGTGCGTCGAGCCGCGCCGCGGCGAAGCGAACAGCAGAAACGCTCCCAGCGCGGCGTCCCTCTGCGCCTCGCTAAGCGCGAGAGGCGACTCGGTGACGTGAGAGCCTGCGTACTCGAGGCAACGGAGGCCGCCGCGAGCGGCGATGTTGGCGTCGTGATAACCGGAGGCGCCAGCCAACTCATCGACCTCTAGCCGCGCCGCCCATGCCCCAAGCTCCGCCGGGCTGGGCGCCTCTCCGCGTGCGCTCAGCGCAGCATGAACGAGTGCGGTGCACACGGCACCAGATGCACCTAACCCGCTCCTGCCCTCCACGTCCAACCACACCCCGATGCGCACGGGCGGGTGGTCGACCTCGACGGAGGTCAAGGCGACGCGCACCAGGTCGTGCCGCAACTCGCTTACGGAGTCCGCCGCGAAGACTTCACCTTCCGCGGCCACCTCGAACCGCCCGCTCGGGCTCGGCAACCACGTGACGTGCGCCGCGAGCGAGATGGTGGCGCTCAGCGTCACGCCTCCGAAGCGCTCGGCGTACGGCGCGATGTCCGTTAGGCCACCAGCGAGAGGGACACGTAGCGGCGCCCGTGCGACTAGCATGTCGCTCACGCTTGGCGGCCGCGCTCGAGTAAGCGCCCGACCACCGCAGCTACGTTCTCCTCGGGCGACGGGTGGCTGCCGCCGAGGTGCAAGCGCTGACCGATGGTCTGAAAGCCGACTTCTGCCCGGCCAGCGTCGAGGAGTAGTTGGAGGTTGGGCAACATGCGGTACTCGCCGCCCGGGCTCGCCTGTGCGGCCAGCTCCGCCATCAGCCTTGGCTCGAGCCGCCAGACGCCCGCGTCAGAGTACGGCCCTGCGCCCTGCCAGGCGCGCGTAACGTGGGTGGCGTCCGCCGTGACCATCACGTCTGGAGGGGCGTCCTCCTCCTCGACCAGCGTGAGCACGTTAGGTGCGGCGTGGCGCGCCAGTTGCTCGAACAGCTCCCGCGGCACGAACACGTCCGCCTGCCACACGAGCACCGACCCGGCGCCCGTCACTAGCGGCGCCACTTGCGCGACGGCATGCCCGGTGCCGAGTGGCTGCTGTTGGACGACGTAAACGAGCTCCATGCCAGCGTACTCGCCACCGAAGTACGCCCTGATCTGCTCCTGGAGGTGCCCGACGACCACGTGAACGCGCTGCGCGCCGGCGGCGACCGCCTCAGCGAGCGCTAGTTCGAGGAACGGCCTCAGTCCGACGGGGTACATGCATTTCTGCAAGTAGCTCCCGAGGCGCCCCATGCGCGTGCCGCGGCCAGCGGCGAGGCAGACGTACTCCAAGGTCAAGCCTCGCCGTTCGCACCGGACATCAGTCGGCGTACGCCCCGATCGCCTTGCGCAACTCCTCGACCATCCGCAACCGCACGGTCTCGGGCGCCACGACCTCTACGGACGCGCCCCAACCAAGGAGCCACGGCAGGAGCTCGAGCGGTTGCCCGTGCGAGTCGACCGTGCCGGTCAGGTACACGACGCGCCTGCCATCCGAAGCAACGTCACCGAACCGCAGGTTGCGGTCGAAGTTCTCTGCCATGCGCCGCGCGACGGTCTCGCCAACGTGAAGGGTTATCTCGATCTCCTCGCCGACCACGATGCCGAACGCCGCCGCGAGCTGCTGCTTCGGGTCGAAGTCCGCCGGGATCTCGTACGTCGCGGGGCGCAGAACTACCTGCTGCATGCGCGCGAGTTTGAATATCGCGACTCCCTTG
The DNA here is from genome assembly GCA_035703635.1 of Trueperaceae bacterium. Classification (GTDB taxonomy): domain Bacteria; phylum Deinococcota; class Deinococci; order Deinococcales; family Trueperaceae; genus JAAYYF01. Next base: position 85,334 of record DASSXV010000069.1, on the reverse strand, counting down.
CGGACGGTGGCGTCGTACGCGAGCACGTACGGCTCCAAGTTGCGGCGGTTCAGTTCGTAGAAGTAGATGTGCAGGTCACGCGCGCGCGTCGTGCCGGAGTTGGCGGATTCATAAGTACAGCTCAGCACCCGCTGTTGGAACCAGGCTTGCGCCACGAGGTCGAGCACGCGGTCTTCAGGCCCTGAGCGTAGGTCGTCGACGCTGGCGAGTAACGAGCGCCGCGCCGTCTCTGGCACCTGCCGCGCCAGTTTCTCAAGCGCAGCGCGGTAATGCCGTTCACCAACGCCCGTGTGCAGGAGCAGCCGCGTGGCGCTGTAAACGGCGAGCGCCTCCACCTCGTTGAGTGCGGTCGGCTTGTTCGGCACGAAGTAGCGGTGCTTGTCGTCCTTCCGGAGGTCGACGCCCATGTCCTCGCTGAGCGTGACGAGGTCCCGTTCGATCGTGCGGCGGGTGTAGCCGTGCAGGTGCGCCAACTCGACCACGCTGCGCGGGCGCCGCTCCAGCTCCTCGCGCAACGAAGCCAGGCGCTGCGCCTTGCCTACGGTGCGGTTCACGCTTCAAGGTTACCCCGTGCCGTGGCGGCGCAGCGCCCTGATCACTCGTGTGAAGTAACGCTCTCAGGCGGCGGTCCAACCCCCGTCTGCCGCTAGTAGCGCGCCGTTCACCATGCTGGCCTCGTCGGAAACGAGGAAGAGGGCCGTGTTGGCGATGTCGTCCGGCTGGAGCTGCGCGGGGATGAGGTTGTAGTAACGCTGCATGCGACTGCTGCCGTAGGCGTTCATCTTGCTGGCGTCGACGCTCGTCATGATGTTCGTCGCCACGGCGCCCACGATGATGGCGTTACAGCGGATGCCCTTGGGGCCGTAAACGAAGGCCGTGTTCTTCGTCAAGCCAACGACGGCGTGCTTCGACATGGTGTACGCCGCGCCTGCTGCGCCGCCGCCAACTCCCGCCACGCTGGCGATGTTGAGGATCGTCCCTCCGCGCTCACCCATGGCGTTGATGGCCGCACGGCTGGCGAACACTGGCCCGTCGACGTTGACGCCCATGACGCGGCGGTATACGGCGTCGTCTAAGTCTGCGACGCCCTGGTTGATGTCCATGACGCCGGCGTTGTTGACGAGCACGTCCAGCTTCCCGTACGCGGCCACTGCGGCGGCGACCATGGCTTCGGTCTCAGCGCGGTCAGCAACGTTGGTACGCCCGCCAGTCATGACGCCGCCCGCCGCCGTTACCTCGCCGATCACGCCTTGGAGGCTCTGCTCGTTCCAGTCCGCGCCGTAGACCTTGGCGCCCTCCACCGCGAACCGAATGGCCATCGCGCGGCCCATCCCCGAACCCGCGCCCGTGATGAGCACCGTCTTGCCCGCTAGTCTCATGTTCCCTCCACTGCCGGGCGGAGGCGCGTGGCCCGGTTGGCGTAGCGCTCCGCTCCTGGCTCCACGCTAGCCCCGACCGACTCCCCGCCGCCGCCACGCCAGCCCTACATGCTTGTAGGACTTTCGCGTACTCGGCCAGGCCTCCCACCCGCTTGCCCTCAAGCAGCACCGGCAGTTGCGGTAGTAAAGTGTGCGTCCGCCACACAGTGGCCTGCTAACCAACAACGGAGGTGTCTTATGGACCGAGGACCGGCAAGTTCACACGCTCGGCTTCTCACGCGTTCGGATGGCGGCGGGCGCGCTCGTTCGAGAGGCCGCGAGCGGGCGCTCGCAACGCTCGCCGTGGTCATGCTGCTCGCGCTGACGCTCCCCTATTCCTTCGCTCAGACCCCGCCAGAGCCAGCCGTGCTCTTCGCGAACCTCGAACAGGCGCTCGCTGAGGCGCCGAAGGCGGACTTCGAGGTCGCCGCCGCCCTCGCCACCCTCGGTAACCCAGGAGAGGTGAGCGTCGAGAGCATCTACGCCTTCGTGCAGGGCAGCATCGGCTACGTGCCGTACCGGGGCGCCCTCAAGGGGCCGGCCGGGGTGCTCATGGACCGCGCAGGCAACTCACTCGACCGCGCCCTGCTCCTCAAGGCACTATTGGAGGCGAACGGCAACCGCGCCATAGTCGCTCACGCCGTGCTCGACTCACAGCAGGCCGCTACGGCCGTCGCAGCACTGCGCCTCCCCCCAACCACCGACGGTCAAGTAGACGCTGGCCCCGCCGTCCAGCGACTAGCGACGCTCTACGGGCTCGAGCCGGCAGCCATCGAGGCGCGCTTCGCGCCGTTCGTGGCGGCCAACGCCGCCGTCGACCGCGCCGTAACGGAGCGGAGCAACTACCAGAGCGCGGCCGTGCTCGCGGCACTCGAGGAGTCAGGGCACGCGGCCGACTACCTCGGCGCGGCACTGCCAGATCCAACTGAGCTCGTGGCAGACCATTGGTGGGTGAACGTCGAAGCGACCGGTGGTTGGCTCGACCTAGACCCGACACTGGCAGATGCGACCGTCGGGAGCAGCATCGCGCCAGCCCAGTTGCGCTTCGACCTCACGGACCTGCGGCTGCTCGCGGCGGTCGACGGTTCATGCCGCGACCTCTCGTGCGGCGACCGCCTTCACCGCGTTCACGTTGCCGTCGTCGTGGAGTCGTGGGACGGTGAGGCCCTCAGCGAGACCGAAGTTGCCGCCACCGACCTGCTGAGTGCTGCTGGCCCAGGGCGTGCCGTGGCTTTCGCTGCGCTGCCCACCGACTGGCCGGACGTCGACCTCACCGCAGAACCTAACGCGACGGCCGCGTACCAGACCGCCCTCCTAGCGGTCACGGGCTGGCGGCCGACGCTGTTCGTCGACGACGCCACCTTCGGTGACTCCACCGTCGGCGTCGACGGAGTGGTAACGACGCACGGCACCGCCGGCGGCGCTGCTGGTAACGCTGGCATGCTCGGCGGCGGCATCGGCGGCATGTTCGGCGGCTTCGGCGGCGCAACGGCCGGCGCAAGCGACGAGAACGCTGGCGCCTTCACGGCCATGTGGCTCGACTACACCGTGACGGCGGCCGGCGCGTTCGAAGCGACGTACCGCAGGGAGGTCTTCGACCTCATCGGCCCGGCCGCCCGCGCTGCCGGCGTGAGCGAACTCCAGCTGACGGACGAACAACGCCTGCTGCGCGCCGCGGCGCTATCTGGCCAGACGGAGATCCTCGTGCTCGGCGCTAACCTGCCGGCGCAAGCCACCCAGGCGGCAGCGCTCGGCCGCCTCCTCCAACAACGGTCGGCCTGGGAAGAGGTTTACGCGCTGAGCGGCCAGTTGCCGCCAGCCACCATCGCGGAACGCCTGGACGGCATCGCGGGGCTGACTACTCCGCTCGAACGCTACTCGCAGCTCCGCGGCGCTCACCTCCAAGGCGTGCAGTCCGCGCCGCTGGTGGTCGCCTACCACCGCAGCCTTGGTGCCGACCTGATCACGCGCACCGCGTTCGACGTCGTTTCTGGCGCCGTCACCGCTCTCGACCAGGCGGCAGCGCGCCCAACGCAACTCGGCCAAGGCGTGCAAGACACCGTCATCGAGGCGGTGCTGCAGGAGCACCTAGCCGACCCGAGCACCCGCGCCACCGGCCCAGCCGCGGTCTCTGCGGCCTTCTCCGCCGACCTGGCCGCTGGCCGCGCTTGGCGGGTCGTCGCCGACGCCGCCGAACTAGACTCCGCCGCGCCCGACCTCACGGCAGACTTGCGCGCGCGCGTCGTGGCGGACCTGACGGCAGGCCGCCTCGCGCTCGTGCCGCAGGGTGGCGCTGACGCGGTGGGTTGGTGGAGCATCGACCCGGTTACTGGCGCCGTCCTCGGCATCGGTGACCGCGGCTGGGGTCAGGCGATGAGCGAGTACGTCGAGCAGACGAACATCGTGCTGCAACTGCGCACCGCCCTCAACCAGTACGCCTCCATCGGGCGTTGCCTCGGCATGACCATCAGCCTGCCCCTGCAGGGCTACTCGCAAGAAAGCAAGGACGCCCTCGCAGAGTGCATCTTCACTACCGTCTGCTCAGGGATCAACACGGCGGCGAGCATGTTCCCGAACGTGAACGACTGGACTTCGACCATCCTCATGGCGACCATCGACGCGTTGTGGGGCGGCGTTCCCGAAGCAGGGTACGGCGGTTTCTGCGGAGCGCTCTTCAAGCGCCTGTGAGGCGCGCAGGCATTCGGGGCGGGGCCGTGCTTGGCCTCGCCCAAGGTTCGGTCAGACAAGGTGCTGCTCAAGCGCCCAGCGCACGAGCTCGGCACGCGAACGCACCCCGAGCTTCTCTGACGCCCTTGCGCGGTAGGTCGCCACGGTCTTCTCGCTAAGGCCGAGTTCCGCCGCGATCTCGCGGTAAGTAGCGCCAGACGCGATGCCTGTGACGACCTCCTGCTCCCGGTCCGTAAGTTGGGCCGCGCGGTAGGGGTCTGGATTGGCTAGTTCGCGGGCAAGGTGCGCCAACAACCGCGACGGCACGTAGTACTCGCCGCGGGCGACCGCCAAGATCGCGTCCACGAGCTCCGCCTCTAGCGACGTCTTGGGTACGTACCCGACACCGCCACCCTGCAAGAAGCGCTGAACGTACTCGGGGTCCTCGTACATGGATAGCGCGATGAAGCGCGCTTGTGGAGCCGCGGCCCGCAAGTCAGCGAGCGCCTCGATGCCGCTCCGCCCAGGCAGGGAGAGGTCGAGGAGCACGACGTCAGGTGCCAGCGCCTCGATCAGCATCTGGGCCTGCTCGGCCGAGCCAGCCTCGCCGACCACCTCGAGGACGAAGTGGGGAGAGTCGTGGAACTCGAGCAGGGAGCGCACGCCGGAACGCACGAGGACGTGGTCGTCGATGAGTAAGAGCCTGATGGTACGTGGCGCCATGCCTAACGCTAGCCGACCGGCACGCGTCCGTATACGGACGTTCCTCCCCCTAGCGAGCTCTCGATGTGAAGCTCCCCGCCAAGCGCCACTAGCCACGCTCTGGCGCACGTTAGGCCGCGCCGCGCAGACTCGACTACAGCAGTCGTGTCGAAGCCGACGCCGTCATCCTCCACGACGAGGGACCATGACGCCTGGCCGCCGGTAACTACGATCGAGGCCGTGGCCGCCCGTGCGTGCCGCACGACGTTCGTGAGCGCCTCTTGGGCAGCGCGGAAGAGCGCGAGCTCCACCTCCGGCGCGCCGCCCGCCGGCCGCGGTGGCGGCACTGGCAGGTCGGAGTGGACGGTGACGGTCAAGCCGCTCTTGGCCTCGGCAGCGCGAGCTGCTGCCCGCAGCGCCGGCGCCAGACCCAGCTCATCGAGCGTCGAGGGCCTAAGCTCGAGGGCCATGCGCCTTACGACCTCGAGCGTCTCACCCGTGAGCCGCTTGAGCCGCTGGACTTCCGCAGCGCCAGGCGCCCCACCTTCGAGGCGCTGCAGGCCGAGCAGCAACGCCTTGAGCGCCTGGCCTACGTCCTCGTGCAACTCGGCCGCGACTGCTGCGCGCTCCTGCTCGTGCGCCCTGAACAGTGCGCGCAAGAGGTCAGCACCCCCGCCAGCTGCGCCGAGAAGACCGTCCACTTAACTACGCTGGCGCGTCGCTCGTGGCTGGCCTGACCGCGGCCCGGCTCGGCTCCGCTACCCGCTCACCTGCAGCTTCGACCGCTGGCCTGACCATCATCACCGGCACATGCACCCGTTTGAGAACCTCGCCGGCGACGCTGCCGAGGAGCACCCTCACGACGCCAGAGCGCCCGTGCGTCGCCATCACGACGAGGTTGAACTTGCCTTCGTCCAAGACGGCCACGATCTCTGTCGCGGCGTCACCGAAACGGACCTCCGGGGTGACCTCGAAGCCCGCCGTGTCGAGGCGGCGCGCCTCATCCAACAACTCGTCTTCTAGGTTCGCGACGGCGCCTTCGTAGACTTGGCTGTAGTAGACGGGCGGTTCACTCCTAGGGAAGCCGTCCGACCCAGACCAGCCCTCCAACACGAGTGGTCGCGGGGGTAGCGGGTTGTAGCCCTCTGGCACTGGTGCTACTCGCAGGAGCGTCACGTTGTGCGTGTCCGGACGCAACACGTCGATGATGTATGGGATCACTTGACGCGAGAACTCGGAGCCGTCGAGCGGCACAAGCACTCGAACGCGCTCACTTCGGGTGGCAGCGGTCATCTTTACCTCCTCAAGGGGCGCTAACGGCGCCTCGTTTCAGTCCTCGCTGTCGTCCTGGGAGCGCACGAGCAGGAACGGCTTGCTCGAGCGCCGCAGAGCGCCCTCGGCGACGGACCCGAACATCCAGCGGTTGAACCCGCGCCGCCCGTGAGTTCCCATGACGACGAGGTCGTGGTCCGCCTCAGCGGCGTGAATGGCCTGAACGGGGTCGTGGTTCTCTAGCAGTACGGTGGTGGCCACGACTCCAGCCGACTCGGCCTTGACCTTCGCCTGATCGAGTAGGTCGATGGCGGCCTCGCGCAAGTCCTGGTAGAGCTGGGCGGAGTAAGGCAGCGTCTCCGGCGTGGCGTAACCGGCGGTGAGTGGGTTCTCGAGCACATGTAGGAAGGTGACTTCGGCACCAAGCTGCTTGGCGAGTTCAAGGCCCTGGCGAAGTGCAAGGTCCGAACTCGCGCTACCGTCGGTGGGCATCAAGATCTTGTGATACATAACTGACCTCCTAAGGCGCTTCCGCCTACTACCAGAGTACGACCGTTAGTTGCCTTCGCGCGCTCGCAAAGCCCCTACGCGCACGTCGGCGTTATGCCTACACGGTGCCTGGCACGGCTTTGTTCTGCGTGGTCAACACGGCGTTGCCCGTATGATGCGCTAACGCACGCCTGGAGGTAAGCATGCAGATCCTGCACCCGACCGACTTCTCGCAGCCGGCCCAGTTGGCGTTAGCTCTGGCCCGCGACTTGCGTGGCCGGACCAACGGCACGCTGCACGTGGTGCACGTTCAGCAGCGCTTCGAGTCAGACAGCGCACGTTTGAGGTCGCAACTCGACAGCTTCAACCCAGAGTTGAGCCGCCGAGCGGACGACAGCCGCCACCAGGAAGTCGAGCGCCTGCGCGGCATGCTCTCGCACCTCTCCAGCCCAGACGCCACCAGTGAGCTCCTGTGGGGCAACCCGGTGGAGGAACTCCTCGCCATGCAGGACCGCTTCGAGTTAGTGGTCATGGGCGCGCACGGCGCCAACCGCTTCGACAGTGTGTTCCTCGGCGGGGTCGCTGGCCGCTTCGTGCGCCGCGCCAGCGTGCCCGTCATCACCGTGCGGGAGGAAACTACCTCTGCGCCGCTGCAGCGCGTCTTGGTGGCAACGGACTTCGGGCCATCGTCTGGCGCGGCCTGGGACTTCGCGGTCAAGTTGGCGAGCGCGGGCTCCGAGCTGGTCCTCGCCCACGTGATCGACGACGAGCGCCTGAAGGACGACGCCGACAACATGCACGCCGTAACTCAGCAGCTAAGCGAGCTCTCGCAAGGGGCCGCCGCTCGCCTCGTCGTGCGCTCCGGCAACCCCGTAACGGTGCTCCCCCAAGTAGCGCAAGAAGTCGGCGCGGGGCTCATCGCCATCGGCCTGCGCCACCAGCGTGGGGCCGCTGGGCTACTGTTCGGCAGCCGCGCAGACGCCCTCATCCGCTCGAGCACGGTCCCCGTGTTGAGCGTGCCCCTGCACGTCGACTGACCCGCGGCACTCAGCGCGGCGAGCGCTTACACACCAGCTCGGTCGAACTGGTCCTGCACCAACGCCCGCGCCTCATCCTGGAGTTTCGCGAGGCGTTCTGGGCCAGCGAAGCTCTCGGCGTAGATCTTGTAGACGTCCTCCGTGCCAGAAGGGCGGGCGGCGAACCAGCCGTTCTCGGTGACGACCTTGATGCCGCCGATCGGCTCGCCGTTCGCCGGGGCCTTGGAGAGCACGCTGACGATCTTCTCGCCAGCCAACTCGCTCATGCCTGCCGCCTTCAAGGCGTCAGCCGTCAGTGCGCCGAGGACCTTCTTGCGCTCTTTCGAGGCCGGTACGTCGCTGCGGGCGTACGCCGGGTCGCCGAAGCGTTGCGTCAGCTTGAGGTAACGCTCGCCCGGGTCCTCGCCCGTCTTGGCGCAGATCTCCGCCGCGAGCAGCCCAAGGATGGGCCCGTCCTTGTCCGTCGTCCACGGCGACCCTCCGAAGCGCAGGAACGAGGCGCCGGCGCTCTCCTCGCCACCGAAGCCGTAAGCGCCCGTAAGCAGGCCATCGACGAACCACTTGAAACCGACCGGCACTTCCGCGACCTTGCGTCCCAGGGAGGCAGCCACCTTGTCGATCATGGAGCTCGACACGAGCGTCTTCCCTACCTGCGCGTCACCCGGCCAGTTTGTGCGGCTCGTGAAGAGGTACTCGATGGCGACGGCCAAGTAATGGTTCGGGTTCATGAGGCCGCTGCTAGGGGTGACGATCCCGTGTCGGTCGGCGTCCGGGTCGTTGCCGAAGGCGACGTCGAAGTCGGCCTGCATGCGGATTAGGTTGGCCATCGCATCTGGTGAGGAGCAGTCCATGCGAATCTTGCCGTCGTGGTCGACCGGCATGAAGGAGAAGGTAGGGTCGACGACGTCGTTCACGAGGGTGAGGTTCAGCTTCCAGCGCTCGGCGATCGGGCGCCAATACGCCACGGACGAGCCGCCAAGCGGGTCTACGCCGATCTTCACGCCAGCGGCCCTGATGGCGTCCATGTCGACGACGTCACCTAGGTCCTCGATGTACGGCGTCATGAGGTCGCGCTCCTCGTACGCTTTACCGGCGCGCGCCGCAGCCAACGACTGGCGCTTGACGCCGGCCAAGCCTGTGGCTAGGTAGGCGTTGGCCGCACGCTGGATCTCTCCCGTCTCGTCAGAGCCAGCGGGTCCGCCATGCGGCGGGTTGTACTTGAAGCCGCCGTCGTTCGGGGGGTTATGCGATGGGGTGACGACCACGCCGTCGGCTTGGGCCGTCGAGGAGGCCATCTGCGCCCTGGCGCCTGCGCCGCGGTTGTGGGTGAGGATGGCGTGCGAGATCACGGGAGTCGGCACCGCGGCAAGGCCGCTTGCGACCACCACAGGCACCCCGTTCGCCGTGAGCACTTCGATGGCCGTAATCAGCGCCGGGGTCGAGAGTGCGTGCGTGTCTGCACCGAGGAAGAGCGGCCCGCCTAGGCCTTGGCGCTTACGCCGATCGGCGATCGCCTGGCAGATGGCGAGGATGTGCTCCTCGTTGAAGGTGCGGTCAGCGCTGCTCCCCCTATGCCCAGAAGTGCCGAACGCCACGAGTTCCGTTGGCGCGTTCGGGTCTGGCTTCAGGGCGAAGTAGTCGGTAACGAGCCGCGGAACGTCGATGAGGAGCGACCTTGGCGCTTGGCGTCCTGCTAATGGGCTGCGGGTCATGCCTCTACCTCCGTTAGGCCCGCCTGCTGGCCCGACAGGTGGCACCAGTGCTGGACCCGCGTTCAGGCTACTACCTTCCGCGCGGCCCCGCCGGAACAGGTGGGCGGCTAGGCGCACCGCCGCCGGCTACCCGCCGAGTACTGCCCGCTGATGAGAACTCCGTGAATGGTAAGCTCGCCACTGCTCAACGGACGCCTCACCGCCTCGAGCGGCGGGCCGCCCGACGTCGGTTCGCAGCTAACGCGACCGGCGATCAACGTCACAGTCCACGGGTGCAAGTCAGTGACCGCGCCCTGGCATATCGCTGGAGGAAGCATGGATCTGCTGATCACCCTTGTCCCCTTGGCCGCTATCGTGGCGCTTGTGGCGGCGTTCTTCTTGGCGCGCACCATCATGGCCGCGCCAACGGGAGACGCGCGCATGGTCGAGATCTCCGACGCCGTGCGCCAAGGTGCTGCCGCTTACATGAACAGGCAGTACAGCACCATCACGGTGGTTGCGGTCATCATCGCCGCCGTGTTCGCCGTCGTTGCGCTCACGGCAGGCAACGCTCACGACCGCACCATGTGGTGGTGGACTACGGCAGGCTTCGGGGTCGGCGCGCTCTTCAGCGCCATCAGCGGTTACGTCGGAATGAGCGTTGCAGTGCGCGCCAACGTGCGCGTCGCGCAGGCGGCCCGCAGTGGCCTCTCCGGGGCCTTGCGCATCGCTTTCAACGGCGGTGCGGTGGCTGGCCTTGCCGTCGCCGGCCTCGCCCTACTCGGTGTTTCCGGCTTCTTCTGGCTCTTCCACGTAGTGCTCGAGCTGCCTAACCCCGTCGAGCCGCTCGTTGGCTTCGCCTTCGGGGCCTCGCTCATCAGCCTCTTCGCGCGCGTCGGCGGTGGCATCTACACGAAGGCAGCCGACGTCGGCGCCGACCTCGTGGGCAAGCTCGAGGCTGGCATCCCGGAAGACGACCCTCGCAACCCAGCCGTCATCGCCGACAACGTCGGCGACAACGTCGGCGACTGCGCGGGCATGGGCGCCGACCTGTTCGAGACCTACGCCGTCACGGCCATCGGCGCCGTCTTCCTCGGCTACCTCTTGCCTGGCACTGGCGTAGTCACGAACCTCGTGCTCTACCCCCTCTTGCTCGGCGCCATCGCGATCATCGCGAGCATCATCGGCACGCAGTTCGTGCGCCTGCCGGAGGGCTCGAGCAACATCATGGGCGCGCTGTACCAGGGCGTGTTCGTCAGCGCGGGCATCAGCGTCGTCGCCTTCGGCGTGCTCACCTACGCCATGTTCAACGGCTTCGACTTCTCCGTTCTAGGCCGAGAGATGACGTGGCCCTCGCTCTTCTTCGCCAGCCTCGTCGGCATCGTGGTGACCATCGCCATGATGTTCATCACCGAGTACTACACGAGCACGCGCTACGCACCCGTCAGGCGCGTCTCCAAGGCGTCAGAGACCGGCAGCGCAACGAACATCATCTCCGGCCTCGCCGTCGGCATGCAGTCGACCGCGTTGCCCGTCGTGGTCCTGGTGCTCGCCATCTTCATCGCCTACTCCATCGGCGGCCTCTACGGCATCGCGGTGGCGGCCGTCGCCATGCTCTCCGTCACTGGCATGGTCGTCGCGATGGACACCTACGGCCCCATCACGGATAACGCGGGTGGCATCGCCGAGATGGCCGACCTGCCGGCATCCGTGCGCGTCAACACCGACGCCCTCGACGCCGTCGGCAACACCACCAAGGCCGTCACCAAGGGTTACGCCATCGGCTCAGCCGCACTTGCCGCGCTCGTGCTCTTCGCCGACTTCGCGGAGCGCCTCAAGCTCGTCGACCCTGTGGCCTTCGGCGACGCCGCCTTCCGCCTCAACGACCCCATCGTCCTCGTCGGCCTGCTCGTCGGCGCCATGCTGCCGTTCCTCTTCAGCGCCTTCCTCATGGAGTCGGTCGGCAAGGCAGCCGGCGCCGTCATCGAGGAAGTCCGCCGGCAGTTCCGCACGATCAAGGGCATCATGGAGGGCACGGCCAAGCCCGACTACGGCAAGGCCGTCGACATCGTCACCACGGCCGCCCTGCGCGAGATGGCCGTTCCTGGCATCATGGCCGTGGCTGCGCCTCTCCTCGTCGGGTTCCTGTTCGGACCGCTCGCCCTCGGCGGCTTGCTCATCGGCGTCATCGCGTCCGGCTTGATGATGGCCCTCATGATGAGCAACGGCGGCGGCGCGTGGGACAACGCCAAGAAGTACATCGAAGATGGCAACCACGGCGGTAAGGGCTCCGAGGCGCACGCGGCCAGCGTGGTGGGCGACACCGTCGGTGACCCCTACAAGGACACCGCCGGCCCGTCGATCAACCCGCTCATCAAGGTCATCAACACGGTGGCGTTGATCTTCGCTGGGGTCATCGCACTCTCGGGCGGCTGGCTGCTCTTCTGAACTAGAAACTAGGGAACCCGGCAGTTGGCTCGGGCCCCAATTCTTAAGCCTACTGCTAGGGCCACGCGAACACTAGGACGCGTGGCCCTAGTCTTTCCCGCCATACGGCATTACCCTGAATACGGAAGGAGGTCTACAAGATAGAGATCACAGACCACTTCTTAAAGAGCGACCCTAGCGCCAATAGAGGCTCGACAGAGTAGCCCGGCCAGAAGAAACCGCAAGACCACGCTGGAGGGCACCGACGGAGCACGAAAAGGTAGCCGGGGTTGCTCGTATTTGCGTGGCATGCCTTGCGCCCACACGAGTCTTAGCATCGCGCGCCCATTGGACTTGAGTCCTTGCCATCCACCGCCGTACCTGCTAAAACACATTATCGAGGGTTGAAGCCCTCGTCCAGCGCGTTCGGTCGGTCATGGCGCCGCACCGGGCTGCTAAGTGGCCGCCACCGCGGCCCGGAGGTAGGCAATGGCTTACATCATCACGGAACCCTGCATAGGCGTTAAAGACGCTTCATGCGTAGACGTCTGCCCCGTCGAGTGCATCTACGAGGCCGACGACCAGTTCTACATCAACCCGGAAGAGTGCATCGACTGCGGCGCCTGCGTGCCAGCCTGCCCAGTAGACGCCATCTACCCGGAGATGGACGTGCCAGAGGACTGGGTCTCCTACATCGAGAAGAACACGCGCCTCTCTGGCCTCTGACCGTTCGATGTGCGGCGCGTGAGCAGCCGCGTACACTGAAATTGCCAGTAGGCAACTAGCCGCTCCGGCAGTCGCGGGGCGGCTTTCACATGCCCCTCAGTTTTGGTCACATGCGCGCTTCATGACTCACAGAAGCGGCGGGCCGATACTCTTGGCGCAAGACCTAGACGAAGGAGGCACCAGATGAAGAACTCGGCGAAGACGACGCAAACGGGCAAGTCCCCAACGGCGATGCCGGATTGGAACGCCATCAAAGGGCACTGGTCAGACTTCGAAAGGGAGATCCAAGAGCGCTGGCATGACTTGACGGCGGACGACCTCAAGATGGTGGCTGGCGACCGCGACAAGCTCATCGGGCGCATCGAGGAGCGTTATCACATCAACCGCGCAGCGGCGGAGAAGCAGGTTTCCGAGTGGCGCCCGAAGCTTGAGGGCGCCGCCAAGAAGGTGACCGAAAGTTTCAGCCCAGGCAGGCACAAAGCCTAAGCACTCCAGACGCACGTCGTCACCACTCAGCGCCGTGCAGCGCGCGTGCCGCGGAGAGGCCGCGCGCGCCTCAGGCAACGTAAACGGCGTCGATCACGTGCTCCTCGCCGTCGTCGACCAACGCAACGTCGAGGTTCGCGGGCGCCTGCCCCCGTTTCGCCCGCAGCACGTAACGGCTGGCGCCGTAGCGGTAGCGGACTTCGAAGCCGGGCCACGCTTCAGGCACGCGTGGGCGCAAGCGCAGCATCTTCCCTTCGCGCTCAAACCCAAGCAGCCCTTCTAGGCCGAAGCGGTAGTACCAGGCCGCGGAGCCCGTGTACCAGCTCCACCCACCGCGCCCTACGTGAGGCTGCAGGCTGTAGACGTCGGCGGTCATGACGTAAGGCTCGATCTTGTAGCGCTCGACGCCAGCGGCGTCGCTAGCGTGCAGGACGGGGTTGAGGAGCTGGTGCAGCTCGTGAGCTTCGTCTGCGTCGCCTAGATCTGCGAACGCCCAAGCGCTCCAGATGGCGCCGTGCGTGTACTGCCCGCCGTTCTCGCGCACGCCAGGCAAGTAGCCCTTGATGTAGCCGGGATCCCGCGGAGTGCGGTCGAATGGCGGCGTGAAGAGGCGGATGAGGCGGTCGTCGCGCCGCACGCACATGTCGTCTACGGCTCGCATCGCCTGTTGGGCGTGAGCGGCTGGCGCTGCGCCGGACAACACCGACCATGACTGGGCGATGGAGTCTATCTGGCACTCGACGTTGAGGTGGCTCCCGAGCGGCGTGCCGTCATCGAAGTACGCGCGCCGGTACCACTTGCCGTCCCACGCATGCTCCTCGCACGCTTGCGCGTACGCTTCGGCCTTCGCGAGCCAGCGCTCGCGTTCAGCCTGATCGTCAGGGCCGTCTAGCAGGCGCGTGAAGCGCTTGATCACGTCCGTGAGGAACCAGGCCAGCCATACCGACTCGCCCTGACCGCCGATCCCGACGCGGTTCATGCCGTCGTTCCAGTCACCGGAACCCATCAGCGGCAGGCCGTTGCGCCCGACGGTGGCGCCCTTCTCAAGCGCGCGCCTGCAGTGGTCGAGTAGGGTGCCGCTCACGTCGCTCTGTTGGAAGAGGTCGTAGTGGTCCTCCTCCGCCGGCTGCAACGCGGGGCCACGGAGGTAAGGCACGACCTCGTCGAGCACTGCCCTGTCGCCCGTGCACGTGACGTACCGCTCCGCAACGTAGATGAGCCACAGGAGGTCGTCGCTGATGCGGGTCCGCACGCCGCGCCCGGCAGGCGGGTGCCACCAGTGCAGCACGTCGCCTTCCTCGAACTGGTGCGCAGCCGCCCGCAGCAGCTGCTCCCGTGCTAGTTCTGGAGCGGCGTGCAGTACGGCCACGACGTCCTGCAGTTGATCCCTGAAGCCGTAAGCCCCGCCAGGCTGGTAGAACGCGGTGCGCCCGAAGTAACGGCTGGAGAGCGTCTGGTAGAGCAACCAGCGGTTGTTGAGCAGATCGAAGGCGCGGTCGGGCGTAGTGACTTGCACCATGTCGAGCCGCGCTTCCCATAGCTCGTCCGCCTCTCGCCTGGCAGCGGCGTAGTGGCTGAGGTTGCGGTACTCGTCCGCCACGTCGAGCGCCCGGTCCCGGTTCTCGGCTTGCCCGAGCACGAACAGCACCTCCTCCTCACCGCCAGCTGGCAAGTCGAGGTGTAGTTGCAGGACGGCACAGGGGTCGGCGCCAGCCACGGTGGCGCCGCTCAGGCCGATGCGCTTGAGGGCGTCAGGGGCGGCGGCGGCGCCGAGTGCGCCAAGGAACTCGCGCCGGTCGGTGGTTACCCCGTGAGGGGACTTGTTGCTGGCGAGGAACGCCACCCTCTCCCCGAAATCGGCCGCGTAGGGGTTGCGCGCCAGGACCGCGCAGCGCTGCGGGTCGTAATCAGGCAGCACGTACATGCTGGTCGTGCGGCGATCGACTCCCAACACCCACTCCGCGTAGTAGGTGACGGTCACGCGCCGCGGCCGATCGAGCAAGTTCCTCACCCTGAGGTGCGCGAGCTTCACTGGGTCGGAGGCCGCGACGGACACCTCGAGCTTCTGTTCGAGGCCGTGACTCACATGCGCGTACGTCGTGTAGCCAGCGCCGTGCCTAACCTCGAACGGCACGTCTGCGCCCGCCGGATGCGGCGTGGCGGACCAGGCCTCGACGGTCTCCTCGTCGCGGAGGTAGACGACCTCGGCGCTTGGGTCGGAAACGGGATCGTTGCTCCACGGCGTCAAACGGTTCTCGCCGCTGTTGACCGACCAGGTGGGGCCGAGTCCCGCCTCCGTCGTCAGGCAGCCAAGCGCCGAGTTGGCCATGACGTTCGACCACGGAGCAGGCGGCAGCGCTCCTGGCTTCACCTTCATCACGTACTCGCGGCCATCCGCCGAGAAGCCGCCGACGCCGTTGGCGAAAGCGAGCTTCTCCGGCGCGGTGGCGGCGGGTGCGACCGGCTCCGGTTCGGGGGCGCGCACCGGCGCCGAGCGCGGTAACCCCGGCTGCCACACCTCACGTGTCGCCATGAGTTGCTCACCCAAGGTACCGCCGCGCCCCTCGAGCAGCACGGTCGCTGCGCTCTCCAGGAGCTTCAGGTCGGCTGGCGCCAACTGGTCTTGCCGTAGGAGGTAGATGCCGCCGCGCGCGTTCAGCCACTCGTCGCCCCCCGTGCGGCTCAAGTGCCAACGCAGGCGCGCGTGCAGCGCCTGGTCGTATGCGGTGTCCTTGGCGTTGAGCACCACGAGATCCACTTTCACGGCGCGCCTGCGCCAGTAAGCGTGGGCGTGGAGGAGCTCGACCACTAACGGCAGGTGCTCATGGTCGTCGAGGCGCACGAGGAGGATGGGGAAGTCACCTGAGATGCCCTGGCCCCACAAAGAAGACTGGCCGAGGGTGTTGGCGGCCAAGGTGGCGGTTGGGGCGCGGAGCTCGCGATCCGGGTAGACGATCGCGGAGAGGAGGCGCTGATAGGACTCGACGCGCTCTGGCGTCAGCTCGTACTGCCGCATCTCGAGGCGACTACGCATGCGCGCCAACCCGAACTCGCGCGCCACGATGCCAGGGAGGCGCAGGTGGTCGATGAGGCCGACCAGCGCCTTGCGGCTCTCCGCGAACGCCGTAATGAACGTGAACACCGCCTGACCGTTCGGCTGCAGTACGACGGGTTGCGCTAGAGCCATGACTGGGTCGAGGGTGGCGCCGACGCCGCCGGCTAGTGGTCCATGCGGGCCGACGGCCGTGGTGACGTCGTTACCGCGTCCTAGGAAGGTGGCGCGGTCGCTCTCGAACTCGCAGGCGCCGCCCTCTTCGGGGCCAAGCAACGTGTGAGCGGCGAACTGCGCACGGTCGCTCACCGAGCGCGGTCGCCGACGGAAGATCAGGGCAGAGCGTTGGGCATCGAAGCGGCTCTCGACGAACAGCTTGCTGAAGGCGGGGTGACGCGCGTCCGCCTCGGCCGAGCCAAGCACAACCTCCGCGTACGACGTAACGCGCAGCCGCCTCTCGCGCGCGCTGCGGTTGACGACGGTGAGGCGCCTCACCTCGGCCTTGTCCTGCCCGATCACGACCTCGAGGTGCGAGTGGATGCCCTCGACGTCGCGCTCGTACTCGACCATGTACGGGTGGAAAGTGACGCGCTCCGCCTGCGCCGCACCTGGCAAAGGTTGGTGGGTGGCGGACCACACCGCGCCACCGTCCTCGTCTGCGAGGTACAGCCAGGTCCCGTCCGCGTCGCGGGTGCCGTCACCACTCCAGCGCGTTAACGCGACAGCGCCTGCCGCGGACCAACCGCCGCCTCCCGCGCTGAGGAGCACCGTGTAGGAGCCGTTAGACAGGAGTTGGGTAAGGGGGAGGATGGTCCCAAGCGGCGCGGGCCACGGACGGTCGAGCGCTGCCAGGTCGACGGGTTCGGTTGGTTCCTCCTCGACGCGCACCTCATCGACGACGGGCACCTCGAGCGGAATGCGTTCCTGCAGGAGCAGCTCGACGGTAGCGACGCGCGGGTCGGCGTGGAAGCGCTCGACCATGCTGTCGCCTGTGAGGGCGTTCGCCAACGCCACCAACGCCATGCCCTGGTGGTGCGCCATGTGCGAGCGCACGAGCGCGAAGTCGGCCGCCAACGGCTTGCGCGAAGGCGTGTAATCCAGGGCCTCGAAGAAGCCGTGCGGGCCAAGGGCGCCGACCCCGACGAGGCGGTCGAGGTTCTCGAGCACGGCGTGCGGCTGGTAAGGCAGGGCGAGAACGCTCGCGTAAGGCGCGATGACGAGGTCGCCAGAGTACGAGCGGTCGAGCGCGAGGTCAGGGACGCCGAACGCGTAGTACTGGTAGTTGCCTGCCGCGTCGACGCGCGCGTAACCGGACTCGCTGACGCCCCACGGCACACCGTGGCGCTTGCCGTACGCGATCTGCACGTCGACGGCCGAGTCGCAACTCTGCTCGAGCAGCGTGCCCCCGTAACGCCGCATCAGCAGGGGCGGCATGAGGTACTCGAACATGGTGCCGCTCCATGAGAGCAGCGTGGCGCGGCCGAGGGCGGCGCCGAGCGGGCGATTGAGGTGGACCCAGTGGCTGCCAGGCACGTCGTGCTTGGCGATGGCAACGAGGCTAGCGAGCCGCGATTCCGACGCGAGCAAGTCGTAGTAGTTGCTGTCCAACCTGCCAGAGTCGACGTTGTAGCCGATGTGCAGGTGTTGCCTCGCCGAATCGAACAGGAAACTGAAGTCGGTGCCGTTCACCTGGGCGTCTATCCGCGTGGCCAACTCGCCGAAGGCGCTCATGAGACCGGTCACAGCGCTTGTGCTCGAGGTCAGGCGCGCCAGGAGCGTGTCGCACCACGCGCGCGCGTCATCATCCGCGCTTCGCAACGCGCCACGCAGCGCCGTGATGGCGCTCGCGCCCTGCGCCGCCCAACCCTCCTGCCCGTCTAGGGCGGGCTCGGCGGAGAAGGCGAGTCGCACGTCCGCCCAGGCTGCCGCAGCGGGGCTGCCGGGCGTGAGCGCAGCCGCCCACGGCCGCGCCTCACCCAAAGCCGTAACCCATGGTGCTAGCGACTCGAACTCCTTGAGGGTCACCCGTATGCCGTGATTGACGCGCTCTGACCACAGTCTGGCCGCGGTGAGGTCCTGCCCGGACAGGTCGCCAGAGTCCATCGCGTCGAGGAGCCCCTTCTCGAGGGCGGGCCAGGCGGCAGTCCTCAGGTAGCTGATGAGGTCAGGCCACCGCTCCCTCACGGCGCCGTCTGCGATCACGCGTTCGCGCAGCTCGGCCACGGACCCAACGAGTGCCGCGCCAGCCGGCAGGCCCGCGGTGAGGACCTCCTCGAGCACGGTCAGGCCGTCTGCTAGCCCGCGGAAGCACGCCGCTAGGTCGAGCGGCTGTTTGAGGAGCGCGAGGCAGCCCTGCCGCAAGGCCATGAGCGAGGCCGCCAGGTTGCCTGAGTCGACGCTGGACACGTAACGCGGGTGGAGCGGTTCGAGGCTGCGGGTGTCGTACCAGTTGAGGAGGTGGCCGTTGTGGCGCTCGAGTTGGTCGAGCACGTCGAGCGTCTGGCGCAGGCGGAGAGACAGGTCGACCATGCCAAGGTAGCCGAGGTCGTGCGCCGCTAGGGTGGAGAGGAGCATCAGCCCGATGTTCGTGGGCGAGGTGCGGTGCGCCGTGACCGGTTTGGGGTCGAGTTGCACGTTGTCTGGCGGCAGCCAGTTGTCCTCTGGCCCGACGAAGCTCTCGAAGTAGAGCCACGTGCGCCGCGCGAGCCCGTGGAGCTTGCTGCGCTCCTCGGCCGTGAGGGCGCGCGGCGCGGCGCTGCTCGCCACCGACAGCAAGTACGCCGTCAGCGGAGCAAGGAACCAGAGGACGAGCACGACGCCGGCCTCCGCTAGGGAGCTGGGCTTGAACCTCGCTAGCAAGACGGTCGTCGCCAGCGTCAAAGCCAGGGCCCACGCCATGCGCTGGATGTTGCCGAGCAGCGTCGGGGCAGGCGAGCGGTTCGACTGCGCGGCCGTGCGCCACTTCAGCAGGTTGCGGTGGCTGACGAAGAGGCGGAACAGCGTGATGATCACGCTCGTCGAGACCATGATCGCTTCGTACGGCACGAACGAGATGGTGATTACGAAGCGCCCAAGCGCCTGGCTGAGCGGTTGCCACGCCATCAGCCTGCGGCGGCCAGGCACCTCGTCGTTCTCGATGAGGCCGGCGACGTAAGCGATCACGGCACTTGCGAGCAGTGGTGCCGCGAGCGTGGAGATCGCTATGAGGGTCCAGACGAGCACCGAGCCAGGCAGCACCAACCAGCCGCCGAGGAAGAGGAGGAAGAGCGCGGGCGCGAGGAGGCTGCGGCGCAAGTTGTCTGCGATCTTCCACGCGCCAACGAGGCCGAGGCGTTCACCGCTACCACCACCGCGTACTCCTAGGAGAGTGGCGACGAGCCACGGCAGCAACTGCCAGTCGCCACGCACCCAGCGCTGCGCGCGCTGCACTTGAGCTAGATAGGTCGGCGGGTACTCCTCGTAGAGAACGACGTCGCTGACGAGGGCGACGCCGCCGTAGATGCCCTCGAGGAGGTCATGGCTCAGGAGGCTGTTCTCAGGCACGCGGCCCTCGAGCGCCCGCTCGAAGTCGTCGAGGCGGTAGAGGCCCTTGCCGACGAATATCGCGGCCCCGAAGAGGTCCTGGTAGACGTCGGAGACGGCAGTGGTGTAGAGGTCGAGGCCGTTCTCTCCGACGAAGAGGCGGCTGAAGCGCGACGCGTTGGCGCTCTCTGGCAGCACGTCCGTGCGCGGTTGGAGGAGGCTATAACCCTCGACGACGCGGCCGTTCTCGCCGAACTCCGCGCGGTTGAGGGGGTGAGCGAGGGTGCCTATCAGCCGGTGGGCGCTGCTTGGCGGCAGGCGCGTGTCGGCGTCGAGCGTGAGCACGTACTGGACTTGCGTCAGCCGCTCCATGGCGCCCACGGTCAACTCGAACGTGGTGCCTGTCGCGCCGCGCAGGAGGTGGTTTAGTTCCATGAGCTTGCCGCGCTTGCGTTCCCACCCCATCCACACCCCCTCGCGTGGGTTCCAGCGGCGGCCGCGATGCAGGAGGTAGAAGGGCGCGTCGCCCTCGTCGGTTCCGTAGGTGGCGTTCAGGCGCTCGATGCGCTTAGCGGCGTACTCGAGCAGGTCGGACTCGCCTGGCAAGGTGGCGGCATCGGCATCCGGGAAGTCCGTTAGGAGCGCGAACGAGAGCTGTGGGTCGGGATTGCCGAGATAGTGGCGCTCCAGCTGGCTCAAGAGCTCGTCTATCTCGTCGCGACTGCCGACCAGCACGGGCATGACGACGGCCGTCGCGTGCGCGTGCGGGACGCCGTTCCTGAAGTCCAACTTCGGAAGGAGCTTAGGCTCGAGCAGGTGGCTGACCCCGTAATTGACGAGCGCGACCGCCACCGTCAAGGCCGGCACGAGCAGTAGTACGGCTACGAGCGCGACCAGCCAGACGCTGGCGCCAACGGAGGCAGCGTACGCGCAGCCCCACAGGATGAGGGCGGCCGCGGCGACCATGATGCTGCCGAGGTAGACGGTGGTCGGGTGGGCGTACACCCACGCCTTCACGCGTTCACCGGCCGAGCGCCGGTAACCGTAAGCGTGTTCGAGCCGTTCGACGCCGCGGTCCACGAGGTAGTAACCAACGTGCCGCGTTCTAGGCTTCCCTGGCTCCGTGCCAGCCGCCGCCTCGGCCAACTCGACCGCGGCGCGCGCCACCTCGAGTTCATCGGCGTCGCTGCGCCGCGCTATGCGCTCGACTCCCTTGCGGTAACGGTCGCGGGTCTCGAAGGTCATGTTCGCGTAGTCGCCGCTCGGGTCGCGCCGCAGTTCGCGCTCGGTCCAGCTCGCCGCCTCGAAGAAGGTGTCCCACTCGGTGGTCTTCAGCGTCCTCAGCCCGACGATGCAGTTCGCTACGCGTTGATCGTGGTCGCTTTGGTCCTCGCCACCGACGGTGCCAGGTGGGCTGGACGTGAGGATGTCGGCGCTCTCGCTCAACCACTCGAGTAGCCCAAGCCGCAACAGGCTCGGCAGCGCCCAGAGCTCGCCCATGGTGAGGGGCGCGCTGCGCTGGTACGCCTCGACGAGCAACGCGAGCCGCGCGCTGTCCACGCGGCCGGAACACTCCTCGAGCAGCTTCATGGCGAGGGCCTGCGCGCGCGGCGCGTCAGCTAGCGGCGCTCCACGTTCGAGGCGCGGCAGCTTGCGGTAGAAGTCGGGCGGCAGGTCCTCGATCACTTGCCTGACGGACTCGCGGATCAGGTAGTAGTTGTCGAGGAACCACTCGGCCGCGTAGGAGTCGGCTTCCGTGGCGGCCGATTGCTGGGCGAACCGTTGGTGCGCGCGCCTCAACTTCCTGTTGCTGCCGTTCAGGCGCGTAGCCGGGGTTGGCGCCTCCTGTGCTCCGCTCGAGGCCTTCCTTGCAACGGGTTGCTCGGCCGCCCAGGCGCTAGCTAGGCGCTCGAACTGCTGGGCTTCGTCGGGCTCGGCGGCGGGCACACTCCCGGCAACTACGTCGGTCACCTGCCCCACGCCTCGTCAGTTACGTCACTGGGGGCCGCGGTGCGTTCGTTCCACGGGCGGTCGTGGATCAAGAGCAGTGGGGTGCGGCTGTACCCGATGAGGTTGGTCGTCACCTCCCCGAACGGCCACGTCTGGTCGCCACCGTAGCCGTGGGCGCTCATGATCAAGAGGTCCGGGGCGTACTCCTCGACGAGGGCGTGCAGGGCGGACGCCGTGCCGCGGCCAGTGACTAGCCTCACCTCGGCCGCCTCCCCCACCCTGCTCTTGACGTCGTCTAGGTACGTCGTCGCGGCGGCCAGGTTGACGGCCACCAAGCGCTGCACCAGCTCGAGCTCCTCCGCGGTCGGCGGCAGGGAGCGCGGTAGGGCCGGCTCCTCGACGACATGGGCGAGGACTATGCGCGAGCCGAACTTCTCGGTTAGAAAGCGCACGGCAGGCAGCACGCACTCGGCGCGCTTCGAGCCGTCGAGCGGCACGAGCACCATGGCATATAGCCCATTGGGGTCGAGGACGGCGGGTAGCGCTGCCGCCGGCTCCTCCGCGTCATCCGCATCCCACGCGTCCGCTTCTGGCACCACGCGATCAGCTGGCCTCGTCGACGGGTTGGCTGCCCCAAGCTCCGTCTCCTTAGGCGCAGCCTCGCCCCTGACGAGCAGCGTCGAGATGTACGAGCGCCACAAGGCCTGGCCGCCGAGGGCGCCGATTTGCGAGCGGCCGAAGACGCTAGCTGGCAACACCATGAGGTCGGCGCCCTGGTGGGCGTGGTGGATGATGTGCTCCGAGGACTGGCCCTCCAAGACGGAGCAGTCGACTTGCAACCCCGCGTCCTTCAGTTCGCGGGAGACGCGCTCCAAGTACGCTTCTGCCTCCAGGCGCAAGGCGTGCCACTCGACGGGGTCGACCGGGTAGGCGGCGGCACCCTGCTCAGGGAGTTCTAGCACCTGGATGATGCGGATGTCGGCCTCGGACTTCAGGGCGATGGCGCGGGCGTGGCCAATGGCGATCGCGTCTGATCGGCCCCCCGTCAGAGGCAGTAGGAGGTGGCGGAACATGTGACCCCTCCCCTGGGGCGATGGCTCGCCCCTAACATGGGGCGGGCAAGCGCGGCTTGCGGGCCCAGGTCAAGAAGGTGGCAGTGAGCTAGCCGCGCTAGGCGGAGTGTAGTCTGGGAACCCGCTCGCGCCGTGGTCAGTGCGCACCGCGCTCCCAGATAGCGGCAGGGCGCTCAGCGCCGCAGCAGCTCGATGAGGTTCAAAAGGTTGCCCCACGCCCCAGGCATGGCGGCCTCGCCGTGCGGTAGCGCTGACGTCGTGAGCGCCCCCGTCGCAAGGATGATCAGCACTACGAGCATGGCCTCGACGCGCACGGACCGCATGAGGGCCGTGGCCGCGCCGTCTCGTAACATGCGCGGCATGAACGCGAAGCGGTTCGCGGCCGCCGCCCCTACCACCAGCGCGAAGAGCCCGAGCTTCACCCACAGGGCGATCCCGTAACCAGAACGAGCGAAAGCAGCCGGCGCTGACAAGTGTGTCAGAGCGGTGTAAATGCCAGAGACCGTAAGCACGATGACGGCGATCAGGCCGACGAGCGACAGGCGCTTGAACGCGATGAGCATGGCGCCGCGGCCAGCCTCACCGTGCCGCAGCAGCGCGAGGTAGCCAAGCGGACCCGCCCACAGAGCGGCCGCTAGGAGGTGAAAGAAGTCCGCGGCTAACGGCAGGCCGCCCCCCATGGCTGCGGCGTGACTGACGCGGCTGAAGCCGAAGAGGAGCCAGGCCGAGGCGGCGAAGGCGACGAGACGAAGCACTCGACGGGCAACGCCAGCTGGTCGACCGCGCAGCCAGGAGGCCGAGGAGGCGCCAGCCGGCCACCACGCTAACGCGGCGGTGACCATGGCGACGATGGGCGCAAGCACGGCTCGCTGCCTTACGACCTGCCCGTGCTGCGTCGACCAGAGGTACCTTCCGACTAGCGCCCCGTCTACACGCCCAAGCACGTCATGCAGCACCGCAACTACCTCTAACAGTGACGCCGCGACCAGTGCGAGGGCACCGACGATGACGAGCCACGTCACGAGGCGCCTGTTGCCACCGCGTACGCTGCCCCGCGCTAGCCACGTCGTGGTGACTGCGCCGCCTACCAGCAGCATGAGGCCGAGGTAAACGAGGGCCTTCACCGCGGCGGCTTCTGGGTTCACGCTCACGCCCCAGTAGTGAAGCGGAGGCCAGCTGCCAGCTTCATGCCCAGTCGAGCAAGACCTTGCCAGACGCGCCGGCGCGCATGACGTCGAAGGCCTGCTGGAACTCCTCGGCCGCGAAGTGGTGCGTGATGACGGGCGTTACGTCTAGTCCGGCCTGCAGCAAGTTGCTCATCTTGTACCAGGTCTCGAACATCTGGCGGCCGTAGATGCCGTGGAGGTTCAGGCCCTTGAAGATCACTTGGTTCCAATCGATGGCGATATCGACGGACGGAATGCCAAGCAGCGCGACCTTGCCGCCGTGGATGATGGTGTCGAGGATCTGCGAGTAAGCCGCGGCAGCGCCCGACATCTCGAGCGCTACGTCGAACCCCTCGCGCATGCCTAGCGACGCCATCACGTCATGCAGGTCGCTGGCGGGGTCGGCGACGTTGACCCCGACAGTGGCGCCCATGCGCTGCGCCATGGCGAGCCGCGCGGGGTTCACGTCGGTGATGACGATGTTTCGCGCCCCGACGAAGCGCGCCACCGCCGAGGCCATGAGGCCGATCGGCCCGGCGCCAGTTATCAGCACGTCCTCGCCGACCAGGTCGTATGTCAGGGCGGTGTGGACGGCGTTACCGAGCGGATCGAGGATGGCGCCGACCTCGTCATCGATGGCGTCCGGAAGCTTGAAGGCGTTGAACGCGGGGAGGACTAGGTAGTCGGCGAAAGCGCCTTGGCGCTGCACGCCGAGCCCGATGGTGTTGCGGCACAGGTGCCTGCGCCCAGCGCGGCAGTTGCGGCAGTAACCGCAAGTGATGTGGCCTTCACCGCTAACACGGTCGCCAGGGGCGAAACCGCGCACCTCCGAGCCAACGCCAGCGACCACTCCCACCCACTCGTGGCCGGTGATCATCGGCACCGGAACGGTGCGCTGCGACCAGGCGTCCCAGTTGTAGATGTGCACGTCGGTGCCGCAGAGGCTGGTCTTTGAGATGCGGATCAGCAGGTCGTTGGGGCCCGGCGTTGGTTCAGGGGCGTCCACGCGCCAGATACCCTCGCGCGCCTCGAGCTTTGACAAGGCTCTCATGACTTTCGGTTTCCTCCCGGCATGTGCGCGCTCAGATGGCGCCGAGTTCCCTACCCACCTGCGTGAACGCAGCGACGGCGTGCTCGAGTTGGTCCCGCGTGTGGGCGGCAGACATCTGGGTACGAATGCGCGCCGCGCCGCGCGGAACCACGGGGAACGAGAAGGCCACGACGTAGATGCCGAGGTCAAGCAAGCGCTCAGCCATGCGGCCAGCCAGCGCGGCGTCGCCGAGCATGACCGGTATGATCGGGTGGCCCTCCCCAACCAGCGTGAAACCAGCGGCGGTCATGGCGCCACGGAAGTAGCTAGCGTTGGCGCGTAGCCGCTCGCGCAACTCTGCGCCGTCCTCGAGCATGTTGAGGACCTGCAACGAAGCGGCAACCACGCTCGGCGCCAACGAGTTGGAGAACAGGTAAGGCCTGCTGCGCTGCCGCAGCCACGCCACGATCTCCTTACGACCGCTCGTGTAACCACCAGAAGCGCCGCCGAGGGCCTTGCCGAGGGTGCCGGTCAGGATGTCGACGCGCCCCATGACCCCGCGCTCCTCGTGAGACCCGCGACCCGCCTCGCCCGTGAATCCGGTGGCGTGGCTGTCGTCGACCATGACGAGAGCGTCGTACTCATCGGCCAAGTCGCAGATGGCCTCTAGGTCGGCGATGATGCCGTCCATCGAGAACACACCGTCCGTGGCGATGAGTTTGTAGCGTGCGCCCGCAGCGACGGCGGCCTGCAGTTGACGCTCGAGGTCGGCCATGTCGTTGTTGGCGTAACGGTAGCGGACGGCCTTCGACAGGCGCACGCCGTCGATGATGCTCGCGTGGTTGAGGGAGTCGGAGATGATGGCGTCCCCCTCACCGAGGAGGGTCTCGAAGAGGCCGCCATTGGCGTCGAAGCACGAGGAGTAGAGGATGGTGTCGTCCGTGCCGAGGAATGCGCTGAGGCGGGCCTCGAGTTCCTTGTGGATGTCTTGCGTGCCGCAGATGAAGCGCACGGACGCCACCCCGAAACCGCGTTCATCGAGGCCGCGTTGCGCGGCGCGGATGACGTCCGGGTGGTTCGCCAGCCCGAGGTAGTTGTTCGCGCACAGGTTGAGAACCTCGCGCCTGGCGCCGCCCTCCGCCACCTCGATGAGCGCCTGCTGCTGCGAGGCGATGATGCGCTCGCCCTTGTAGAGGCCTTCCGCGCGCAGCTCGGCTAGTTGATCGCTAAGCCCGCCGAGGAAGGCAGCGCGATCACTCGCCATACGGGACCCAGACGTTCTTCACGCGCGTCGCGCGGCGCAGGAGCTCGGGGCCCGCCGCCTGCGCGTCGTCGTACCAATCGCGCTGCTTGCCGCTGTTCACCCAGGTGGCCTTGAGGTTGCCTGCGCTCTCGCGTTCGACCATGGCGCTGCCGGCGGCGGAGCCCAGGTACCACATGGCCTCCACCGCGTCGTGCCTCGCCAGGACCTGCGCGAGCTCGTCGCGCACGCCGGTGACGATGTTGATCGCGCCGCCAGGCACGTCTGAGGTGTCGAACACTTGGTAGAGGTCGGTGGCGAGGAGCGGCCAGCGCGCGCTAGGCACGGCCACCACGCGGTTGCCCATGGCCAGCGCGGGCGCTACCAGGGAAACGAAAGCCAGCAGCGGCGCTTCGTCAGGGCAGACGATGGCGAGGACGTCGAAAGGCTCGTTCATGGCCAGCGTGACGTTGCGCATGGACGTGGGGTGCACGCTGCCGTCGTACTTGTCAGCGTACGCCGCGGCCGAGAAGAGGCGCTCGACGCTCTTGCTTACCTCGCGCGCGGCCGCGCGGCGCGTGACGCCGGTCAGGCTGCGGACGCGCGCCTCGAACTCGGGCGCGCGCGCGCTGAGGTTCTCAGCCACGTAGTAGAGGACTTGCGCGCGGCCGTGGGCCGTGGCCTTGGTCCAGGCAGTGCCCTTGACGGCCGCCTCGACGGCGTCACGCACGTCCTTGCGGTTGCCGAGCGGCGCGTCGCCGACGCGGACGCCCGTGGCGCTGACCACTGGATAGGCGTAATTGCCGTCTGGGCGCTTCTGCTTACCTCCGATGTAGAGCTTCGGGGTGCGGTCGATGCCTAGCGGCGCGGTCGCCTCATCCAGGCCGGCGGTGATGTCCGCCGCGGCGGCGGGGTCCGCCAGGTCGGTGGCGGCGTAGCGCGTCAAACCACCTTCGTACCGCGGCTTGAGGTACTCGAACATGCCTTCGCGGCCGCCCTCGCGCCCGAAGCCGCTCTCGCGGTAGCCACCGAAGCCAGCGGCAGCGTCGAACTGGTTCGTGCAGTTGACCCACACCACGCCCGCCTTCAGGCGGGGCGCGATGTCGAGGGCGAGGTTGACGTTCTCGGTCCACACGCTGGCGGCAAGGCCGTAGCGCGTGTCGTTGGCCAGTTCGACGGCCTCTGCCGGCGTGCGGAACGTCATGCTGACGATCACGGGCCCGAAGATCTCCTCCTGGGCGATGGTGGCGGCTGGGGAGACGTCGGTGAAGAGCGTCGGGGGGTAGTACCAACCGTCCTTCGGGGCGCTCCAACTGGGTTGGTAGCAGCGCGCGCCCTCCTCACGGCCCTGGGCCACGAGGCGTTCGATCTTAGAGAGCTGCACCGGCGCGATGATGGCGCCGATGTCGATGCCCTTGTCGAGGGGCGGACCCTCGCGCAGCGACTCCATGCGCGCGATGAGCTTGGCCTCGAGCCGCGCGGCCACGCTCTCCTGCACGAGCAGCCTGCTGCCTGCG
This sequence comes from Trueperaceae bacterium, assembly GCA_035703635.1. GTDB lineage: Bacteria > Deinococcota > Deinococci > Deinococcales > Trueperaceae > JAAYYF01. The sequence goes on along the minus strand of DASSXV010000069.1, from coordinate 57,869 downwards.
CAGCAGACTTGCCCCTGGTTGAACCAGATGGCGTCGACGACGCCCTCGACCGCGCTGTCTATGTCGGCATCGTCGAACACGATGAACGGCGACTTGCCGCCCAGCTCGAGCGAGAGCTTCAAGCCGCGGCCAGCGGTTGCCTTGCGGATGCTGCGCCCGACCTCGGTCGAGCCGGTGAACGCGACCTTGTCGATACCCTCCGCGTCAACGAGGGCGGCACCAGTGCGACCATCGCCGGTCACGACGTTGAAGACCCCTGCTGGCAGCCCGACCTCGGCGGCCAGTTCGGCGAAGAGCAGCGCTGTTAGCGGCGTGAACTCGGCCGGCTTGAGGACCACGGTGTTGCCTGCGGCAAGCGCCGGAGCTACCTTCCAGGCGAGCATGAGTAGCGGGAAGTTCCACGGGATGATCTGCGCGCACACGCCAACGGCGGTGTAGGCGGGGAACTCGCTCTCCAGGAGTTGCGCCCAACCAGCGTGGTGGTAGAAGTGGCGCGCAACGAGCGGCACGTCCAGGTCGCGCGTCTCGCGAATGGGCTTGCCGTTGTCGAGCGCCTCGAGGACCGCCAGTAGCCGCGCGTGCTTCTGCACGTGCCGCGCGAGTGCGTAGAGGTAACGGGCGCGTTCATGGCCGCCCAGCTCCTGCCAGGCGCCCTGCGCAGCGCGGGCGGCCTTGACTGCCTTGGCTACGTCGCGCTCGTCGCCCTGCGCGACTTGTGCTAGTTCGCGCGCGTCGCCAGGGTGGTAGGTGGCGAACGTCTCTCCCCCAGCAGGCTTGACGAAGCGCCCGCCGATGAAGTGCCCGAAGCGTCTACCGTGGCGTTCCAGCCAGTCGCTCGCGACGTCGGTGGCCTCAGGTGCTGGACCGTAATCCAGGGTCTCGAAGATCTCCTTGATGCTCATGCTCGGAGGCTCCTTGTGCTCGCGAACCCCATCAGCCGAGGGGGTGGCGGTAGGTGGCGGAGTAACGGCCCGTTACGTGGTGCTCGAGTTGACGTTCGATGTCCGCGAGGAGCGAACTGGCGCCCATGCGAAAGAGGTCAGGCTCGAGCCAGCGCCGGCCGAGCTCCTCTCTCATGAGCACGAGCCAGTTGAGGGCGTCCTTGGCGGTGCGCAGCCCACCGGCCGGCTTGAAGCCGACGGCGTAGCCGCTGCGCTCGTGATACTCACGGATGGCGCGGGTCATCACGAGGCTGACTGGCAGGGTCGCGTTCTCGGTCTCCTTGCCCGTCGAGGTCTTGATGAAGTCAGCGCCGGCCATCATGGCAACCAGGCTTGCGCTGTAGACGTTGCGGAGCGTGCCCAACTCGCCGGTCGCGAGGATGGCCTTCATGTGCGCTGGCCCGCAAGCCTCGCGGAAGAGGAGCAACTCGTCGTAAAGCGCCTCCCAGTCGTGCGCGAGCGCGAGGCGGCGGGAGATGACGATGTCGATCTCGTCCGCCCCTTCAGCTACCGAGCGGCGGATCTCTTCGACGCGGGTGTCCAGCGGCGACAGGCCAGCGGGGAAGCCCGTCGAGACGGCGGCAACGGGCACGCCGCTGCCGCGCAGGGCCGCGACCGCGGCGGGAACCATGTCGTGGTAAACGCACACTGCGCCGGTGGTGATGCGCACGGCGCTCATGCCGAGGTCTTCGAGCAGGTCGTGGCGGACGGGCTGGACGGCCTTGGCGCACAGGCGCCTAACGCGGCCGACGGTGTCGTCGCCAGCCAGGGTCGTCAGGTCGATGAGGGTGATGGCCTTGAGCAGCCAAGCTGCCTGCCACTCCTTCTTGACGCTGCGCCGCGTGGTGAGCGTGGCCGCGCGGCGTTCGACGGCGCTGCGGTTGACGCGCACGCCCTCGACCCAATCGAGTTCAAGCGCCATGCCTTCGTTGCGCGCCAGCGGCGCGAAGGCACCGGCCCCTGGCTGAGCCGCTGCTAGCGTGGCTTCATGCAGTGAGATGGTCATGCCTACTCTCCTCGAGACGCGTGACGCGGGAGCACGTGCCAAGCGCGATGCGTGAGCATACCCCCTAAGTCCGCGGTGTTTTTCCAACCCTGGCGGGTGCTGTGGCGCCGCGTTCGGCACTTATGATGCAGCATGCAACTCTCTCGTTTCCCCCGTCGCCACTACACCCAAGGCCCAACGCCTCTCGAGCCTCTCCCGCGCCTTAGCGCGCACCTTGGCGGCCCGAACTTATGGCTCAAGCGCGACGACCTCCTTGGACTGGCAGCTGGCGGGAACAAGACCCGCAAGCTCGAGTTCCTGGTAGCTGACGCCTTGGAACAGGGCGCTGACACGTTGGTGACGACCGGCGCCGTGCAGTCGAATCACTGCCGCTTGACGCTCGCCGCCGCCGTCCACGAGGGGCTCTCGTGCCGCCTCGTGCTCGAGGAGCGCGTGCCGAACAGCTACGACGTGCAGGCGAGCGGCAACAACTTCCTCTTCAACCTACTGGGGGTAGAGGCCGTGACGGTCGTGCCGGCAGGCACCGACCTGAACGCGGCCATGCAGGTGGTGGCGGGCGAGGTGGCAGCTCTCGGGCGCAAGGCGTACGTCATCCCGGGCGGCGGTTCCAACCCGCTAGGCGCGCTCGGCTACGTAGCGTGCGCCCAGGAGCTGATGCAGCAGGCGTTCGACCTCGGCTTGAACGTCACGCGCCTCGTGACGGCCAGCGGCAGCGGCGGCACGCACTCCGGCGTGGTGGCTGGCCTGACTGGCACGAGCGCTGGCGTACCCGTCACTGGCATCAGCGTGCGTGCGCCGAAGGCGCCGCAGGAAGAGAAGATCCTCGGCCTGGCCCGCGCCACGGCGGAACTGGCTGGCTCCGAGCGGCTCCCGACGGCGGCCGACATCGAGGTGCTGGACGGTTACGTCGGCGGCGGCTACTCCATCCCTACTCCGGGCATGGTCGAGGCCGTGAAGCTGTTCGCGCGCTTCGAGGGTGTGCTCCTCGACCCCGTCTACTCAGGCAAGGCGGCGGCTGGGCTCATCGACCTCGTGCGCAGCGGTGCGTTCGAGCGGCACGACAACGTCGTCTTCCTCCATACGGGCGGCAGCCCGGCGCTGTACGCCTACCAGGACGTGCTGGTCGGTTGATGCAGGGGCGCCGGCCAGTGCTCGGCATCATCGGCGGACTCGGGCCGGCTGCCAGCGTCGATTTCTACGCCAAGGTCGTGGCGGCAACGCCGGCCCGCGGCGACAGCGACCACCTCCACCTCGTGCTGCTCTCCGACCCGCGCGTACCCAACCGCAACGAGGCGGTGGCGGGAGTCGGCCCCAGCCCAGGGCCGCGGCTCGCCGACATGGCGAGACGCCTGGAGGCCGCCGGGGCCGAAGTCCTGTTCATGGTGTGCAACACGGCCCACGCCTACGCCGACGACATCGTGGAGGCGGTGCGGGCACCGCTGGTCAGCATCATCGACGAGACGGTCGCTGCCACCCTGGCCGCGGCGCCCGGCGCGACGCGGGTGGGCGTCCTCGCGGCCGCAGGGGCGCAAGACGCCCGCCTCTACGCCACGGCGTTCCTAGGGCGCGGCGTGAGCGTAAGCGAGCCGAGCGGGGAGAGCCGGGCCCGTTTCATGGACCTCCTCTACCGCGTAAAGGGGGGCGAGGTGGGTGAGGACGTGCGCGCGGCGATGCTGGCGTTGGCCACAGAGCTGGTGGCGGACGGCGCGGCGGCCATCGTCGCTGGCTGCACAGAAGTCCCCCTCGTGTTGCGCTCGAGCGACCTAGCAGCCGCCGGAGTTGGCGTTCCACTCATCTCGTCGACCGATGCGCTGGTAGCCGCAGCCGTGGCCGTTGGAACGGGTGCGCGGCCGCTGCCACCAGGGCGGCGTTGACCAGCATCAGGCTCACTTAACGGCGTGCTGGCCGCAACCATCAGGCTGTGTGAGACTCTTAACAAAGAGTGATGTAACGGCGCGCGCGCCCGTGCTACTCTTGCTCCCGCGCAGGCACGAACACGGCGAAGCGGGCGGTCCGCTCACCGCGTTACGCCTCGATTACGAACGTCGGAGGAAACCACTTGAAGCGACTGTTCTCAACCCTTATTGCCGTCGTGCTAGGCGCCACGCTCTTCATGGGCACCGCCAGCGCACAAGGCGACGTACCTGCCAAGCTCATCTTGGGCATGGTGCCTAGCCGCGAGGCCGACACCATCGTCGATAGCCTTGACCCGATCGCCGCCATGCTCTCCGAGCGCCTCCTCATCCCCGTCGAGACCTTCGTTTCGACCAACTTCGTCGGCCTCGTAGAAGCCGTCGGCACCGGTCGCGTCGACATCGGGCTCTTCGGGCCAGCCGCACTCGTTCAGGCCGTCGACAACTACGGCGCCCAGGTCATCCTGGCCTCCGTGCGTCAAGGCGCCACCGCGTACCGCGCGCAGTTCAACGTGCGTTGCGACAGCGGCATCACGACCTTCGAGCAGCTCCGCGGCAAGACCATCGCCTTCGTCGATCCGGGCTCCGCTTCCGGTTACCAGTTCCCGTACGTCACCCTCAAGAACACGTACGGCATCGACCCTGACACGGAGATGACCTCCATCTTCGCCGGCTCGCACGACGCGTCCGCCCTCGCCGTCTACAACGGTGACGTCGACGTTTCCGTCACCTTCGGTGGCAGCCCAGGCTCTGACGGCCGCGAGACCATCGAGGCCGAGTACCCAGACGTCAAGGACGTCGTGTGCATCCTCGGTTACTCCGATTACATCCCGAACGACGGCGCCGTCGTGCGCAAGGGTCTCGACCCGCAACTCGTCGACCAGATCGCAGACGCGCTCATCGACATCGCCAGCACGCCGGAAGGCAAGGAACTCACCAAGACGCTCTTCAACGTGACCGACTTCGCTCGCGTTGACGCGTCCGCGTACGACATCGTTCGCGAGGTCTCCAAGACCTTCCAGCGGTAGTTCTCGGGCGCTCTGGCGCCTAGTTCACAGATTGCGGGCGGCCGGGTCTATCCCTGGTCGCCCGTTTCCGTGTAGCGTTGTCCCGTCGTGGCACATATCGAGTTCGAAAACGTCGAAGTCATCTACAAGACTGGACTCAAGGCCCTCAAGGGCGTGAGTCTGCAAGTCCCTCAGGGTCAGTTCGTCGTTGTCGTCGGCTTGTCGGGCGCGGGTAAATCTACCCTCATCCGCACCGTCAACAACCTGGTCGCGCCGTCGACCGGCCACGTGACCGTGGCTGGCACCAACGTCACGGCCGCGCGCGGCCAGGCGCTTAGGCGTGCGCGCTCAGACATCGGCATGATCTTCCAGACCTTCAACCTGGTGAAGCGCTCTAGCGTCATCCGCAACGTGCTAGCTGGTCGCCTCGGCGACCTACCAGCGTGGCGTGGCGTGCTGGGCGCGTTTCCACGCGAGGACCTCGCCTACGCGCACGACTGCCTGCGGCGCGTTGGGATCCCGGAGAAGGCCTACGTGAGGGCAGACGCGCTCTCTGGCGGCCAGCAGCAGCGTGTTGGCATCGCCCGCGCCCTGGCGCAACGACCGACCGTCATGCTCGCCGACGAGCCCGTCGCCAGCCTCGACCCGCCCACCTCGCACGCCGTCATGTCTGACCTCAAGCGCATCGCTAGGGAGGACGGCATAACGACACTGGTGAACCTGCACTTCATCGACATGGCCCGCGACTACGCAGACCGCATCATCGGCATGCGCGACGGCCTCGTCGTGTTCGACGGCACGCCTGACGAGGCGACGGACGCCGCCTTCGAGGACATCTACGGTCGCCCCATCGACGACAAGGACCTCCGGGGTGTCTAGCCAAGACAGCGTGCGCCCGCAGGCTGCCAGGCGCCTCAAGAGCTGGGGCACGCTGGCGGTCTTTGCCGTGCTCGTCTTGTTCGCCTTCAGGGCGACGAAGTTCAACTTGCCCGCGCTCTTCACGGGGGCGGCCGACTTCTTCCGCTTCTTCGGGCGCATGGCGCCAGACTTCACCGCGCTGCCTCAGATCTGGTCGCCGCTACTGCAGACCATCCAGATCGCTTACGTAGCCACCGTCGTTGGCAGCCTCATCGCCATCCCGCTCATCTTCCTCGCTTCAGCCAACACGGCGATCGACCCCATCAGCATGTGGGTGGCGCGCACCCTGTTGACCGTCCTGCGCAGCATTCCGGACCTGTTGTGGGCGGCGCTGTTCGTGGCCGTACTCGGACTCGGGGCGCTGCCAGGCGTGGTGGCCCTTACGCTCTTCTCCATCGGCGTGCTCGCCAAGCTCGGGTCGGAGACGGTCGAGTCGATCGATCCCGGCCCGCTCGAGGCGTTGCGGGCGGTCGGGGCGGGACGTAACCGCACCATCGTCTTCGCCGTCGTCCCGCAGGTAGCTGCCACCATGGTCTCCTTCATCCTCTACGTTTTCGAGATCAACGTGCGCGCCAGCGTGGTCATCGGCTTCGTCGGCGCCGGAGGCATCGGCGTACTGCTGCAGCGTTACCTGAACTTCTTCGACTACACCGGCCTAGGCGCCCTCATCGTCGTGATCTTCCTTGTCGTCCTCCTCATCGACGGGTTCAGCGTCTGGGCCCGCTCGCGGCTCATCTAGCAACATGGTCAAGACCTTACAGACTCCCCCGACAGACATCCCGCGCGCGCCCGCGAGCGTGCGCCGCAACCGCAGCCTCTTGATCATCGGCGCTGCCCTCCTCGTCGCACTCTTCGTCCTCGCGTTGGTGACGATGAACTTGCCGACCTGGTCGCGAGTCCTTAGCGGCCTGCAGCGCAACGCCATGCCGCTGCTTCGCGGCCTGGTGCGGCCGGAGACGAGCGTCTTCGAACTCGCGTGGAACTCGATGGTCACCACGTTCTTCATGGCCATCCTCGGCACCATCCTCGGCGCCGTTCTCGCGTTCCCCATGTCGTTCCTTGCAGCCGGCAACCTCTTGGGCGGCACGCGCTGGGCGCTGCCTGGCAAGGCCGTGCTGGTGGCCGTGCGCACGTTCCCTGAGATCGTGCTGGCCGTGATCTTCGTTGCCGCGGCGGGCCCAGGGCCAACGGCGGGCATCATGGCGATGGGCATCCACTCGATCGGTTACCTCGGCAAGGTGTTCTCCGACGTCATCGAGGGCATCGATCAAGGCCCGATGGAGGCCATCAGGGCCGCAGGCGGGAACCAGCTCCACACGTTCCTCTTCGCGGTCGTGCCCCAGGTGCTCCCAGAGTTCGCGTCCAACGTGCTTTACCGCTTCGAGATCAACTTGCGGTCCGCCGCGGTGCTCGGCATGGTCGGCGCGGGCGGCATCGGTCTGCCCCTCATTCAGCGACTGCAGTTCAGGCGCTGGGCTGAAGTCTCGATGTTCATCATCGTCATCGTGGTGTTCATCATCGTCGTCGACGCCATCAGTTCGAACATCAGGCGCCGCCTGGTCTGAGCGCCGACTCCCGCCATGCTCGCGCTGGGACGATCGGGGGCCCCAGCGCGTGGCATGATCGGCGTGATGAGCGATTACCCCGAAGCCACCCGGGACAGCCTCCTCGACGCAGCCGCCGAGGTCCTGTTAGCCACCGTCGCGTCGGACAGGACTGGCGTCGTGGCCTACTACCGCGAGATCCTCGCCGCTGGCCGCTACCTCTACGACGCGCAGCGCAAGTACGCGCACAACGGCCTCGTGAGCGCCGTGTTCCAACGCACGGAAGCGCCTGACTACACCGCTAGCGAGGAGCCACTTACACGTGAACGCCTCCTCAAGCGCCTTGCCGAGGTCGGCGAACTCGTCAAGGACGACGCCGAGGGCGACGAGTTCAAGGTCTTCCTCTACGACTTGGCGCGGCACGTGTCTCACGCATCTGGCGGCCTGTTCCGCCCGCGTGTTAGCGCCGGAGAGGCGGAGTTCCTCGCCGAGCTAAGGCGCCTCCTCAAGATGCCAGAGCAGTAATCGTGCGGGCCCGTTGGGTGTGGGGCGTGAGCATGGCTAGTTTCGTACTAGCCGCCAGCACCGGCACGTACTACCGCTTCTCCCTGATCTACCGCCTACCGGGCGTGCTGGAATACATCAGACACGCGCACTCGCACCTGATGTTCTTCTCGTGGATCACGCCGCCGCTGATGCTGCTGGTTGGGGCGCATCTGAGTGGCCGCGGGCTGCGGACGAAGGGGTTCGGACTCGCCGCTGCCCTGGCCGTCTTCGGTGGGCTCCTAACCTATCTACCGTTCCTCAAGACCGGCTACCACATGTTGAGCTTGGGTGGCGGCAAGCCGCTGCCCATCTCGATGTTCGCGTCTGGGGCCAACGGCATCGCTTGGTACTTGTTCGTCGCCTTGTACGTCGCGGCGACTTGGCGCGTGAAGCGCTGGCCCGTCCTGCGGCTGTTCGACGGTGCCGTCGCCCTGCTCGTCGTGGCTACCGTCGCCATCGGCGGGCTGGCGATGCTAGGCGCCACGGGGCAAGTGCAGCGCCCGCTGATGCTCGCGCTCGTTGACTGGTTCCTTACCGCCTTCGCTGACGGCTGGTTCGGACTCGCCATAGTAGGGCTCGCCGCCTGGCATGGAGCGCAAAGGCGCCTTGCGCGCCGCCCCATCGGGTTGCTCGTGTGGGCGTTGGTTGCAGCGATCGCAGTGCGCAGCGCGGCGCGTTTCGCAGTGGCCGGGCTCGGCTGGGCCTGGGCGGGTGGCGCGGACGCCAGCGCCAGCACGGTGGCAGCCCTCGTCTGGCTCGTGCTCGTGCACGCCGTGTGGCCGCCGGCTGAGCCGCGGCCAGCTCAGCTAAGCGGCGCGACCCTGTGGCTGCGGCAGCTGGCACTGGCGCTCATCGCCATCAAGGGCGTCGTCGAGTTCTCCGGCGCGGTGCCAGCCGCGCGGGAGTGGCTGTTCGCCGTGCCGCTGCACGTGTTCTTCCTCCACGCCTTCCTGCTCGGCGCCGTCAGCCTTGGGCTCATCTACGCCATGCGCGTGACCCTGGGCGCCGGCACGTTCCGAGGTGCTTGGGCGTTCGTGGCTGCCGTAGCCATGATGCTCGGCGCCCTCGTAACCCTCACGCCCGTGTGGCCCAGCGCGTTGGCCGGACCGTGGGTGCTTTACGCGACAGCCATCACGAGCATCGGCCCCGTACTGGTCGTCGCGTTCTCGCTCATACGGCTCGACTTCGGGTCCGCGACCACAGCAAGGCCACTACCACGAGTAACGCCAGAGCCAAACCAGACAGCGCGGTAGGGATGACGGCCGCCCCCTCTACCTGAACTATGCGGCCGATGAGCGGCGCGGTCAGCGCTGGGCCGAGGTTGGCGCCAGCCACCACGATGGGTGTCACCTGCTCCGAGCGCTCCGGGAAGACCTCGGTTAGCCAAGCGAGGGCTGTCGGGAAGATGGGTGAGAGGCTAAGCCCGACGAGGAGGAACGCCACCGGCGCAGACTCGACGCGGTGCGCAGCCACCATGAAGAGGAGCGTGGCGGCGCTGGCGTAGAGGACGAACTGGTGAGACCGGAGCCGTGCCGAGAGCGGCGCTGCCAGGACCCGCCCCACCGTGATGGCCAGCCAGTAGAGCGACGTGTAAGCAGCGGCGCTGGCGCCGAAGTACGGGTTGAGGTACTCCGTCTCCCACGACGTTACCCCCACTTCGACGGAGACGTAGAAGATGTAGAGGAGCACGAAAGCGCCCAGGTTGACGAGCGCGAGGGGCGCGGCGCCGCGGTCACGGAGCGCCACCTCAGGCACCGGCAAGCGTAGGGTCCAGGGCAGGAGGATGAGCCCCCCTGCGCCGAGGATGAGGAACGGCAGCGCGAAGCGCGGCTCCAACGCCGTCACGAGGAGTGGGCCGATCACGGCGCCGACGCCGAACACGGCGTTGATGAGGTTGAGGGCGGGGGCTGCCTTCGGGCGGAAGCTGACGGCCACCATGAGGTTACAGGACACGTTCAGCAGCCCAGCGCCGGCCCCGGCGAGCACGGCGCCAGCAAGCACCATGCCCCAAGTCGGAGCGAGACCGATCGCAGCCACGCCTGCCACGAAGCTGGCGGCGGCGATGACAAGGGCGCGCCTGTAGCCCAGTGCGCGCAGGAGGAGCCCAGAGGCGATGATGCCGAGGAACGACCCGATGAACTGCGCGCTTACGACGATGCTCACCTGCTCGACCCCGATGGAGAAACGCTCCCTCAGCATGGGGAACGACGGGCCGTAGAGCGCCTGCAGGGCGCCGATCAGTGCGAAGCTCGCGAAGCTGAACCAGAGCACGGCGTAGCGGGGAGCTAGTCTCGGGGTGCGCATGTAGCGCGCAGAGTACCGCGCCGTTCAGGGCGCCGCTCAGCCACCAGGCGTCTCGGCACCAAGGCCGCGCTCGTGAGCAGTCGGTATACTTACCCTCCGGTACGCTCGGAGGCACCACGTGGTAGACGGCATCGAACAGATCAACGACTTGCGCGAGAGGTACTTGCGCTTCTTCCAGTCTCGCGGACACCTGATACTCGGCTCGGCGCCGCTCAAGAGCGACGACCCGACGCTGATGTTCAACAGCGCTGGCATGGTGCAGTTCAAGCCGTACTTCCTCGGCGCTACTCCCAAGTTCGCTGGTCACGATGGCACTTGGCACCGCGTCACCACGGCCCAGAAGTGCCTGCGGATCAACGACATCGAGAACGTCGGGCGCACGTTGCGGCACCACTCGTTCTTCGAGATGCTCGGCAACTTCTCCTTTGGCGACTACTTCAAGCCTGAGGCGGCGGCGTGGGCGTGGGAGTTCGCCACCTCGCAGGAGTACATGGGGCTCGACAAGGAGCGCTTGTACGTCACCGTTTACGACGATGACGACGACGCCTACGCCATCTGGCGCGACCAGGTCGGTGTGCCTGAGGCGCGCATCAGCCGCTGGGGTGAGGACGAGAACTTCTGGCCGGCGAACGCCGTCAGCAAAGGCCCGAACGGGCCTTGCGGGCCGTGCTCCGAGATCTTCTACGACCGCGGGCCGAGCTTCGGCACGGACACGGAAGTGGGACCGAACACGGGTTCGGGCGACCGCTACATCGAGTTCTGGAACCTCGTGTTCACGCAGTTCGACCGCCAAGACGGCGGCCACCTGGAGCCGCTGCCGCAGCAGAACATCGACACGGGCCTTGGCTTCGAGCGTCTCGTGGCCGTGCTAACGGGCAAGGAGGACGCTTACGCGACCGAGCTCTTCCAGCCGACCATCAGGCGCGTAGCTGCGCTCTCCGGCTCGCCTTACGCCGGCCCGAACTCCGTGTCGCATAGGGTCATCGCGGATCACGTGCGCGCCGTGACCTTCGCCATCACGGACGGCGTCATGCCGGCCAACGACGGCGCCGGCTACGTCGTGAAGATGCTCACGCGCCGCGCCTCGCGCCACGCGTGGCTCCTAGGTCTCCGCGAGCCCGTCCTGTACACGCTCGTCGATCAGGTCGTCGAGTCGATGGGCGCCGCCTACCCGGAGGTCAAGGACGGAGCGGAGCGCGTGAAGGGCATCATTCACGCAGAGGAGGAGCAGTTCCTTCGCACGCTCGAGGCTGGCATCCAGCGCGTTGGCGCCCTCCTAGACGAACTGGCCGGGCCGCTGCTTCCCGGCGCAGTCGCCTTCGACCTATGGCAAACGTACGGCTTCCCACTCGACCTCACGAGCGAGATGGCCGCCGAGCGCGGCGTGGCGGTCGACGCCGAAGGCTACGAAGCCGCCCGCGAGCACGCGCGCGACCTCTCGCGCGGCACGGCAGGCGGCAAGGCACTGTTCACGGCCACGAGCGACGCGCTCGGTAAGGTCGCGGAGCGCGCTGGCGAGACGGTCTTCCTTGGTTACACCGCCGAGCAGGCGGAAGCGCGGGTTGTTGCGCTCGTTACGCAAGGCGATGACGCGCGCGAGCTCGAGTCCTTCACTGAGGGCGAGGTCGGCACCGTCGTACTCGACCGCACCCCCTTCTATCCTGAGGGCGGTGGCCAAGTGGGCGACACGGGCGTGCTCGTCTGGCCCGGCGGTAAGGCCATCGTGTCCGCCACGAGCAAGTCGCGGCAGGGCCTGACGCTGCAGCGCGTGCGAGTAGCGCGAGGCACGCTGAACGCCAACCAGGCCGTCACCGCCACGGTCGATCCCGCGCGGCGCGAGACGGAGAAGCATCACTCTGCCACGCACCTACTGCACGCCGCCTTGCGCGCGGTGCTAGGCACGCACGTCGCCCAGGCGGGCTCGCTGGTGGCGCCCGATCGCTTGCGCTTCGACTTCTCGCACCCGCACGCCGTGACAGCGGAACAGCAGCTCGAGATCGAGACGCTGGTCAACCGCTGGGTGCAATCTGACCTACCCGTCGATTGGCGGGTCGTGCCGATCGCGGAGGCACGCGGTGCAGGCGCCATGATGCTGTTCGGCGAGAAGTACGGCGAGAACGTGCGCATGGTCAGCATGGGCGGCGTCTCGACGGAGTTGTGCGGCGGCACGCACGTCGACCGCACCGGTCAGATTGGCGCCTTCGTCATCATCAGCGAGGAGGCCGTCTCGGCTGGCGTGCGCCGCATCGAGGCGCGCGTCGGGGGCTCCGCCATGCGCTACGTAGCGGACCTGCGCCAGACGCAGTTGCGGCTCGCCGCTCACCTTGGCGGCAGGCCGGAACAGTTGGAGGAGAGGCTCACCAAGCTGCAAGCCGATCACAAGGAGGCGCTGAAGGAGGCCTCGCGCTTGCGCGACCGCTTGGCGGCCGCCCAGACGAGTGCGGGCGGGGGCAACGAGGTGCTCGAGGCCGGCGGCTTCAAGTACTTGACCGCCTTGCTCGACGGTCTCGACGTCAACGCGCTCCGCAACGCCGCAGACACCCTGCTCTCCAAGAGCGGCGCCGACCTGGTCGTCGTCGGTTCTGGCGGCGCGCTCGTGGCCAAGGTCTCGCCCGCGGCGCAGGCGCGCGGCGCGAACGCTGGCAAAGTAGTCAGGGCGGCGGCGGCCAGCGTCGGCGGCAGTGGCGGCGGGCGGCCAGACATGGCCCAAGCCGGAGTCAAGGACCCCGCGCTGCTTAGCCAGGCGCTTGCCGCGGTCGGCGGCGCGCTGACGGCAGGTTGAGCCGACCGGTGGTCACACCAGACGCCTCGGCAGCGTCGCGGCCCGAACCGTTCACCGGTCAGCCGCCGATACTGCCGTCTGGCGCAACGCTGCCGCGCGTGATCGCGGTAGACATCGACGGCACCCTCCTGGGCCCTGACAAAGTCGTGACGGCTCGCACGCGCGCGGCCATCGACGCCGTCCGCTCACTCGGCGCGCACGTCGTCGTCGCGACAGGCAGGCCGCTGCGCACGGCGCTGCCGGTGGCCGAGCAGATAGCGGCCACCGGCACGATCGTGGCCTACAACGGCGCCGCCATCTGGCACGCGCAGCGCTTCCAGCTCCTGCGGGCGCTCGACCTTGGGGTGGCGCAGGCCGCCGTCGAGCGCCTGCGAGCGGCGGCGCCGGGCGCTACCCTCGCACTCGAGACCTCACGCGGTTGGTACCTAGACGCGGAGTTACCGGCCGGGGATCCAGGCAACGCCGCTCACCTCTTCCGCGGCGGCCCACCCGTGGCGATCGGGCCGCTGGAGGGGTTCATGGATGGCGGCCCCATCAAGCTACTGGCCGTCTACGACGACGCTCACCCCTCTGCCTTGGCGGAATCCCTGAACGACCTGGAGCTCTACACGACCTGGAGCCTGCCTTTCCTGCTCGAGGTGCACCATCCGCTCGTCAACAAGGGCGCCGCGCTGGCGCACCTGTGCGAGGAGTGGCAGGTTGAACCGTCTGAGGTGGCGGCGTTCGGTGACCAACATAACGACAGCGCCATGCTCGCCTGGGCCGGGCTTGGCGTGGCGATGGGCAACTCCGAACCGGAGGCCCTGGCTGCGGCCGATCTGGTGACGGCGAGCAACGTAGAGGATGGCGTGGCGCTGGTGTTGGAGAGTTGGGTGCGCGCGTCAGCAGAGGCGGCCGTCTGAGCGCCACCGACCCGAGCGCCACAACGCCGTTGGCCGCTGGCGCCCGCCTGCTCGGCCTCGACGTCGGCGACGCCCGCATCGGCCTGGCGTCGGGCGCGGTCGGTTCGCTCCTCGCGTTCGGGCGCGGAGCGCTTGAACGGCAAGGGACCAAGAAGGACGTGCCAGCCATCTTGCAGCTCATGGCAGCTGATGGCGCCGCCGCGGCGATCGTCGGTCTGCCGCTGCGCCTCGACGGCGCAGAGTCGCTGCAGACGGAACGCGTGAGACGCTTCGCGGCCGCCCTCGCGGCGGCGGGCGCCGTTGTCGAGTTCGAGGACGAGCGTCTTACGACGCGCATCGCTCAGCGCCAGGTTGGGGCCTCCGACTTGCCCCGTGGCCGGCGTCAGGAGAGGGGACGCCTCGACGAAGCGGCGGCAGTACTCATCTTGGAGTCGTACCTTCGGCGCGTGCAGGAGCAGTGGTGAGCGACGAGTCGAGCAAGCCGAACGGAGCTGCCATCACGCGCCCGAAGCGCCGCGGTCGCGCGCTGGCGTTGGCGCTGCTGCTAGTCCTCGTGCTCGTGGTCACCGGGTGGGTGGTCGTGCGCTTCGCACTGTCACCTGTTAGCGCTACCCCTAGGCAAGTCGAGTTCGAGGTGCTCCCCGGTTGGGGTGGCGCGCGTGTGGCGGGAGCGCTGCATGACGCCGGCCTCGTGCGTTCGGGGTTCGCCTTCGAGCTGCTACTGCGGTTCACCGACCTCGACAGGCGCGTCGGCGAGGGGCTTTACGACCTCTCGCCAAGCATGAGCAGTCGCGAGCTGGCTGACGCCTTGGCGGCTGGCGGGCGGCCGCGCACTGTGCGCATCGTCGTGCCGGAAGGTTGGCGCGCGACCGCGGTAGTAGCGCGCCTAGCTGCCAACGGCTTGGGTGAGGAGCCGGAACTCGCGGCCCTTGTCCGCTCGCCTGGCGAGCTGGCGCCGCCCGGACTGGCCAAGGACGACACGTTGGAGGGCTACCTCTTCCCCGCTAGTTACGACCTGCCGGTGCATTCGACGGCCTCCGAGGCGCTCGGCGCCATGGTTGCGCGTTTCGAGGCCGAGGTGACGGGTCCAGTGGTCGACGCCCTCGCCCAGTCCGGCCTAAGCGTTCACGATTGGGTGACTTTGGCGAGCATGGTGCAGGCGGAGGCCGCCTCGGTCGAGGAGATGCCCATCATCGCTGGGGTGTTCCTCAACCGCCTTGACGACGGCATGCTGCTGCAGTCAGATCCGACCGTCGCTTACGGCCTTGGCAAGGCACTACCCGACTTGAGTGCCGTTGCTGGCGACTTGCGGAAGGACACGCCGTGGAACACCTACACGCGACCTGGCCTCCCGGCGGGCCCCATCGGTAACCCTGGCCAGGAGGCCCTACTTGCCGTCCTGTCGCCGCAGCGCTTGACGGACGCCGGCGTTCCCTACCTCTACTTCCTTCACGGCAGCGAAGGTGGGGTGCCCGTGTTCCGACCGAACACGAACCTGCCAGCGCATAACCGCGACGTGCAGCGCTTCCTGCGGGGCGGCGGCTAGCCGGCGCTATCGTCGCCGTCCGCGGCGTCGGCGGCCTGCGCGGCAGGTGAGCGCTTGGCTGGCAGGCGGCTCGCCTTGCGCAGCGCCTCCGTCAACAGGTACTCGATCTGGGCGTTGACGCTGCGCAGGTCGTCGGCCGCCCACTTCTCTATGGCGCCGTGGATCTCGGCGTCGAGCCTGAGGAGGTAGCGCCTCTTCTCAGCCACTGTGACCGCCGCCTACTGCTTCACCTTGGCGAGTTCGCACCGCGTGCTCGCAGGTTGCCAGCGAGGTAGGTGGCGATCACTTGCACGACCGTGGGTGAGATGACCGCGTCCGCGCCTGGGAGCGGCATGCCGAGCGCCGGGCCGGCCGTGTCGACGAGGTTGTGCGTAAGGTCCGCGAACAGGAACAGGTCAGCGTGAGGCGCGGCGGCGGCGATGAGTTCGGCGTCGACGGTGGTCACCTGGATGTCCTTCTCGCCCTGGAGGACGGCTACGGGTACGGCAACGGCGCGCGCTAGGTCAGAGGGCTCCACCCCGAACTCGCTCCGCAGTAGCCCCGCGGCGGGGGCGAACATGCCAGTGAGTGGGAACTTCTCGAGCTCAGGGGTTGGGGTCAGCGCGACGCCGGTAGAGGCGTTCACGGCGGCGATGAGCTCGTCTATCTGCTGCCCGAGCGTGGCGAGCGCCTCCGTCGTCGCCCCGCCCTCTTGCGCGCGCGCTAGCAGCTGCTCGCGGAGCAGGACGTCGAGCGGCCTACCTGGGGAGGCCAAGAGCACCAGCGCCTGTGGCGCGACCTTGCCGTGAGCGGTGGCGTACAACGCCACCAACCCGCCCTCGGAGTGACCGATGATGCCGAGGCGCGCAGCGTCAACCCCTGGCTGGGTAGCGAGGAAGCCAAGCCAGTCCGCGGTGTTCTGGGCGTAGGTGTCGAGGGTAACGGCGTTGCCGTCGCCGGTAGATGGGCTGATGCCCAGCTTCGAGGCCCGAAGCACCCCGTAACCGTGGCAGGCTAGGGCGTACGCGAGCTGCTTGTAACCGCTGTTGGTGAGCAGGGGCGGAGCGTTGCCGTCAAGGTCGACGGCGCCTGAGCCTGCGATCAGCACAAGGGTCGGGGCGGGACCTTCACTGCCGTCTGCCGCCGCCTTCGGGAGGGTGAGCTTGCCGACCAAGGTGGCGCCGGTGCTCGTGATGCTCACGTCGCGCTCGACGAGGCACGCGGCCGCCGTGGCCAAGGCTTCCGGTACGGCCGTAGTGGCGGGCGCCGGCGCCTGAGCAGCGCTAGTGCGCTCCATGCGCACGTTCTGGCTGGTGGTCAGCACCAAGATGTTGCCGTTGGCGTCGAGGTAGAGGCTGAAGTCGATCGACTGCGGGCCGGCCTTGAGCACCCCGTCGAGGCGTTGCGCTGGCGTCTCCTGCCCGCCGACCGTGACGCTCGCCGCCGCGGGCGCGCCAAGCGCGGCGCTGCCGAACATAGCCACTTGCGGGACGATGATGTCGAAGGTTCCAGCCGCACCGCTCTTGAGCACTTCGTCTGCGAGAATCTGGAAGCCATCGATGAAGTTGTTGTCGAGCACGTAGACGGAGCCCGGCAGCGGCAACGTTACCGATTGGCTCTTACCGCCCTGTTCTATCGTCATCTCCGCGCTGCTCGCCCCGAACTTCACGTCGATCGTCACGTTCGTGCCCTGCACGGCGCCCGTCAGGTGATAGCTCGTCGCGGCGCCGTTCGGCCCCGTCTCGAGGACGTCATGGAGGTCCAGCGTGCCCGTCACGTTCGCGAAGCCGTTCGAAGTCGTTCCCTCCGGGGTGCGGGTGAGAGTCATGCCGGCCTGGCCGATGGTGGCGCCGCCGATGATCATGTCGAAGGTGAGCGCGCCTCCTTGCACGTCTCCTTGCGCGGCCCCCTGGGCTAGGCCAGTGCCGGCGCCGAGTAGCAGTGCCAGGGTCACGCCGGCGGCGGTTCTAAAGTGCTTGGTCATGTGCGTTCCTTTCAGCCCCCGTACAGCGTGCCTGCGTTGACGATCGGCGTGACCCCTTGCTCACTCGTGAGGGCGACCATGAGGTTGTTGGCCATGGCAGCGCGCTTGTCGTCGTCCAGTTCGACGACGCCGCGCTGCGAGAGCCCATTGAGCGCGTCCTCCACCATGCCGACCGCGGCCTCCACGATGAGGCGGCGGGCGGAGACGACGGCCTGCGCCTGCTGCCTGCGCAGCATGGCTTGCGCTATCTCCGGAGCGTAGGCCAAGTGCGTTAGGCGCGCCTCTATCACGTCTACGCCGGCTACTTCGAGGCGCTGCTCGAGCTCGCCGCGGAGTGCGGTGGCGAGCTCGTCCGGGTTCTCGCGTAGCGACGGGCGGTCGGCTCCGCTGGCGTCGTACGGGTAGCGCGTGGCCAGGCCGCGCAGGGCCGTCTCTGACTGGATGCCGACGAACTGCTCGTAGTCGTCGACGTCGAAGACCGCCTTGGCCGACTCGGCGACGCGCCAGACGACCACCGCCGCGATCTCGACGGGGTTGCCGTCCGCGTCGTTGACCTTCACGCGTTCGCTAGTGAAGTTGCGGACGCGCAAGCTGACGGCCTTCTTGGTGGTGAAGGGGTTGACCCACCAGAACCCGGCAGACCGCAACGAGCCGACGTAAGTGCCGAACAGGGTGAGGACGCGCGCCTGGTTCGGTTGCACCGCCACTAGCCCGCCGATGAGCAGGCCGCCGATCAGCATGGAGAGCACGCCAATGATCAGCGGGATAACCAACTCGTTGACGCCCGCGTAGATGACTAGCACGGCGCCCACTGCGAACAGCAGCAAGATGATGCCCAGCCCTAGAAACCCGTTCCCCGCGCGGGCTTGCTTCTCCACTACTCGCTCAACGACTTCGTTCACGGCACCTCCAATGTGCTAGCACGATGATATCACTTCGCTATCACTCGCGCAGTGGTCCGTGGGCGCCCGCGCCGCAGCCGCGACCGACTCCGCCACGCTGGTAAAGTGCCCCGATGAGCATCAGGCCTGACAGTTGGATCCGCGCCCGCGCCAAGGAGGGCATGATCACGCCCTTCGAGGAGCGCCTCGTGCGCCAAGGCGTCATCAGTTACGGGCTCTCGAGCTTCGGTTACGACCTGCGCGCCGCACCTGAATGGCGCATCTTCGTGAACGCCTTCAACACCGTAGTGGACCCCAAGAACTTCGACACCCGCAGCCTCGTCGAGTGGGACGGCGAGACCTGCATCATCCCGCCGAACTCGTTCGTGCTCACGCGCTCTGTCGAGTACCTGAAGATCCCAGACGACACCATGGTCATCGCCCTAGGCAAGTCGTCTTACGCGCGGTGCGGCATCGTCGCCAACGTCACCCCACTCGAGCCGGGGTGGGAGGGCCACGTCACCCTCGAACTCTCCAACACCACCCCGTTGCCCGCCAAGGTGTACGCCAACGAGGGCATAGTGCAGCTGCTCTTCTTCCAGGGCGAGCGGCCGGACACTACCTATGCCGACCGCGACGGCAAGTACCAGGGCCAAACCGGAGTGACGCTACCGCGGCTCTAGACCGCCAACCGCACTCTCAGTCGTCTTCATCCGCGTCGATGAGCGGCAGGCGCACCTTGAACACCGTCGCGCCCGGGCCGCTCTCGACCGTTATCGACCCCTGGTGATGTTCGGCCACCTGACGGGCGATCGCTAGGCCAAGGCCGGCGCCGCCGCCGGCGCCCTTGTAGAACTTCTCGAAGATGCGCTCCAGCGTGGCGGACGGTATGCCAGGACCGTCATCCCCAACCAACACGGTGACCTCGAGGTCGCCTATCTCGAGGCCCAAGGTGACGGCCTCCGGGTGGCTAGCGACGCGCACGGCGTTCGCCGTCAAGTTGCGCACCAGCTGCATCAGGCGCTGCGGGTCGCCGAGCACGAGCGCTGGCAGCCCGGGGGTCACGACCACCCCAGGGAACTCGCCAGCGACGGGCGCAAGCACGTCGCTGCGTAGTTCGACCAAGTGCGGGTTGGGGTCCACCACGAGCTGCCCGCGCGATAGCTGCAACAAGTCCTCCACCAACCTCGTCATGCTGCCAGCTATGCGCTGCGCGTCCATCAGGTCGTCGCGCACCTCCGGCTTGGCGCGCCTGACGGCACGGTCGAGGAAACCCCGCAAGCTCGTGAGCGGCGTACGCAGCTCGTGACTCGTCTCTGCCAGGAACACGCGTTGCGCGTCTAGCGCAACGCTCAACCTCCCGACGAGGCCGTTCAGGGCGCTCGTCAGGCGGCCGACTTCGTCGCTCGGACCTTCGTACTCGATAGCCTCGAGCCGGTCAGGCCCAAGGGTGGAAGCCAGGCGGGCGAGGCGTGTCAGTGGCCACAAGGAGGCGGCCGCCACGAGATAACCGACTACCAAGCTAGCCACGACGAGCAAGATGGCGGCCACGAGCAGGTTGCGCGAGAGGTCGGCGAGCACGAACCCGATGTAAGCCGGGTCGGTCATGACGACCACCACGCCGAGCTCGAACGGTGCGAGCGCGGCCTCCATGCGGACACCGCCAACGAGCCCGCTCCACGTGGTCGGCACGCCGAGGCCGCCGATGACGTCGGCGGCCGGCAAGGCCTTGTCGCTGGCTTCGAACTCGGGCCGGCTGGCGACGAGCAAGTGCCCGCTCGGGTCGTAGACCTGCAGAACCACCCCGCCGGTCGGGCCGGTGAGGCTAGTCGAAGCGCTTCCCTCTCCCGAACTGTAGAGCGAGGCGACCACGGCGGCGTCGGACTGCAGCGCCCGTCTCAGCTCGTCGAAGAGGCCGTTGCGCACGACCTGGTAAGCCACGACCATGGTCAAGCCAGCTAGCAGGGCGATGGCCGCGGCAGCGAGCAGGGCTACGCGCCACTTAAGCGCCAGTCTCGGGGTCTTCAGCAGAGGCACGAGGCCCGCGCGGCCCACTCGCGCCTCACGACTTGAGGGCGTAACCCACACCGCGGACGGTCCTGATCACACCGAAGCCTCCCGCATCGCGTAGCTTGCTCCTGATGTTAGCGATGTGCACGTCGACTACGTTGGAGGAGGGCGGCAGTTCCTCGCCCCACACGTTATGTTCGATCTCTTTGCGGCTGTATACCCTGCCGGGTTGGCCGGCCAGGTAGTGCAGCAGCTCGTACTCGCGGGGGCTGAAGCGCACTTCCTCTGCCTCCCAGAACACTTGCCTGCGGGCAGGGTCGATGGTCAGGTCGCCGATCTTCTGCGCCACGCCTAACGTGCGCTTGCGCAGCTGCACGTTGATGCGGGCCAACAGCTCCTCCACGTGGAACGGCTTGGCCAGATAGTCGTCGGCGCCGGCGTTGAGCATCTCGACTTTCGTGCCGACCTCGTCGGCCGCCGTCAGGATGATGATGGGGATGTTGCCCGTGTGGCGCAGCCTGCGCGCGATCTCTTGGCCGCTCAGGTCTGGCAAGCCGAGGTCGAGGATGACCAGGTCCGGGCTGGACTCGCGCACAGCCGAAAGGCCACGCATGCCGCTGTCGTACGCGGCGACTTCGAAACCGGCGTCTTCGAGCTCGCGCGAGAGGAGCCGCAGGATGTCGACGTCGTCTTCGACTATCAGGATCCGATTGGTAGCCATTCAGCGGCTCCTTCCCATGGGTAAGTCTAGCCACACCTCGCGCTCCTCGAGGAGGACCTCGCGCAGCGAGACCGGGTTAGTTCTGCCATAGACGGTCAATAACACGTCGGCGCCCCCGTCGGTAATGCGCCCCGTGTAGGCCGACGCGCCGGTCAAAGCGGCCGCCTTGGCGGCCGGGTCCTCGCCCGGCGGGAAGATAAGCACCCGCACTTCCGTGCCGGGCGGCGGAAACTCGCGGAACACTAGGCGCCCATCGACGACGCGCGCGGACACGTACACCGTAAGCAGGTCGAGCGACACGAGCCTTACCTCGGTGCCCTCCACCATGGCCGGCAGTTGCAGCACGGCCTGCCCAAGCATGAAGAGGAAGGCCAAGCTCACCTAACGCCCCCGATAACCGTGGGAGCGCCCGCAGATGCTTGGTGCGCTGGCAGACTGCGTGTCATGCGATGATGCTACCAACGGCCCATGAAACCCCGAGACGTCTCGGCTTCAGGGAACCTTAACCGCGTGTCTCACTCGCGCGCCACGGCCTCGGGGCCAGGCAGTTAGTGAACGAACTAACCGCACCTGCCGACCGCCTTACGGCATCATGTGGCTGTACGTCAGCTGTGCAAGTCAGAAGGGAAAGCATGCGAAGCAACCCGGGAGTGGTTCAACTAGGGAGGCGTGTGACTAGCATGGCGCGCGCGTTTGCTGCGGCGACCGCCTTCATCATCCTGGGGGCGGGCATAGCGCATGCGCAAAGCTTCGACGAGAACCGCTACTACCAACAGTGCCTGCGCTTCGAGGCGGGCGGCGACCTCGAGACCGCGCGGCAAGCGTGCCTCAACGCCCTGCAAGTCAAACCGGACTTCGCGGACGCAGAACTAGCTCTCGCCCGCATTGAGCTCGACCTTGGCGACGTCTCCAGCGCAGAGAACCGGCTGCGGCGCGTACTCAACCGCGTGAACACCGCCGAACCGCTCGTGCTGTTGGCGGAAGCCGCACTGGCAAGCCAGCGCCCAGGCGACGCTGAGGCCCAGCTCCAAGCGGCCGAGGCGCGTCTCGCCACGCAGGGCAACCTCGAGTTGGAGGGGCGCGTGTCGTTCCTCCGCGGCCGCATCATGCAGTCGCAAGGCCGCTTCCGGGAGGCCCTCGGCGCTTACGACGCCGCCATCCTCGGCAACCCGCTTGACGTCAACTACCGACTAGCCGACGCGGGCCTGAGGCTGCGGCTCGGCGAAGCCGCCTCGGCTGGGCAGCAACTACAGAGCTACCTCACCCTCACGGGGGACGACCGCAACGCCGACGTGCGCTCACTCCTCGGGCGCGCCCAGTGGGCCCAAGGTGAGTTGGAGGCGGCAAACGGCAACATCGCCACCGCCCACCAGCTGCGCGGCGCTCGCAACATCGACGCTCAAGCGCAAGACTTGCGCGCCCTGGCGCTCATCGCGTACGCGGGCGGCGACGTCGGGGCTGGCGGGCTTGCCCTGCGCGAGTCGCTCAAGCGCGAGAACCTATCGTCGTTCCTCACGGGCAACACGCTCATCTGGCTCCTGCTGCTCCTGTTCCTCGTCGGCGCGCACCTCATCGGCGAGAGCCGCATTGCCTCCTCGTCCACCCTCGAGGTCGTGGAAGGGCCCCGCAACTGGAGCGTCGGTCAGGTGTACGGCACGTTCATCGCTTCGCTGCTCGTCGCCCTGTTCGTCACCGTCATCTACGGACTAGTGCGCTACGACAACTTCCTCGCGCTGTTCACTCCCGCGCTCGCCGACGAATGCAGGGCGCTCTTCCTCCTCACCCTCGCCGTGGCGCTCGCTCTGCTCTCTTGGCGGCGCGTGCAGACCAACGGTTTCGACGCCATGGAGACGCTGCTCGGCAACGGCCATCACGCCTCGTACGGCGTCGGTTGGGGCGTCTTGTTCCTCGCAGCCACACTCGCCTACCTGCATTACAGCGGCGGCGACGGACCACTCGGGCGCTTCTACCTCGATTACATGCGCACCACGCCCCTCGTGGTCGCAGCCTCGATCCTCGTGCCGCTGTCCGAGATCTACTTCCGGTCGTTCGCCATCCCGCCCCTCATGCGGCGCTACGACAAGACGATCGCGACCATCGCCTCGGCTGCCCTTTACGCCCTGGCGTTCGGCGCGCCGCTCGTCCTCCTCGTACCTTTCGGCCTCATCCTGGCGGACGCTTACCGCAGGCGCCGCAGCGGCTGGGAAGTCGTGGTCGCGCAGCTCACCCTCCACGTCGGGTTGATAGTCGCCGCGCTCGTCAGCCCGTGGGTGCGGGCGCTGTTCCTGTAACTCGCCGACGAGGTCCGCGGGCGACCAACAAGCGGCATGCGGGTGGCATGATGGCTCAGTGCCCATCCACCTCGTCTACAAGCCGCTAGGCATCACCTCGCATGACGCCGTGGCGCGGGCGCGCCGCCTGCTCGGCACTAGGCGTGTCGGGCACGCGGGCACCCTCGACCCGCTCGCCACCGGCGTGCTCGTCCTCTTGTCGGAAGAAGCGACGAAGCTGTCGCCCTTCATGAGCGCCAGCCGCAAGTCGTACCTCGCTTGGGTAGCTTTCGGCCTTGGCACCCCGACCCTCGACGCGGAAGCGCCAGCCGATGACGGGGACCTGACTTGGGGAGACGCCGCGGGCCTCACGCGCGAGCGCGTCGTCGAGGCAGCCAGCGCTTTCCTCGAGGTGAGGGAGCAGCGGCCGCCAGCGTACTCGGCGATCAAGCAGGCGGGGCAGCGGAGTTACGCCGCCGCACGCCGCGGTGAAGCGCTCGAGCCACCCGCCCGCGCCGTGGCCTACTTCAAGGTCGACCTGTTGGGGTTCGCCCCGCGCCGTGCGGACCTGCCAACGACGTTCGCGCCGAGCGCCAGCGGTTGGGCCGCCGCACCGGACGTGAGCGGCCACACCTTCGAGCTGCCTCCCGAGTTGACTCAACTGCCGTGCGCGCTCTTCCGCCTGGAAGTGGCGGCAGGAACTTACGTCCGCTCGTTCGCCCGCGACCTCGGCGCGCTGCTTGCAACGCCCGCTCACCTCGCTGGGCTCGTCCGGGTCGCGGCGGGAGCGATCGACCTAACGCGCTGCTCGCCGCTGGAGGAGATCGCCACGGCGCCGCGCCTTGACCCAGTTACCGCCATCGACCTACCCAAAGTAGAGCTAGACTCCAAGGTCGCCGTGGCCGTGCGCCAAGGCAAGCAAGTCGGCCTCGCCATTTCGGGCACGACGCTACTGCTCGACGAGGACGGCAAGGTAGCGGCGGTCGTCGAACCTGCTGGCGAGCGCATGCGCTACTTACGCGTATGGCAGCGCGGCCTGACGCCCTGAGGTAGCCTCGTTGGCCTTCAGCGCCCACACCGCCACTACCCCAAGGTGCGCGCTCGGTACACTCATGGGGTTGCCCCGCAGCGCACCGCCAAACCGTTAGCGCACCTGGCCCATAGGGAGCTGAGATGAACATCGGGATCCCCAAAGAGATCAAGCCGCAAGAGTTCCGGGTGTCATGCACCCCCGGCGCCGTTCACGACCTCGTGAGGGCCGGGAACCGCGTCGTCGTCGAGGCGGGCGCAGGCTCCGGCTCGAGCTTCACCGACGACGAGTACCGCAACGCAGGCGCCGAGCTAGGCACGGCAGACGACGCCTGGGCGCAACGCTTGGTCATGAAGGTCAAGGAGCCGATCGCGAGCGAGTACCACTACTTGCGCGCTGACCTGCTCCTCTTCACCTACTTGCACTTGGCCGCCGATCGCGCCCTAACGGACACGCTTATGCGCACAGGCGCAACGGCTGTTGCCTACGAGACGGTGCAGTTGGCGACGGGCGCGCTGCCGCTCCTCACCCCCATGAGCGAGGTAGCGGGCCGCATGGCGCCGCAAGTCGGATCGCACTTCCTCGAGCGGGCGCACGGAGGTAACGGCGTGCTCCTCGCAGGCGTGCCTGGCGTGCAGGCTGGCGTCGTTACCGTGCTCGGCGCTGGCGTAGTCGGCACGAACGCGGCCAAGCTAGCGCTCGGGCTCGGGGCGCGCGTCAACCTCCTCGACGTCAACCATGCGCGCCTGCAGTACCTCGACGACGTCTTCAGCGGCCACGTGCAGACCCTCGCTAGCAACGCTGGCAACCTCCGCGACTTGCTTCCCTCCACCGACTTGCTGATCGGCGCCGTGCTCATACCTGGCGCGAGGGCGCCGCAGCTAGTGACGCGCGACATGCTCGCCTACATGAAGCCAGGCAGCGTCATCGTCGACGTCGCCGTCGACCAGGGAGGCTGCATCGAGACCATCCACGCCACCACTCACGAGCACCCGACTTACGTGGTGGACGGCGTGGTGCACTACGGCGTCGCCAACATGCCGGGGGCGGTGCCGAACACCAGCACCCGTGCGCTCTCCAACCAGACGCTGCCGTACGCGCTCAAGCTCGCCGCCAAGGGCACGCAAGCCTTGTTGGACGACCCAGCCTTCCTGAGGGGGCTCAACACGCACGCAGGCGTCGTCACCCACGCGGCCGTCGCACAGACCTTCGGCCTGACGACGCACGACCCTGCCGCGGCGCTGCGCTCCCAGCCCGTCACTGCTTAGCTGGTCTCAACGCAACCGGGCTAGCGCCTTGCGGATGAGCGCTTCGGCGCCGTCTTCGCGGTTCTGGGCTGCCAACTCGACGATCAGGTTGCGCACCTGACCTTCGCGGTAACCAAGCGCCAACAGGGCGGCAACGGCGTCCTCGCCTGCACTCCCGATGCCAGCACTCGTGGCCCCGGAGTCGAGGGCGAGAAGCTCCTCTGGCAAGCGCCCCTTCAGCTCGAGCACGATGCGCTCCGCCGTGCGCTTCCCCACCCCTGGGGCGCTCGTCAGAAGCGCAGGGTCGGCGTTGACGACGGCGGTCACGACGAGGGCAGGTGGGATGCTCGAGAGAATCGCCAGCGCCAGCTTAGGGCCGATGCCGCCGACATCAAGCAGGCGCCGGAAGAGCACGGCCTGCTCGGACTGGTGAAAACCGAAAAGGCTCGGCTGCTCATCGCGAAACACGAGCAGCGTGCGCAGTTTGATCTGTTGACCGACTGTGCAGCGGGCGAGCGTGGAACTCGGCGCCAGCACCTCCAGCCCGAAGCCACCGACAGCCACCACGACGCTTGCCTCTCCGACCTCGGCAACGACGCCGTCGACGAACGCGATCACGTTTCGTCGAACAGCGGGGCGAAGAGGAGGTCGTAGCCGACGTCACCTAGGTTGGCGCAGCCGGTTAGGCGCATGGCGTAGCTGAGTTCCGCTAGCAGGTCAGTCGGGTCGCGGTCGCCGTCTACGACCACGAGTTCCGCGCCGACCGCCAGATAGCGCAGAACGTCGACCCCATCGCGTAGCGGACCGCCAGCCGCCACGCTGAGCATGCCGCCGACGGCGTCGACGATCTCAGGCAGGAGGTCGATAGCCGCCGGGGCGGCAACACGGCTGCCGAGGTCGCCACTGACGACGACGCAGTCTGCGCCAGCCTCCGCCGCAACCTCGGCGTCCGCGGCGCTAGCCACCCCGAAGAGCCACAACGGACAGCCGGCGGCCGCCCGCAGCTCGGCGACGTCCTCGCGCGTGCGGGGGTACCAGCCGCCTGCCCCGTAAGGGGCGCTCTCGGCGAGGGGGGCAAGGTCAAGCCCGACGGCGGCCACGCCGCGCGTCGCCAGCTCCCTGACCTGCGCCACGAGGTCAGCCATGCCAAGCGGCGGTAGCACGGCGATCGTCAGCGAGCTGGCGTGTTTGTCTGTGCCTGAAAGCGCTACGGCGGCCGGGAGGACCGCGAGCTGACCGGCGGTAACGCGGTCTCCCCTACGGCGGCGCAGCACGATGGGCGCCTCCAAGTCGACTCCTAGCACGCTCGTCGTCAGGTCGACGGTCGTCACGTCGTGCAGGCCTCGCGGGAGGAACTGGTAGCCGTCCAACGCGGCGATGTCGCGCTGATTCACCCCGCGATGATAGCAAGCCCCCAGCTGCGCTGACGGCCGGAGGGCCGCAGAAGCCTGTCTGGTAAAGTTCCCCTCGTGGACGAGCTTATTTCAGTACGCGGTATCTCCAAGAGTTTCGGTGCAGTGAAAGCCGTGGTCGACTTGAGCTTCTCTGTCGGGTCTGGCGAGGTTTACGGCCTGCTCGGACCGAACGGCGCAGGCAAGACGACGACGCTGCGGGTGCTAGCCACGCTGTTAGCGCCAGACTCCGGCGCCGCGACGGTTGCTGGTCACAACCTCGTGAAAGACAGCGAGGGCCTGAGAGCGGCCATCGGCGTCGTCAACGGCGGCATGGGCCTCTACGACCGCCTGACTGGCCGCGAGATCCTGCACTACTTCGGCGGCCTTTACGGAATGAGGCCCGCTGCCGTCGAGAAGCGCATCGAGGCGCTTGACGACCTCCTGCAGCTCGGCGACACCCTGTCACGTCGCGCAGGCGGCTTCTCGACCGGGATGAAGCAGAAGATCGTCATCGCGCGAGCGGTGCTGCACGACCCGCCCGTCATCTATTTCGACGAGGCGACGAGCGGCCTCGACGTGGTTGCGCGCCGCGCCGTCATCGACTTCGTCAAGGCGTACCCCAGCGCCGGCCGGGCCGTCATCTACTCGACTCACGTCATGAGCGAGGTGGAGGAGCTATGCGGCCGGGCGTGCATCATCTACCGTGGCCGCAAGATCGCCGATGGCACCATCGCGGAGCTCTCCGCTCAGGGTGAAGGCAAGGGCCTCGAGGAGGCGTTCTTCCGCCTCGTCAGCCGCTACGACCTCGCGAACGGAGCGGCGGCGTGAGGCCAGGCATAGTCGCGCGCCTCGCGCGCAAAGAGATCGTCTCGACGTTGCGTGACACGCGCGCCATCATCTCGAACCTGCTCATCCCGCTCCTCTTGGTGCCGGTGATGATGCTTGGCCTCCCGCTGCTCCTCGGCGGGCTGCTCGAGCGCGAGCAGGTGACGACAACGGCCGTCGGCGCAGTCGGCCTCACCAACATGCCAGCGGACCTGCAGGCCGCGTTCACCGCGGCCAACCTCGACCTGCGAAGCGTGACGGACGCCACCAAGGCCGTGCAGGACGGTACGGTCGAGGTGGCGATCGTAGTGCCTGATGGCTTCGGGTCCGCCATCGCGGCCGGCAGCAACGCCGCCATCGAGCTCGTCACCAAGGTCGGCAACATGAAGAGCGAGCTAAGCGCTTCGAAGGTGCAGCAAGCAGTCTCCAGTTATCAGCGCGGGGTCGTCGGCCAGCGCCTCGAGGCCGCCGGGTTGAACGCAGCTGTGCTCACCCCCGTGACCATCACGACCGTGGACGCCAGCAGCCAAGCCGAGCGCACCAGCGGCCAGCTCTCGTGGCTGATCCCGTTCTTCATCGCCATCTGGACCCTGACCGGCGGTCAGATGACCGCCGTCGACGCCACGGCGGGCGAGAAGGAGCGCGGCACGCTCGAGGTCCTGCTCGTGGCCCCCGTGCGCCGCGCCGAGGTGGTGGCGGGCAAGTTCATCGCCACCATGCTCTTCGGACTAAGCGCCGCCAGCATGGCCATCATCGGCTTCCTCGTCGGCAGTCTAGTCATGCAGAACGTCTTCGTTCCGCGGCTCGGCGAGCAGGCGGAGGCCATCGTCGGCGTCATGGGTGGCGGCCTCTCCGTGAGCTTCGTCGCCATCTTGCTGCTGCTCGTCAGCGCCCTCCTGCTCGCCGGGTTCGTCTCCGCCTTGCTCCTTGGGGTCGGGATGTTCGCGCGCTCGTTCAAGGAAGCGCAGAGTTACATCGCGCCGCTATCGTTCGTGTTCGTGCTCCCCGCGGTGGCGCTGCAGTTCAAGGACCTCATCGGCCTCTCTGACGCCGTCTACTACGTGCCCGTCTTCAACGTCCTAGTTCTCATGGACAACGTCGTGAGGGGCACGTTCACCGGCGACGAGGTCTTGATCACGTGGGCGGTCATGGCGGTAGCTTGCCTGCTGCTGCTGCGCTTCGCGCTTGCGAATTTCAAACGCGAGTCGGTCATCTTCCGCAATTGAGGTCGTTGGCTAGTCGGTAACGGATTGACGGTAAGGGGTATCGGCGCCGCCACCGCCTGGCACTCGGCCATAAAGCTCGGCCAGCTCCCGGAGTTGCGGCGCCAGCCAGTAGGGCACGTCGGTCCACTCGAAACGCCAACTCCAGTTGCCGGCCGCCGTGCCTGGGGTGTTCATGCGCGCTGCGCTACTCAACCCCAACGCATCCTGCATGGGCGCGATGGCGGTCGCGGCGACGGACGCCAGCGCTAAGCGCACGAGCTCCCAGGCGATGTTCTCGTCGCCTTTCGCCAAGTAGCGCCGCACCAGGTCCCGCTCGGCTTCGCTGGCGGCCTCGTACCAACCTGCGCTCGTGTCGTTGTCGTGCGTGCCCGTGTAGACAACGCAGTTAGCTTCGTAGTTGTGCGGCAAGTAGGGGTCGTCGGCGTCGCCAGCGAAGGCGAACTGCAGGACCTTCATGCCAGGCAGGCCGTTGGCGAGCCGCAGCGCGTCGACGTCCGGGGTGATGACGCCTAGATCCTCCGCCACCAACGGCAAGTCGCCCAGTCCGGCCTTGAGCGCGTCGAACAGCGCTTGACCAGGGCCTGGCGCCCAGCGGCCGTTGACGGCGGTCACCTCTGCTGCCGGGATCTCCCAGTAGCCGGCGAACGCCCTGAAGTGATCGACGCGCACGCGGTCGACGAGCTCGAGCGCCGCACGCACGCGCGCCACCCACCAGGCGTACCCGTCTTGCGCCATGACGTCCCAGCGGTAGAGGGGGTTACCCCAGCGCTGGCCGGTGGCGGAGAAGTAGTCTGGCGGCACGCCAGCCACGACGATCGGATTACCGTCCGGCCCGAGGAAGTACTGCTCAGGGTGCGACCATGCGTCTGTCGAGTCGAGCGCGACGAAGATCGGCACGTCACCAAGGATGACGATGTCGCGGCTGTTGGCGTATGTGCGCAGCTCGCCCCATTGGGTATAGAACCAGTACTGCCACAGGACGTGCTTCGCCACCGCGGGCGCGAGGCGCTCGCGTGCGCGCGCCAGGGCGCTGGCGTCGCGGTCGCGGAGCTCCGGCGCCCACTCCGTCCAGGCTGCCCCGCCGTTCTCTTCTTTGAGGGCCATGAAGAGCGCGTGGTCTGGTAGCCACGCCGCGTGCTTGGCCTCGAACTCGGCTACTGCGGCGCGCTGTGGCGCGGTGGCTGTGGCGTCGAAGCGCCGCGCCGCCGCGCCAAGGAGCTCCAGCTTCACCGGGATGAAGGCACCGAAATCCACCCGGTCACGCGGCAGGGCGCGCAGGGGCGCTAGTTCCTCTGCGGTCAACAGGTCGGCGGTGCTCAACGCGAGCAAGTCGATGAGGAAGTGGTTGCCTGCGAAGGCGCTGAAGCACTGGTACGGGCTGTCGCCGTAACCCGTTGGGCCGAGTGGCATGACCTGCCAGACGCGTTGGCCTGCGGCCTCGAGGAAGTCGACCCAGGCATACGCCTCGCGCCCAAGGTCGCCCATGCCGTGCGGCCCCGGCAGCGAGGTCGGATGCAGCAGCAGGCCGGCCCGGCGCTCGGCCTGGTTCACTCGTTCCACGCCTTACCCAGGCCTTTCGGTGCAACGGAGCGGCCGACGAAGCCTGCCAGCACCAGCATCGTGAGGATGTAAGGCAGGCTCTGCACGAGCGTCGGCGGGAGGAGCTTGCCGCCACCCAGGAGGACTTCTGTCGCTTGGAAGGCGCCGAAGAGCAGCGTAGCCCCGAGCACGCCAAGCGGGTGCCACTTCCCGAAGATGAGGGCGGCCAGCGCGATGAAGCCGCGCCCGCCCGACATCTCGCTGATGAACTGGTTGAGGTTGCCGATCGAGAGGTAAGCACCACCAAGGCCAGCTAGTACGCCAGACAGCATGACGCCGACGTAGCGCATGCGGGTCACGCTGATGCCGAGCGAGTCCGCGGCCTCCGGGTGCTCGCCGACGGCGCGCAGGCGCAGACCGAAGGGCGTGCGGAAGACCACGAACCACACGACGGGCACGAGGAGGAACGCGATGTAGACGAGGACGCTGAAGCTCATGCCCGGAACGCCGAAGAAGGAGATCTCTGGCAAGCGCGTCTTGATCGGCTCGGAAGTGGCGGTGTTCTGGTAGAGGCCGGCGAGGACGACCGCGGGGATGCCGATGCCCATGAGGTTGATGGCGGTTCCGGAGATGATCTGGTCGGCCTTGTACCTGATCGAGACTAGCGCGTGCACGCCGGCCACGAGTGCGCCCAACACCATGGCGGCCAGCAGGCCGAGCCACGGTGCGAACCACACACGGGCGTTCGGGTCCGCTCGCAAGTACGGCGCCTCGATCAGTTGAGCCACGACGGCGGCTGCGAGGGCGCCGAAGAGAATGATGCCCTCGAGCGCGATGTTCACGATGCCGGAACGCTCGCTCATGAGGCCGCCGAGGGCGGCTAGTAGGAGCGGCGTGGTGGCGCGGATCATCGAAGACGCGAGCGCGAGGAGCAGTACGGTGTCCACGTCAGCCCTCCTCTGGCGCCGGGGCGGGACCGGCCACCGGGCCGTCGTGGCGCTCACGCCAGCTCGTTGGATTGATGAGACGCGCAGGCAGGAAGCCCTTGGCGGCGATGAAGAGCACGACCAGCGCCAGGATCATGCTGACGACGTCGCGCGTGAGGTTCGGGAACGTGATGTTGAGAACCGAGCCGCCGTACTTGAGCACCCCGAAGAGGAAGGCCGCAGCCACGATGAAGGCGGGCTGGTTGGCGCCGAGGAGCGCTACGGCAATGCCGTCGAAGCCGTCACTGGTGGGGATGGACTGCCGCAGGGCGTAGTCCTCGAGCGCCCCGCCAAGCACGTAGTGGGTGGCGGTCAGGCCGGCGAGGGCGCCGCTGATGGTCATGGCGAGGATCGTGTTGCGCGCTATGCGCGCGCCGCCGTACTCGGCCGCGCGCGGCGCGAAGCCAACGGCGCGGAGCTCGTAACCCCAGCGCGTCTTGAAGAGGAAGACATGCACGAACACGGCCATGACGATGGCGAGCACGAACGAGAGGTTGAGTTTCGTTGGCGGGATGGCCGTCGCGAGGCCTGACCAGCCGAGGAGCGCACCTACGCCGTAGACCGCGCCGCCGACGACGAGCGTCCCACCTATGCGCAGCGGCCACGCCCTGAAGCGCCTGAAGCGCGGCAGTAGGAAGAGGGCGACGAGCGCGGCCACGACGGCGAGCACGGCGGCGTAATTGATGGCGACGACGTTCACGCCACCTTTCTTGATGCCGAGCACGGCCGGCAGTTGCGGGATGGTGGCGCTCGCATTGAGCGGTTTGGACTTTGGCTCGTTGCCGCTGACCTTGAACGGCATCTGGACGGTGATGGGGCGGTCGCCTGGCCGGGGTAGGCCAGCCACGACGGAGCCGGCGAGGAGCACGACGGCCGCGATGGCGAAGGCCACCCGCGGTCCCTTCCCGGCAACAGCACGGATCGGCGGGATGAGCAGCGCCACGATGACGACGACCACGAAGACGCCGACGACGGCCGTGATCCGCAGCGCCGCGGCGGCGAAGACGTTGCCTGCAGACAAGATGAACAGCAGCGCAGAGGCTGCCACGAAGTTGAGGAGGATGGTGTTGATGACCTCGTTGGCGCCGAAGCGTGCCTTCAGCCAGCCAGGCAGCGCACCCCACAGGCCGCCGCCTAACGCCGCCGCGAGGATCGCCAGCGGCAGAACGACGACCTTCGGGCCAGGGATGTACAGCCCCGCGAACATGGAGAAGATGGCACCCATGACCATCTGGCCTGGCGCGCCGATGTTGAAGAGCCCTGACTGGAAGCCGAACGCTACCGCCAACCCCGTGAAGATGAGCGGCGTAGCGAACTTGAGTGACTCTGCGAAGCCGTTCACGGTCCCGAGCGAGTCGTGGAACATGGAGTAGTACGCGTACCAGAGGGTGTCTATGCGCCCAACAAAGGCGTCGAACAGCCCGCTGACTTGCGCGGTCGCCCCCATCGGCGTTGGCTGCAACACGAGTATGACGATGGCGGCGGTCAATAGGGCAAGCAAGATAGCCGTGGCGGGCACCGCGGCAGCGTGCAGCAGCCTGTCGATGACTCGCGGCGCCCCGCGCACTGCGCGCAGGCCGAAGATCAAGGCGAAGACACCAGTGACGATCGCGAGGAACGCGCTCGGCCCGAAGCCTGCGTTCGTGTATGGCAGGCGTCTTATCACTAGCCCTGCGTCGTCGACTAGCGCGACGTTGGCGGCGAGGTCGCGCTCGTCGACGGTGGCAAGCGCGGCCTCCAGCTTCTCGACGTCGTAAGCGGGGCGCGGTTTGGCTATGGCGCCCTGTAGCTCCGTGACGAACGCCTGGAAACGTGTGCCGTCCACGGCGGTGGTGAAGCGCCCTAGCCCCCAACTCGTCACGAGGATCAGGCCCACGCCGGCCACGAGCCAGGTCACGCGCCGTGCCTTGACCGGCAGGGCGCTGCCTGCAGCGAGGCCAGCCAGTAAGGCGAGGGTCAGCACGAAAACGGTCTTCTGCTGTGGCAGTTCGACGGGTTGGGTGCGGCCAGTGAAGTCGATGGTTGTGCCCTGCAGCAGGACGACGGCGCTGCGGGCGCCGGTCTCGCGGTTAACAGCTGCCCATGGCGCGAAGAACACTGCCAGCGCAGTAAGCGCTACCAGCACGACAAGTGCCAAGCGATCAGTCACGGGGGCATCATACGGTCCAGAGCGCGCGGGCGAGTGGCCTCTAGGCTGGCAGTTGGAGCCGTCAACGTTTGACGAGCAGTCCTAGCCGCACCAGCGCGGCGAACGCTTGCCTTTCGTCTTCTTCACCTGCCCCAGGCACTACTAGTAGTTGGTGCCGGAAGCCGGCCCGCAAGATGGCCGCGCGCGTGCGCTTGAGGTGTAGGCGCACTTCCTCGCGGTAAGCGCGCACTTGTTCGGGGCCGACCGGTAGGCGCTCGCCTGTCTCGACGTCGTGCAGTTCGTGGCGGCCGCTTGGCGGGTCTAGCTCGGCGTTGGAAACGAGCTGCAGGAACCCGACGTCCAGCCCGCGCGCCCGCAGGGCCACGAGGCTCGGTTCGATCGGCGTGTCTTCCAACAGGTCGGATACCACGAGTACGAGCGCGCGGCCGCTCACCGTCGGCAGGCCAGTGGCGAAACGCATGAGGCCCGTTAGCGGCCCAGGTTCGCTGCCCGCTATGAGCGGGGCGGAGTCTATGAAGCGCCACGTATCGAGCATGCCCGCGCGCCCGCGGGCGCGCGGGGTGGCGCTGCCGTCGAGTAGGTGAAGTTGCGTTGGCGCGTCGCGCTGAGCGACGTACGAGAGGAGGCGGACGAGGGTGCGTGCGTAAGGGAGTTTGCCGCCCTGGCCCATGCTGCCGGAGGTGTCAAGCACGAGGTGCAGTTGCACCGCTCGTTCGGCTTGATAGAGCCGCGTGTAGAGGCGCCCGGTGCGAGCGTAGACGCGCCAGTCGACGTAGCGGAGCTCGTCACCTGGTTGGTACGGCCGGAAGTCGTGGAACTCGACGCTTTGACCCGGCTCTACGGCGCTGCGCTCACCCCCAACGCGGGAGAGGGCGCGCGAGGCCAACGTGTAGCGCTCGAGGAGCGCCCTTGTGCGGCCCGCCAGCACGGGTCAGCCCCCCTTGTCGACCTGCGCGATGATGTCGTGCAGAACGGCGTCGGCCGCGACTCCCTCGACCTCGGCCTCGAAGCTGAGGAGCAGCCGGTGGCGCAGCGCAGGCAGCACGGCGCGGCGCAGGTCGGCGAACTCCACGTTAGGGCGGCCCGCGGCGAGGGCGTAGCCCTTGGCGGCCAAGGTGATGGCTTGAGCCCCGCGCGGGCTTGCACCCAAACGCACTAGCGGGTTGGCGTGCGTTGCC
Source organism: Trueperaceae bacterium (assembly GCA_035703635.1). Lineage (GTDB taxonomy): Bacteria > Deinococcota > Deinococci > Deinococcales > Trueperaceae > JAAYYF01. Next base: position 23,041 of record DASSXV010000069.1, on the reverse strand, counting down.
TCTACGAGGCGCACGACGTAGTCGAGCCCAGGCTCCGCGATGGGCACGGCGCGCAGCATGGCCTGCAGTGCGAGGAGCCTCTCGCGCGTGATCACCGGCTTGACCACCTGCTCAGAACTGCCGGTCGTTATCAGCAGGATGCGCTGGAGGGTGGCGGCGTCTGGCCTCTCAGTGACGACCTTGAAGAGGAAGCGGTCCAGTTGCGCTTCAGGGAGTGGGTACGTGCCCTCCATCTCGAGCGGGTTCTGGGTGGCGAGGACTATGAACGGCTCCTCGAGCGCGTAACGCTTGCCAGCGACGGTGACGGCACGCTCCTGCATGGCCTCGAGGAGCGCGGATTGCGTTTTGGGGGTGGCGCGGTTGATCTCGTCTGCTAGCAGGACGTTCGTGAAGACAGGGCCCGGCTGGAACTCGAAGCGGCTCTGCTGCGCCTCGATGAACACGTTGGTGCCCGTGACGTCCGCAGGCATGAGGTCAGGCGTGAACTGGATGCGCGAGAAGGCTAGGGCGCAGGCGTCGGCGAAAGTGTGCACTAGCTTGGTCTTGCCGAGGCCCGGGACACCCTCGAGGAGCACGTGGCCGCGGGCGAAGGCAGCGACGAGCAAGTCCTCGACCACGCGTTCCTGCCCGACGATGACCGAGGAGATGGCCGTGACCAGGTTGCGGAAGTCTGTGGCGAAATCCTCGCCCGTAAGTCTGTTGGTGGTCGGGTGATCTGACATGCCTACCTCGGTGGTGCCGGGCGCCGCCGCGCGCCGCCCCGGCTGTGCTTGAGTGACCGGAGTATAGCCGCGCCGTTCACCAGACCGCCCCGTGACTAGGCGATTGCCGTCACAGCCTAGGCTAATAGGTACACTGTTGCGCGTATGAGACCGGCTTATGGGCGTGTGACCCTAAGGCCGCTGGAGGAGTTCTCGGACGCCGACTGGCGCCGGCTGCAGAGCCACTTCCGCGACCCTGAAATTGCGTACCTCAACGGCACCCCGCCGAACCGCATGCCCCTATGGCTGCTCAAGCGCCTGCTCAAGACCGACTCTAAGCGTCACGACCGCGCAACGTTCGGCATCTACGACGAACGCGACGACTACATCGGCACCACGGAGTTGTACGACATCAGTGGCGATCAGGGGACGCTCGGCATCATCATCGGCGAGCGCACGCATTGGGCTGGCGGCTACGGTCCGGAGGCCATGCACGCCCTCCTTGGTTACGCTTTTCAGGTGCTGGGTTTGCGCCTCATGCGCCTGAACACCTTCGGCGACAACGTGCGGGCGCAGCGCGCCTTCAAGAAAGTCGGCTTCCACGAGGTCGACCGCCGCGTAGACGCCACCGGGCGCGTTGACATCCGCATGGAACTCCCGCTCGCGGAATGGCTCCCCGATGGGCCGCGCGTGGTCGGCGGCTCCAAGTCGACGCCGAGCTGAAGCTCACTCGCTGCTTCCCTCGAAGTAGTTCTTGACCGCCTGCGCCGCCGCCTGACCAACGCCTGGCACGGCCGCCAAGGTAGCGAGGTCGGCGCCGCGCAACTCCTCCAAGCTCGAGAAATGCGCCAGCAACGCATCGCGGCGCTTCGGCCCTATGCCAGGCACGTCGTCAAGCAGCGACCGCGTGGCTGACTTGCCGCGCCGCTGCCTGTTGTAACCGACGGCTGTGCGGTGCGCTTCGTCCCTCACGTGCATGAGCAACCTGAGGGCGGGGTGGCTGATGGGCACCAGTACTTCCTCGCCGTTCTCGGTGATGAGCGTCTCCTGCTTCTTCGCGAGGCCAACTAGCGGCACCTTCACGCCTGCCTCCTCCAGCGCCCGCTTGGCTGCGCTGATCTGCCCCTTGCCCCCGTCGATGAGCAGGAGGTCGGGCGGCGGGAGCTTGTCGGCGAGGGCGCCAGTGAAGCGGCGGTAGACGACCTGGTGCATGCTGAAGAAGTCGTCCGCCTTCTCGAGGTCCCTGATGCGCACGCGGCGGTAATCGCTCTTCTTCGAGCGCCCGCCCTCGAACGCCACGATGCTCGCCACCGTGTGGGTGCCCATGAGGTTGGAGATGTCGTAGCCCTCGATGCGCCACGGCGGGTTCTCTAGCTCGAGGAGGCGCTGCAACTCGCCGACGCCCGGCGCCTCGCCGCGGCGCTCGAGGAGGGCGATCTCGGCCTCGACCCCGGTGACGGCGTTGCGTTGCGCCAACTCGATGAGCTCGACCTTGTCACCGCGCTGCGGCACCCGCACCTCGACCTTGCGCTTGGCGCGGGCGCTTAGGAAGCGCTGCCACACTTCGATGTCGAGGTCGCTCGCTGGCAGCAGCACGCGCGGAGGGAGTTGGGTTGCAAGGCCGTAGTAGTCGCCCATGAACCGCTCCAAGATCTCGCCGTCGGTCGCGCTCTCCGCGTTCTTCATGACGCGCTTGTCGCGCCCGATCACCCGCCCGTTGCGCATCTGGAAGAGCTGCACCATGGCGGTGTTCCCCGCCTTCGCAACGCCGAGGAAGTCGAGGTCGTCCGTGCCCGTCATGACGACGCTACTGTCGTAGCCGGTGAGGCGCTTGAGCGCGTCTAGGCGGTCGCGGTAGGTGGCGGCGAGCTCGAAGTCACGGCGCTCTGCCGCGCCCCTCATCTGCTCCTCGAGGCGCTCCACGATCTCGGAGATGCGTCCCTCGAGGAACGCCTTGACGTCTGCTACCACCTCCGCGTACCCCACGGGGTCGGCCCACCCAACGCACGGCGCGAAGCAGCGGCCCATGTGGTAGCGCAGGCACGGCTTCTTGCGCGTCTCCATCGGCACGCCGCTGTTCTTGCGGAGTTTGAACACGCTGTAAACGAGGTCGAGGACCTGGCGGACGGAACTCGCGCTGGGGTACGGCCCGTAGTAAGTCCCGCCGTCCTTGACCACCCGTCGCGTGAAGATGAGGGTTGGGTACTCCTCGTTCGTCAACTTCAGGAACGGGTAGCTCTTGTCGTCCTTGAGCAGCACGTTGAAGTGCGGCTGGTGACGCTTGATGAGGTTCGATTCGAGGATGAGCGCCTCGACCTCGTCGGTCGTGACGATGAACTCGAGGCTCCGCGCCGTGTGCGTTAGCAGGCGCGCCTTCTGCCCAGCCTGGCGCCCGAAGTAACTGCCGACGCGGCTGCGCAAGTTCACGGCCTTGCCGACGTACAAGACGGCCCCGTCTTCGCCGTGGAAGAGATAACAGCCACTTGAGGTGGGGAGTACGGGCAGGTCGCCGCGCTTCACTGCCCGATTCTACGGCGCTGCGGCGCGCGGCCCGGTCGCGCGACCTTGGGCGCGCTAGAGGTCGAGCATCAGCGCCTCTGGGTTCTCGAGCAGGTCGATCACCCGCCCCGTGAAGTTGGCGCCCTCCGCTCCGTCGACCAGGCGGTGGTCGAACGACAGGCTCAGGTAGAGCATCTGCCGCGCCACGATGCTGTCGTCGGCGAGCACTACCGGCCGCTTCTTGATCGAGTGGACGCCCAAGATGGCGGCTTCCGGCGCGTTGATGATGGGGAACGAGAACAGCCCGCCGAGGCTGCCGATGTTGGTGATGGAGAACGTACCGCCCTTGAGCTCGTCCGGGGTGACCTTGCCCGCCTTGGCGGCCTCTGCGAGGCGGTTGATGTCGCTGGCGAGCTCCAAGATGGTGCGTTTGTCGACGTCCCTTACGACGGGCACGATGAGGCCAGCATCTGTGGCCACGGCCATCCCCAGGTTGTAGTACTTCTTGCGCACGATCTCGTTCTTGGCCTCGTCGAGGCTGGTGTTCAGCGCCGGGAACTCCACGAGCGCCGTGGCGACGGCCTTCATGATGAACGGGAGGTAGGACAGTTTCACGCCGCGAGCGGCCGCGCGCGGCCTGAGTTTCTCGCGGAGCGCGACGAGCGCCGTTACGTCCGCCTCGTCCACGTGCAGGGTGCGCACCGTATGGAGGTGGGAGGCGACCATCTGATTGGCGATCACACGCCGCAGGCCCCTGACGGGAACGCGCTCTTCGAGCGCTTCGTAGCCAGCGGGGGTGTGGTACGCGGGGGCTGGCGGAAAACCGGCGCGCCCAGCGGCGTTGGCGGGCGCAGCAGTGTGACTGCGCACGTCGTCGACGCGCACGCGCCCGTGCGGGCCGCTCCCTATGACCTGTTCGACGTCGACGCCCAACTCGCGAGCTAGGCGGCGCGCGGCTGGCACGGCGAGAACGCGGCCGAACGCACCGCGTGCGGCCGGCGGCGCCTGCACGGCCGTGGCGCTCGCTGCTCGCGTGACCTGCGGCAGAGCCTGGCCGCCTTCATCGGCTGACGGCTTGAAGAGGCTGAGGCTCTCACCGTCATCCGCAGGCGTTTGGTGTCCCGGCTCGACGATCGAGCGTTCCTCGGCCGCCTGCAGGCTAGGTGGCTGGCTGGCGGCGGCGGGGGCGGCCTCTGAGCCGTCGGAGAAGAGCGCGATGGCGCTGTTGACGGCAACCACGTCACCCTCGGCAGCTAGGTGCTTGAGCAGTACGCCGGCGTACGGGCTCGGCAGTTCGACGGTGGCCTTGTCCGTGAGGACCTCGGCGACCGGTTGGTCGAGGACGACGTTCTCGCCCTCTGCCACCAACCAGCGGATGATCTCACCCTCAACGACCGACTCGGCCAGTTCGGGCAGCCGTAACTCTCTCGCCATGCGTCACTCCTTGTCGGCCGCGCACTGGCGCGCCAGTAATGGTCAGTAGTCGAGCGCGCGCTGGACGGCCTTCATGATGCGCGCCGGGCCAGGCAGGTACTCGCGGTCTTGGGCGTATGGGTATGGGGTATCGAAGCCAGCTACCCGCAGGGGCGGCGCGAGGAGTTGATCGAGGAGTTCCTCCGCGATGGTGGCGGCCACCTCGCTGATGAAGCTCGCGCTGCGCGGCGCCTCGCTCACGAGCACGACGCGCCCTACGCGCGCAACGGCCTCGAGCACCGCCGTCTCGTCCCACGGCGCCAACGAGCGCAGGTCCATGACGTGCGGCGAGAAGCCCTGCTCGACGAGAGCGTCAGCTGCGCGGTTCGTTTCGGCCATCGAGCCGCCGTAGCTGATGAGCACGACGTCGTCGCCTTGGCGCCTAACGACCGCCTTGCCGATCGGGATGAGGTCGTCAGGGTCGTCTGAGAGCTCCTCCTTGACGGCGCGGTAGAGGCGCTTCGGCTCGAGGAACACGACAGGGTCCTCGTCGCGGATGGCGCTCTTGAGGAGGCCGCGCGTGTCAGATGGGGTAGATGGGAACACGACTTTGAGGCCAGCCGTATGCACGAAGTGGGCCTCTGGGCTCTGCGAGTGGTGATGGCCGCCCTTGACCCCGCCACCAGCCGGCATGCGCACGACCATCGGGGCCGTGAACTGCCCACCGGAGCGGTACCTGAGCTTGGCGGCCTGGGAGACGAGCTGGTCGAAGCCCGGGTAGACGTAGTCCGCGAACTGGATCTCGGCCACCGGCCGCAGTCCGTGCACCGCCATGCCGAGAGCGGCGCCGATCACGGCGGCCTCCGAGAGCGGCGAGTCTATTACGCGGTCGGGGCCGTACTTGGCGTAGAGCTTCTCCGTGGCGAGGAAGACGCCGCCGCGCTTGCCGACGTCCTCGCCAACGACTACGACGCGGTCGTCTCGCGCCATCTCCTCGTCAAGGGTCCGCGCGATGGCTTGGACCATGGTCATCTTGCTCACGCGAGAATCATCCTTCCGGCCTCAGCCGAGCAGGTCGGCGCGCTCTTGTTGGAGCCGCGCAGGGACCTGAGCGAACACGTCTTCGAACATGGCGGAGGTAGGCACGGGGCCAGCGGCCTCCGCTGCCTGCAGTGCGTCTGTGATAAGCGCATCGATCTCGGCCCTTGCCGCTTCTTCGGCCGCGTCGTTCCACTCGCCACGGCGCTCGAGGAAGCGCCGCATGCGGCCGAGCGGGTCGCGCTTACGCCACGCCTCGACTTCTGCACGTGGGCGGTAGACGGAGTCATCGTCTGCGGACGAGTGGCCGCCGTAGCGGTAGACGAGCATCTCCACGAGGGACGGGCCGATGCCGTCACGCGCGCGCTGCACGACGTCACGCATGACGTAGTAGCTGGCGAGGGCGTCCATGCCGTCGACGTAGTAGCCGGGCATGCCGTACGCATGCGCTTTCACGTGGACGTTGTCCGAGGCAGTTTGCTTCTCGAAACCGACCGAGATGGCGTAGCGGTTGTTCTGGCACACGAAGACGATCGGCGCGCCCTGCACCCCGGCGAAGTTGACGCCCGCGTGCCAGTCGCCCTCGCTGGTGGCGCCGTCGCCGAAGGTGCAGATCGCCACCTCGCCCGTGCCGCGCAGCTTCATGCTGATCGCCGCGCCGGCCGCTGGCGGGATGTGCGAAGCGATCGGGGACGCCACCGAGAAGATGTTCAGCTCCTTGGAGGCGGCGTGGTAAGGCATCTGCCGGCCGCGGCTCGGGTCGGCGAGCGTGCCCATCGCTTGGCCGATGAACTCAGCCGGCGGCATGCCGACGGCAAGGACGAGCGTCACGTCCCTGTAGTACGGGAAGAGCCAATCGAAACCTGGCTTCATGGCGTGCGCGATGCCGACCTGCGCGGCTTCATGGCCCGCGCTTGGCGCGACGAAACTGATGCGCCCTTGGCGCTGGAGCCGGCCCAGGCGCTCGTCGAGCATGCGGCCAAGCAGCATCTGGCGATACATCTCTAACAACTGGTCCGTTGCGAGATCGAGATCGAACGGGGCAATCCACTCGCCGGCCTCGCTTATGACGGAGATCGGCTCATCCGTGAACGGCTGGAAGAGCTGGGACTCTAGGATCATACGGACCTCCCTTCGTTCGTGTTCTGCTCTTGCTCGTGCGCGTACGGCGAGCGCCTGCCGCAAGTGAACGCCCCGACACTAGCAGCCGGGGCGAACGCGCGCTTGGCGCGGTGCGGCATGACGATACCTAGTAGGACGCTAGTGGCGCCAGCGTTCCTGGCTTGTGCGTGGTGGCTGGTGGCTTGGTACTTGGCCATGTCCGGTTCCCGTTTGCGGCTTCCGTACGGCGACCGTTGCCTTGGCCGCCCGGCCCGGCTGACCGGCGGTCGCGCTCCGGTCGTTCCTTCGAGCGTTGACGGCACCATACCACCCGGTGCACGCCCTCGCCGTAGCAGACTTCCCACCGCGCGAACCATGCTGGCACCGCGCGGAACACTCCCAGTAGCTCATTAGAGTGGTATGAGAGGTGCATGCTGCGCGCGCTTCAGGCGCCACTCTCAGCCAGTCATCTTTCAGAGGCGCCCAGATGCCTCCCCTAGCCACTGCGCTCCTAGCCCTAGCCACGCTGGCCGGGCTCGTGGTCCTGGCAGCGCTAGTGTCGAGCAGCGCTTGGCTATGGCTGCTGCTAGCAGGCGTCATCTTCCTGTACTTCTACGCCCGCAACGGCACCTACGCGGCCCTCGTCGTCGGGGCGCCACTCGTCGGCGCGGCAGTCGGCATCCTGCTCGAAGTGGCGCTGCGCTGGGAGGGTGCGTTCCTCGTCAGCATCGGCGCGGCCGCGCTCATGATCGAGGCGACCGAGGAGCGGCCAAGCCACTGGGCCTTCATAGTCGGAGCCGCTTTCGTTGGCATCGGCGCGGTCGTCACGTTGGCCGCCGCCGGTCCGCGCGGCTACTTGGCCGCCAGCCTCGTCGCCGCCGCCGCGACGGTGGCGCTGACGCTGCGCTGGCGCCGTTAGCCAACTAGCCGTCCTCGGCCCCCTTGTCGCCCGCGACTACCGGGTAGACTTACCCTCGACAGTAGACCGCGGAAGCGGTCGGTCGCGCGCGTGACCATCTCGGCTGGCGAAGCCACCTCACCACGCGATCACGGTGCCGGACACCCAACCGGAAGAAAGGCAACGGCGTAAACCGCCGCCGCTTCGACCGCACCGCCACCGTGTCACCCAACGATTAAGCGAAGGCGTCGCCCATGATCTCAGTCGAGCGGGCGCCTTCGGGAGAGACGGCGGAGGAAACATGGAGCAAACCATCAACAGGGGCCTCGACGGGGTCTACATCGACACGACGGGCGTCTGCTTCATAGACGGTGGCAAAGGGCAACTCGTCTACCGCGGTTACGACATCAACGAGCTGGCCGACAAGGCGAGCTACGAGGAGGTCGTCTACCTCCTGTGGTACGGCGCCTTGCCGAACAGCGAGCAACTGGCGGCGTTCAAGTCCGAAATCGCGCCGAATTATCACGTGCCTGAGGCCGTCTACGACCTCTACCGCACGCTGCCGCAGGGCCACTCGCCCATGCACGCCGTGCGCACGGCCGCCTCGATGCTCGGGTCGTACGACGAGAACCCAGACGGGGTCGATGACGCGAACGTGCGCCGTATCGGCACGCAACTCCTGGCGCAGTTCCCGACACTGACGGCGGCGTACGAGCGCGTGCGGCGCGGCCTTGAGCCGGTCCCCCCGCGCACGGACCTCAGCCTGGCAGGCAACTTCCTTTACACCCTTACCGGCGAGGTGCCGTCTGAGGCAGCGACGCGCGTCATGGACGTCGCCCTCGTGCTGCACGCCGAGCACGGCTCCAACGCCAGCACCTTCGTTGCTCGCGCCACCGCCTCGACCCTCACGGACGTCTACAGCGCGATCACCGCAGCCGTCGGCGCGCTCAAGGGTCCACTGCATGGCGGCGCTAACACGGCAGTGATGGCCGCGTTGGAGGGCATCGGCTCCATCGAGGGCGTCGAGCCGTACGTCTTGAGCGTCCTCGCCAAGCCAGGCGGCCGCGTCATGGGCTTCGGGCACCGCGTTTACAAGGTCCTGGACCCGCGCGCGCAGGTCCTCAAGGAAGTGAGCCGCCAACTCGCTCAGGAGTCAGGCGACTCGAAGTGGTTCGACATGAGCCTCGAGATGGAGCGCGTCATGGACCGCGAGATGGTCAAGAAGGGCAAAGAGGTCAAGCCGAACGTCGACTTCTTCTCCGCGTCCGTCTACCGCATGCTCGGCTTCCCAGGCGACATGTACACCCCGATCTTCGCCGTGGCGCGCATCTCCGGCTGGATGGCGCACCTGTACGAGCAGTACGCGGACAACCGCATCATGCGTCCGCGGCTCGCGTACTCGGGCGGCATGGGACTCAAGTTCAAGCCGATCGCAGAGCGCTGACCAAGACTGCCGACCCAAGCACCGCAACGTCCCGGAACCTTCGCTGGCTCCGGGACGTTCGCCATCAGGCAGGCTTGGTGGCGGCCGGCTAGCTGGCGCTGGCCCTCACGGCAAGCGAGCTCAAGAACTCCCGCAGCCAACCAGCGTAGCGTTCAGGGTCGTGGTTCCACGCCTCGACGTGCTCGACGCCAGGTAAGCGCACGTAGGTCGCGAGGGGGCCGACTGCGGCGGCGAACTCGTCGATCGCGCCGATCGGCACGGTCGAGTCGTCCTCCCCCGCGATCAACAACAGCGGCACGCCGATGCCGGCCGCGCTTGACGCCTGCTCGAGGCTAGCGAAGTCGACGCCCGTCCTCAGGCGTGCGACGAACAGCGCAACGCGCGTGGCTTGCGCCGGCATGGGCAGACCAGCCTTGACCGCCCCCAACTCGACGACCGCGCGCGGGCTAACCAGCGGGGAGTCCAGGACCAGCCCGACGACCTCAGGGGCAGCAGCTGGCCAGCGCTCAAGGGCCTCGAGCGCGACGGCGCCGCCCATGGAGAGGCCGTAGAGGATCACGCGCTCGTGCCCGCGCTTCGCGAGTTCGAGCGCGCCGACGAGGGCGTCCTGCCACTCGCTTGCGCCGTAGTGGTAGTGACCGTCTGGGCTGGCGTCGCTGGCGTCGTGGTTGCGGTAAGAGAGCGCGAGCACCGGCAGCCCGAGCTCGTGAAGTGCCTCGGTGAAACGCAGGGTCTCGATGAGCTCCCCGCGGCGCCTGCCGTGCAGCATGAGCACCGCGGTGCGCTGCGCGCCAGGCACGTACCAGGCGCGCAGCGTGCCAGCAGGGCCGCTCAGCTCGAGTTCCTCGAACTCCAAGCCGAGGTCCGCCTTCGGGTCGTTGCGGTAGTAGAAGTTGTCGAGCCGCGCAGGCGCCCCCGCCGTTGGCGGCGAGCCCGCCAGCAGGTCGACCGCCCGCGTTACGACCCCGCCGGCGTCGGCGATGATCTCACCCAAGGCGCCGTTGCCGCCCTCCCACAACAGCCCGTAAGTGCCGACTACCCGCGCGTTAGCGTGCTGCAAAGGCGTGCCTGCCGGGGCCGGCATGCCGACCGCGTAGCGCCCTCCCCCTAGGTCCGCGACGTCAGCCAACTCGAACTCGGGCGCCAAAGAGTACGGGGCGGGCACGATGACCCTGCTCGACAACACCCAACCAAGGGCGAAGACGACGACGGCAGCGACGACTACCAGGATGACGAGGGTCCAGGCGATCACCCTGCCCGTCACCAAGTGACCGAGCCGTAGGTGTCTTCTCGATCTGGGCTCGTCGAGAAGATGGCGACGGGCACGCCGGTATGCTCCTCTATGAGGCCCAAGTAGTCGTGCACCTCGCGTGGTAACGCCTCGCGGCTGCCCAACCCGCGCAGTTCACCCCAACCGGGAAGCTCCTCGTACACCGCACCGTCGTCGCCGTGGTCCACAGCCACGCGCACCCGCTCAAGGCCGGAGAGGACGTCTAGCTTCGTGACCACGAGGGCGTCAAAGCCGTTGATGTCGCAGGCGTACTTAAGCTGCGGCAAGTCGAGCCAACCAACGCGGCGCGGCCTACCGGTGGTGGTGCCGTACTCGTCCCACTGGTTAGAGCCGGTGCCCCGCAGGCGCGTGCCCATCGGCTCATCCGTGATCTCGGTCGGGAACGGTCCGTGACCGACGCGGCTCGTGAACGCCTTGACGACCCCGTACACACCGTCCAACGCCTTGTGGCTGACCCCAGCGCCGATCAAGATGCCGCCGACGGTGGGGTGGCTGGAGGTGACGTATGGGTAGGTACCGTAGGACAGGTCGAGCATGGTGCCCTGCCCACCCTCGAAGAGCACGCGTTCGCCGCGCGCCAACCCCTCGCGCACCATGGCGCCCGTATCGGCCACCAGCGGCGCGAGGCGCTCGCGCACGCCAGCCAACTCGGCCATGGCGACGTTCACGCTCGTCCAGCCGACCCGCGCCGTCGAGTTCGGCTTCGCTTCGATGAGGCGCGCGAGGCGCTCGCGCAGCACGTCGTCGTCGAGCAGGTCGCCTGCGCGCACGCCGATGCGTCGAGCCTTGTCGGAGTAAGCCGGGCCGATGCCGCGGCCCGTCGTGCCGACGAAGCCACCGCCCTCGTCGTTCTTCATGTGGTGCGGCAGCACGAGGTGCGCTTCCGTCGACACGAGCACGCGGCCAGGGTCGCGGCGAGCGCTCAAACCGTCGAGTTCCTCTAGGAACGTCCACGGGTCGATGACCATGCCGCCGCCCAACACGGAGGTAGGCCGCTCGTGCAGCGTCCCACAAGGCAGGTGGTGGAGCTTGAAGACGTCGCCACCAACGACGACCGTGTGGCCGGCGTTGGCGCCACCCGAGTAGCGCACCACCAAGTCAGCCTCGGCGGCGAGCGCGTCGACGACCTTACCCTTACCCTCGTCGCCCCACTGGGCGCCGATCATCGCGATTCCAGGCATTCACCCTCCCAGGCAGTGGCGCGAGGCAACCGCTTGCGTCGTCCACACCGCCGGAAGCGTACCAGAGGCGCACGCAGCGGGCCTCACCCCAAGGGCGCCGCACGAGCGCTAGCGCCCGTTAGCGGCTGGGGGTACCCTAGTGGCGTGAACACCACGACTCGGCCACGCGTGCTCGTAAGTACCGGCATCAGCAACCGCACCACCGGCCTCATGCGCGAGGACGCGCTGACGGGCCGCAACTACTCGCAGGCGCTCGCCGCCGCGGGTGGCCTACCGACCATGGTGGCCGTCCTCGACCCGCAGCTGGCGGAGGCGTACGCGGCGAGCAGCGACGCGCTCCTCCTCACGGGCGGAGCCGACGTTGACCCGGAGCTCTTCGGCGCCGCTCCCCACCCCGACCTGGGCAGCGTCGACGAGCGCAGGGACGCCTTCGAGATCGCGCTCTACCGCGCCTTCCGCGCGCGCGGTAAGCCAGTCCTTGGCATCTGCCGCGGCCACCAAGTCATCAACGTGGCCGAGGGCGGCACCCTGCACCAGCACATCCCCGCCCTGCCGGAGGCGTGGCAGCACGACCAGCACGACCTGCGCGGCACGCCGCTCCACGCCATCTCGTTGGCGCCAGGCAGTCGCCTAGCCAGCGCGTTCGGGGCCACCAAGGTGCGGGCGAACAGCTACCACCACCAGGCCATCGACGTCGTCGGCGCCGGGCTGATCGCCGTGGCGCACGCTGGTGACGGGCTCGTCGAGGCGGTCGAGGAGCGCAGCGGTTCTTGGGTGCTTGGCGTGCAGTGGCACCCGGAGATGGCGTACCGCGACCACCCTGAGCATGCGGCACCTTTCAGGCTCCTGCTTGACGCCGTCGCCGCCGTCGATGCGAGGGCGGAGTCAGAGCTGGCCTAGCCGGCGTTCAGTTGCGCGTCGCGGCCACCCAGTCGACACGCCCAACGATGTCGTTGACGATGGTCTCGAGGGCGCGGCGGTCCTCGATGTCGAAGTTCGCGAGTTGAGCGCTGTCGAGGTCGAGCACCGCTACGACCTCACCAGCGACCATCACTGGAACGACGATCTCGGAGCGCGAGCGCGCGTCGCACGCGATGTGCCCAGGGAACGCCTGCACGTCAGGCACAACCTGCGTTCTGCGCTCGGCGACCGCCGCGCCGCATACCCCGCGGCCACTGGCGATGCGCACGCACGCCGGGCGCCCCTGGAACGGCCCAAGCACGAGCTCGCCGCCCTTCATGAGGTAGAAACCCGCCCAGTTGAGGCCAGGCACGTGGTCGTACACGGCGCTCGCTACGTTCGCCAGGTTGGCTAGCCAGTCCGGTTCACCGTCCGTCAACGCGAGGACGTAGCGGCGCAGCTCGAGATAACGCTCAGTCTTGTCAGCTCCCGCCCCAAGGGGAGCGACGTAGTCGACTTCACGCGGTTCGGTGTGCTGCGTCATGGGTAAGAGGTTACTCCCTTCACCCGCTCGCGGATACTTCCGGAGGTCGCGGCCCAACCGCGTTGACAAGCGCCGCGCACCTGTTACACTCTCCGCCATGACTAACTTGCTACCGGGAGGTGGTGCCGTGGACGATGGCTATGACTATGGCTACGCGTATCCGCTCTACCTCACCCCCGTAGCAACAGCCTGCGCCTGACCACGAGTCAGGCCCCGCAGGCGGTCCCTATCCAAAACGAGCGTTAGTATCGGCAGCCCCCTGCCGTCACCCGTGCCGCCCCGCGGCAGAGGTGCGGCAGCTGGCCACACCTGAACAACACCGCGTCAAGCGCCACGGCAGCGCAGCCAGGAGTAACCACATGGTCATCGTCATGACCAAGAACGCACCTAAAGAGAACCTAGACCGCGTCCTCAGCGAGATCAAGTCGCTCGGGTTCACGCCGCACATCAGCGAGGGTGAGTCCCGCACGCTCATCGGCGCCATCGGGCCGGCCCCAACGGAGGAGGTGCGCGAGCACCTTGGCGCCCTGCCTGGTGTCGACACCGTCATGCGCATCACGCAGCCGTACAAGCTGGCGTCGCGCGAGTTCCGCCACGACGACTCCGCCGTGACCATCGGCAAGGCCGGGCCAGGGGCCGTAGTTACGGGCAACGGCACGTTCGTCGTCGCGGCAGGTCCTTGCGGTGTAGAAAGCGAAGCGCAGCTCCTAGACGCAGCTGCCATCGTCAAGAAGCACGGTGCGGCCATCTTGCGCGGTGGGGCGTACAAGCCGCGCACGAGCCCGTACGCCTTCCAAGGCCTCGGCCAGCAGGGACTGCGGCTCCTGGAGGAGGCGCGTGAGGCGACCGGTCTTCCCATCGTCACCGAAGTGACCGCGCCTGAACTCGTCGAGACCGTCGCCGCTACCGCAGACATGCTGCAGATCGGCGCCCGCAACACCCAGAACTTCGCGCTCCTGGCTGAGGTCGGCAAGTCGGGCAAGCCGGTGCTCTTCAAGCGCGGCATGAGCACGTCGATCTCCGAGTTCTTGCAGGCGGCGGAGTACGTCCTCAGCCAAGGCAACCCGAACGTCATCCTCTGCGAGCGCGGCATCAGGACGTTCGAGACGAGCACGCGCTTCACGCTCGACGTCAGCGCCGTTCCCGTCCTCAAGGAGCTCACGCACCTGCCCGTATGGGTCGACCCGAGCCACGCCGCCGGCCGCCGAGCGCTCGTGCCTTCCCTCGCCCTGGCCAGCGCGGCAGCTGGCGCCGACGGCCTCATCATCGAGGTGCACGCCAAGCCGGAGGAAGCGAAGTCGGACGCCGCGCAGCAGCTCAACGACGCCGAGTTCGGCGTGCTCATGGGCCGCCTGCGCGGGGTGGTCGCTGCGTTGGGCAAGAGCCTCTAGCCCGTGCGCCTCAGCCCCCTGTTCGGCACCGTCGTAGTCGCCGGCGTCGGTTTGATCGGCGGCTCCGTGGCGCTCGGCGCGCGGCAACGCTTCTTGGCTGAGAAGGTCATCGGCCTCGACCGCGACGCTACCGTGCTCGATGCGGCGCGGGGCCTCGGCGCCATCGACGAGGCGCAGCTCGAGGCCGGACCGTGGCTGCAGGAAGCCGACCTGGTGATCCTGGCCACGCCAGCTAGGGCGCTTGTGCCACTAGGTCAGGCGTTGCTGCCGCACTTGCGTCCCGACGCCATCGTCACCGACGTCGGCAGCACCAAGGGTGGAGTAGTGGCTGGCATGCAGGGGGCGCGCTTCGTTGGCGGCCACCCCATGGCGGGCAGCGAGAAGGGCGGGGTGCTGAACGCGGACCCCGCCCTGCTCGAGAACGCCGTCTGGGTGCTCACTCCCGAGGAGGGCGTGACGGACAAGGCGGCCCTCGCCCACGTTCGCGCCTTCGTCGAGGCGCTAGGGGCGCGGCCGATCGAGGTCAGCCCCACCCAGCACGACCGCCTCGTTGCGACCGTCAGCCACCTGCCGTACCTCGCAGCGGTGGCGCTGACCGCGTTGGTCGACGAGGGGGAGGAGCGCTCGCTCATGATGCTGCTGGCGGCAGGCGGCTTCCGCGACCTCACCCGCGTCGCCAGCGGCGACCCGCTGATGAGCCGCGACATGCTGGCGGGCAACCGCGAGGCGGTGCGCAGCGCGCTTAGCGCTTACCGGCGGCAACTAGAACGCCTCGAGGGGCTGCTGGAGGACCCGGAAGCCCTGATCAGCGCGGGCGAGGCGGCCAAGCGCACGCGTGACAGCATCCCGATCGTGCGGCGCAGTCTCCTCCCTGCGCGGCACGAGGTCGTGCTCGCCGTGCCTGACAGGCCCGGTGAGCTGGCGCGCATAACGAACGCGCTGGGCGACGCCAACGTCAACGTCAAGGACATCGAAGTCCTCAGCATCCGCGAGGCTGGCGGCGCGATCCGCTTGGCGTTCGAGACCTCCGAGGAGCTAGCGCGCGGCACCGCCTCACTGCGCGAGGCTGGCTACGAGGTGCGCAGCCGCAACAACGGCGGCTAGCCACCGCAGTCCGGTTATCGTGCCCCTGGTGCAACGGGCCGAACTCTTCGACTTGGCCGTGACGCGAGCGGCTACCTACCTCGACCGGCTAAGGCCGGGGTGGCGCGCGGCGCCGCCACCAGCGCCGGAGCTGGCCGCCATCTTGGAACTCTGGTACTTGCGCACGCGCTTCGCTTACCGCATACCGCTCGAACAGGTCGTCGGGGCGCTGGAAGCCGCCGCGGCCGCTAGCGGGAGCGACGACCCCCTCACACGAGGCTGAAGAGCGCCGCCATCCCCTGCCCGCCACCAACGCACATCGACACGATGCCGTGCTTGACGCCGCGGCGGTGCATCTCGGCGAACAGGTCAGCAGCTATGCGCGCCCCAGTCGCCCCGAGCGGGTGGCCGATGGCGATCGCCCCGCCGTTGACGTTGAGTTTCTCGTCCGGAATGCCCAACTCGTGCTGGCAGAAGTACGCCTGGCTGGCGAACGCCTCGTTGATCTCGATGAGGTCGATGTCGTCAAGCGTCATGCCGACCTTGTCGAGGAGCTTGCGGATGGCGGGCACCGGACCGATGCCCATCACTTCAGGCTCGACCCCAACTACGGCGGCTTGCACCAACTTCGCGAGTGGCTTCAGGCCAAGGGCGCTGGCTTCCTCTGCGCGCATGATGACGCTCATGGCAGCGCCGTCGTTCAGAGGGCTTGAGTTGCCTGCCGTTACGGTCGCGGCTTCGTCCTGAGCGAAGACGGTCGGTAAGGTCGCGAGCTTCTCCAGGCTGGAGCCAGCGCGCGGGCCTTCGTCGACCTCGAGCACGACGTCGTGCCAGGCGCCTGCCTCGTCAACGACGCGCGTTGCGACGGGCACGACCTGCTCCGCGAAGCGCCCAGCCGCCCGCGCCGCCAGGGCCTTCTCGTGGCTCGCGAGCGCGAACCGGTCCTGTTGCTCGCGGGTGATCCCGTAGCGCCGCGCGACCTCCTCCGCCGTCTGGCCCATGGTGTGGTAAGCGCCCGGCTTCTTCCTCACGAGTTCGCGGTTGAGCGATAGGTGGTGACCGCCCATCGGCACGCGGCTCGTGCAGTCGCTACCGCCGGCGAGCACGACTTCGTTCATGCCGTAGGCAACGGAGTGCACGCCCTGCACGATCGTCTGCAGGCCGGAGGCGCAGAAGCGGTTGACCGTGACGCCAGCCACGGCGTCAGGCAACCCGGCGATCTGGACGGCGATGCGCGCGAGGTTGTAGCCCGCCTCCCCTTCCGGGTGAGCGTTGCCGATGAGAACGTCATCGATGCGCCCATCAGCCAGCCCGGGAGTGCGCTCGAGCGCGGCGCGGATGACGAGTGCGGCCAAGTCGTCTGGGCGCGTGTCCTTGAGCATGCCCTTGTGGGCGCGCCCTACCGGAGTGCGGATTGCGGTAGTGATGACTACGTCTTGCACGCTGTTCCCCCTACTCGGCTTAGTTCGTGTTCCACGGCCGGATGACGATGGCGCCATCCTTGAGGTGCGCCACTTCTGGTCCATCTTCACTCTCGCCGCTGTTGCTGCCAGCCTGCGCGAGTGCGTTACCGATGCGCAGTTGCGGGCTCATGATGCGCTCGGCCCAGATCACGGCCTTCTCGTTGCCGCTCGCGCCCGCGTGCGCCAGCCCGCGCAGCGTGCCTACGACGATGATGTCGTCGTTCGCCAATATCTCAGCGCCGGCGTTCACGTCGCCGAGCACGACGACGGAGCCGGTCGAGTCGACCTTGCCGCCGCTCCTAACGGTGCGGGCGACGATGACCGTTTCGCCGCGCGCCTGCATGACCGAGATAGGGGGCCGCACGTCGACCAGTTCGCCACCAGCTGCGCTCACGCGCCCCGCGATGGCCGTGACGAGGGCGTAAGTAGTGCGTTCGCTGATCTCGACGAACACCTTGTCTTGTAGCAGCTCCGAGTGCGCGTCGAGGACGGCAGCCACGCTGCCTACATCGTCACCGGGTTCCAGGCTGAGCAGGATTCCGCCACGGGTCCCTCTGGCTTTCATGGTTGTTACGGCACCTCCACGCCATGCAGTCTCCAGTAACCCGCTAGAAAGTCCCGCGCGATGGGGATCGCAACGCGTGAACTGGAGCCGCCGTACTCGATGAATACCACGACGGCAACCTCGGGGGCCTCATAAGGTGAGAACCCCATGAACCAAGCGTGCGTGTAGTCGCCGCCGCGCGGCGTTTGGGCCGTGCCAGTCTTGCCAGCCACGCTGACGGGGAACGCGTTGGGGCCAAGGATGCTGCGGGACGGGAAGTCCGTAAGCATCATGCGCATGCCCTCCTTGAGGGTCGAGTAGTAGTCGCCGGGCACCTCGCGCGTCTCGGGCACCTGGACTTCGTCGCCGATCTTCGCGACCAGGTAAGGCTCGACCTCGTGACCGTTCATCGCCACGGTAGAGATGAGCTGCGCTATCTGCAGCGGCGTGCTGAGCACGTCGCCCTGCCCGATGATGGTGTTGAGCGTGAAGCCAGGCAGCCACCCGTGGTTGTACTGCGGTTGCGCCCGCACCCAAGCTTGGTCTGGGATGCGGCCAGCCTTCTCCTCCGGCAGCCCGATGTCGAGGCGCACGCCGAAGCCGAACTCGCGCGCGCGGTCGACGACGTCGCTGATGAGCGGCGCCCAGCCGACGCCGAAGTCGGGCGTTACGGCGGCGGCGTGCCAATAGTAGGTGTTGCAGCTGTCTGCGATGGCCTGCTTGACCGTGTAGCCGCCCTTGCCGTACGTGTCCCAGTTACGCCACGTCGTGCCGCCGAACGTGAAGCTCGCCGAGCATTGGTACTGCGTGTTGGGTCCGACGTAATGCTTCTCGAGCAGGGTGGACGAGGTGACGATCTTGAACGTCGAAGCCGGAGCGTACGCCTCGACGGCGCGGTTGGAGAGCGGCATGTGCCGCGAGTCGGTGAGGATGGCGGTCACGGCGTCCGGGTCTGACGGTCTGCGGGTGAAGACGTTCTGATCGAAGGAGGGGGCGCTTGCCATCGCGAGGATCTCACCCGTTCGCGGGTCGAGCGCGATGATGGCGCCACGCAATACCGTCTCCGTCGGTAGTTTCACGCGCACGCGGTCCGTGTTCACGTACTGCAGCGCACCTGCGAGCACGTCCTCGGCGAGGCGCTGCACTTGCGGGTCGAGGGTGAGGGTCACGTCCAGCCCGGGGTTGGCGCTCAGCACGACCTGCGACGCAAGCTCCGCCCCGCGGTTGTCTACCTCGACCTGGCGCGTGCCAGCAGCGCCGAATAGGACGTCCTCCAGCCCCGCCTCGAGGCCCATGACCCCCACCAGGTCGTTGTTCGAGTAGCCAGGGTTGCGGGCGGGGTCGGCTTGCGAGGTGTAGCCGATGGTCTGCGCCGCGAGGTTAGTCGGGTAGGTGCGCTCGAGGCGCTCGCGGAGGTAGAGGTTAGGGCTGGCTGCCACGCGCTCCTCGACGGCGCTTACGAGCTGATCTGGGATGTTCCACGCCAGCACCGTGCCGTTCTGCGCCTCTTCCGCCTTGCTGCGGTCGGGTTGGCGCGGTTCGCCCGCCAGGTCGAGGAGGGCGGCCAAGTGCTCCCAGTCTGGAATGGGGCCGCCACGGTAGAGGAGGTCGTATGCCACGCGGTCGTCGGCGAGGACGGTGCCGTCGCGCGCCAGGATGCGGCCGCGCAGCGGCACGATGTGGCGTTGTTGGGTGGCGTTCTGCATGGAGCGCGCCGTGAACTCATCGACCATGACGAGTTGCAAGTACATGAGGCGAGCGGCAAGTAGCGCAAGCACCGTGAGCACGGCGGCGAGGAGGACCTTCATGCGCCCCTGCATCAGAGGAGTTCTTTCTGCAGTACCCTACTTCGCTCTAGGAGGGCAGCGCTCCACGGCAACACCAGCAGCCCAGCTGCCACGGTGAGGGCGCTCTCAACGAGCGCAACGGCTCCGGCGCGGCCGAACCCGCCCATGCTGCCTGACAACCACCAGATGACGCCGAGCATGACGGTCCACTTGCCAACGCTCGCGACGAACACGACGAGCATGCGCTCGAACATGCCAGCGTTGGATAGTTGCGCGCGCACCATCGAACCGGCCAAGGCGGCGGCGGCGAGCGCGAAGGCGTGCGTGCCGAGCACGCCGTTGCCCATCACGTCCTGTAGCAGGCCGGCGCCGTACGCCACGAGCACGAGCTGCCATGGCTGGACGCGCCACAGCAGCGTGAGCACGGCGAGGAGGAACAAGTCCGGCGCCGGAATGGGCGCTAGCAACGAGGATAGAAAGCCCTGCGCCACGATGAGAATGAGGTAGAACAGCACGAGGCGCACGGGCCAAGTGTAACCAACCAAGGCTGAGGTCTCGGTTAGTCGCCACCCCTATTTTCCGAAGATGTTCGGCAGCTCCTCGAACGGCACGAGTACGTCGCGCGGCTTGCTGCCCTGGTGCGGCCCCACCACGCCGAGCGCCTCCAGCGAGTCCATGAGCTTGCCTGCGCGCGCATGCCCAACGGACAGGCGGCGCTGCAGCCGCGACACGCTCGCCTGACCCTCGTTGATGACCAACTCTGCCGCGGTCCTCAACTTGTCGTCGTTCCAGTCGATGAGCCCGGTGGCCGTCGACTCGTCCGCTGGCGGCGGGTCGAAGTCCGCGCCGTACGCCTCGCCGAAGTCGTCGTCGAAGTACTGCCTGCGCAGGAAGTCGGCCAGGCGCCCGATCTCGTTCTCGCTGACGAACGGCCCCTGCAACCTGACGGCCTTCACGAGTCCGGGTTGGTAATAGAGCATGTCGCCCATGCCGATCAGCCGCTCCGCGCCCATGGAGTCGAGGATGGTGCGCGAGTCGTGGCTGCTCGACACGGCGAACGCCATGCGCGCAGGGACGTTGACCTTGATGAGGCTCGTAAGGATGTCGACGGACGGCCGCTGCGTCGCCAAGATCAGGTGCATGCCGGTGGCGCGCGCCATCTGGGCGAGCCGCATGATGGCGGACTCGACCTCCTTGGGGCTCGTGATCATCAGGTCGGCCAACTCGTCGATGATGACGGCGATGAACGGCAGTGGCGGCAAGTCGAGGCTGCGCGCCTTCTCGTTGTACTGGTCGAGGTTCTTGGCCCCGACCTTGGACATCATCTTGTAGCGCCGCTCCATGTGCGCGACCGTGCCGAGGAGCACGCCAGCCGCGTCCGACGGGTTGGTCACGACGGGCCGCAGCAAGTGAGGGATGCCGTCGTACGGCGTGAGCTCCACCATCTTAGGGTCGATCATCAGCAGGCGCATCTCGGTCGGCAAGAAGCGGTAGAGCAGCGAAGCGATCAGGGTGTTGACGGCAACGGACTTGCCGGACCCCGTCGATCCTGCGATGAGCAGGTGCGGCATGCGGGTGAGGTCGCCGATCATCATGTCGCCGTCGATGGAGCGGCCGAGCACGATGGGCATGCGCGCCTTCGAGCGGCGGTAACTACTGCTGGCGACGGCCTCGCGGAAGCGCACGAGTTCGCGGTGCGCGTTGGGCACCTCGAGGCCGATGACGCTCTTCCCTGGGATGGGCGCCTCGATGCGCACCGAACCAACGGCCATCGCGAGGGCGAGGTCGTCCGCCAGGTTGGAGAAGCGGCTGATCTTCTCACCGGGCGCCGGCTCGACCTCGAAGCGCGTGACTGACGGGCCGCGCACGGACGAAGTCACGCGGCCACCAAGGCGGAAGCTGCCCAAGGTGTCGTCGATCTGGCGCACGCGCGCCAAATTCTCGTTGGCTGTGGCGCGCGGGTCGAGGGCCGGCGCTTCCGGCTCGTCGAGGAGCTCGAGCGGTGGGATCTGGATGGGGATGGCGCCGACCTCTGGGAGTCCGGCCTCCGGCGCGGTCTCTGCCGCCGCCCCTTGCGCCGGCAACTCGGAATCGTCGATGAGCGCGTGTTCCAAGCGCGGGTCCCTGACTTGAACGGCCGAGTGGGAGCTGGACTGCGCGGTCGCTGCGACCGGCGCTGCGCCAGCCGCGCGCCCGGGAGCGCGCTCGTCCGGCGTCGCCGTGAACGCCTGTGGGGCGTTCTCGTCGGCGTAGGCGTCCTCTTCCCCGTACTGCGCCGCCTCGCGCCTCTCCAGCTCAACGGCCTCGGCGCGCTCAGCCGCGGCGCGTTCGGCTGCCGCGCGTTCCGCAGCGAGCAGTTCGGCCGCCTGCCGGTCTGCCGCCTCCTTGACCGCCGCTTCCTCCGCATCGGCGGCGGCGCGGCGCGCTACCGCCTCGAGGGCCTCGCGCACGTGGGCTACCTCGCCAAGGAGCCTGCGCCCTTTGGTGTCAAGCTCCGAGGCGAGCGTGGCGTGGAAGTCGAGCAGCAGCGGGTGCTCAGGGTAGCTAACCAACGCCTCCTGCAAGTCGGCCATGAGTGGGCGCCAGCCATCGAAGCGCGCACTGGCAGCCTCGAGGCCCTCAGCCTCGGCCTCGAGTGCGCGCAGCTCCGCCAAGCGCTTGTGGTGCGCTTGGGAGGCGCCAGCCAGTTGGCGTGGTGACATGCCCTTGAGGGCGCGCTTGTCGACGTCGCGCTCGCGGGCCAAGCGCTTGTTGCGCTCGAGCAGCGCGGTGGTTTCCAACAGGAGCGTCTTACGCAGCCGGTCGAGCGCGTCGGCCGCGCGGCCGCGCTCGGTGACGGCGTCGCCAAGCAAGCGCTTCACGTCCGCGCCCCACACCTCGAAGGTGGCGGCGCGGGCGCCGAAGGGGTCACCGCCGTCTGGGGCGCGGCTCACTTCGGAGTCGACTTGCACCGCCAGGTCGGCGGCGCGGTCCTTGGCGAACCCGGCAACGGCGCCCTGCCACGCAGCCAGGTCGGCGCGCGCCTCGCGCAGCACAGGCAAGGTCGCGTCGCCGAGGCGCGCGCGCGAGGCCTTGACGTCGTCGCGCCAATGCTCGAGCTCCCGACTGCCTGGGTAGAGCTCCGCGAGCGCCTCCAAGTCGCGGCCTAGCTCGACTAGCGCGCGCCGCGCCTGCGCGACGTCGGCCTGGAAAGCCGCGCGGCGCTTCGCCGTCTCGCGCGTCGTGACTAGCCAACGCCATGCGCGTTTGATGCCGGTGACGGCGGCACCGAGCGCCACCCTGAGGAGCCTGGTCGGCGGCCAGCCAGCCAGCAGGTCGATGCCGACGCTGCCGACAACCACGGCGGGCACCGCTGCGAGCGCGCCCCAGGCGCCGCCAAGCGAGGCACGGAGTCCAGCCCCCCACGATCCGGCGGCGGCGGGCGCGACCGCGACGATCACACCCCACAGACCAGCCGCGGTCAGGAGGTACCCGCTGGTCGCGCGCGGCCACCAGCGCGGGTTGCGGCGCACGAGGAACAAGGCGCCGATGACGATGAGCGGCAACGGCAGCGCGTAGGCTCCAATGCCGAGGCGCCCTACTAGCGCGCCCCTCACCGTCTTGCCAAGCTCACCCGACGGAAGTTGCGGCACGAGCACCCCTGCCAGGAACGCTCCAGCTGTCAGGACTACGAGGCCGACGGCCTCGATGTCGAGGCGGTGGTTCTCACTTCGCTTGCGGTCCTGGCGGGCCTTCTTCTTCACGGTGCCTAGTGTACCGCCCG
>DASSXV010000026.1:0-9540 GCA_035703635.1 Trueperaceae bacterium | reverse complement strand
GCCAAAGACACGCTCAAGCTCAACCGGCCACCGTGCCAGACGCGGGTGAGCACGTCCCTACCGAGTTCATCTGTGCCGAGGAGGTGCTCCGCGCTTGGCGGCTTGAGGCGCATGGCCAGGTTCCTATCGGTCCCAGCGCTGTACGGCTTGAGCACCGGGGCGAGCAGCGTGGCCATGGTGAAGAACAAGACGATCGCAAGGCCGATGACGCCAGAACGGTTCTTCAAGAAGCGGCGCATCAGTACCTGATCCGTGGGTCGATGAGGACGTAAGAGAGGTCGACGAGCATGTTCAGGACGATGAACACCGCAGCTACGAACAGTACGCCGCCTTGGATGACGGGGTAGTCGCGCTGCGTGATGGCGTTGAAGATCCAACCGCCCACACCCGGCCAGTTGAAGATGGCCTCCACGAGGATGGCGCCAGATAGCAGAGACCCGAACGAGAGGCCCATCACCGTCACGACTGGCAAGAGGGCGTTGCGGAACGCATGCTTCATGATCACGGCCAGCGGCGCTACGCCCTTCGACGAGGCGGTGCGCACGTAGTCGCGCCTCAGAACGTCGAGCATCGATGACCGGGTCATGCGCATGATCAACGCCATGGCGTGAGTGCCAAGTGCGAAGGCGGGCAGGACGAGGTGGTGCAGGGCGTCGATGAACAGCTTGAACTCGCCGCGGATGAGCGTGTCTATCACGAACAGGCCCGTTACCGGTTTGAGCATGCTCGTGACGTTCAGGCGCCCGGCGGGCGGGAACCAGCCGAGTTGCACGGAGAAGAGGTAGATGAGCACGATGGCGGTCCAGAAGACCGGGAACGACACGCCAGAAACGGCGATGAATAGCATGCTCGTGTCTACCCAGCTGCCGCGCCGCACGGCCGCGATGACCCCAAGCGTTATGCCGAGCACGCTACCGATGAGGATGGAGAAGAGCGCGAGTTCTAGGGTGGCCGGGAACCTCACCTTCAGGCTGTCCGTCACGGGCGCGCGCGTGAGGAACGACTTGCCGAGGTTCCCTCTCACCAGGTCGCCCATGTACGCAAAGTACTGGCTGTCGAACAACTGCCCGAACCGCCCCGTGGCCCGGTAGCCGGCGGTGTCTAGGAACACGGGTTTGTTGAGGCCGAGCTCTTCAGCCAACTGGCGTTGCGACTCGAGCGTTCCCTTGTCGCCGAGGATGGCCACGGCGGGGTTGCTTGGCACGATCCGGTTGATGGCGAAGACCATGAACGTGACCCCGAGCAGGACGGGGATGATGCCCAGCACGCGCCGGATCAGGTAAGACGTCACTGGTCAGCTCTCTCTGGGAGGAAAGGTGGCCTTGGCAGCCGCACGCGCATGGGGGCGTGCGTGCGGCTACGAAGGTCCACTAGCGCGGTTTTCTGGGCGTCACTGAGCTTTGCTAACGCCGGTCAGCGCCGGGAACGCGCCTAGCGGAGTCGGCTCCATCCCGGTCACGCCCTTGCGGACCACGAAGAACTGTGATTGGTGCGCGAGCGGGAGCATGGGCATGGCTTCATGGGCGGCGTCATTGACGCTGGCGTAAATGGCCGCGCGCTCCGCCTGGTCGGGGAGCCGCCTGGCCTGCTCGGTTTGGTCGACGACGTCAGGCGCCGTCCAGCCGAAGCGCCGAACGGCCTGTGGGCCGTAGAACGTGTAGATGAAGGTGTCTGGGTCTGCGAAGTCGGCGTTCCAACCGAGCGTGTAAAGCGGGAAGTTTCCGGCCATGTAGTCGGCGAGGAACGCGGCCCAGTCCTCCGTCTTGACGGCCACGCGGATGCCAACGTCCGCGAGGTAGGAGGCGATCGTCTCGGCGATCACGGGCTCGAGCCCGGAGTTGCGGTACCAGAGTTCCGTCGCCAGGCCGTCTGGGAAGCCGGCCTCGGTGAGGAGTTCGCGGGCGCGTTCAGGGTCGTACGGGTAGCCGGTCGCGCCAGAGTGACCCCAGAGCGAGTCCGGCAGGATGTCCTCCGCTGTCGTGGCTTGGCCCGCGTAAAAGGCGTCGACGATGGCTTGCCTGTCGATGGCGTATGCCACGGCTTGGCGGACGCGAACGTCGTCGAACGGCGGCTGGTTCTGGTGCATGGCCAGGTAGCTCGTGTTGAGGCCGCCTCCGCCGCTCACGACTTCTAGGTTCGGGTCTTGGCGCACCGTGCCGAGGTCCGTTGGCGAGATGCCGAGGGCTATGTCGAGGGCGCCGGCCTTGAGTTGCGCCAAGCGCGCGGTCGGGTCGCTCACGCCGACGAACACGATGCGTTCGGTGGGAGGGGGCCCATCGCGGTAGACGGAGTTGGCGAGCAAGACGACCCTACTGCCCTCTTCCCACAGCTCGAAGCGGTAAGGGCCCGTACCGACGGAACCGACTGCGGGCGTGCCGTAGTTGGCGCCTGCGGCCATGACGGCCGCTGGGCTATCGAAGCCGAAGTAGCCAGCGGCCAGCAGCGACGGCAGGAACGAGATCGAGCGCGTGAGCTCGAGGGTGATGGTGTAGTCGTCGTCGACGGTCACTTCGCTTACGGCGGAGCCATTACCGAGGAACCCACCGAAGAGATTGCGCCAACCGACGTACGCCTTGCCTTCTGCCCCGAAGTGGTAAGGGTTCGCTTGGTCGTTCCAGCGGTCGAGGTTGAACTTGGCTGCCTGGGCGTTGAACGGGGTGCCGTCGTGGAAGAAGACGCCTTCCCTCAGGTGGAACGTCCACTGCGTGGAGTCGTCGTTGGCTGACCAGCTCGTCGCGAGCCCTGGAACGAGTCCGGTGTCGCCTGGGGCGAGTTCTACGAGGCGCTCGACGATCTGCCTCGTGACCGCGATGGCGTTGCTGTCGTTGGCGTCACCCGAGTCGATAGTGTTCGGCAGGATCACCAGGCCGACCACGAGAGCGGATCCCGGTTGCTGCGCATGAACACTGCCAAGCAATCCGAGGGCGAGCAAGAGGGACAACAGAACTTTTCTCACCGTTGCGTTTCTCCCTTCCAACCTTGTAGCCGGACCTACATCCGAACGTCCGTCGGCTGCTTATGAGCCGGCTAGCTAGTGCTGAGTGAGCGAAGCCTAGCCCCGCCTATGCTAGATTGTCAACAGTATGAGAAAAAGCTAAGCGGGACCGATCGCCTGCTTGGTCGCGCCCGTAGGCCGATAGGAGCCGAGATGCCTGACGTGACAGTGAGACTCGAACGCCTGAGGAGCAGCATGCGTTCTCACGGCGTAGACGCGTGGTTGGCCACAACCGGTGACGCACACCTAAGCGAGTACCTCTCTGACCGCTGGCGCACCCGCGCATGGCTTAGCGGCTTCAACGGCTCGGCAGGCCGGTTCCTAGTGACCAACACAGAGGCTGGCTTGTGGGTAGATTCCCGCTATCACATGCGTGCAGATACGGAAACCGCCGGCACGCCGATCGCAGTGTTCAAGGAAGGGAAGCCGGGAACGACCGATCTAGTGGACTGGTTGATCAGGGCGCTCCCGGCCGGCGGCTCCGTCGGCTTCGATCCCGAGGCGGTCAGCGCGGCGGCGCGGCAGGCGCTCGACGCTCGCCTGGCGCCCGCTGGCTTGACGGCCAAGCCGTGCCGCGGGCTGATAGACGAGGTCTGGCGACAGCGGCCGACTGACGTTCCCACGGCCATCGTCGACCACCCCGTGGCGTTCTCAGGCGAGGCCACTACCAGCAAGCTGATACGCCTGCGGCAGCGCCTTGGTGAGTTGGGGGCAACCAGCATGCTCGTTACGGCGCTCGACGAGGTCGCATGGTTGCTGAACCTTCGTGGCAGCGACGTACCCCTGAACCCCGTGGCCCTGGCGTTCTGCATCGTTGGTCCGGAAGACGTGCAGCTCTTCGTCCACGTCGACGAGGTAACGCCAGGGCTCCGCGCGCAACTGCCCAGCGAGACCGTCATCCGACCGTACGCCGAGGTTGCGGATGGCCTCAGCGAACTGCCCGCCAACACCGCGCTCCTCCTAGACCCAGCCAAGACCAACGTGCTCCTCTTCGAAGCCACCGACCACGTCAAGCGCGTGCTCGCCCCGAGCCCGCTCGACGCCATGAAGGCACGGAAGAACGAAACGGAGCTGCGCTGCGCCCAACTAGCCCACACGTACGACGGCGCTGCCGTTACCCGGCTGCTGCACTGGCTGAGCGTCACCGACTTGTCCGCCGAGACGGAGCTGTCCGTCTCAGAGAAGCTGCAAGCGTTCCGTGAACACCTGCCCGACTACCGGGGTGCCAGCTTCGACACCATCGTCGGTTTCGGCCCGAACTCGTCCGTTGGCCACTACAAGCTGAACCGCGAGAACCCGCAGCCGCTCGCCGCAGAGTCGCTCCTCCTCATCGATTGCGGCGCACAGTTCCTGACCGGCACCACCGACACCACCCGCACCGTGGCGCTCGGCTTGCCGACCGCCGAGCACAAGCGCACGTACACCACCGTGCTCAAGAGCCTCATCATGCTCGGCTCGGCCCACTTCCCTACGGGCACCACCGGCCAAAGACTAGATGCCATAGGCAGGTACCACATCTGGGCCAACGACTGGGAGTGCCGCCATGGTATCGGGCACGGCGTCGGCAGTTACCTCCACGTGCACGAGGGACCGCAACGGATAAACAAGACCAACGATGTGGTGTTCGAGGTTGGCCACGTCAACTCGTGCGAGCCAGGCGTCTATTTCGAGGGCGAGTTCGGCGTGCGTCTCGAGAACGTCATCGCCGTGGCGCCAGCCGGGGCGGGCGTGTTCGGGGGGTTCCTGCGCTTCGACACCCTCACGCTGTGCCCGTTCGACCGCGACCTGATCGCAATGGACCAACTAACGGACCAAGAAACGGCGTGGCTGGACGCCTACCACCAACGAGTCAACGACACCCTGAGCCCTCACTTACCTGCTGACGTACGGACGTGGCTAGCCGAGCGCACCGCGCCGCTCGACTGAAGGTCAGCCCCGCTCGCCCCAGCCAGCTCTGATCTCCGTGCTGCTAACGTCGCGCCGAAAGCTCCCCTCAGGCAGCTCCTCGAACAACCCGAGCAGGTCTTCTGGCACGGGCAGGTGACGGAGTGTCTTGTACATCTTGCCCTCGCCCAGCCGTCCGGCAACGAGGAAGCGGCAGCCGTGCGCGGCGATGCCGTGCAGCGCCTCCCGCATCTGTTCTTCCGAGCCGTTGTAGAAGCGCGGTTCGAGGATGCGCTCGGCGGTGTCGAGCCCGAGCACGAAGACGCTGCCGGGGAAGAGGGCGGCCTTCTCGACGAAGAGCGGCGCACGCGTGAGGGCCAGCGTCCCGCGGCCCGCGAACTGTTGGGCCCGCAGGCGCGCCTCGAACATGCCGATGGGCGCCTTGTCTGCGTTGACGATGGGTAGTTCGAAGAGGGCGGGCAGGCCCATGTGTTCAGCGGCGGCCCGCGCCAGCTCAAGGTGGCCTTCGTGCGCGGGGTTGAAGGCGCCGGAGAGAACCACCCAGCGGTCTTCAGCACCACGCACCGGTGTGCTGACCACGGTGCCGTCTGGCCTGATGACGGCCATCGCCCGCTCGCCGCGTTCAACGCCGGCGATCAGTTCGCTTGGGAACAACTCGATCTCGACGCGCTCGCTACCCGTCATGGGGAGGTCGGGGCGTGCCAGCACGCCGCAGGCGTCCGCCACTGCCCGCAAGAGTAGGAGGGAGACGATGTCCTCCTCGCCGGGTCGATCGCGGGCGTCTTTCTCGATGGTGAGGGAGTATGTGGCTATGCCGAACGCGTCGTGCACGGCGGCAGCCACACGGTGGTCGCCGCGTTTAGCGCGGTCGGTTGCGATCGTGGCGGTGCTGCCTAGACCGAACACGGCGTCTGTTGGGCTGGCGTAGCGCCGCGCCTGGTCGTACGCGCGTTTGGCCATGGCCCGCGCCACGCGCCGCGACGTGAAGCGGGCGGGCATGAAGCCGATCCAGTCGCGCATGCTCTCCTGGTTGTAGATATCTATGGCGCTCAGCACCGTGCGGCTCGAGCCCCCAACCCCGTGCAGCCACGTCAGCGACTGCGTGCCTGCGCCCGCGAACGCCATGACCATCTTGTGCGGCGTCGCATGGATGGCGGTGGCGAGTTCGGCTGGTGTGGCTGGGCGTTGGCGGGGGTCGAGGCCGTTGCTGTCGCCGGTTGTTTGCGCCGCGGTGGCTGGCGCGCGGTCATTGCGGGGTACGGGCACGCTGGCGCCGTGGGGGTCGGGCCTCATGACGGCCCCATCATGTCACGTGCGGATGCCATTACTAGGTTGCGCCTAGCGGCTGAAGACGAGGTCGCCTTCCGCGCCGCTGAGGACGAGTTGGCCGTCATCGGTGATGCTGTAGCTCTCCGCCGCACTCAGGGTAGTCAAGTAGCGTTGCTCCTGCTCCATGGCGCCTTCGCAGAACATCATGGTGCTGCCCGCCGCGCCGAAGCCGACTGCGCCGTCCAGCCCGAACGCCGCCCCGGCGAAGTACCGGTTGCAGCCCGTCGTGCCGGCTGCTTGGCCGTCCGTGATCGTGAGGGTGGCTGGCGCGTCAGAAATGGCAGGGGTACCGTCCACGCCGAACGACACGAGGGTCCACTGCACGTTCGTGATGGGGTTGCTGGCGTCGATGGTTTGCACTAGCACGTGCTCCTTGCCGCTGACGTTGAGGCCGGCTGCTCCTTGTGTAACGGCGCCTCTCGTGGCGTAAACGTCAGCTCCTGAGGCCTCGAAGTAGCCGAGCAACACGCCGTCGTCGTCGCAGGTGAAGTTGGCGCGTTCGCCTTCGAATGCCAGGGTGGCGCCCTCACCGGCGTGGAGGCACGTCGCGCCGTTCGCGAGGGTTACGCCCTTGACTTCGAGTACAACTAGCGCGTCGTCGTAGATGGTCTGGGCGGCGTTCGGGTCGTAGGCCACGCGCGTTACGAGGCCGTAGTCGTCGACTAGGAGCAGCTCGCCTACCAGGGCGACGCCGGCATCACAGAAGTGGCTTACTTGCCCGCCAGCCACGGAGACGTTCACGGCTGGGCCGACGGCCGTGCAGGTAGCGCCGTCAGGCAGCACGATGTTCACGCCTTGAGCGGCGGCAACGCCAATGAGGGCGGTTATGACGACGAGCAGGTTACGCAGCGCATGGCGCATGAATGCCTCCTGGTGGACCCGCGCGGGCCGCACCTAAGATGAGGTGCGGCCCACTGGTCTCATGTTTCCAGGCTAGGCGTTAAGCGTGAGGCGCTTACCCAAGCCTCGTTCAGGGAACGTTCATTGCGCTGCGTGGCCTCAGCAGGCGCCTGGCGCCGGTGGGCCGCTCGGCGGCCGGGGCGATGAGCAGGCGCATGGCGTTGGCGATCACGAGCAGAACCGATCCCTCGTGTACGAGCATGCCGATGGCCATGGTCACGCCACCCCACAGCACGCCTGCGAGGAGCAGTCCGACGGTAAGCAGCGCCACGACGATGTTCTGGCGCATGATCCTCACCGTGCGCTTGGCCAGCCCGATGGCGTACGGGAGCTTGCGCAGGTCGTCAGCCATGAGCGCGATGTCGGCCGTCTCGACGGCCACCGCAGAACCGGCGGCGCCCATAGCGACCCCGACGTCGGCGGTTGCGAGGGCAGGGGCGTCGTTGACGCCGTCGCCAACCATGGCCACAACGTAGCCGCGGCCGCGCAACTCGGCGATGGCCTCGAGCTTCTCTTCCGGCAGCAGTCCCGCGCGGACGTCCGTGATGCCCGTGGCGGCGGCAACGGCGTCAGCGACCGGTTGGGCGTCGCCCGTGAGCATGGCAACGTGGCGCACGCCGGCGCGCCTCAGCTGCGAGACGAGTTCCTTCGCTTCCGGCCTCAGTTCGTCCGCGACCGCCACCACGCCGATCACGGCGTCATCGACGGCCACCAGCATGGGCGTGCGCCCGGCCGCGGCTAGCCGCGCGGCTGCGGCTGCCGCGGCGGGGTCGCGCAGCCCCTCCGCCTCCATGAGCGACTGGTTGCCGACGAGCACGGCGCTGTTGCCGATGATCGCCTTGACGCCCTTGCCTGGGACGCTCTCGGCGTGTGTCGGCAGCTCGCCGCCGTAGGCCCCCTCTTGCGTTGCGGCCGCCAGGACGGGGGCCGCGAGGGGGTGCTCCGAACCTGCCTCGGCCAGGGCAGCCCAGCGCAGCACGCTGGTGCGGGTGTGGCCCACGCCGAGCACGAGCACGTCCGTCAGCCGCGGCTTGCCGCGCGTTAGGGTGCCGGTCTTGTCAAGCGCGACGGCGTTCACGCGCGCTGCCGTCTCGAGGAACTCTCCGCCCTTGACGAGCACGCCGCTCTGCGCAGCGCGGCCGATGCCAGCCACGACCGCCACCGGGATGGAGATGACGAGCGCGCCGGGGCAGCCGATCACGAGCAGGGTGAGGCCAAGCGTGACGTCGCCGCTGATGACGCCAGCCACCAACGCGAGGACCATGATGCCCGGCGTGTACCAGGCCGAGAAGCGGTCCATGAACTTCTGAGTGGCGGCCTTGGCGTCTTGCGCTTCCTCCACGCGGTGGATGATGCGCGCGAGGGTAGTGTCGGCCCCGACGCCCTCGGCGCGCACCTGTAGGAAGCCGCCTTTCGAGACGGTGCCAGCGAACACTTTGCTGCCAACCGCCTTGTCGACCGGCAGCGACTCCCCGGTGATCGACGCCTCGTCGAGCGCCCCGCTGCCAGCCACGACGACGCCGTCCACCGGCACTTTGGCGCCGTTCTTGACGAGCACAGTCTCACCGATCTCCACGGCCCCGGCCGGCACCTCTACCTGCTCGTTGCCGCGAACCACGACCGCGACGTCTGGCGCCACGTCGACGAGGGCAGCGAGAGCGGAGCGGGTGCGGTTGAGGGTCGCGGCCTCGAGGGCGTGCCCGATGGCGAAGAGGAAGGTGACGGCCGCCGCCTCCCAGTACTCGCCGATGATCAATGCCCCGCCAGCGGCGATGGCGACGAGCAAGTCGATGCCGATCACTCGCGCCATCAGCGCCCTGACGGCGTTCCTGAAGATCGGCGCTCCCGCGACTAGCGCAGCCGCGACCATCAGGATTTGCCTGAGGGTATCGCCGCCAAGGGCGCCGGCGCCGAAGGCCGCCACTATCAGCCCCCCTGCTGCGGCCGGCACTAGCCAGCGGTTAGCGATCACGGCCGGCCTTAGTAGGCGGCCGGCTTGGAGCGGTAGCCAGCCTTGGCGACGGTGTTCACGAGGTCATCGATGCTCGACTTGGTGTCGTCGTGCACGACCTCGACGCGGGAGGAGGCGAAGTGCACGGTCACGCTGGCAACGCCGGGGAGGCGCGAGACGGACTTCTCGATCTTCGTCACGCATGACGGGCAAGAGAAGCCTTCTGCGCGCAGGACGGTACGGGTGAGGGTGCTGTTCATGTGAACTCTCCTTCTGGCCGGGCGCTTGCCTGGCCTGTGTCTAGACCGTACGTTCGGCGCCCTCCGCGCACCTTGATGGCCGTCAAGTTCCGGTGGAGTTCGCCCCATAGCGGCCCACTGCGAGGCGATTCGCCGGCGGTGGCCATTCGCACACAGCCCAGGCGCTTCATAACGGGTAGAGTCTTGACTCAAACAGGGCA
>DASSXV010000006.1:0-17179 GCA_035703635.1 Trueperaceae bacterium | reverse complement strand
GAGGCGCTCGGCTTAATCGTTGACTTCAAGCACAAAGAGTTCGGGACCGTGCGCCAAGTTGCTAGCCCCGTACAGACTTCTGCTGGCCAGCGTTCCGCAACTCCCGGACCGCGGCTAGGTGAACACACCGCTGTGGTCCTGAAGGAACTGACCGACCTCGGCGAACGAGACCTTGAGGCGCTTTTCCAAGCTGGCGTCGTGGCGTGATCAGCGCCCGCGCCATGCACCGAACCAAGGAGGTAATACCCAAGTGAAAGGCATCGTTGCAGCACCCCAACCGGCGGCGGCCGAGCTCGGCGCACGAATCATGGAGGAAGGTGGAAACGCCTTCGACGCCGCAGTTGCAGCAGGCTTCATGCAGATGGTTACCGACCCGTTCATGTGTGGTCTGGGGGGCTGGGGTTCGGCCACCGTCTACCAGGCGGAAACCGGGAAGTTCGAGCACATCGGCTTCTGGGCACGCATCGGCGCGAAGATGCGCCCTGACATGTGGGTCGACGACGTCAAGGGCTTCACTGATCTATGGCGCTTCCCGCTCTTCGACGACCACCGCAGCCTGCGCGGCTACACCTCGATAATGACGCCGGGCACGGTGGCAGGCTTCGGCGAGATCCATAGCCGCTACGCGACCAAGCCGTGGGCGGAGTTGCTGGCGCCATCCATAGCCGTCTCAAGAGACGGGTTCCGAATCCCTGAGTACGTGGCCGAGCACGTGCGGCTGCCCATGCTGCCAGAACTACCTCATCCCAAAGACAAGTACGCTGTCAACAAGGCCGCCCGCGACCTCTTCCATGGCGACGACGGCTACATGCTCGAGACGGGCCACTTCTACCGCAACCCTGACCAGGCGCAGTCGCTCGAGCGTATCGCCACTAACGGCGCTAGGGATTTCTATACCGGCGGCCTGGCAGAGCGCATCCTGGCCGATTTCGAAGCCAATGACGCGTTCGTTACGCGTGAGGACCTGGCGAACTACCGACCGGTAGTCGAGCCACCGCTCAAGATCACATACCGCGGCCACGAGGTGGCCAGCTCAGCCGTACCCGGCGGCGGCTTGCTTACGCTCCAGATACTCAATGTACTGGAGCAGTTCGACCTCAGCCAGCTCGACCACAACGGTCCGGAGCACGGTTACATTGTCGCGGCCGCCCTAGCCTGGGCTGGTGTGACGCGCGGCAAATACTTGGCCGACCCGCGATTCGCCGACGTTCCCGTCCACCACCTGTTGTCCAAGGAGTACGCCGCCGAGGTCGCCGATGCAATCAGGCGCCACGAGCTACCTGACCGCAAGATGCTCAACAAGCCCGGCTTCACCACGCACATCTCGGTCATTGACGAGGACGGCAACTGCGTCTCGATCACGCACACCCTCACAACCTGCGCAGGCATCGTCGTTCCCGGCACTGGCTTCACTTGGAATAACTGCGTGTCTTTGATGGATCCAATCCCTGGCAGACCCAATTCTTACGAGCCGGGCAAAGCGCGGGCCAGCGCCATCTCGCCATCCGTGATCCTCAAGGACGGAAAGCCGTGGGCCGCAGTCGGCGCACCGGGAGGATGGTCGATCTCTTCAGCCGTCTCACAGGCTATTAGCAACATGATCGACTTCGGTATGACCCCCGTAGAGGCCGTCAGCGCCCCGCGCTTCCACTCCGAGGGTGACCCAGTCTACTGCGAGTTGCGCGTGCCACAACGCACCGTCGAGGAGCTGCGGCGCCGCGGCATGAACGTGCAGCAGTCGCTCAGGAACTATGAGCGCACGTTCGCCAAAGTGCAGATCGCTGCCCGCACTGCCAGCGGTTACGCGGGCGCTTCCGACCCGCGCAAGGATGGCGGTGCCGTGGCGATCGCCAGGTAGTAGCCAATGCCGCGGCTCGTTAGCTGGTTGTTTGTGCCCGGTGCGGCGCAGCGCTTCATGGAGAAGCTGCGTGTTGCCAAGCCGGACGTTGCCGTCCTCGACCTTGAGGATGGACTGACGCAAGCCGAGCGTCCGGAGGCCCGAAAGCGCGTGGCGCTGGCGCTATCTCGTAGCACCTCCGTGACCACGCCCGTTGCCGTGCGTACGAACGCCGTTGGCACGTCCGACTTCACGGCAGATCTAGATGCCCTTGGCCCGGCACTCTTCGCGCTAGTCCTACCAAAGGTGGCCTCGGGTGCCGAGGTTGAGGAAGTGGGAGAGGCCTTGTCTCGGCTAGGGCTTGGTCACGCGCTAGTTGTGCCGTTGATCGAGTCGGCCGCAGGTTTGAGAAACGCCTTCGAGATCCTTACGGCGCACCCTTCGGTAGGCGGCGTTGCCGTGGGTGGTGAAGACCTCGCTGCCGACCTTGGACTGCCTTTCGAAGTGCCCGGGGAACCTTCTGACTCCGCGCGTCGGGCCGTAATGGACGCGGCCAACGCCCGCGTCATCCTGGCAGCGGCAGGTGCGGGTGTATCACTCCGTATCGATACGCCCACCATCCAACTCGGTGATTCGGAGTTGGTGCGGGCAGCCAGTGCAAGGGCAAGGGCAGGCGGGTTTACTGCCAAGTTCGCGGTTCACCCGGGTCAGATCGAGCCGCTGCATAGTGGATTCCGGCCGAACGAGCTAGAGGTCGAGCGGGCCGAAGCAATCATCGCTGCGGGTGCGGCTGGCGGGGCCAACAGAGTCAATGGGATGATGGTCGACGAAGCCGTCATGCGACAGGCGCGTCGGGTGCTCAGTGACGCGGAACGCTAGAGACGGTGTCGCACCGTCCTATAACCGCCCTATAACTAACGTCCGGTGAACATGCTGCATGCCACTCAGCCAGGACCACTCGGATGGGCCCGTGAAGGGTGCGTCGTCGGGGCAGGAACCACCTGCCGTCTCTTACCACGTCTGCCCGTGCTGCCTGCGCGCTACGCCCGCGACGGTGGGGGAGAACTTCTGCCCTAACGACGGCGCGCGGATGCTCACTGGCTGCCCGCGCTGCGGTTCCGCGATCCTTGCGCCGTTCGGTGAGTTCTGCGCGAACTGCGGGGCCCAACTTGCTGAGGAGGGGTAGCTTGGCGGCTCCCTCGCTGCCGCTGGC
This sequence comes from Trueperaceae bacterium, assembly GCA_035703635.1. Lineage (GTDB taxonomy): Bacteria > Deinococcota > Deinococci > Deinococcales > Trueperaceae > JAAYYF01. The sequence continues at coordinate 14,129 of DASSXV010000006.1, read as the reverse complement.
CTCCTGCGTATAATCGCTGGCGAGTTGCCATTTTCCGGGGGTGCGAGGCCCCATGCAGGACCTCAGGTTGGTGGAGCTGACCGACAAGTTGCGGGGGGCGATCGCCGGTCGTTCCGGCGTGGCGTTAGCGTTGCTCGGCGGGCCCGGCATCGGGAAGTCGTGGCTTGCTACGCAAGCGTTGGCGCAGTTGGCGTGCCGTTCCGCGAGTTGCTCGGCAACGTGGCCGTTGGCGCAGATCGTCGCGGCGCTACCGGCCTCCCCCAAGTTGGCTTCCTGGGCGCAAGGCACCCTTGACGCCGCAGCCGACGCCCAGCAGGTTGAGACGGGGGCGTTGGTCGCCGCGGTGAACGCGCTGCTTAAGCAGCTGGCGCCGTTCGTGCTGCACCTCGACGACTTTCAGGACGCCCAACCGGACGTGAGCAGCTTCGCCGTTCAGCTAGCCGACGGCGTGAAGCGCCTTCGTGGGGTCGTGCTCGTGGTGGGTAGCAGGCACGAGGCTCCTCCAACCTTCGACCAGGTATGGCTCGAGCCTCTGGGCGAGGAGTCCGCCACCGCGCTGCTCGAGGCAACGGCTGGCGGGCAACTCCCCGCGCCAGCGTGCGCCTGGATCTTCGCGCGCGCGGCAGGCAACCCACTATTCACGCTCGAGTACTTGAGGCAGTTGAGCCGCGCCGGGCACTTGTGGAGCGACGGCCGCCGCTGGAACTGGCGCGAACCCGCGCCCGCCTTGCGGCCGCCGCGTGTTGGCGCGGTCATCGAGCACATGGTTGCGAACGCCAAGGCCTTGGGCGAGGGGGCGGCGGCGCTGATCGAGGCGCGCGCGGTGCTACCCGCCGGACCCTTGGACGCTGGTTTGTGGGCGGTGGTGGCGGACGTCAGCCCCGAGGTGCTGGCCGCTGCGTCCGAGCGGCTCGTGCGCCAGGGGGTGCTGCGCGGCGGCGACTTCGCGCATGGACTGGTGCGCGACGTGGCGCGAGCCGCTCTGAGTGCGCCGCGCCTCCGCGAGTTGGCGCTGCGCGCCTTAGCTGCGTTGCGCCACGACCCGGTCGCGGCGGCGCCGTTCGTCGACGCCGCCGGACTGACGGGCGGGGACGCGCTCGAGCTGCTGATGGCCGCGGTCGCGGCGGCGCCGAACAAGGTGGCCGCCGCCCGCCTGCGCGCAGCAGCTAGCAGCCATGCGGTGGGGGCGGAGCGGGCGCGCTTGGCGTTCGAGGCGGGCTTGGTGCTCGTGAACGTCGACTTCGACGCGGCACTAGCCCTCCTAGGAACGGCGGCTGCCGAACCGACGGCCGACGTGGAGATGGTGACGAGCTACGCTCACGCGCTGGCGGGCACCGGGCAGCTTGACGAGGTGCGCGAGCTGGCGGAGGAGTATCGACGCCGAGGTGCCAGCGAGGCCGCCGTTGCCGGCCTGCTCCTCACGAGCTACAACGCTGCCGGGCGCCACGGCGAAGCCCTCGAGCTCTGGAACGCCTACCCGGAGTTGCAGGCGGCGAGCAACGCGAGTTGGCTGCGCGCCGCTGCCGCATCGGCGTTGGCTAGTGGCGGCATGGAGTTGGCGACTGAACTCCTCGACCGCGGCATCGGCCTCCCGACGGTCAGCCGTCAGTTGCGCTGCGAGTTCCTCTCCGTGAAGGCCCTAACCGCCTTCCACCGCGGCGATTACAACGTCGCTCTCACCACCATCGCGGAGGCGGCGCATGACCTGCAGGAGCTCGGTTCCCTGCGCGCGCTCAGCACGGTGCGGCTCAACCAGGCGGCGTTCTTCAAGCAGTTGGGGCGTTACGCAGAGATGAACGACGCCCTCGAGGAGTGCCTCTCACTGCGAAGGTCTGGGAGCGAGGGGCGCTCCTACGCCTTCGCGCAGGCCGCGCTCGCCGAGCTGCGCATAGACCAGGGCCGCTTCGAGGAGGCCGACGACCTCCTCATCGAGGCGCTCGAGACGCTTGAGCTCTACGGGCCGTCGCGCTTCCTCATCAACACCATCGCCATGACGAGCTCCCTGCACCTCGCGAAAGGCGACTACGTCACGGCGGTCAGCTTCGGTGAACGCGCGTTGCTCCTCGCCCGCGAGGCTGGGGCTCCGCGCCTCGTCCGCGAGATCCTCTTCGACGCGGCTTCTGCCAACGCTCGGCTCGGCAACGCCGCGGCCGCCCAGGCGCAGGCGAATGAGATGGCAGCGCTCGGCGCGGCGGCTGGCGCCTCCCCCGCCGACGACTGCCGGACGCAGTGGGTGACGGGACTTACGTTGGAGGCCCAAGGCGCGCGCCAGGCGGCGGCCGAGGCGCTGGCGGGGGCGTTGGCGGCCGCCAGGCAGGGCGGGCAAGAGCTGGAGGCCAACAAGATCGCCATCGACCTTGGCCGCGTGACGAAGAACCCGCGCGTGGCTACCGAGGCGCTGGCGTGGTTCGACGAGCACGGCCTCGGGTTGGGCCGCATCTTGGTAGCTCGGGCCTTCCCGCGGTCAGCCGCGGCGCCAGTCGCGGTCGGCCACGTTACCGAAGCTGAGCGCCGCCTCGAGGTGCTCGGTGAGATGCGCCTCGGCCCACCCGGCGCCCCGCAGGGAGTGAAGGGCGAGCAGCGCAGGCGCCTGCTAGCGCTACTTCTCCTCGCACGCCTGGCTGGAGAGCCGGGAGTGAGCGACATGCGGCTTAGCGACGCCCTCTACCCGCAGCGCCAAGACGCAGGCGCCCACAGCGACCTCAAACAGCTCGTGTATCAGGTCAGGCGCAAGTACGGGCAGCAGGTCGTGGCACGCACGGGTGAGGGCTACGCGCTTGGCGCGGCGGTCAAGTCCGATGTCGAGGAGTTCCTGGCCGCCACGGCGGAGCCAGGGCAGGGTGCGGCCCTGCTAGCCTGGCGCGGGCCGTTCCTCCAAGACGCACCAGAAGTTGAGGCTGGCGCGCTCGCTGCGCTCGTCACCGACCGCGCCGTGGAGTTGGCGTCAGCCAGCGCCAGCGAACACCCGGACTCCTGCGCGCGCGTGGCGCGCTGGCTACAGGAGGCGGCGCCGTACGACGAGGCGCTAGTGGCGCTTGAGGTCCGCGCCCACCTCCACAAGGATGACGGGCACGGCGCCAGCGCTGCTCTCGAGCGTGCGCGGCGGCGCTTCGAGGAAGTCGGCGTCGAGTTGCCCGCCACCCCGGCAGCGCTTGTCACGGGGCTGCGGCGTGGGCGCTAGGCGCGCACCCATGCCTGACCGTAAGCGCGAGGGTTCAGCTGTAGTACACGCCGATGGGCTTGCCGCCGATGTTCTGCACGTGGACGTCCACGTCGTAGATGGCCCGCAGCGCGTGCGGCGTCATTACCTCGTCGACGACCGCGTGCTGGATGATGCGCCCGTCTTTCATCGCGACGATGGTGTCCGCGTACGACGCGGCGAAGTTGATGTCGTGCAGCACGATGACGACCGACTTGCCTAGGTCCTGAGCCACGCCCCGCATGCGCTTCATCATGGCGACGGCGTGGCGCATGTCCAGGCTTGCGAGGGGCTCGTCCAGCAGCACGTAGTCGGTGCCTTGACACAAGACCATGGCCACGAACGCGCGTTGGCGCTGGCCGCCGGAGAGTTCGTCTAGGAAACGCTTGCGCAGGTCGCCAAGCTCGAGGTACTCGATGGCGTTCTCGACGTGCCTGCGGTCTTCCATGGTCGGCCGCCCGTGCGAGTGGGGGTAGCGGCCGAAGGTGACTAGGTCCTCGACGGTGAGGCGCACGGCAAGGTGGTTGTCCTGCTTGAGGATGGCGACCTTCTTGGCGAAGTCGGCTTGCTTCATGCCCGTGGTTGGCACGCCGTCTATCGTCACGACGCCGCTGTCCGGCTTGAGCAGGCGCCCGATCAGCGACAGGAGGGTCGACTTGCCTGCGCCGTTCGGGCCGATCATGGCCGTGATGCCGCCGCGCGGTATCTCGACGCTCACCTCGTCGAGAACGACCGTATTGCCATAACGTTTGGTGAGGTTCTGTGCGGTGATCATCTGACTACACCTCTTAACACGAGATAGATGAAGAGTAGGCCTCCTACGAACTCGACGATGACCGAGAGGCTGGTGCCCAGGCCGAGCATGCGCTCGAGCACCGTCTGCCCGAGGATGAGCACGACGGCGGCTAGGAGCGCGGCGGCTGGCAGGATGACCTGGTGACGGTACGAGCGCACCAGGGCGTAGGCGAGGTTCGCCACCACCAACCCGAAGAACGTGACTGGACCGACGAGCGCCGTCGACACGGCAACGAGCGCCGTGATGATCAGCAGCGCCTGGATGACGGTGCGGCGGTAATCGACCCCCAGCCCGATGGCCATCTCGCGGCCGAGGGCGAGGATGTCCAGCTGGTAGCGGAGGCGCCAGGCGCCGAAGAGCGCCAGCCCCACGAGGATCGCTGCTGGGGCCAGCAGCCGCGCGTCGAACGTGTTGAAGCTGGCGAAGGTCGCGTCCTGCAAGACGGCGAACGTTAGCGGATCCATCACGCGTTGCAGCAGGCTGGTGAAGCTCCGCAGCATGACGCCAAGCACGATGCCCGCCAGCACGAGCAGGTGGAGGCTGCGGTGCCCGACTACGAACAGCCAGTAGTAGAGGGCGCCGGCGAAGATCATGAGGCCGATCGTCTCCGCGGCGAACAGCATGCGGCTGTCTAGCTGGGTGAGGCCTGCCGCGCCGAGGAAGAACGCCAGGCACGTTTGGAGCAGGACGTAGAGCGCGTCGAACCCCATTATCGATGGGGTGAGGATGCGGTTGTTCGTCACCGTTTGGAACATGACGGTCGAGGTGGCGATCGCGGTGCCGACGAGGAGCATGCCGATCACCTTGCGGCCTCGGAACTGGAGGATGAACTCCCATGAACCGCGCGCGCCCAAGGTCATGAAGAGGTAGATGGAGACGAGCACGAGCAAGCCGAGTATGACGAGCACGGCGGTTGGCGAGAACCGACCCCAGCGCCGGCGGTCGAGCTGGCGGCGGCCGACTAGCGCGCCTGCTCCCGCTTGCGGGCGGGTGCGAGTGGCTTCAGCCGACACGAGCCGACCGCCTGAAGAGGAGGAAGAGGAAGAGCGCCGCGCCGACCACGCCGATGACCGTGCCGACCGGCACCTCGTACGGGTAGCGCAGGGTGCGGCCGATGAGGTCGCATGCGAGCACGAAGCCAGCGCCGAAGATGGCGATCCACGGCACCGCGCGCCTGACGTTGTCCCCTACCAGCAGGCTGACGACGTTCGGCACTACGAGGCCGATGAACGGCACCGCGCCTACCGTTACGACGTTGACGGCCGTTACCAAAGCCACGATGACGAGGCCAAGAGCCATCACGCGGCGGTAGTTGAGGCCCAAGTTCTTGGTGAACGACTCGCCCATGCCTGCCACCGTGAAGCGGTCGGCGGCGAAGTACGCAAGCGCCGTCAGGCCGCCCGCCACCCACAGGAGCTCGTAGCGGCCGCGCAGGACGCGCGAGAAGTCGCCGGTCGTCCAGCTGGCGAGGGACTGCAAGAGGTCGAAGCGGTAGGCGATGAAGGTGGTGGCTGCACCGATGACGCCGCCGAGCATGAGCCCGATCAGCGGCACCACGAGCGGCGACCTGAGCGGCGTGCGGCTGACGATGGCCATGAGGAGCGCGGTGCCCGCCAGGGCGAACGCCGCCGAGATGAGCATCTTGACCATGATGGGCGCGGCAGGCGCGAGCAGCATGGCGACGAGGATGCCGAGGCTGGCCGACTCGACCGTGCCTGCCGTGGAGGGCGCAACGAAGCGGTTGCGGGACAGGAGTTGCATGAGTAGGCCAGCGACCCCCATGGAGGCGCCTACCAGTAGCACGGCGATGGTGCGAGGCACGCGGCTGGCGAGGAGCACCAGCGCGTCGGTGCGGTTCTCGCCGCCCTCGAAGATCCCGCGCCAGGAGAGGTCGAAGACCCCCACCGTGAGGCTCAGGACGGCTAACGCCAGCACCACCAGGGCGCCGCCGGCGAGTAGCAAGCCGTGATGTCTCGCCTCACCTAACGACACGCAGGCTTACGGCAGCGCGGCGGCGAGCTCGTCGAGCATGGCGTTGAGGGAGCCGATGCCGGTGCCCGAGACGATGTACCAGTCGAACGGGTCGAGGTACACGACCTGCCCCGCCTTCCAGGCCGTCGTGCGGTGCATGAGCTCGTTGTCGAGAACGGCGGCGGCGGGCTGCGCGCCTTCGGTGCCGATGGCGGCGTCGCGGTCGATCACGTACAGCCACTGCGGGTCGTGCTGCAGGAGGAACTCGAAGCTGATCGGCTCGCCGTGGGTGGCGGACTGCACGTCGTCGACGGTCGGGGTTACCCCGAGGACGCCGTAGAGGAGCGCGGCGCGGGCGTTATCTGGCGCCACGATGGTGAGGCTGCCGCCGGTGACCATGAGCAACATGCCGTTGCTGACGTTGGAGAGCGACGCGCGTACGGCCGCGATCTTGGCGTCCAGGTCGGCCAGCGCGGCCTCGCCTTCGGCTTCCTTGCCGAAGATGGCTGCCAGGGTGGTGACGTTGCGCTTGAGGTCCGCCACCAGGTCGCCGGAGGAGGTGAGGTCGATGGTTGGCGCGAGTTTCGCGAGCTCGTCGAAAGCCGGAGCGGAGCGGCCTGCCACGACCACGAGGTCGGGTTGCTCGGCGTTCACTACCTCGTAGTCAGGCTCGAAGAGAGAACCGATGGCGATGGCATTGGTCGGCGCCCACGCGGGCGCGCGTCCGTTGATCGGCGGGGCGCCGTCAACCGTGACGCCAAGCGCATGGAGGGTATCGATGGTGCCGTAGTCGTACGCGAAGACCTTCGTTGGGTTGGTTGGCACCGTCGCTTCGCCACGCGCGGTCTGTACGGTGACTGTCTGCGCGGAGGCAAGCCCGATGACCGCGGCCGTGATGGTGGCGGCGAACAGCCGCCTTAGGGTGTTGCTCATGACATCCTCCTTGCGCTCCCGGCCAGGCCGGTTGCGCGTGGGTTATCTTGGACTCGCCCGCTTGGGCTGAAGTTCTAGCATCGGTGCAGTGGCTAATCCTGAGTGAAGCACTCAGGATTAGAAGATTGCACGCCGCTGCGCGAAGTGTCAAGACCCGCCTAACCTCATTACCCGACCGGCAACGGCTTTGACCAGCCGCCTGTCGTGCGAGACGAGTAGCACGGCTCCCCGGTACTCGACCAGCAACCGTTCGAGCGCCTCGACCATCTTCAAGTCGAGGTGGTTCGTGGGTTCGTCCAACACCAGCAGTGGGGCGCGCGTGACCGCCAGGCGCGCGAGCGCCAAGCGGGTGCGCTGCCCGCCAGACAGCGTCGCGAGCGGCGCGTTCGGGTCGTTGGGTAGCCCAAGGCGCGCCAGCAGATGGTGGAGGTCCTGACGTTGCAGCAAAGGCTGCGCCGCCCGCACGGCGTCCTCGAGGCTGACGAAGCTACTCAACTCCGAGCCGTCCTGGGTGAGGACGAACGGGGTGTCGACCCCCAACGTCACCGTGCCTGCCGCGGGTGCCAACTCGCCCAACACGGTCTTCAACAAGCTGCTCTTGCCACTGCCGTTGGGTCCGGTGATGGCTAGCTTTTCACCGCGCCTTAACAGCAGGTCGAGGCCGCTCACGAGCGTGTGCCCGCCCCGCATGACGCTGACGTCGCTGAGGCGCACGACGTCCGTGGGGCCCAGCGGCACCTCGGGTAGCGGGATGGTGGGAAGCGCGCCGTCCTCGAACGGCTTGGCCACCACCTCCAGCTTGTCGCTGCGCGCCTCGAGCGCCTTAGCGCGCCGCGCCAGGGTGCGCGCCACGTTCTCGGACTTCGCTTTGGCCAGGATGAGTGCCTGGTTGCCCGCCCGCTTGTGGTTGAACTTGTCCGCGCTGCGGCTCTGCGAGGCGAGCCTTGCCGCCTCCTCCTCGAGGCGCTTCTTGGTGCGGACCTGCGCCTCGTACAGCCTCAGTTGGTTGGCCGACTCGGCCGCCTTCGCGCTCATGGCCTCCGTGTACGTGCCCGGCCACACCGTCATGCCGCCGCGCTCCAACTCGGCGACCGCGCTAACGGTGGCATCTAGGAAGTCGCGGTCGTGAGAGACGATCAACATAGTGGCCTTGCTTGCGCGCACCCACTCCTCCAACCAGGTAAGCCCGGCGGCGTCTAGGTGGTTGGTTGGCTCGTCGAGGAGGTAGACGTCGGCTGGCGCCAAGAGTTGCCTTGCCAGGCCCAAGCGCCGCGCCTGGCCGCCAGATAGCTCGTTCACCCGCCCAGTTGCGCTCAGGCCAATGCCCGCGAGCACGGCCTCGACGCGCGCCGCGAAGTCGTAACCGCCGAGCATGCGGAAGCGCTCCTCGGCCTCGGCATGGCGGTCGAGGGCCGCCGCGCTCGGGTCTTCGAGGGCGGCCTGCGCCGCGGTCAGCTCTGTCGTCGCGGACTGCAACTCCGGGGGGGTAAGCGCAGCTAGCAGGCCGTCCTCACCCGCGGTGGCGGATTGCTCGAGGTAGGCGACGCGTCCCTCTGCCGTGACGCTGCCGAAGTCGGGCGCGAGAACCTCTGCCGCTATGCGTAGGAGCGTCGTCTTACCGCTCCCGTTAGGCCCGATGAGCGCGACCTTCTGGCCGCGGCCCACTTTCAAGTTGACATCGGAAAAAACGGTGGTATCGCCGTAGCGTTTAGCTACGGCCCTTAACTGCAAACTCACACTGATCTCCTAACGGAGTGAACGAAGTACCGGTGGGGTTCTCGTCTTCAGTGTGCGTTGCGCATTATCAGGGTAGGCCTTCCGCAATGGGGTGAGGGACCGGCGCTGGTTATCCGGCGCGGGCGCCTAGGAGCATAACAGAACGAGAGGTGATCCTCAGACTAGTTGAGTCTGATGGCGTAGTACGTGCATGACCCAGTCCAGACGGTCAGTGACTTGTTGCGCGCCGCCTCGGGCGCCCTCACGGTCACGCTCACGTAACACGGGTCGGTGGCCTCGCCCGTGTTGCCAGGCATGCCGGGCACCCAATCGCTGCTACTCGAGCCGATGGTGGACGAGATCGGGTGGTACGCGCCCTGGTAGTAGACGTACAGGCGCCAGTCGTAGGCAAGCGTCTCGTTGTCTGGGTTCTCGACGGTCACGTAAGCCGAGTGCCTGCGCGAATCCGTCGTCTCCCCGACGAAGCGGCACCCGTTGTCCATGAGGCGGATGGTCGCCCCCAAGGCTACCGAGGTGTTCAGGCAGAAGTAGGCGCCGCCGCCCAGGTCCCTGAACTCGCGGGCCTGCATGCCGAAAGCGGTCACTCGTGGGTAGGGATTGGGCGGGGGCGGCTGCACGTTGAGGGTGGTGCTGCGGGTCGTGCGCAGGCCGTCGGCATCTGTGGTGGTGGCAGTGACGGTGCGGGCGCCCTGCGTGCCGAACGTGACGGCTACTTGGCAGCCACTGGTTGGCGTAAGCGTATCCGGCGCCGTTACCGTCCAGGTCATCCTGCTGCATAGTCCCGTCGTGCCCGCGTCGTTGATGTCCTGCACGTTGGCTGTCAGCGCGTAGGCCTCGCCCTGGTAGGCCGTTGGTCCGCCCGAGAAAGCGATGGTTGGCGCCGAGTTGACGACGTTGGCAGTGAAAGTGCGCTGAGTGACATTACCTGCGTACGTTGCCTTGACCGTGATGGTGCGCTGGCCGACGGAAGTGAAGGTGCGCACGAGGCTGGCAGGGAACGAGTAGGGAGCGGTGTTCCAGGCGCCGCTGTAGAGGGTGCCATCCACCGAGGAACTGACCACCAAGTTGACCGAGGCGGCCACCGAGTGCGAAACGCCGAAGGAGAAAGCCAGGTCCTTCGGTACCCTCAGGTCGATGGTGGTGCTGGGGATCTTGATGCTGACGGCCGGCGCCTCGGTGCTGCCAGGGTTGGCCTGCTCGCCCGTCCACCTCGAACTGCGGCGCGTATCGAACTGCATGACGTCGAGGCTGTTGAAGCGCGTCCGCACGTAGTCGGCAGGCACGTACCAGTAACCGCCGTCGCCGCTGCCGCAACCCCACGAGTTCTTGACCAGGAAGTAGCCGCCGCCTCCGATGTTGTAGGTGTAAGACGGTGTCGAGAGCTGCTCGTTGCTCAAGAACGCCACGATCTGCACCGCGTGGCCGCCGTAACTTCCGTCAACTAGGGCGCCCTCGCCGTTCCTGTACTGCTTGGAGTAGTCGGTCACGACGCCGCCCGCCGCGGTCATGAAGCCCTCGTAGACGGGGAAGCTCGCGAGGAGCACGTGGCCCTGGGCGAGGAGGTTGCGATAGTTAGCGAGGTTGAAAGCTTGGCCGCTGCTCCAGACCTGCACGGCCTTGCTAGCCGGCACGCCAGCGCCGCTAAAGGTGATGGTCTTGTAACCGCAGAAGGTGAAGACGAACGTCGTGCAGTAAGTGGGGCTCTGGTGGGCCGTTTCTGAACACCAGCCCGCGTTCGGCCCTTGGCCGTATGGGTTGCACGCGCCGGCGAAGTCGGCGGCCGAACCGTCCTTGGTGCTGGCGCGGTTAGGGGAGCCGTTATAGGTCCAGCTAGACTCGTTCGGAAGGCTCTGGCCCTTGCTGACGGCCGTGTTCAAGGCCACGCGCGCGTTGTAGCCCTCGGAGTAATCCTCGGAGTCCCAGTCCTCCTTGACCTTGTTCACGAGGAACTGTTCGGAGAGGTTGACGCTTAGGCCGTTCTGCACCAGCTCGCGGCTCTCGATGGCGCCGATGGCGGTGAACGCCCAGCAGGTGCCGCGGTTCGCTTGGTTTCTGATGGGCGAGATGAACGACTTGAGTGGGAACCAGAGTCGGGAAGCGAAGTTGCTCGGCCCCGCGCACGCCGCGTCGGTGTCGAGCCCTGCGCCCGCCGACTGCGGCTCGAGGCCAACGTAGCCGGGCGCTACCGGAACCGCCTCGACGTGCGTTAGGTCGAGGTTGTCTACCGTCTCGAGAAGCGTGTTCAGCTGGTCGAGGGCCGCATCGATGGCGCCGATGGCCGCACCCTGCAGGCTAGCTGGGGTCGGCAACTGCGCGCGCAAGTCCGCCGGGACGAGGTCGTACGAGAGCTGGTAGGCGCTGAGTGCGTTGGCGGCGCTGGTCGCCAACTGGGCACTGGCTGCGGCGTTCGCCAGGCTCGTGCCCAGCCCCTCCAACCTCACGGTGGCGCCGCCAACGGCGATGCGCACGTCGCCACTGTAAGCGGAAGCGTCCGCAGTTGCCGCGAGGAGGTCGGTAACGTTGGCGCTCGGGTTGGTCAGGCCAGCTAGCAGCGCGCGGTTGGAGGAGAAGTCGGCGGCGCGCGAGGCCACCTGGTCGTCCACGTCCGCCGTGCTTCTAAGCGTGAGCTGCCCAGCGCCGACCATGCGCCGGAACTCGTCCGCCCCGATCATGGTGGCGTCCACTGGCACGCTCGTTGTCCAGGCGTTCTCCTCGACGAACAGGTCGCCGGGGCCCGCCGGTTGCCCGCAAGCGCCGAGGACGCTCAGTAGTAACAGCGTGAGTAGCGTAAGCGCTACCGTTCTCACCTTGGTGCGCATGTGCGCCTCCTTCGTGGTCTGCTGGTCCCTCCGCCGCAGCGGGTGGAGCGCCAGCTCGGCTGGCGGCCTGGGCCGCCCTCGCAAAGGAATGTAGAGGGCGCGTGGTTATGCATCGGTTATAAGTGAGTGAGAGTGGAAGTACTGCTGGGCTCCGCCGAGTGCCCGCGACGCGAGCGCTCGCTAGCGCAGTGGCTGGGCCGGTAGGCGAACCAGCTCTGCTCGGGAGGTCAGCGAGATGCTCGATGTGTTGGCAAGTGCTTGGTGGTCGGTTCTCCTACGGGGGATCCTGTTCGTGCTCCTCGGCGTCGTCGCCCTGGTCTGGCCAGGAATCACGCTCTTCGCCCTCATCTACGTTTACGCGTTCTTCGCCCTGGGAGAGGGCATCTTCTCGCTGGTCGGGTTGATCGGGCGCTGGAATAGGGGCCCGTGGTGGGCGCAGTTGTTGGGCGGCCTCTTTAGCTTGGCCGCTGGGGTGATCGCGCTGGTACTGCCGGGCATCACCGCCATGGCGCTCCTCTACCTCATCGCTGGTTGGGCATTCGTCCGCGGCATCATGGACATCGTCGTGGCCATAGCACTGCGCAAGGAGATCGACAACGAGTGGCTCTTGATCCTCGCTGGCATCATCTCGATCGCCTTCGGCGTCGTGCTCGCCGTGCAGCCGGGAGCGGGCATGTTGGCGCTGGTGTGGCTGTTGGGTATCTTCGGAATCGCCGGAGGGATCTCGTTGATCGGGTTCTCGCTGCGCCTCAGGAGCTTGAATGGGCGCAAGGACCGCGCTGGTCAAGCAGCGGCTAGGTAACTAGTGAAGTGAAGGCCCCGCGGTTGATCATGCCGCGGGGCCGTTCGTTACGCGCTGTGACTCGTTGGCCTCAATCCGTGCTTGCCGCCCCCACCGCGCGTTCCATGGCCACTTCCGAGGTCCGCGCCCGCGCTCCGAGCGACGCGAGGAAACGCCAGACGAAGAGAACGGTCGTCAGCAGCAGTCCTGGGTAGCCCACGCCCGCAGCTAGGTAGGGGAGGGTGGGGTCGCCGAGTTGGACGCGCGGCAGGTTGAAGCTAAGCAGGCCGAACGTGATGATGAACCCGAACACCCACATCATCGTCAGCCAGATGCCCGCCTCGAAGCCGGTTAGCCGTTTGCCCCACCCAGAAGTAGGCGCAACGTAGGTGGCTGGGGACGGCGCGGCCTCCGGCAGGCGCACCCGGTGACCCAGCGTCAGTAGGTCGAAGGTTATGAGCAGCGCTCCCACGAGGAACAGGAACCCGAAGGTCGGCAGCATGGCCTTGTACAGGCCCATGGCGGGGAAGACGTCACCGCCGAACCAGTCGAGGCCGAGGGTGCGGTACACGAACACCTGCACGGTGCCCCCGAGCGCGAACGCGAAGGCGATGCCAAGCATGCCGATGAACACGAGCCAGAACGAGAGCTGCCCGAAGCGCTGGTCGAAGTCCTTGACCTTGCGGACGGCGGGGATGACGAAGTAGGCCGCGCCGATGCCGAGCATGCCGAAGGTGCCGAACATGGCGAGGTGCGCGTGGCTAGGCGTCACCCACGTGCCGTGCGACCAGACGTTGGTGAGGCCGAAAGTCATGGTGAAGCCGAGGATGCCTGCGCCGACCTGCTCGAGCACGGCCGAACCGAGGATGAAGTAGAAGGCCGGTGCGTTCTCCAGCGGTTTTCGGTCGTGATGGGCGTCCATGTAGATGTGCCAGAAGCAGAAGATGAGCGGCAGCGGCTCGAGGGCGCTGAAGAGCGAGCCCCAGAACTGCCAGAACGACGGGGTGCCGATCCAGAAGTAGTGGTGCGCGTTCCCGAGCAGCCCGGAGAGCCACACGAGCGTGACGCCCCAGAAGACGGCGTAACCGACGGCCTTGATGTCCGCCTTGAACATCAGCACCAGCAGGATGCCGATGAGGCTGATGTGGATGACCTCCCACACGCCCTCAACCCAGTAGTGGACGACGAACCAGCGGAAGTACTCCTGCAGGTCGATGCGTCCGATGAAGAACATGCCGAACACCCACATGACGGTCAACGCCGACACGCCGATGGCGAGACCCCACTGGATCTCGTTCCACTCGCGCGGGTGAGGGAAGGTGCGCAGCACGACGTACGCGAGGATGACGAAGCCGACGAGGATGATGATGTCGGCCGCGCGCCCGGCCTCCAGGTACTCGAGGCCCTCCTGCAGCCACGGCTGCCCTAGCCACCAGCCAGCCACGCCCTCCTGGGCGAAGTAGATGGTGACGGAGTTCCACACCGTCACGGCTATGAGGGCTACGAAGAGGACGTGGATGAGCCACGGGGCCGCCAACTCACGTTTCGAAAGGAGCGGGCCGACGAAGAGGATGGTGCCGATGAAGCCGGAGAGGATCCAGAGGACGCCCATGTTGACGTGCTCTGAGCGGGCGATGTTGAAATTGAGGACGCCAGACAGGAGGGTGGGGTCGGCTTGCTGCATGGACAGGAGCACACCCATGGCTACCTGCACCAGGAACAAGATGAGCATGAGTACGAAGAACCGCAGGCTGAGGCGTTGCGTTCCGTACTTGATCATGGGTTCTCCAAGGAGCGGATGTAGGCGACGACGGCGTTGACCTCGTCGGTGCTCATCACGCCCGCGTAGGCGGGCATCAGGCCGGCTGGGTAGCCGGCTACTACTTGCGCGTC
>DASSXV010000023.1:0-98297 GCA_035703635.1 Trueperaceae bacterium | reverse complement strand
CACGAGCCCGAGCACGGCCAGGACGGGCACGAGGGCGTTCTTGAAGGCGTGCTTGAAGAGCACCCGGTTAGGTGGCAGGCCCTTACCCTTAGCGGTGCGCACGTAGTCAGCGCGGTTGACCTCGAGCAGCGCGGAGCGCGTTACGCGCACGACGTTCGGCATAAGGGTGAATGCCAGCACGCCTGCGGGCATGACGAGGTGCTTCATGCGGTCGAGAAAGTCGGCGGAGCGGCCTGAACTAACGATGCCGGAGGCGGGCAACCAGCGCAGCTCGACCGCGAACAGGATGATGGCGACGATCCCCAGCCAGAAGCCGGGGATCGACATGCCGAGGGTGGTGATGGTGCTGACCAGGTGGTCAACCCAACCGTTGCGGTAGACAGCCGCCAGCGTCCCGAGCAGGATGCCGAGGATGGTGGCCGTCAGGAGCGCCGCGAGGCCGAGGGTGAGGGTGTTCGGTAGCCGCTGCTTGAGGAGCAACGCTACCGGTAGGCCCTGGTTGTAGCTGACGCCAAGGTCACCGCGCACTACCCCGCCCAACCACTTGCCGTAGCGCACGAGGACGGGGTCGTCTAGGCCGTAGAGCTTCAGGAGCGCTTCGCGTTCAGACGCTGTGCGTTCGAAGCTAACGGCAGCGGACGGTCCGCCTGGCGCCAGGTTGATGAGGAAGAACGTCACCACCGAGACGAGCCACAGCACGATGATGCCAAGCCCGATCCTGCGGAGGATGTACGCGGTCACCTAGGCTCCTAAGCTGGTTACGGCTTGACGAACCAGTTGAACGAGTACTGGAAGTTCGCTGCGCTATTGATGTCGTACATGCCGCCGATGCGCGTGTTGCGCACCGCGATCATGTCCGGGTACCAGAGGAAGAGGTAAGGCAGTTCCTCGGCGATGATCTGCTGCACCTGCTTGTAGATGGCGATCTGGTCGTCGAGGGTGGTGGCTGCGCGGCCCTCTTCCCACAGGGCGTCGAGCTCGGGGTTGCGGTAGTTGGGGATGTTGTTGCCGACCTCGGCGGCTGCCGAGGCGAAGTAACCGGACTGGTCTGGGGTGGGCGGGGTGCTCCACCACGCCAGCATGGCGTCGTAGTCGCGGTTGACCACGGCCTTCTGGATGAAGGCGTTCCACTCGATCGTGTCTACCTTCACTTCGACGCCGACGTCTTCCCAGTACTGCTGGACGAGCAGCGTGGCTGGCACGAGGTAACCGAACTGGCCGGTCGGCATGTCGATGGTGAGGCGCTCGCCGTCCTTCTGCAGGATGCCGTCCGCGCCTGGCGTCCAGCCTGCGTCTGCGAGGAGGGACTTGGCTAGTTCTGGGTCGTAGGGCCAGTGAGCGACGTCGGTGTCGTAGAAGGCCTGGAGGAGCGGGGCGATCGGGCCGGTGGCCTCAACGCCGTAGCCTTCGACGATGGCAGCGATCATGGCCTCGCGGTCGATGGCGCTGAGGAGCGCCTGGCGCACGCGTACGTCCTGGAAGCGCGGGTCGTCGAGGTTGAGGGCGACGAAGTACCAGATGTTCTGGCTCTGGCGGATGACCTCGAGGTTGGGGTTACGCGACACGCCCGCGAGGAGCGCCGGGTTGGTGATAGACACCATGTCGAGGCCGCCAGCGAGGAGCTGCGCCACTTGGGCGTTGCCGTCGGGAATGATGTTGAAAGTGATGGAGGCGAGCTTGGGCTTTGGTCCCCAGTAGTTCTCGTTCGGCACGAGGCGAACGTAGGCGCCAGACACGAACTCGTCCACGCGGTACGGGCCGGTGACGACGGGCTTGCCCTTGTTGAACGAGGCCACGGTCAGCGGGTTCTCCGCGCCCTTGAGCACGTGCTCCGGCAGCATCCCCGAGTAGTAGGCGAGGTAGTAGGGAAGCGAGGAGAACGGCTTGTTGAGCTCGAAGACGACGGTGTAATCGTCGACCTTGACGACCCGGTCTACGGGCGTGAACGTCGAGGCGCGGTTGGCGCCGAGCTCCTTGACGAGGATGGCGTCGTTGAAGGTGAAGACGACGTCGTCCGCGTTGAACTTCTCGCCGTCCGACCAGGTGACGTCCTGGCGCAGGTGGAAGGTCCAGCTAAGGCCATCGGCCGCGGTCTCCCAGCTCTCGGCGAGGCCTGGGGCTGGGCGCAGGTCGGTCGGGTCGTAACGCACGAGCTGGTCGAAGAGGATCGTGTTGATGAGGTTCGACTCGATGACGGCCGAGGCGTTCCACGGGTTGAGGGTTGGGTCGGCGTTGGTCGCGAAGGTCAACGAACCCTTCGGGTCGTAGTCCTGCGCGCTGGCCGTTAGGGCCGAGGCGGCTACGAGCAGCAGTGCAGCTGCGAGTAGCCTACGAGCTTTACGAAAGACACGGATCGGGGGCATGCGGTCCTCCTTGAGATTCCTCACCCTGAGTAGCCGAGGCCCTGCGAGATGGTCTTGGCGACTCGGACGATGAGCGGTGCGAAGCGCGTCAGCTCTTCACGGCCGACGCGGAACGATGGGCCTCCGACGCTGACGGCGCCAACGACTTGGCCACTACCGTCGAAGATCGGCGCGCCGACACCGCGGGCGCCCTCGTCGTAGTCCTCGTCACTGATCGAGTAACCGCGCTCGCGGGTGGCCTCGAGTTCCTCGGCGAGGAGTTGAGCGTCGCGCAGCGTGGTCGCGGAGTAGCTGGGGTAAGAGGCGAGCCTACCGAGGATGCGCGCGCGCCTGCCCTCGTCGAGGAACGCGAGCATCGCCTTCGGTCCGGCGCCAGCGTGCAGCGGCACAGCTTGGCCGAGCACCGAAGCGAGGCGCACCTTGTGGGCACTCTCGCGGCGGTCAAGGCAGACCGCTTGGTCACCAGCCAGGGCGTTGAGGTTCACGGATTCCCCTGTCTCGTCGGCCAGCGCGTCTAGTTGCGGTGAAGCGACCTCGACGAGCGTGTGGGGCCGCCCGTGGGCGCTGGCCGCGCTGAGGACGTTGGCGATAGGGGTGACGGTGTAGCGACCGCTACTGTCTGCGACGATGAAACCACCAGCTTCGAGGGTGCGAAGTGAGCGGTAGAGCTGGTTCTTCTCGAACGGCGTCACCTGCTGCAGGTCGGCTAGGCCGTAGCGGTGCGGCGGCTTGCCGAACGCCAAGAGTACTTGGAGGGTGCGCAGAGCTGATTGGATGACGTACTGGTTTGGCAAGGTCATCTCCAGTGGAGGCCAAGTGACTGCCTTGAGTCTCGTATGGTGAGACGTTCTCGCATCGCCATACGCCGTGCCGATTGAGAGATGATAGTCGGCCAACCCGACTATGTAAACCCCCTTGCGCTAGTCGATCCTTAACGAACGGCGCCAGCGGTAGCATGGCCACAGCGGCGCCGACGCGCCACCCAGGAGGGAACATGCCTAGCGATAGAACCGTCCGCGAGGGGCCTCGCCTCGGACTCCCCCGGCTGCCGAACAGCGAAGTAGTGACCGCCAACATCGCCGACGTGGCCGCGGACGCCATCGTCATCGGCCACTTCTCGGGCACCTCGCCGCAAGACGACGCCGCTGCAGCAGTAGATGCCGCGCTCGGCGGCGTCATCGCCAGGCTGAGCGCCAGCGGCGACATCAGCGGCAAGCTAGGAGAAGTCACCGCGCTCTACCCAACGACTGGCGTCAAGGCGCTGCGCGTCCTCGTCGCTGGCCTAGGCGACCGCGCGACGTTCGGGCCAGAAGCGCTGCGGCGTGCGTCCGCAGCTGCCGCCCTCAAAGCCCGCGACCTCGGAGCCACCAACCTCGCCACCGCCATCCACGGCGCAGGCGCAGGCGTTGGCGGCCTGGCGCCTAGCGAGGCTGCTCAAGCCACGCTAGAGGGCGCCCTACTTGCGAGCTACCGCTACGGCGGCTGGCGCGAGATGGCCAAGGCTCCGGCCACGGGCCTCGAGCAGATCACACTAGTCGAGCCAGACGAAACGCAGAGGGCGAACCACCTAGACGGCGCGCTAGCAGCGCACGCCGTTGCCCGCGGCGTTGCGCTGGCACGCGACCTCGTCAACTTGCCGCCCGTGTACGCCACCCCCGAGTACCTCGCCCAGACCGCCCTCACGTTGGCTGAGCGCACTGGCCTTGGCGTCGCCATCGGCGATAGGGCCTGGGCGGCGGAGCGCAAGATGGGCGCCTTCCTCGCGGTCGCCAAGGGCTCAGCCCACGAGCCGCGCTTCATCGAACTAGTCCACAACGCCGGGCGCACCGACCTCCCCCTCGTCGTGCTCATCGGCAAGGGCGTCACTTTCGACAGCGGCGGCCTCTCGCTCAAGTCGCGCGACGGCATGATCCCCATGAAATCGGACATGGCGGGCGCCGCCGCCGTGCTCGGCGCCATGCAGGCAGTTGCCGAACTCGACCTCAACGTGCGCGTCGTTGCCCTCTGCCCATGCGTAGAGAACATGCCGGACGGCGCGGCCTTCAGACCGTCAGACGTGCTGATCGCCAGCAACGGACTAAGCATCGAGGTCCTCTCCACCGACGCCGAGGGCCGCTTGGCCCTAGCCGACGCCCTCGTTTACGCGCAGAGCTTCGAGCCCGCCGCCGTGGTCGACATCGCCACCCTCACGGGTGCGAGCGTGACGGCACTAGGCGCTGGCGTGGCGGCGTCCCTGTTCGCTAGCGACCAGACGTTGCGCGCTCGCCTCGAGACGGCGGCAGGCGCCACCAACGAACGCGTGTGGCCCATGCCGCTCTTCGAGGAGTACCGCGCGACCATCGAGTCGCAAGTCGCCGACCTCAAGAACACGGGTGGAGCGCAGGGCGGCGTCGGCACGGCCGCCGTCTTCCTGCAGGCGTTCACCGACTACCCGTGGGCGCACCTCGACATGGCGGGCATGGCCCTCGTCGACAGCCCGAAGGGCAAGGCTTACCTAACGCCAGGCGCAACTGGATACGGCGTGCGCCTCTTCGTGGAGTTCCTGCGCGACTGGGCCTAACGCCCAAGCGGGACTAGAGTGAACCCATGAGTGAGACAACATCTACCGCGGTCCTAGCTGGTGGCTGCTTCTGGTGCCTCGAGGCCGTCTTCGACGGCCTCAACGGCGTTAGCAAGGTGAGTTCTGGTTACGCGGGCGGGCATGTAGCCAACCCGACGTACGAGCAGGTGTGTACGGGTAGGACCGGCCACGCCGAGGTAGTGAAGCTCGAGTTCGACCCTGCCGTCGTTAGTTACGCCGACATCCTGCGCGTGTTCTTCACCGTTCACGACCCGACGACCAAGGACAGGCAGGGCAACGACATCGGTACGCAGTACCGCTCCGCCATCTACTACCAGGGTGAGGAGCAGCGCCAGACGGCGGAGGCCGTCATGGCTGAAGTGAAGGCCAACGGCATCTACGCCGACCCGCTCGTAACGGAGCTAGAGCCGCTCGCTACCTTCTACCCTGCCGAGGCCTACCACGACGATTACTTCGCCAAGAACCCCCGCCAGCCTTACTGCGCGGCCGTCATCGCGCCGAAGGTAGCGAAGTTCCGCAAGCTCTACCTCGAACGCCTGAAGCCGGAGTACGTCTAAGCAAGTCAGCGCGGCAGTCCGCCGAACACCTCGCAGAGGCGCTTGACGGACGCCACGCCCAGTTCGAAGTCGGCTAGGCGCACGTTCTCGTTAGGGCTATGCGCCCGCGACCCAGGGTGGCCGCAACCGAGGCCGACGACCGGGAGGCCAAGGTGCTCGAGGAAGGGGTGCATCGGGCCGGAGCCGGCGCTGTTCGGGTAAGCGACCGGCTCGCGGCCGTACACCTCGCGTAAGGCAGAGATGGTGGCCTGCACGAACGGGTGATCGACGTCCGAGCGGGCGGCGAACTCGCTCATCTCCAACTCCGTCAGCTCTATGTCGGTGAACCCCAAACGGTCAAGGTGCGCGCGCAACCCAGCCAAGACCTTCGCTGGGTCCTGGCGCGGCACGAGCCTGATGTCGAGCTTCGCGCTGGCCGTCGCCGGTAGCACCGTCTTGGAGCCCGGCCCCGAGTAGCCGGCAGTGAAACCGTTGTAGTTGATGTTCGGTTCCATGAGGCGCACGCGTTGGAACTCGCTTCCCGTCACGCCTCCCAAGTAGCCGCTAACGCCATAGACCGACGCCAGTTCGGCCGCCTCGTCCGGCAACGCGGCGAGCAGCGCCTGCTCTCCTGCCGTCAACGGGGCCACGTCGGCATAGAAGCCGTCGATCAGGACGCGCCCGTTCGCGTCGCGCAGCGAAGTCAACGCCTGCGCCAACCGGTAGATGGGGTTCTCGACGACCGCGCCAAGTGAGGAGTGCAGGTCGTGCCCGGCCGTGCGGACGTTCAGCTCGAGGCACACGACGCCCTTGAGGCCGAAGTAGGTCATCGGGGCGCCGCTGGCGGTAACGCCGCCGAACTCCCACACGCAACCGTCGGCACGCAAGCGCTCGGCGTTCTCAGCCACGTAAGCCGCGAGGTTCGGGCTGCCTACCTCCTCCTCGCCCTCCACTACGAACTTGAAGCCGAACGGGATGGAGCCGTGTTCCTCGCGGTACCAGCGCAACGCCGCCAGCCGCGAAACGAGCTCGCTCTTGTCATCCGAGACGCCGCGGCCGTACCACGTATCGCCGACTTGGGTAAGCACGAACGGATCGCTATGCCACTCGGCGAGCGGGTCGGCCGGCTGCACGTCGTAGTGGTTGTAGAAGAGGATGGTCGGGTAGCCGGGCTGAGCCGGATGCTCAGCGAACACCACTGGCGCACCGGCCGTGGCGTGCACTTCCGTGCTGGCCCCTAGACCGGTCAGCAAGTCCGCGACGGCGGCCGCCGCCTCCGGCAACGCCCGGCCCTCCGCGGAAACCGAAGGGATCTTGACAAGGCGCTGCAGCGCCTCGAGTGAGTATGCGGCGACTTCGCTCGGCAGCTTCTTCATGGCCGCATCTAAACACGCGCGCGCTCACAAAGGTTCCGGCCCAGCACCCAGAAAGGGCCGCCGGGCCGGAACGAGCGCTGAAGGTGATCTAGCGCGCGCGTGTGAAGTGGATGAGGCGGTGGTTGAGGTCGACGCCGTCTACCTTCCAGCCAGCCGAGATCCAGGCGAGCGCCTGCGAGTGCGACTCCGTGTTAGCCCACCAGGCGCGGTGGTCCTGGGCCGATTGCGGTAGGCCGGCGCCCATCACGGTCGTGATCTCGTCGAAGCTCATCTCGTACGACTTGAGTTCCTTGGAGACCCCTGCGAGGTGCCGGTGAAGAGGGGCGTAGCGGCTGCTTGACGACAGCGTAGGAGTGGCGCCGTCTGCGCCGGCGCGGCGGCGGCCGCGGGGAGCCGCGGCTTCGTCGATGAGGTTGGCGCCGCCCATCCATGCGCCCACAACGCGGTAGAAGTCGCCTACGCGGTCTTCGGGAATAAGTACTACTACTTCGGTCAATGCCATATAGCGTCTCCGTTCTCGGGGGAAGTCCTGCGAAGCAGAGTTCGACGGTAAGAGCGACCCCGGTAAAGCCTCGATTACATGGTACACGCTCCCGCTGCCACGGAATGAAGGGACTACTAGGCAAAACTTCAGCTACCAGTTGGGTTCCAACCGCACAGGGTGGTGGACAACTGCCGCACCACCACGCTAAGCACTGCGGCCGGGCCTCGCGCGGACACCAACCGCCTCGACCAGGGTTAGGCTACCGGCATCGCAACTAGGAGGCCATCATGGACCTTGGGCTGACAGGCAAACGAGCACTGGTACTGGCGGGCACGAGCGGTTTGGGGCGCGCGACGGCGACTGCACTAGCGGCCGAAGGCGCGCACGTAGCGTTATGCGGGCGCGGCGCGGAGGGCGCGGAGGCTGCCGCTAACGAGATCGCGGCGGCCACCGGAGCGAGAGTTCTCGGCTACGCCTGCGACGTGTCGAGCGCACCGCAACTCGAGGCGCTGGTGGAGCAGGCGGCCACGGCGCTCGGCGGGCTTGATGTGCTGATCGCCAACGCTGGCGGGCCGCCAGCTGGCGGCTTCGACGCCCTGGACGACTCCACCTGGGCGGCAGCCTTCGATCTCACGCTCATGAGCGTCGTGCGCTCCGTGCGCCTCGCACTGCCGCACATGCGGGCGGCCGGTGGCGGCGCCATCGTGGTCATCGGCTCCTCCAGCGTGCGCAGCCCCATCCCCAACCTCACCCTCTCGAACACCTACCGCCCAGCGGTGCAGGCGCTCTGCAAGGACCTAGCCACTACCCTCGCGCCCGAAGGCGTCCGCGTGAACGTCGTCTCCCCCGGCCGCATCGATACGCCAAGGATCAGGGAGCTGGACGCCAAGGCGGCGCAAAGGGATTCGATCAGCGCTGAGGAGGTCCGCGCCCGCACCGTGAAGAGCATCCCGCTCGGGCGCATCGGCCGCGTCGAGGAGTTCGGCGCCGTCGCCGCCTTCCTCGCCAGCCCGGCCGCGTCTTACGTGACGGGGGCGAGCCTCCTGGTCGACGGCGGGCTCGTGACCTCGCTCTGAGGAGCGCGACGAGGCCGAGGTCGAAGGTAAGTGGTGTGGCTTAGCGCAGCGCGGCGATGATGCTGCCGATGATGATCGTGAGCACGCCGACGCCAGCTAGCGCGGCAAGCGAGCGCGACACGAGACCGATGCGCTTGGCGCCAAGTAGCCACTCGAACAAGTAGTCGTGGCCACCGCTGTCGCCTAACCAGCGCGCGAGCATCGTCAAGGGGCATTTGCGGCCGAAGCCGACGTAAACGACGGCCTCCACCCCTACTGCGACGAGCGCCCATACCATCAGCGCGGAGCGTTCGCCCGTCACGCCACAGTAGACGAGGTAGCAAGCCGCCACCGCGAACACGAGGACCGCAACGCTGTGTAGCGCCTTGACCAGAACGCGGGCAGACACGACTAGCGCGTTTGGTCGCGGCTGCGGTAAATACCATCTAGGTTGCTGCAAGTGCGCCTCCCTAGTAGTTACTGTGGGCAGTTTACTGCCTACAGCGCGTGGCGGCACTCCACGTGCGCCCCGCTACTGCGCAGCGCGCTCGTTCATCACCCGCGTTGCTGCTCTTCATGAGGCCGTGACAGAGTAGCCGCATGCCTCCGCGAACCAACGGGCGGCCACGGCGCGCTCCACCAACCGGCGCCGCCGCGAGAAGCCAGGCCGCCACCGTCACGACCATCGCAGGCCTCGAAGTCGAGGTCGTCAGGAAGCGCGTCAAGCGCCTGAACTTGCGCGTGTACCCGCCAGACGGCCGCGTTAGGCTAACGGTCCCGACTTCTGCCCGCGCTCACGAGCTCGAGCACCTCGTCCGCGAGCGCGCCGACTGGATAACCGCACACCAACGCCGCTTCCGTCAACTGAGCGCACACACCGAGGTGCATTACGCGCCCGGCGAGCTTCATTACCTCCGCGGAGTAGCTCACGCCCTGACGAGAGTGACGGCCGCTAGTGAAACGGCGCGCGCGAAGGTCGAGTTCTCAGGCGCTCACGTCGTGTTGACCACGCCGGCCCTAGTTGCGCATGACGTCATCGCGCGCGCCTTCGAGGCCTACTACCGCCGCGCCCTCAAGTCCGACCTCGAACCGCTGCTCGCGCAGTGGCAGGCCCGCCTCGGCCGCGAGGTGAGCAGTTTCGGCGTTAAGCGCATGTCGACTAGGTGGGGTAGTTGCAACCCACGAGCGGAGCGCATCTGGTTGAACGTCGAGCTCGCGCGCCGCAGGCCTGCGCTCCTCGAGTACGTGGTGGTGCACGAGCTCGCGCACCTCTTCGTGCCTGACCACGGCCCGCGCTTCAAGGCGCTGATGAGCGAGTTGCTACCCGGTTGGCGCGAGCTCGGCCGCGAGCTCGACGCTTGGCCGATCTGGGCGCGCTTGCCACCGCGGCCGAACTAGACCGCGCCCTGACCTAGTCCGGGTTGCTGGCGCCTTCAGTCGTTGCCGAAGGCGTCCCACACGGAGGACTCCAGCCCGGTCGCTCTGCGCGCCGCGGCGCGACCGAGCAGGGCGCCTATCACGTTGCCCGTACCGTTGTACGCCCCGACCGCCCAGACGCCGGCGCGCACGCGCCGCGCCACCGGCAGTACGCCGGCGGTGTAGCTAACGCTCGCCGCCCAGCGGTGCGTGATGGGGGCACTCACGCCAAGCTCTTCACGGAGGAACGCTTCGAGGAGGGCTTGCACGCGCCCGCTCGGCCGGTCGTCGGTCGTCCACTCTTCCTCGCCGCCTGCGTCACGGAAGCCGCCTAGCGCTAGTCGTCCGTTGGGGTCTTGCTGGTAGTACTCGAAACCGTAGCGGCGGTAGACGGGCCGCGGCAGGTGGATCTCGTCGGTCGGCGCCGTCGCCAGCATCTGCAGTCGTACGTCTCGGACCTCGCCCGCCAACTCTGGCAGGACGGCGGTGAGGCGACCGTCTACCGCCACCACGACGGCTTCGCATTCGACGGCTCCGTTCGAAGTCACGACGCGCCTAGCGCTGAGGTCGGTAACTGGGCTCCGCTCGAAGAGCTCCGCGCCGGCCGCGCTGGCGGCGCGCGCTAGGCGCCTGCAGCGCTCGAGGGGGTTGAAGACCGCGTCCTCCGGGAAGAGCAACCCTACGCCCTCTGGGCCCATGTAGCGTTCGACGGGCAGGCCGTCTTCGCGCATGGCCGCGTACTGCGCGTCGCAGTCGGCAAGTTCGGCCGCATCGGCAGCTATGCGCAGGGAGCCTACCCGCCGCGCAGTCGGACCCGCTGCGGCCAGTTCGGCCGTCAACCCCTCGCGGGTGAGCTCGTAAAGCGCCCTCGCGCGCTCCGCGCCAAGGGACGCCTTGGCGTCGTGGTAGAACGCCGCCGTCCCCGCCAGCATGAAGCCGCCGTTGCGCCCGGCCGCGCCGCGCGCGACGCTGCCAGCGTCGACGCCAACTACCCGGTGGCCGAGGCGCCGCAGCTCGAGCACGGCGCTGAGACCAGAGCCGCCAAGGCCGACGACGCACACGTCCGCCTGCTTGACGCCCTCTAGTCGGTCGAGGCCCTGCCAGCCGCCAAGTTCCCACACCGGTTGGTTGTCCATCCAGCCTCCTCGCCGCTCAGGCCAGTTGCCTTCCGCGCGGCAACAGCCACGTAAGTAGGAGTGTGAGCAGGCCGATCGCGAAGACCCCGACGTAGACGGCATGCAGGCTGGTTGCGAGCAACGCCAACGTGCCCGTAGTCACCTGCGCGCCGCTCGGCGCACCGCCTGGCGCGAGCAGGGCCTGCACTTGGCTCATGACCGACTCCCCGTTCTCACCAGCGCTCCCTGCAAGGGCCATGTTAAGGACGGCGCCGAGCACGGCCGCACCGAGCGAGTTGCCAAGGAGGCGCATGAGCATGTTGGTGGCCGTCGCCCCGCCGCGGCGCGCCCATTCCACGGATGATTGGATCGTCACGACCATGGTCGTCATGATCACCCCAAGGCCAACGCCTACGGTCAGCGACGAGAACGCCACCCACCACGGGCCGCGTCCCGGAGTTAGCAGCAGGTAGAGGAAGCCGCCGCAGGCTGCGGCCGCCCCGCCGATCCTCCCCACCGTGGACGGGCCCCACGGCACGATCAGGCGGCCAGCAACCATCGAGGCCAGCGTCCACCCTACTGACATGGCCGTGAGCGCAAGGCCGGCGATGGTCGGCGAGTAACCCATGACGCCCTGCACGTAAGTCGGCGAGTACGTTATGAGCCCGATCATCAGCATGCCGCCAGCGAACGTGGCCACGTCGGCGAGCAAGATGAGTTTGTCGCGCCACAGGTCGATGCCGAGGAGCGGCGTCTCGCTTGCCAGCTGGCGGCGCACGAAGGCAACCCCTACCGCAACGGCTACGGCCGCGAGCGTCAGCGCCACCGCCCAGTCCCACTGTGGGCCTTGCGTGAGGAGCAGCATGAACGCTCCGATAGCCACGAACATCTGGGCCGCGCTAACGAGGTCGAGGCGCTTGTCGCTGTGCGCGACGGACTCGTGGAGGAAGACCCACAGCCCAACGATGGCCGCAAGCCCGAACGGTACGTTGAACCAGAACACCCACGCCCAGTGCGCCCGTTCGACTAGCGCGCCGCCGAGGAGCGGGCCCAGAACGGCGGAGACGCCCCACACGCTCGAGAGATAACCCTGCGCCCTGCCCCGTTCACTCACCTCGTAGAGGTCGCCGACGAGGGTCGACACGGTCGGGTAGATCGCGCCAGCCCCGAAGCCTTGAAGAAGGCGGAAGGCGACGAGCAGCGGCATGGTCGTCGCGAAGCCGCACAGCACGGAGCCGAGCATGAACACCACGATGCCGACAAGCAGCACAGGCTTGCGGCCGCGCAGGTCGGAGAGCCGGCCGTATAGGGGAGTCGAGGTCGCCTGCGCGAGCAGGAACGCGGCGAACACCCACGCGTAGTACTCGAACCCGCCTACGCTGGCAACGATGCTCGGCATTGCGGTCGCGACTATCGTGCCCTCGATCGCCGCCAACGCCATGCACAGCATCAGGAACCCCATGACCACCCCACGGCGTTGCGCCGGGGCTTGCAGTCTCACGTCCGCGGGGGTTGGCATCTGCAGGAGATGATAAGTCACGCCGCGGCGGCCCCGGCGGCTACGATCGCCGCGGACCCTCTCCCGCTACGTGACGTTTGCGCCTAAGTGGCCGGGGTGACGCCGGATAATCAGGTTCCGCAGCCTGGGGCCGCACGTTGGGCGCCTGCTGTAGTCGAGGAGTCGTCAAGTTGAGCGAGCAAATCGTGCTGAGCCTCGACCGCGTCATCGCGCTGATCAAACGCGGCCTGCTCGTAGCGCTGCTGCTGGCGGCGGCAACGGCTGCTCTCGTGTACGCGTACACGCGCCGCCTGCCGCCGAGCTACTCGGCGCAGGCGGTCGTCGCCATCTCGCCAACCGGGTTCGATAGCAGCAAGTACGGGCTGCCGAGCGTCGTGGTTCCGGCGCTGCACGTCACGGCTTACCGCATCGCCGCTCTCTCGGATGACCTGCTCGGCGCTGCGCTAGCTGAGCAGGATGTGACCGTCACCCCTAGTGCCGTGCAGCGCCTGCGCGAGCGCACTGCCATCAGCACTGACACGCAGGCGCTGCTCGTATACGTGACCGTCACGGCAGGCACGGCCGCTGGCGCTGCGCAGACTGCCAACGCGGTGACAGGTGAACTGGTGGCGTGGGACGCCGCTCGAAGCGCGGCCGCCCTCAAGGAGCTGATCACAGTACTGCAGCAGCGCGCCGCAAGCACGGCAGCTGAGCTCCAGCGCATAGACGCCCAGGACCAAGCGGCCAGCGCCCGCCTCGTGGCGCTGCAGACGGTAGCTGCTCAAACGCAGGAAGACCTGAGCGCCGCCGAGAAGCTTGCTCAGGATGCGCCAGGGAGTGTCACGCTCCTGCGCAGCGCAGCGCCGCCTCTCACTACCGTGGCGCCGACGCCGCTGTTCAACGCTGCACTCGCCGCCCTCCTCATAGTCGCCCTCGTATACGGCTATCTCTTCTTGCGCGAGACCCTTGACCCCCGCATCTATAGCGCCGAAGACGCGCTACGCGCCACGCGCCTGCCGCTGCTCGCCATCTTCGGAACCGCCAAGCGCGAGCAGAGCTACTCAGTCGAGGCGGGCGGCCAGCTTAGGGACGGCCTCGCCGTGACGGCAGGCGGGGCCTACCCGGCGGCGATCCACGTTTCTAGCGTTGGGGCGAACGAGGGCGCCGTCGCCGTTGCGGCCGCACTGGCAGAGGCCTTGACGTTCAGCGGTTACCGCACGCTCCTCGTCGACGCGGACATGGCGGACCCGCGCCTCCAGAACCTCTACCGCAGCAGCGGCAGGCACGCGACGAACCTAAGCGACTACCTCAAGCACCCGGAGCAGCAGTATCAAGCTAACCCCGTCCCCATCGGCCAAACTCAGCCTCTCTACGTGTTGTACGAGACGACTCCCCTCAGCCACGGCCCGACCGCGCTAACGCGCGCGTTCGCCGGCCAACTAGCGAGATGGCGCGAGGAGTTCGACGTCGTGATCGTGAGGTCGGCACCGTGGAGCACATCGCAAGACGCCGCCCTCGTCGCCCCGCTCGTGTCTGGCACGGTGTTGGTGACCAAAGCTCACCGCCTCCGCAAGCGCCTCGTCGTAGGCGAGCTCGCTGCACTGCGCCGCGTCGGTGGCCACGTCTACGGTCTCGTCATCACGCAGGCGAAACGCGACGACCCGGCCGCCATGGCGCGCAGCGCGACCTACGACCTTCCAGACGCGCCCGTCACTCAGGACGCTCGAACTTCGGGAGCCCCTACCTGAGGGGTCAACGACTCCCGCGCACGTACCCGGACTGCCCGACCCGCGCCACCCTGATGAGAGCCAGTTAACCGCGCGCCAGACGCTAAGCGCCCCTAGACAGCGCGTGCGACGCTCATCTACTTCATCGCCTACTAAGACGAAACGCCAACTAGGCCAGTTATCTTCATGGAGCCGAGGGAGCTGCCAGCGCAATGAGCGGCCCAAGCGTTCAGAACGCAACTCGGCGGGTATCTGGGCGGCAGAGCCGCCCGCACCCTCAGAGGCGTAGATGCCTACCCCGCAACGTGGGCGCTTGGGGTACGCGGAGCCAGTAGCGCAACCGGCCGAGGGCTTCCTTTTGCTTCCTCACATCCCAGGCTAAGAGGGTTCTTTAGGTAGGCGTGGCGATCCCGTGCCTACCGGAATGCGAGGAGTACGTGAGGAGCAATAACGACGCACGAGGCACGTCAGCACCGCACAGGCGGTCGAGAAGCCTGCTAGCAGTGCTAGCCGGCCTGATGCTGGTACTAGCGGCCTGTTCGACGCCAGCCGAAGAACCGATGCCACAACCCGAGTTGACGACGGACGACATCGTCTTCTCCACCGCAACCAACAGCGCGACAGAGATCAAACAGCTCAAGGACAGCACCGTCTCCGGCACTATCGAAGTGGCGATGAACCACCGCGACTACGTCGTTTCCGTCGAGTTCTACCTCGACGGCACCGGCCGCTCCGCGTTGATCAAGAAGGACACGAGCGAGCCGTTCAACGTCAGCATCGACACCACCAAGCTGAAGGACGGCAAGCACTACCTCGTGAGCCGCACGACCGTCGCGACGCGGCGTGGCGTCCGCCGCTACGACTTCAAGGCCTCTTTCACAGTGGCGAACAAGTCCGCGCCGGTCCCGCAGCCCCCTACCGACCCAAAGCCGCCAACCGACCCCCAGCCGCCAACCGACCCAGGGTCGCCGCCACCAACCGACCCCGTGCCGCCAACGAACCCGGGCAAGACCGGCACCGACCTGCGCGGCAATCCGGCCTTCGTCAGGACCCAGCTCGGCAGCGAGGCGCGCCTCTGGTACGACAGGTTCTGGGCTGGCCTGAAGTCAAGCAGCCAGTACCCCAACGTCATGCAATCAGCGGCGTCTGGTGACCTGTACCAACTCGGCCGCTACGTGAACGTGCACGTGACGACCATGCTGACGGCGTTCCGCTACACGGGCGACTTGGCGCTCCTCGACGAGATGGACCGCATCATGCAGGCCGCCCGCGGCACCCTAAGGGACACCAACGGCGACGGCTTCCTCAACTGGCGCTGGCTGCACGACCCCAACAACGGCAGTTGGTACGGCAACGACCGCCACGAGATGGACGAGAGCATCACGCACGGCTTCGTGGCCGCGGTGGCGTGGGCGTACCAGGCGAACCGCGACCTCAAGAGCCCGGCAGGCATCAATTACGCCGAGCGCGCCGACTTCTGGACGAACTACCTCAAGAACCACTTCGAGGCCAAGTGGCGCTCCCGCAGCCGCGTCAGCGCCTCCAGCATGGGCTTCCTCAACTCCTACTTGACGCACACCTGGGTGCAATACACGCGCTACTTCTGGTACATGGGCAAGATCACGGGCAACAGCGCGTACACCAACGAGGCGGAGCGCCGCGCTGGACGCTTCGAGCTCAACCTCAAGGAAGTGTCCGTGGGCGGCTCGACGGCGTACGTCTACCCGTGGGGCATGGTCAGCGAAGGTAACGCCTACCCCGACCTCATGCCGATCGTGTACGGCCAGTACGTGACGCAGGCGGTGCAGGACCTGGCGCTTGACGGCAGCAGAACGCTTGACCTCAACGACCTGAAACTGTTCGCGAACGGCGCGACGAACCTCATGATGACGGGGACGAACACCTTCGCTCCAACCGTCGGTGGTTCTGTCAGCATCGGCGGTTACCCGCTCAAGTACACGGAAGGCCCGAAGACCGGTGAGCAGTGGGTGATCTACGCTTACGCCCCCTCCCTAGCAACGGCCGACGTGAGCGGCAAGATCGCCTCGAACGCCAAGCAGCTCAACCAGACGTACGAGTCCAACCAGGACGCTCCCAGGCGTGTGTTCATGAGCGCGGCAGCCTTCCTCGACGCCCTCGTGAAGGGTCGCTAGACGGCAGGCGAGTAAGGCTGAAGGAAAGTCCCGGCGTGCAGGCGACCTGCACGCCAAAGAGAAGGGCGGGCGCCACGTTGACGGCGCCCGCCCCGGTTTTTTGGCGCCGTGTGACCTCCACGGCGCGCGGGGGCCGCGGCACAACTATCATCCGGACAAAGACCGTGGAACGCCGCTGTTAGCTAGCGCGTAGGGCCGCGATCTCGCCTGTCCGGAGGGTGGTCCTTGTACCTCACAACCAACCGCACCGCCCGCTCACGCGCTAGTGCGCCGTGGCCCGGCTCTAGTGCCGCGGTGCCACGGGCTGGCCGCGGGATAGGTGCGGCCCTTGGCCTAGCGTGCGCACTCTTGGCCATCGGCTCGGCGGGCGCGCAGCCCGCCACCTTGCCGAGGTCGGAGTTGGGCAGCGGCGGCGGCCGTTACGGCACGGCGGTCTCGTGGTCGGGTGACGTCGCGGTCGTCGGCGCGCTTGCGGAAGGCGGCGACTACGTCGGCGCCGCGTACGTCTACCACCGCGATCAGGCTGGCTGGCATCTCGGCGGGATCCTCACGCCTCACGCGACCAGCGACCACTCGTTCTTCGGCGCCAGCGTCGCCGTGAGCGACAACGACCTAGCGATAGGCGCGTGGGGCAGCGATGTCGTCGAACTCTACTCACGCGGAGCTAGCGGGTGGACGAGAACAGGCGAGTTGCGACCGACCGACGCGAACGCCTCACATTTCGGCTGCAACATCGCCCTCCAAGGCGACGTCTTGGCCATAGCGGCAGAGCACGCGGGCGGCGAGCCAGGCAGGCCAGGTGCCGTGCACCTCTACCGCAGAGTATCTGGGGCCTGGCACGAGACGGCGGTGTTGGCCCCGAGCGGCCTGACGTCAGGCGCGCTCTTCGGCTCGAGCCTCGCGCTTGCGGGCGACGTCTTGGCCGTCGGCGCCATGCATGACGAGCCTGGGGCCGACAGCAGCGGCGCCGTCTACCTCTACCAGGTCGGTGCGAACGGGGCGCGGCTGGCGCAGCGCATCGCGCCGCCTGCTGGCGCCAACGCCCACTACTTCGGCAGTACGGTCGTGATCACCGGCGACACCCTGGCTGTCAGCGCTCCGGGTGGCGACTACGGCGACTACCGCTCCGGACCGGTGTTCGTCTACCGACTGAGGAACGGCACCTGGACCTACCAGACTCAACTAGGGCCAGTCGGCGGGGCGGATCAACGCTTCGGCATCGACCTGGCCATCACCTCGACCGGGGTAGCGGTAGCGGTGGCGACTGACAACAGCGCGGCGGGCGGCAGCGTGAGCGTGCTCCTTTACCCATACCCCAAAGGACAAGACGTGGACGCACCCGAACTCCTCTTCGCGACCGAGGCGCCACAGGTGCGCTACGTGGCGCTGGCCACCGACGGCCAGCAGTTGCTCGTTGGCGCAGCCACCGGGCCAGCTGGCCGCGGCTCCGTGTACACGCTCGACAGCCACGGAGCCCACCGATGAGGCACGAGACCACTAGGTGGCGCGCCGTCTGGCGCGCGCTCGCCGTGCTGGCCGTGCTCAGCCTGCCCGCCTGCGAGGGCGGAGCGAACGCCATGCAGAGCGGTCTCCGCGCCGACCCCGCCTTCGACCTCTCCACTTTGCCAGCCGATGCGCGGCTCTGGTACGAACGCTTCTGGTCCGCGCTACGCTCACCCAACATCTACCCGAACAGCCTCGAAGCGGCAGCAAGCGGCGACCTCTACCAGATCGGGCGGGTCGTCAACGTCCACGTCTCCACCGTCATGCAGGTCTTCAGGATAACCGGCGACCTCGGGCTCCTAGACGAGATCGATCGCACCATGCAAGTCGTGCGCTCCACCCTGAAAGACACTAACGGCGACGGCTACCTCAACTGGACGTGGCTCCACGACCCAGGCAACTCGCAGTGGTACGGCGACGACTACCACACGATGGACGAGGACATGACCCACGGGCTCATAGCCGCGGTGGCGTGGCTCTACCAGGAGAACCGCGACCAGGTCAGCCCCAACGGCGTGGATTACGCCGAACGCGCGGACTTCTGGCTTGGTTACCTCCAGAACGACTTCGAGCCCAAGTGGCGCGCCCGCTCCAAGACCACCGGCTACGACTACCTCTACACGGAGCTCATGCACCCGTACCTGCAGACGGTGCGCTACTACCACTACATGAACCTACTCACCGGCGACCCCGGTTACGCAACGGAAGCGCAAAAGCTAGCCGACGCCCTCAACAGCGAGTTCCTGGCCGTCCCGACGCCCAACGGCCCGGCGTTCGTGTGGGGCCAAGGCGTGCAGGGGGAGGAATCATATGTTCACTACTTCCAGCCGACCATTTACGCTGCCTACACGGTTCAGACGATCCTCGAGTTGGCGGCAGAAGGCATGCAGCCCTTCACTTCGTTGCCGTTCCTCACGGAGCTGGCGCGCGGCATCACTACCTTCGTGATAGACAACGGCGCAACTGACTTCTCGGTCGACGTTGGCGGCCAGCAGCCGTTCGCCGACCTCGCCGCCGCCCCGCTGCCGCCTAACGACCCAGGGTACGAGCGCGTCACGCGCGACCAGTGGGCCATCATGGCTTTCGGCTCGCTCGCGCCGTTCGACGCCAGCGGCAAAGTGGCGGACGTGAACGCCGCCGTCTACCAGCGGCTCGAGCGCGGCGTTACCCCGCGGCGCATCTACTTACCCGCCGCCTTCTTCGTGACCGCCATGGCCGAGGGGCAGTGAGGGCATGATCTGGGCTACCGCCAGGCGCCTGCTGGCGCTGCTACCCGCCAAGCAACGAACGAACGCCTACTGGCTGTTACCCGCGATGATCCTGATGGCCGTCATGGAGACGATCGGGGTGGCGACGGTCATGCCGTTCCTCGCGGTCGTCGCCAACCCGGAAGGCGCGCTGCAGAACCGCTACCTCGGAGGTGTTTACCGGGGGCTCGGGTTCACGGACACGAACTCCTTCCTCCTCTTCCTCGGGGCCATGTCCCTCCTCGTCCTCGTGTTCAGCAACGGCTTCTCCGTCTTCGTCACCTATCTCCTCAACCGCTTCGCGCTGCGTCAGAACCACCTATGGCAAACGCGGCTCATGACGGCGTACCTGAACCGGCCGTACTCCGCCTTCCTGCGCTCCAACACCGCCGAGCTGGGCAAGAACATCCTCATCGAGGTCTCGGAGGTCGTCACGAAGGTCCTAACGCCGATACTGCAACTGCTGGCGCGCTTCTCCGCGGCGGTCTCGGTGCTCGTGCTGTTGGTGATCGTCGATCCGACGCTCGCGGTGACCGTCAGCGCCGCGCTCGGTTCGGCCTACGCCATCGTGTTCCTCTTCGTGAGGCGCACCCTGCAACGGTTGGGTGACGAGCGCCTCAGCATCGACGCCGTGCGCTTCAGGACGATCTCGGAGGCGTTCGGGGGCATCAAGGACGTGAAGGTGGCCGGTCGCGAGGAGACGTTCCTCAACCGCTTCAGCCGCGCGTCCGCCCGCTTCTCCGACCTGACCGTCACGCAACGGGTCATCAACGTCGTGCCGAAGTACGGGCTCGAGGTCATCGCCTTCGGGGGCGTCATCCTCATAGTCCTGCAGCTCCTCGCTAGCGGCAGCGGCACGGAAAAGGTCCTCCCGCTCGTCGGCCTTTACGCCTTCGCGAGTTACCGCCTCATGCCTGCCGTGCAACAGATGTTCGAGGCCATCACCCAACTGCGCTTCTCGCTACCCTCGCTTGACGTGCTAGAACGCGACCTCCTCGCGGCGGGCACGAGCGCTGACTTGAGCCGCCCAACGCCGAGTGGCCTGCGCGACGGCATCGTGCTGCAGGACGTGAACTTCGCCTACCCTGACTCTCCGCCTAGCCTCGAGGGCGTGAAGCTCGAGGTGCCGAAGAACTCGTCGGTCGCCTTCG
Organism: Trueperaceae bacterium; assembly: GCA_035703635.1. Taxonomy (GTDB): domain Bacteria; phylum Deinococcota; class Deinococci; order Deinococcales; family Trueperaceae; genus JAAYYF01. The sequence continues at coordinate 78,092 of DASSXV010000023.1, read as the reverse complement.
TCGGCACGACCGGTTCCGGCAAGACGACCATCGTCGACCTCATCCTCGGCCTCCTAACGCCAACGTCTGGCGCCGTGCTCATCGACGGCGCGCCGCTCGGGCCGGAGACGCTACGCCCGTGGCAGGCGAGCGTTGGCTACGTTCCGCAGCAGGTCTTCCTGTGCAACGGCAGCATCGCGGAGAACATCGCGTTCGGCGTGCCAGAGGAGAGCGTTAGCAGCGACGCCATCGTGCGTGCAGCGCAAGTAGCTCAGGTGCACGGCTTCGTGTCGCGCCTGCCGGATGGCTACAAGACGCAAGTCGGCGAGCGCGGGTTGCGGCTAAGTGGTGGGCAACGTCAACGGATCGGCATAGCGCGTGCGCTCTATCACGACCCGCCAGTGGTCGTGTTCGACGAGGCGACGAGCGCCCTCGACAGCCTCACGGAGCAGGCCCTCCTCGAGGCGTTAGAGGGCATGGCGGGCAAGCGCACCGTGTTCATCGTCGCGCACCGGCTCTCCACCGTGCGCGCGTGCGACGCCATCTGCCTCATCGAGGGCGGCAGGATCGTGGCCAAGGGCTCCTACCAGGAGCTCATCGCAACCAGCCCGCAGTTCCGCGCTCTTGCGCAACCGCGGAAGTCGGGTGGCGCAGCGCAGAGCGTGCCAGTAACGCCGGCATGAACGCCAAGGTTAGCGAAGGGAAAGGCAGAGCAGCATGAAAGACGTTGTGTTGGTTACGGGCGGGGCTGGCTACATCGGCTCCGTGCTCGTGCGGCAGTTGCTCGAAGCGGGCCACGAAGTGCGCGTGCTGGACAACATGCGCATGGGTGGCGAGGCACTCCTTCCGCTCATCGACGACGGCGCCCTGAGCATCGTGCGCGGTGACGTCCGCCACGAAAGCGTCGTGAGGCAAGCGCTGGAGGGCGTCACTGCCGTCGTGCACCTGGCCGCGATCGTCGGCGACCCGGCCTGCAAGCGCGAACCGGAACTCGCGCGCGAGGTCAACCTACTCGCGACTCAACGCCTCTACGAGCTCGCGGAGGCCGCTGGCGTGAAGCGCTTCGTGTTCGCGTCGACCTGCTCGAACTACGGGAAGATGCCTGACCCGAACCTCATGATGGACGAGGCCTCGGAACTGCGCCCCGTTTCGCTGTACGCGGAAACGAAGGTCGCCGTCGAACGCTTCCTGATGGCGCGTGGCCGCTCGTCGGATTGCCTGCCGACCGCCTTGCGCTTCGCGACCGTCTACGGCGCCTCGCCGCGCATGCGTTTCGACCTCACCGTCAACGAGTTCACGCGCGACCTCGTGACGGGCCACGAGCTCGTCGTCTTCGGCGAACAGTTCTGGCGCCCGTACTGCCACGTCACCGACTTGGCGCGCTCTGCCCTGCTCGTGCTCGCTGCCGCGCCCGAGAAGGTTGCCCTGGAGGTCTTCAACGTGGGTGACGACGAGGAGAACTACCGCAAGCAAGACGTCGTAAACGCCATCTTGAAGCAAGTGCCTGACGGCCGCGTTCGTTACGTCCAGAGCGTCGACGACCCGCGCGACTACCGCGTGACGTTCCAGAAGATCCATAGTCAACTCGGCTTCACCATCACCAAGCGGCTAGCGGACGGCATCGCCGAGGTGAAACGCGCGATCCAGCTCGGGCTCATCTCCGACCCGTACGCCCAACGCTACGCGAACGTGCCAGTGAAGGCGCCGGAACCGGCTGGCCCGGCCACTGCATGACAGAAGCGCGCCACGATGGCTCACCAGGACCAGTTGCAGGGGGCGCTGCCGCCCCGGCAGCGTTGGCCGTCATCCCGGCGCGCGGCGGCTCGAAGCGCCTGCCGCGCAAGAACGTGCTGCCGCTAGCTGGGCGGCCGCTCCTCGAGTACACGGTGAACGCTGCGCTAGGCAGCGGCGCCTTCGAGCGCGTAGTGGTCAGCACGGACGACGACGAGATCGCAGCGGTTGCCAGGGCAGCGGGCGCCGAAGTGCTGAGCCGCCCTGCGGCGCTAGCCGACGACCACACCCCCGCGTCTGAGGTGACGCTAGCCGCTTTGACGGCGCTGGGCGGCTCCGCGCGTTACCCGGTGATAGCGCAACTCATGCCGAACTGCCCACTGCGCGACGCCAACGACGTGCGCAGCAGCGCCGCGGCGTTCGCAGCTGCAAACGCAGCGTTCCAAGTGTCCGTTGCGCCCTTCGGCTACCAGGTCGCGTGGTGGGCCATGACGCTGGCGGCCAACGGCGAGCTCGAGCCGCTCTTCCCGGAAGCCTTGAAGCGCCGCAGCCAAGACCTGCCGCCCAGCTACTGCCCGAGCGGGGCGATCTGGTGGGCTAAGTCGGCCGCGCTCGAGACCGCCCGCACCTTCTACGGCCCAGGCGTACGCGGCGAGCCTCTCACGTGGGAGCACGCCATAGACATAGACGAGGAGGCGGACCTACAACTCGCCGCCGTGATCCTCCGCGGCAAGTTCGGCCGCCAGGGCCAGAGGCGGGCGCCGCCTCAACAACAGCGTGCCTGACATGCTGATGGTCTTCACCACCGCGTACCGCGCAGGGCTGGGGTACCTGCCCGCCTTCCTCAGCGGCTTGGCTGAGCAGACCGATAGCGACTTCCACCTCATAGTCGCGGTCGACGACGTCGAGGATGCTGAGTTAGCCCCGTACCTGACGGCCGCTGGGCCGGACCTGGCCGCTCGCACGGCCACGCACCGAGCTGAGCACGCCGCGGACCACGTGGCGTTGCGCCAGGAAGTCCTGCTGCGCACTGTGCCTGGAACCAGCGGTGTCGTGCTCATGGACTCCGACGACGTGCCCCTCCCCACCCGCGTGGCCGCCGCCCGCGCCGCACTCGCGAAAGCCGAGGTGGCGGCGTGCGCCCTGGAGCTGACGGACGAGGCAGGCACGCCAACTGGCGGGCGCTTCGGCACCGAACCGATCGACGACTGGGCCTCGGTCCTCGCCCGCAGCAACGTGGTCGGTTTCGGCAACGCCGCCTACCGCAGCGAGGTCCTCCTCGACTGCCTCCCCGCACCGGCAGGCACGCGCCTGCTCGACTGGCTCGTGGCTGTGCGCGCGCTGGCGAGCGGCGCCCACCTAACCATCGACCCGACCCCCCGCGCCCGCTATCGGCTCCACGGCGCAAGCAGCGCTGGCGTGACGCGACCGTTCACGGAAGCGCAACTGCTGAAGGCAACCGCACTGGTGGCGAATCACTACGCGCTAGCGCTCTCCCCCATGCCATCTGGCCGCGCGCTACCGCCCGGCCTGCGCGCCCTCATCGAACTCGCGGCCGCCGACCTGCGGGAGTTTCAAGAGCGAGTGATCGCGGACGAGGCCGAGCGCAACGCCTACCTGAACGCATTGAACGCCGACCCACGCGTCTTCCGCTGGTGGGAGTGGCTTGATAGTAGGAGGCAAGAAGCAACGTGACCGACGTCCGCAACACCGCTCGAGTGGCTCCCGTGAGAATCGCAGACCGCCTCGTTGGGCCGGGCCAGCCACCCTACTTGATCGCTGAGGTCGGGTCCAACCACAACGGCGACCTTGACCTATGCCACCGCCTCGTCGAGGCAGCCCACCGCGCGGGAGCGGACGCTGTCAAGTTCCAGTCCTGGAGTTCCTCGAGCCTCGTCGGACGCGCGGAGTACGAGCGCAACACGAGTTACTCGGACAAGAAGAAGCACTTCGGCACCCTTCAGGAGATGGTCGAGGCTTACCAGATGACGCCCGCCATGCACGGCGCCGTCGCGCGCCAGTGCGCGGACCTCGGCATCGACTTCCTATCCACTCCGTTCGCGCCTGAGGAGGTGGAGATGCTCGCGGAGCTCGACGTGCCCGCGTACAAGATCGCCTCCATGGACGTGAACCACCCAGTACTCCTGCGCAGCGTGGCCGCCACCGGCAAACCCGTGCTCCTCTCCACCGGCATGGCCACGCTCGGGGAGGTGGGGACGGCGGTCGATACCCTAAGGGCCGCTGGCTCCGGCCCCGTGATACTTCTGCACTGCGTTTCGATCTACCCGCCCGACCCTGACGACGTGAACCTGCGCAACATCCCCATGCTCGAGGGCGCCTTCGGAGTGCCAGTGGGTTTCAGCGATCACACCCTCGGCACGGCGGCCGCCTTCGCGGCCGTAGCCTTGGGAGCGTGTCTGGTGGAGAAGCACTTCACCCTCGACAAGGAGCTAGCCGGCTGGGACCACGCCATTTCGGCAGACCCGACCGAGCTGACGGCGCTAGCGCACGACCTCGGCTTCGTGCAGCGGTCCTTGGGTAGCAGCGAACGGCGCGTGAGCGAAGCCGAGCAGGCGAAACGCCTGAAGTTCAGGCGCCGCGTCGTGCTGCGGCGGGCGTTGCCTGCCGGCACGGTGCTTACGCTCGCCGACCTAGACTTCAAGCGCCCAGGCACTGGCATCGACCCTGACAAGTACCCCGCCATACTCGGCCGCGCCATCAAGGACGACTTACCAGCCGATCACGAGCTCGAGTGGAGCGACCTGGCATGAGTAAGCGCGCTGCGCCATGACGGTGGCGGCGACACCCGCGCCGCGTCCGCTCGTGCTGCTTGGAGCTGGCGGCCACGCCCGGGTCGTGCTCGACGCCGTGCGCTCGCGTGGCGAACGCGAGGTGGTGGCCGTCCTAGACGCCGATCCAGCCACGCGCGGCAGCTTCGTAGCTGGCGTCGAGATCGTCGGTGATGACTCCAGCCTAAGCGCGTTCCCACCAACCGCGTACGACCTGGTCGTCGCCGTCATCGGTTTCGGAACCAACATCAAGCGCCACGCGCTCGCTCGTGAACTGCGCGCGCGGGGTTACGAGCTAGCGACCGTCGTGCACGCAAGCGCGATCGTCTCACCCGCCGCCACCGTCGCCGCCGGCGCCCAAGTGCTGGTCGGCGCCATCATCAACAGCGGCGCGCGCATCATGCAGGACGCCATCGTCAACAGTGGCGCAGTGGTCGAACACGACTGCGTAGTCGGGCGAGGCGCCCACCTCGCGCCACGCGCGCTCCTCGGTGGCGGCGCCCAGATCGGCGACGAAGCCCAGCTAGGGCTAGGCGCCGTCGTCCTCCCGCAGGTGCGGGTCGGTGAACGAGCGATCGTGGGCGCCGGCACCGTCGTGCTCAGCGACGTGCTGGCCGACGACATAGTTGTCGGGTCGCCAGCCAGGACTATCACGCCGCGGCGCACGTGAGGCACGGCGACGTGACGGTTGAAGTACTACTCACTCAGGTTCGGCCCTAAAGTCACAACACGGAAACGCTCAACCCGAGATCGATGTTCCGGCGCTCAGAGTGGATGGCACGATGTTGGTAACTGACATTGGGCGCCTAGCGGTCGCCCCGACGGACCTTGTACGTGACGCCATCGCGGTCATCGACCGTAACGAGCTGCAGACTGCCTTGGTGGTGGACGCCGCAGGCCGGCTGCTAGGCATCGTCACCGACGGCGACGTCAGGCGCGGACTATTGCGCGGCGCGCAGCTGGACGACCCGGTCTCGAGCGTCCAGAACAGCAACCCCCTCACCGCGCCCGCCTCGACAAGCAAGCGCGAACTCAACGCTCTCATGCAGCGCACGACCCTCTACCGCATCCCGTTGGTGAACGCGGACGGCAAGGTCGTCGCGCTCGCCGTAGTGTTGCCGCGGCCCGCGACCCTCAACCACAACCTGGTCGTGCTCATGGCTGGAGGTCTTGGGTCGCGCCTCGGCGAACTAACGCGCGACACGCCGAAACCGCTCCTGAACGTCGGCCCTCACCCCATCCTCGAGACCATCGTCGAGGGTTTCTGCCACCAAGGCTTCTACCGCTTCGCGATCTCCGTGAACTACAAGGCCGAGATGATCGAGGAGCACTTCGGCGATGGCTCGCGTTGGGGAGCAGAGATCACTTACTTGCGTGAGGACAGGCGCCTCGGCACGGCGGGCGCCATCGGCCTGCTGCAGGAACGCCCGACTGAGACGTTGCTCGTTATGAACGCGGACGTGCTCACGCGCGTCGACTACCGCCGCATGCTTGACTTCCACAGCTACAGCGCAGCTTGCGCCACCATGGCCGTGCGTGACTACAGCCAGCAAGTCCCGTTCGGAGTGGTCGAACTAACCGAGGAGCACGTCACGCACCTCGTCGAGAAGCCCGTCCAGCACTACTTCATCAACGCCGGCATCTACGCCCTGGAGCCGAGTTGCATCGAGCACGTGCCGCAAGGCGAGTACTTCGACATGACGAGCCTCATCTCCTCCCTGCTAGGAAGCGGCTGCAAAGTGGCGAGCTTCCCCGTGCACGAGTACTGGCAGGACGTCGGGCGGCCGACCGACCTGGTCGAGGCGAGGGAACTGTACCCGCGCGTGTTCGAGGACGTCAGAAGGAACTGAAGCTTGCCAGCCGCCGTACCAGCTTTCGTGGCTTTCCACGCTGAACTCCAGGCCGATTACCCGCCTGCGTTCGCGGACTCCGCCTATCTGCTTCGGCGCATCGCTAGCGGCGAACGCCTGTTCGGCGGGTCGGCCGTCCTACGTTTCGCGGTGGTGGCGCGAGCGGCGCGGCAGTCGTGGCGCAGGGTCGTCGAGCCTGCGCCAGCGCGCAAGGTCGACGTGCTCGTGATCCACGTGCCAGACAGGGCCGACTACTATCCGCTACTTTGCCCGGTGGCGGCGGAGCTAGAGCGGCGCGGCACCCTCGTCACGCAACTGACGCCTAGCACGGGCTGGCCGCAGGCGGCCCCCGCTGCGTGGCGTCGCGCACAGGGGAACTACGGCCAACTCAAGCGTCACGAGGCGCGTTTCGCGGCGCGCTGGGGGTTGACGGACGAGGGGCGCCTCGAGCTGACGACGGTCCTGCGCACTCAGGCGTACGACGCCGCCAGAACCGCTAGCGCCCTGGAGGCCAGCGCCGCCAAGGTGGGCGTCGCCATCCACACGAAGCTCGAGCCTGGCGTGCTTACAGGCTTCAGAGAAACCGGCGTGCCGCTCCTCCTCATGCAGCACGGGGTGTTCAGTGGAGCGTGGCCGGAGCACGACTTCATGGGCTCCTCGCTGCTGCTGGCTTGGGGACCCTACTTCAGCGACGAACTCGCCAGCTTCGAGGGCCCGACACCGCCGAGCACGGTCGTCGGCAACCCGCGCTTGGAGGGCCTGCTCGTGGACAGAAGCGCGCACGGCAAGCGCGGCGGCGCCGTCTACTTCGGCACCAACTACGCGGAAGACGTAGACCGCCGCGCGTTGCGCTTGGTCGCCGAGGCGTTACGTGGGCTCGACGGGCCGCCAACGCTCTATCGCCCACACCCAAGCGAGGGCAAGGAGAAGTACCAAGAACTCGTGGCTGACGGCATCATCCGCGCCGAGCAACTAGCGACGAGCGGAGACAGTTACGACCTCGTCAGCGGCGCGGGAGTGGTGCTCGGTTCGCAGACCACCCTGCTGCTCGAAGCCGCCGCGATCGGCGTGCCAGCGCTGCAGGTGCTGCCAGATGACGTTCCTGTCGATTGGGCCAAACGAGGGTTGCCGCACGCCTCCGCCAAGGAGGACGTCGGCAGCATGGTGCGCGCCGCGCTACACGACGGCGCCTACGCCGCTGACCTCGTTAGAGCCGCCAGGCCCCTTACGCAGGCCATGTTCTCCGAACCGCGCGGCGCCGCCATGCGCAGCGCCCGTGCCGTGGAGGCCGCGCTGACAGGCGTTAGCAGCCCAACGGTGCCGGGGGCGGTGAGAGCATGAGTGGGACCGGCCCGCTAGCCACCATCATGATCCCAACCTACGGTCAGGCCGAATTGTTGGCGCACGCCATCGACAGCGCCCTCGCCCAGACTTACGCGCCACTAGAGGTGATCGTGGCAGACGACGCCTCGCCAGACGCGACGGCCGCCGTGGTAAGCGACTACCTCGCCGACCCGCGCCTCAGGTACGTGCGGCGCGAGCGCAACCTCGGCCGCACGGCCAACTACCGCACGACGCTCCGCCACGACGCCACTGGCGTGGTCGCCCTCAACCTCGACGGGGACGACTGGCTGCTAGACCCGAACTACCTGGCGGAGGCCATGGAGCTTTACCGCGAGCGGCCAGAGTTGGCGCTCGTGTTCGCCCGCGCAGACGACTTCTCCGCGCGCACCGGCACGTACGAGGAGACGAGCGTCAACCGCAACCTGGAGCGCGTCAACAGCGGAACCGACCTCCTCCGCGCTTACGCGGACGGCAGCGTCAGCATCCCGCACGCCACGGCGCTCTACCGCCGCGACCGCGCGTTGGCCGCGAACTTCTACGCGTACGACTGCGTCGGCAGCGACACCATCGCCCTCCTTTCACTCCTGCCAGGCAACAGCGTCGGCTTCGTCGACGTCGTTGCGGCCGCCTGGAACAAGCACGACGACAACGCCACCTTCCGCACTTCGGCCACGGGAAGGCTAAGCAACGACCGCCTCGTGGTCGACGTGCCGGCAGAGTACGTACGCTCGGCGCGGGCCCTCAGCGAACGCGAGTTGGCTACCTGGCAACGGCGCATGGGCGCCCGCTGGGGCCTCTCGTACCTCGAGGATTGCGCCGTCGCTGGCCAGTACGGGGCGGCGCTGCACTACCTCCTCGCCACCATCACCTCCCGCCCAGCCACCGGCGCCAGCCTCGTGCTCGCCGCACTGCGCAAGGGCACGAGGCGCTTCGCGGCACCGCAGCACCGCACCCCGGCAGGTGGTCAAGCGTGACGCGCCGCACGCCAGGGAACGGCACCATCGCCAAGCTAGCGTTGGCCGCGCTGTGCCTCATGGTCTTCGCCGTGCCTTGGGAGGAAGCCATCGTCCTCGAGGGCGTCGGCTCGGTTGCGCGGCTCGTTGGCTTCGCGGCGGCCGGCCTAGGGATCATCAGCTTGAGCGAGGGCCGGTGGCTGCGAATGCGGCCGCCATCTGTACCACTCGCCCTGACGGCCGCATACGCCGCGTGGCTGGCCCTCAGCTACTTCTGGACGGTAGATCCGGACGCCAGCCGCGAGGGGCTCATCACCATGGCGCAGCTCTTGCTGCTCGTGTGGCTCGTGTGGCAACTCTGCGAAGGCGACCGAGCCCGCAACGCGCTGCTGCAGTCGTTCGTGCTGGGCGCGAGCGTGGTGGCCATCAACGTCCTGTGGGTCTTCCTCTTCGAGCCTGAGACCATCCGCATAGACGGCCGCATAGCCTCGGCTGGCGAGAACCAGAACGAGGTCGCCACCGTGCTTGGCCTCGCCATGGCCATCGCCTGGTGGCTGATCACCGAGCGGCGCGGCGCGCTCTCCAACGCCGTCAACTTCCTCTTTCTGTGCCTCGCACCGTTCGCGCTCCTCCTTACGGGCTCGCGCAGCGGGGTGATGATCGCGCTGCTCGCACTCGTGCAGGTCCCCGTCTCTGCCGTCCGCCTAGGGAGGGGCGCGCGCGTTGGCCTCATCGTGGCTGTCGCGGCGATCGCCTCAACGGCCGCCTTCTTGCCGCAGAACCTTTACGCCAGGGCGCTTCCCAACCTGCAGCGCATCTCCACGTTGGGCAGCGACCTCACCTCGTCTGATTTCACGGGCCGCGCCGAGATCTGGGAGGGCGGCTGGATCGCGTTCGTCGCTCGACCCATCGTCGGTTACGGCAACAACGCCTTCAGGGCTGCCGTGAGGCCGATCCTCGGCAACGGCTGGGCGCCTCACAACGCCTTCCTCTCGGTCGCCGTCGGCACCGGACTCGTCGGCCTAGGGCTCTACACCCTCGTGCTGCTCGCTACCTTGCTCTCGCAGTTTCTACTGCCGCCCTCGCCCGCGCGCCTAGCGCGCATCGTGCTTTTCGCCTGCCTGGTGCTTGCCATGCTGCCGAAGGGCGCGGCCTACGACAAGTCGACTTGGGTGATCTTGGCGCTCCTCACGAGCGACGTCGGCCCGCTGCTCGTTCGTAGCTGGCGCGTCCTCGACCTCAACGAAGTGGCGGGGGCCAAGCCATGAGCCTCGCGGGCGCAAGAGGCGCAGGAACCGTTGCGGAGCGTCAGCCGTCACCGACAAAGACGGCGACTCCAGAGTCTCATGGCAGGGCAGGTGAGGTGACGCAGCCCGCAACTTCGAGTCCGCGACCAACCGCCACTTTGTCGGGTGATGACCTCACTAGCGCAACTGGTTTGGCTGTTAGTTACGTGACCATGGGATTCCCTATGCCATCAGAGACTTTCACCTCGCACGACGTGACCGCGTTGACACGCAGCGGGGCCACCGTTGCCGTCCATGCACTCAGGCCTCCGCATGCATGGGACGCCCGCTTGATGGCGGAACGCGGGCTCGAGCAGGTGCGCGTCACGCACGCGCGGCTAGCGTCCGCCTGGCGCGGGGCGTTGGTGGCGCTCAGTATCCCAGCAGCCGCATTGGCGCTCGTTACGCAACTGGTCTTGCACGTCGGCCGTCAACCGCGGCTCTTCGCGCGTAGCATCGTGCTGCTGCCGCGCGTCTTCGAGGTGTTCGGCGAGATCCGCGCCGCCCGTCCACGAGTCGTGCACCTCTGTTGGGCGCACTACCCGAGCATGGTGGCGCTGCTCGTCCAACGCGCGCTGCCTGGCACGGTCGTGTCGATGTCGTTCAGCGCGTACGACATAGACCTGCGTTACGGGCTGACGGCGCAGGTCGCCAAGCGTGCGACGTGGCTGCGCACCCTCTCCGACAGCAACGTCGCCGAGATAGCAGAGCTGTTCGGGCTGTTGCCTCAAGACATCGCCGTCGTGCCGGACGGCATCCCGACGCAGCTCTTCGAGGCCGAGGCAACAGCTCGGGTGCCTGGCCGGGTAGTAAGCGTCGGCCGCCTCGACCCCGAGAAGGGCATGCTCGACGTGCTCGAGGCGTTCGCGCTCGTTGCCAGCCAAGTGCCAGGCGCAAGCCTCGAGATCCTGGGTGACGGTGGCCAGCGTCCGGAACTAGAGCAACGAGCCCGCGAGTTCGGCTTACGCAACGTGACGTTCTCAGGACACCAACCACAGGAGGTCGTGGCGGCCGCGCTAGCGCAGGCCGAGGTCTTCCTCTTCATGTCGTTGACCGAGCGAGTGCCGAACGTGGTGAAAGAAGCGCTGGCCGCAGGCTGCGCCTGCGTCGTCTCCGACACCTTCGCCATCGCCGACCTCGTGCCTGACGACGACCACGGCAGCGTCGTCGCCATCCACGACGTAACGGCCGCCGCCGCTGCCTGTGTGCGTTACCTGCAGCAACCGCGGTTACGGGAGGCAACTGCTCGCAGCGGCCAGTCGTGGGCCTTGCAGCACTACTCGCTGGACAGCGCCATCTCCAGTTACGTGAGCGCGTGGCGCAGTGCGTTGGATGCTGGAGGAGCAGGCAATGTGCGGCATTGACGGGATCGTCGTGGGGCGGCGCGTCATGCCTCGCGGCGCCGTGGCGGAGCGCCTAGCCGTGGCAGAAGTCGCGCAAGCGCACCGTGGTCCTGACGGCGCTGGCCAGGCAGTGAACGGCGTTGGAGACTGGTGGGTCGGCCTCGGCCATCAGCGGCTGGCCATCATCGACTTGAGCGACAGGGCAGCGCAGCCCATGACTAGCGCCACCAACGACGACGTGCTCGTCTACAACGGGGAGGTCTTCGACTATGTCGAGTTGCGTGAGCGCCTCGCGGCGCAGGGCGCAACCTTCCGCAGCGACTCTGACACGGAAGTAGTAGCCACGGCCCTCCGGCTCTGGGGGGTAGAGCGCGCGCTGAACGCGTTCAACGGCATGTGGGCGCTTGCGTGGCTCGACTTGCGCGAGGGCAGGCTCGTGCTGGCCCGCGACCGCATGGGCATCAAACCGCTCTACCTCGACGTCACCGGCGACCGCGTTGCGTTCTCCTCCGAGATCAAGGCGCTGCTCGCCATGGACCCGCGGCGCCGCGCCCTCAACCTCGAGACCGTCGGCGCGTACTTGCAGCAGGCACTCATCGACCAGTCGCCCGCCACGTTCTTCCAGGACATCGTGAGCCTGCCCGGGGGGTGCTACGCGAGCATCGACCTGCGCGCCGAGCACCTGAAGGTCGAGGCCAAGCGCTACTGGACGGCGCCGAGCCACAGCGGCGCGGAACGCGTGCCAGACGATCAGCTGCATGCCGAGATCCGCGAGCTGTTCTTCGACGCCGTGCGCTTGCGACTACGCGCTGACGTGCCGGTAGGTGTGCTCTTGTCTGGCGGGGTCGACTCGAGCGCCATCGCGGCAGCGGCAGCGGCTCAGCCTGGCGTCGACGTCGCCCTGCTATCGGCCGTCAGTGCAGACGCGCGCTTCGACGAGTCGCGGCATGCGGACGTCATGGCGCACCACCTCGGGCGCGAGACTCACAAGGTCTCGGTCGACTTGGGCGCACAAGAGGCCTTCGACCTGCTCGGGAAGGTCACGTGGCACCATGACGAACCGGTAGGCAGTTTCTCGTCGGTGGCGCACTACCTACTCATGCAGGCCGCCAGCGCGATCGGCGTGAAGGTCGTCCTTAGTGGCCAGGGAGCTGACGAACTCCTCTGCGGTTACAAGAAGTACGTCGGTTTCCAGTTGCAGGCGCTCGTACGGGCGCGGCGTCCGCTCGCCGCCATGCGCCAAGCTGGCGCGGCCATGCGCCAAGGCACGCTGGTGAGGCAGTTCAACTTGGCGGAAGCGCGGCGCTACCTGCCAGGCGTTAGGAACGTGGCTGGGTCCGACCTCGGCGCGGCGCTCGCTACGGTGCACGACGTGCCTGTCGGGCTCGGCAAGGACATGACCATCCAGGAGCGGCAGGCGCTCGACCTCACGTCCCTAAGCGTCCCGCAGCTGACGCACTACGAGGACCGCATGTCGATGGCCCACGGCCGCGAGGTGCGGCTACCGTTCCTTGACTACCGCCTCGTTGAGAAGCTCCTCCCCCTTGACCCATCCTTGAAGCTGAGGGAAGGTTGGACGAAGCACGTCTTCCGCAAGGCGTTGGCCGCCGATTTGCCTGACGCCATCGCCTGGCGGCGCGACAAGCAGGGCTTCACGCTGCCGCAGAGCGAGTGGCTGCGCCACGACTTGCGACCGCAGACGCTCGAGCTGTTCGCGCCTGACGCCATGGTCTTCGGCCACGGCCTCCTGCGCCGCGAGCCGTTCCTCGCCACGTACGCACGCTACGCCGACCTCGGCGAACGCAAGAGCGGCGTCTGGTACCGACAGATCTTCAATCGTTTGGCGCTAGAAGTGTGGCTGCGGCGCTTCGCCGACCACCTCGAACCCGTCACGGTCCCGACGCTCGCCAAGCAGCGCACGCCGCTCACTCCCGCCCTGGCGCTCGGTGAAAGGGGGGCGGCATGACGCCAGACGTGACCGTCATCCTGCCTTGCCGCAACGAGGCGAAGCACATTAGGGCGTGCCTTGACTCGATCCTCGCTCAGAACGTGGGGGCCATCGAGCTCGAGGTGATCGTCGTGGACGGCATGTCGGAAGACGGCACCCGCGAGGCCGTCAGCGCGGTGGCAGCGAGCGACGGGCGCGTTAGCCTGCTCGACAACTCGCGGCGCATCGTGCCTACCGGCATGAACCTGGCGCTGCGGCGTGCGCATGCGCCGGTGATTGCGCGCATGGACGTTCATTGCGTCTACCCGCCTGATTACCTCGCGTCCTGCCTCACCGCCTTGCGGAAGAGCGGCGCCGACAACGTGGGCGGCTTGGTGCGCACCCTGCCGCGCGGGCAGGGCGGCGCCGCGCGGACGGTGGCGGCGCTCTCGTCGCACCCGTTCGGCGTCGGCGACGCCCGCTTTCGCACCGGGGCACGCGCAGGTTACGTAGACACCGTGCCTTTCGGCTGCTACCGGCGGGAAACCTTCGAGCGTTACGGCGTGTTCGACGAGCGCCTCGTGCGCAACCAGGACTACGAGTTCAACGCGCGCCTGCGTGCGGCAGGGGGCAAGGTCTGGCTCGACCCGAGCATCGCCGCCGAGTACTTCAACCAGGGAACCCTCGCCGGACTACTGCGGCAGGCGTTCCTCACGGGCCGCTGGAACGTCTTCACCTGGTACCTGGCTCCGTACTCGTTGCGGCCCCGCCACCTGATTCCTGGCCTGTTCGCGGCGGCGCTGTTGCTAGGGACCATGCTAGCGAGTTTCGTTCCCTTCATCCTGACCCTGCTCCTCGCAACGGCCGGCCTATACGCGCTGCTCGCCGTGTGCTCTGCCGCGCAGCAGGCCGTGCGCTTCCGCGACGCGCTCCTGGTCATGACACTGCCGCCCGCCTTCTTCGCTTACCACCTGAGCTACGGCGCTGGCACGCTGCTGGGCGCAGCCGCGCTACTCCTGCGGCGCCTGCCGTTCACGGCCACCACTCCACCCTGGTCAGGCGCTCCCGGCCTGCGGCTTCACCCGTCCATGAAGGAGGGGCTCTGATGCGCTCGACCTTCGACCTCGTCGTGGCCGCCGTGGCCCTCATGCTCCTGGCGCCAGTCTTGCTCGCCGTAGCCATCGTGATCAGGCTCGATAGCCGCGGCGCCGTGTTCTTCCGACAGGTGCGCGCCGGCTACCTCGGCAGGCCGTTCACGATCTTCAAGTTCAGGACCATGGTCACCGGTGCGGACAAGCTCGGTAGCAGCGTAACCACGGCCGCCGACGCCCGCGTGACCCGCGTAGGTCGCATCCTGCGCCGTACCAAGTTGGACGAACTGCCGCAGTTGTGGAACGTCGTGAGAGGCGAGATGGCCCTCGTCGGTCCGCGCCCAGATGTCCCTGAAGTAGTGGCCGGTTACACCCCTGAGATGAAGCGCGTGCTCACTGTCCTGCCCGGGCTGACGTCGGTGGCTAGCCTCGAACTCGTCGACGAGGAGGGACTGCTCGTTGGCGCCTCCGACCCTGACGACTTCTACCTCAACGTCCTCGTCCCAGCCAAGGTGAGCTACGCGATGGTCCACGTGGAGGACCGCTCGCTTGCGCTCGAACTGACCACCATCTGGCGCACAGCCGTTGCGAGCGTCAAGCGCCTGATCGGCACGCCCGACGGGGGCGCACTGACACTGACCCTGCGCGAACGCCTGCTGGCTACGCGTATCACCGCCGACGAGGCAAAGAAGGAGTGAGCGTATGTCGCAGTTGACCCACCACGTGCTTGAGTCGGCTTGGTCTCCCTGGCCTCAGTACGACGACAGCGAGATCGCTGCGGTGCAGCGCGTCCTCGTCTCTGGCAAGGTCAACCAGTGGACGGGTCAGGAAGTGTTCTCGTTCGAACGCGAGTACGCGGCCTCACTCGGACGGCGCCACGCCGTAGCCGTGATGAACGGTTCGGTGGCGCTCGAGTTGGCGTTGGTTGCGCTTGGCATCGGGCCCGGCGCGGAGGTGATCACGTCACCGCGCACCTTCATCGCTTCCGCCAGCGCCGCCATCATGCGCGGTGCGACGCCCGTGCTGGCCGACGTCGACCCTGATAGCGGCAACATCACCGCTGAGACGATCGCGCCGGTGATCACTCCCCGCACGCGCGCCATCATCGTCGTGCACCTAGCCGGTTGGCCAGCCGACATGGACCCGATAAACGACCTAGCTGCCGAGCACGGCCTCGCCGTGATAGAGGATTGCGCTCAAGCTCATGGCGCCGAGTACAAGGGCAAGCCCGTCGGCAGCCTCGGGCACGCGTCTGCCTTCTCCTTCTGCCAAGACAAGATCATGACCACGGGCGGTGAGGGTGGGCTGCTTGCCCTTGACGAGGAGCACGGCTGGGAGACGGCGTGGGCGTTCAAGGACCACGGCAAGAGCTACGACGCGGTGTTCAACCGCAAGCACCCGAGCGGGTACCGCTGGCTCCACGAGTCGTTCGGCACGAACTGGCGCATGACGGAGATGCAGGCGGCCATCGGGCGCATCCAGCTCGCGCGGCTAGCCGAGTCCGTCGCCACCAGGCGGCGTAACGCCGACATCCTGCGCTCGTACCTCGAGCCGCTCAGCGCGCTGCGCGTGCCGCGGCCGCCGGAAAGCACGCGCCACTCGTACTACAAGTTCTACGCTTACGTGCGCCCGGAGGCGTTGAAGCCGGGCTGGTCGCGTGACCGCATCCAGACCACCATCTACGATGCCGGAGTGCCCGTCCTCGTCGGCAGCTGCAGCGAGATCTACCGCGAGCTCGCGTTCAGTGCGTCGTCAACGGGCCCAACCAGGCCGCTGCCCGTCGCGCACGAGCTTGGCGACACGTCGCTCATGTTCCAAGTGCACCCCACCCTGTCAGTTGAGTCGTTGCATGCGGCCGGGAACATCGTGGCCGAAGTCGTGGCGGAGGCGACCAGGTAGCCCCCCAACCATGCGCGTATGCCTAGTCAACGACACCAGCCACAACCCGAACTGGGGCTGCCGAGCTACGAGCCGCGCCCTCAAGGACGGCCTAGAGCGCGCCGGGCACGAGATCGTCTCGAGCGTCTACCTGGAAGAGCTTCAGGGCTTCACACCTGCCGACCGCCGCTCCTGGCGGCGGACGGCAGAGTGGTTGGACAAGCACACGCCGCGCAGGCCGTACTTCAGGAACCTTGCTTCGTCGGCGTTCGACAAGGTGAGGCCGCGCCTGCCAGACGTGGTGCCGAAGGTCGCCGCTGGTCTGGACGCCGCCGCCAACGCCATGCTCGGAGGCGCGATCCTAGAGAGCGTGCTTGCGCGCCTCAGCCAAGCGGACGGAGTCGTCATCAACGGCGAGGGGGCCATATACGGCGCGCAACGCCTCGGCAAGGCCCTCATGTTCATCGCGTACGTGGCCAAGGTGCGGCTCCGGAAGTGGGTTGGTTTCGTCAACCACACCGCCGACCTCGCCGACTCGACCATGCGCGAGCTCGCGGAGCACATCTACCCGCGCCTTGACCTAGTCGCGTTCCGCGACCGCCTCTCGCTGGTCTCCTGCACGCCGTTCCTACCATCTGGACTCGCCGTGCCAGACGCCGCCTTCAGCTACCACCCCGTCACTGGGGAGACCTGGTTCGACGTCGTGAGGCGGCCAGGGTACTTCGACGTATGGCCAGACAGCGCACGCTTCGACCCTGCCGAGCCCTACGTCGCCGTCGGGGGTAGTGCGCTGCTCTCCCGCACGGCTAGCTTGCAGCAGGCCAGCTCCGGGTATGCAGCGCTTGTAGCGGCGCTGAAGAAGGCCGGAGTCGGAGTACTGCTCACCGCTTCTGACGTGCCAGACGAGCGCGTGTTCAGGCGTTTGGCCGCCGACAACGGCCTCCCGCTGGTCGGGCTGGCGACCCCAGTTCAACAAGCCGTCGACCTGTTGGCCGGCGCGCGGGCGTACGTTGGCGGGAGGTGGCACCCGGCCATCTTCGGACTGCTCGGGGGAACGCCGTTCGTGCCGCTGAGCACCAACTCACACAAGCTGAAGGGCTTGGCTGAGGAGTTCGGCCTACCGCAACCGCAGGCGGACGCCTCTGACCTAACGGCGGCGGTGCCCGACGTCCTAGCCGTTGCTCTCGACCACATCAACTCAGGCGCGGCGCTACGGCAACGACTGAGGGCGCAAGCCGACCGTCAGCGAGTTGGCGCCGCCGAGCTGTTCGACCTCGTGCCCGGAGCGCGAGCGGCGACCAGCGCCGACCAGCGCGAGCGCGGCGAGATAACCGTGTGAGCAGTGCCGCCACTAGCGCAGAGCTGGAGCGCGCCTGGCTGGAAGCGACCTTCGACCGCCTCTGGCCCCTAGCGCGCAGCTTGACCGGCGCTGGCGTGCGTGAGACGCACGACGTGCTGGCCGAGACCATGCCGCTCGAGCGTTACGAGGTTGCCAGCGGCACGCCGGCCTACGACTGGACCGTGCCGCTCGAGTGGCGCGTCAACGCGGCTTACGTGGTCGGCCCCGACGGTACGCGCGTCATCGACTACGCCGACTCCAACCTGCACCTGCTCGGCTACTCCGTCGCTTTTCGCGGGCGCCTCTCGCGCTCAGAGCTTGACGCCCACCTCTACTCGCTACCAGCTCGGCCCAACGCCGTGCCGTACGCCACTAGCTACTACGCCCCACGCTGGGGCTTCTGCCTCAGCCAGCGCCAGCGCGACGCGTTGCCTGAGGGCGAGTACGAGGTAGTCGTCGACACGGAGACGTTCCCCGGCGCCATGACCCTCTCTGACTGCCTGCTGCCCGGCACGTCGGGTCGGGAGGTGCTGCTCTCCAGCTACACGTGCCACCCATCGCTTGCCAACAACGAGCTCTCCGGCCCCCTGGTGGCCGCTGGGCTGTACGCGCGCCTCGCCAAGTGGCCGACACGCCGTCTCGGGTTCAGGTTCGTGTTCGCGGCGGAAACGATCGGCGCGATCGTCTACCTGAGCATGCGCGGTCAGCACCTGCTCGAGAGGCTAGACGCCGGGTACGTGCTCACATGCCTTGGTGACAGGGCCGCCCTAACGTACAAGCGCTCGCGCCGCGGCGACAGCCTCGCAGACCGCGCGGCCGTGGCCGCACTTCCGGCTTTCGGGGAGGTGCGCTGGCACGACTTCTCGCCGCTGGGCTCAGACGAGCGGCAGTACTGCTCGCCCGGTTTCGACCTGCCCGTCGGGAGCGTCATGCGCAGCATGTACGGCACCTACCCCGAGTACCACACTTCGGATGACGACAAGGCGTTCATCTCGTTCGCCGCCTTGCAGGGTTCGATCGATGCATGCGAGGCGCTGTGCCTCACCCTCGAGCAAGGTGGTGCGCGCTACCGCAGCCTGGCGCCGTTCGGGGAGCCGCAGCTCGGCGGCCGCGGCCTCTACCCCGACCTTACGGTCGGGGCGAGCAACGTCGGCGCAGCTGACGCCATCTTCTGGGTGCTCAACTTCGCGGACGGCGACCATGACCTCCTAGCCGTCCACGAGCGCAGCGGCCTGCCACTCGCCGATCTGCACAGCGCGGCCCAACGCTGCCTGGCGGCCGGGCTGCTCGAGCTCGTCGACTGATCGTTCAGGCCGGTTCCAGGTCGAGGAGAACGACCTGCGGTGCGCAATCCAAGCGGAACGGCACGAGCGTCACGCCGAGGCCGCGCGACACGAACGCGGGCATCGGCGCCTCGACCCAACCCTCCGCGTAACGGGCGCCGTACGCCGACGATGTGACGAGCGGGCCGACGAACGGCAGGCGCACCTGACCGCCGTGCGTGTGGCCGCTCAGCACGAGGTCGACGGGCCTGCCTGCGGCCGTGTCCGGCCCGAGCGTTGGGATGATGTCCGGGTTGTGGCTCACGAGCACGCGCGCGCCAGCGCCAGCGGCCACGTCCCTGAAAGCGCGCGCCAGGTTCGGGCGACCGCGCCTGAAGTCGTCGACGCCGCCAACCACCAGGTCGTCGCGCACCCGCACGCCTCGGTTGACGAGGAAGGTGGCGCCAGCGGCCTGCACGGCGGCAACGAGCGGCGCCAAGTCTGGGTAGCGCGTGCGGTCGTGGTTGCCCGCCACCACCAGCACGCCAAGTTCGCTCTGCAGGCGCCCGACTTGGGTCACCAGCTCACTCAAGTCGCCGCCGTAGAAGCGGTCGACGAGGTCGCCGCCGATCACGACCAGGTCGGGGTCAAGGGCGTTGCTAGCGCTGACCCACGCGCGCAACTGGCGTTCGTGGAGGTACGGGCCAAGGTGGAAGTCCGTAAGGAAGGAGACGGTGAGGGGTTGCACCAGGCCGCGCACGGCCCTGAACTCCCTGCTTACCTCGAAGGCGTAGGCCTCCCGCACGGATTCTGCCGCGAGCAGCCCTCCGGCCACCGCCGCCCACCCTATGCCTCTCAAGAACGACCTACGCGAGAAGCGGGCGGGGCTGCTACTTGGCACTGGGCCACTCTAGCCGTCTATGCACATGGTTACCGCTTGTCCGTACGCGTCGGTTGCGCCGAACCCGAACGCCGCCACCGCCTCCGGCCTGAACGTCTGCTCGTCGAAGACGTAACTCCAGGCGTGGAACGGTTCTTGCACGTCGAGGTTGTCGAACGAGTAACGGTTGTCGTGAAGCTTGACCGCGAAGAACGGTTGCGGTCCGAACAGCGCGTGGCTGGCGCGCACCGCAACGCGCATGGCGGACGCGTTGCGCTCTACGTCGACCTGCAGGGTCAAAGGTCCGGGCGACGTGAGGCCGAGGACGGAGCGCGCTGCCTCGAGCGCCCCGGAATGCCGCCAGGCGACGCCAGGGTAATCGCTTGCCACACGACGAATCAGCTCGTGGACGTGGCTCACGTCAGGGCGCATGTCGCGGAAGTCGTGGTTAGTGAACGCCAGGGCGGTCGTGTGCCCAGCGGCAGCCCTCGCGAAAGCGCGCCGCACTTCGACCTCGTCGAGCAACCGCAGCCGCGTACCCACGTTGAGGCAGCGGAAGATGGTACGGCGGCAGGCGCCCGGCCGTTGGTAGTCGTCGTGCGCCGGGTGGTAGGGCGACCAGTCGTCAGGCGCGCGCCGCCAGTCACCCCAGCGCCCGCCCGCCAGGTCTGCCTGCTCCTCCTCGAGGCCCGCGGTGGGGACAGCCTGGTTGGCGTAATCGAACGGCACGTACTGCTCGAGCAACCAGTGGCTGTCAGCGCGTTCGACGTGGAAGCCGGGCCTGAAGACACTAGGGAAGTAGCCCCGGTCGATGACGCGCCTTGCGAGCGTCTCGAAGATGTGTGGCGAGCGCAGGTAGGAAGTGGCGTTGCGGTGGGCTTCGCGGGAGGGCGGCATGGGGTGAGCGTGCCAGTGGATCTCGTCTGGCGCGTCGCTGCCTGCTAGGCGCGCTCTATAGTGGTCGAAGACGTTGTGGTAACCCATGTCGCGCCTGCGTGGGTTGCTCGTGTAGCCAACGTGGTCGACGCAGAACCAGTTGTACGTCCACGGCCCGCCTGCCGGGTCGGCGTAACGCTGGCGGTAAGCGGGGCTGAGGAGTTCGTCAAGCATGGCGTCCACCTTGCCCCAGTCGTCGTTGTAGGCCAGGAGTCGCGGGGCAAGCGCGATGCTGACGGCGGCTTCTCGCCCGCCGAGGTCGATGCGTCCCGCCTGCAGCGCGGCGAGGTTGGCGCGCGTGGGCTCGAAGCGCTGGCCCGTCATGGCCTCCACCCGTTCGAAGGTGGCGGCCAGGGACTCGTAGAGCGGCCCCTCAGTATCTACGCAGTGGACGACGTGCAGGAGTTCGGCCATGGCTTTCATCCTCGCAGTGAGGGGCGGGTTCGCGGCCAGTAGCCGTCACGCACCCTCAGCGTGGCATGCGCCTGCTTCTCGCGCCGAAGCCTGACGCCCACATCGCAAGGTAGGTTATCGTCCACGCCGCGGCTGCCAGCCACGCGAACAGCCCTGCTAGCCACGCCACGAGCCCAACGCCAAGGTGCTCGGCGAGGTGGTGACTGGCGACAGAGTACATTCCGAGCGGGAAGACGAGACCCCAGTACTCGGTCTCGTAACGGAGCGGGTAGCGCGCCACGAGGTGCCGCCACGAGCCGAACACGAGCAACAGTGGCACCCACCAACTGCCGAACGCCCAGAAGAGCAGCGTGAAACCTAATAGGAACGGGGTGAGGGCGCTCAGGTAGGCGGCGTCACCCTGGTGAGCGAGGAGCGTCGCGCCCGTCAGCGTGGTTATGGCGAGCGCGCCCATGTTGATCCAGTAGGGCGGCGCCAACTGCGCGGCGTCGAGGGGCAAGAACGTGAAGCGGTAGAAGATCAGGCCGATGACGAGGAGGTAGAGCACGGCGCCGACGAGGAACAAGCAGAGCGCGACGAACACGAACTCGTCGCCGCCCCACGGGCGAGCGTTAGCTAGCTGGGCGGCCAACAAGGCCACAGCTTGCGTAGCTACGACGGCGAGCAACCACGCTCCGCTGATGGCGCGATCGAGGCGCGGCTTGCGCCGCGCGAGCGTCACGGCCGCGAAGAACCCGTAAGTGACTAGAAGCCAGAGCGCCGCCGTCACCCACCAGAGCACCCGCGCGACGCCGTAATCGCCGAGGAGCAGCAGGACCTGCCCGCCGAGCACGGCGGTGCCCGCCACCCACGTGAAATACCCGGGTCCAACGTGATGGTCGGCGAAGTCCAGCAGCGCACGGCGCGGGTAAAGCATCAGGCGCAGCGCGAGCAGCAAGCAGATGACCCCGTAAGTGACGAGGTTGAGCCAGGTCAGCGTGAGGGCAACGCCGCGCTTTCCGACTAGGTCGCAAGCGATGGCGACGATGCCCGTTGCCATCACGAGCGCGAACGCTTGTGGTGGCAAGCCTGCGACGACCCCGCGCCAACCGCTGGGCCCGGCGCCCGAGTTGCCACCGTGGTTGCCGCTAGAGCCTGGCGTGACCAGTTGGGCCTGCCGCCTCACTCGCGCCTGCGCCAAAGTGTGGCCATGGCAGAAGTGTAGCGCCGCGGGCGCGCTAATGTACTTGAGACCGCCGCCTCGCGCGTGCGCGAGGCGGCCAACGTTTGAGTGTGCCGCAAGCTAAGGGGAGATAGTCATGCCAGAGAAGATCGTTGATCGAATTGGCCAAGCGGTGTGGGCCGACGTTACTGCGCCTGACGTGCCAGCGACCGCCGGCTTCTACCAGCACGTGTTCGGTTGGGAGTACAACGTGGCCCCCTCGGAGCTCGGCTACTATCACACTGCCCTCGAGGCGGGGAAGCGCGCGGCGGGCATAGGTTCGCTGTCGAGCCCGGACGCCGCTCCAAGCTGGACCGTCTCCTTCGCGGTCGCCGACGTGCGTAAGGCTGTCGCCAGGGCCAACGACCTCGGCGCCATCATCGTCTTGGAACCAACCGAGATCCCTCAGCAGGCCCTTATCGCGCTAGCGGAGGCCCCCGGTGGGGCTAGGTTCGGCCTATGGCAGGCGTATCACAACCACGGCTTCGAGGCGCGCGCGGAGCACGGCGGCTTCGCCTGGTGCGAGGCGAGCGTGGCCGACGTCGAGGCGGCAGTGGCGTTCTACTGCGGGCTGTTCGGCTATGAAGCCGCGCCAGTGACGAGTGGTGGGCAGCGCATCCTCAACCTGGGAGGTAAACCGGCATGCGGGATCAGCCCACGCCAGGACTACCAGGCTCGCGACGAGTGGACGCCGTACTTTCAAGTTCACGACACCGACGCAGCCGTGGCTGCCGTTCAGGCAGGCGGCGGCGCGGTGCTCTTCGGGCCGGCAGCCACTAGGGAGGGGCGCGTGGCCGTGTTCAGCGACGAGAACGGGGCGCACTTCGGGGTCCTCAACCCCTGAGCTGCCACCGTCGTAGTTGGGGCCAGAGGGGTATCCCAAGCGCTACGACCACCATGCACGCGGGCCTACACTTCGGTCATGAGACAGAACGGTGAACACGACACGAAGCTAGAAACGCCTGCAGAACTCCGCGGGCGCTTGAGCCCGCTGGAGTGGCGCGTAACGCAGGAAGCTGGCACGGAGGCGCCGTTCACGGGTGAGTTCTGGGATCACTTCGCACCAGGCGATTACCGCTGCGTGGTCTGCGGCACCGAACTCTTCGACGCGCCGGACAAGTTTCACTCGAACTGCGGCTGGCCGAGCTTCTCAGAGGTGGCGGCGCAGGGTCACGTCACGACTCATGAGGACCTCTCGCACGGCATGCAGCGCATCGAAGTGCGGTGCGCAACGTGCGGAGCGCACCTAGGGCACGTCTTCCCCGACGGGCCGGGGCCGAAAGGGCTGCGCTACTGCATCAACTCGGCCGCGTTGAACTTCGTTCCAGCGCCCGACGAAGGGGAGGCGCCTGGGAGCTGACCTCTGCCTGACAACGACGTCCTACGTTTGACCCGTGGCCACTTTGGAGCCTGACGGTCGTATAGTGCAGGTACCGGGTTTTTCAAGGCCATGCGGAGGCTTAGCCTTCGACAATGTAGGAGGTCGACGTGAAACGCGTTATTTTCGCCATAGTTACCCTCGCCTCGCTCTCGTTCGTACTCGCCCAAACCCAAATTGAGTTCTGGTATGCATTCTCGGACGCCAACCGCTCTGGTTGGATCCAAGACCGCATGACCGAGTTCAACGCTCAACTCGCCGAGGACGGTCGGCCGTACGTGATGGTCGGCGAGCGCAAGGGCAGCTACCCGGAAACGCAGCAGGCGGCCGTTCTTGCGGCCCGCCAGGGTAACCCTCCGCACCTCGTGCAGCTTTACGAGGTAGGCAGCCAGATCGCCGTCGACTCCGGCATCTTCATCCCCGTCGGTGAACTTGGTGAGTTCGACACGTCTGATTACATCGCCCCGGTGCTGAACTACTACACCATCGACGGGCAAGTGAACTCCATCCCCTTCAACTCCTCCAGCCCCATCACCTACGCCAACAAGACCCTGATGGACGCAGCTGGCGTGACGACGGTGCCACTCACCTACTCCGAGATGCTGGCCGCCTGCGACGCAGCGGCAGCGGCCGGGGTCCTCACCTCCGACGTCAAGTGCTTCGGGGTAAGCCTCAACGGTTGGTTCGTCGAGCAGTGGGTCGCTGAGCAGGGCGCAACGCTCGTGAACAATGACAACGGGCGCGCCGGGCGCGCCACCGAAGTCCTACTCACGTCCGAGGCCGTAACCAACGTCTTCAACTGGTGGAAGGCCATGAACGACAAGGGCTACTACACCTACACGGGCAAGCTCGAGGACTGGGACGGCTCGGACGCCATCTTCACCAACGGCAAGGTCATGTTCCACATCACCTCGACCGCTGACCTCGTCAACATCACCAACGCGGTCGGCGACAAGTTCGAGCTCGTTACTGGCATGCTGCCCATCCAGGACGGCGTAACCCGCAACGGCGTCGTGATCGGGGGCGCCAGCGTGTGGATCGTCCGCGACCACCCGATGGAAGAGCTCCTCGTTGCTCGCGACTTCGTCCTGTACATGACGAACGCAGAGAACATGGTGTCGTGGCACAAGGCAACCGGCTACTACCCGGTGCGCATCAGCAGCGTGCAACTCCTGCGTGACGAGGGCTGGTTCACCGAGTTCCCGAACGCCAGCACGGCCTTCGACCAGCTCCTTGACACCATCCCCAACTCGGCTACCGCAGGCGCGCTCATGGGCACCTTCCAGGCCACCCGCACCATCGTCGAGCAGGCCGTTCAGAAGGTCCTCGCTGGCGCCACCGTTGAGTCCGCATTGGAAGAAGCCAAGCGCTTAGCCGACGCGGCCCTCGCCGAGTACAACGCCAACTTCTAAACCGCACGTCATCACCGTCTGATTCATTGGGGTCGCCGCACGCAACACGCGGCGACCCCAGCCGCTAGCCGCGGCGACGAGAACCACCTAGCCGCGGCGCTAGTGAGTCGCTAAGGGGAGCGCATGAGAGGTAGCCCAGTCTTCAGAAGCCGCTCGCTGCCGTGGCTGCTGCTACTGCCGACCATCCTCATCCTCTTACTCTTCCTCTACTTCCCCGTGATCCAGTCGTTCGTACTGAGCCTTTACCGCAGCAACTTGTTCCTCGGCACACAGAAGTACATCGGCATCGAGAACTTCCGCAACATCTTCACGGGCGTGCTGGCGCCCGGCTTTCGCCAGGTCCTGCTGCAGACGGTCCTCTTCAGCGGCGTGGTGGTGCTCGTCGGCCTCAGCGTCAGCTTGGCACTAGCCGTTCTCGCAAACCAGCCCGTACGCGGTTCGCGCATCTATCGCCTCTTGCTCATCTGGCCGTTCGCGCTCTCCCCTGCGGTGGCCGGCACTATCTTCCTGTTCATGTTCAACCCTGAAGTTGGGGTCATCAACCAACTGCTCAACGCCTCGTTCGGCATCAAGCCGCGCTGGCTCGACACGCCGCAACTAGCGTTCGCGGTAGTCAGCATGGCGGCTATCTGGAAGAACCTCGGTTACAACATCGTCTTCTACCTTGCGGCCCTGCAGAACGTGCCAGCCGAACTCGGCGAGGCCGCGCAGATCGACGGCGCGACGGCCGTTCAGCGCTTCTTCGCCGTCACCCTGCCTCTCCTCTCGCCCATGACGTTCTTCCTCGTCTTCACCAACTTGGTTTACGCCTTCTTCGACACCTTCGGCCTCATCGACATCCTCACGGCCGGCGGCCCTGTCGGTTCGCCGCCTTTCGACCAGGCCGGCGTGACGAGCACGCTCATCTACAAGATCTATCAGGACGGCTTCGGCGGCGCGGCCAACCTAGGCTTCGCAGCGGCAGAAAGCGTGGTCTTGCTGGCATTGGTGGCGTTGGTGACGGTAATGCAGTTCCGTTTCGGCAGCAGGCGCGTGTACTACGGGGGTGCTTGAGTGCCGAAGCGCTGGCTGACTCACCTGCTCCTCGCTTTGGCCTGCCTGTTCGTCATGGCGCCCGTGTTGTTCGCCGCGATCAAGGCTACGCAGTCGAACGCGGCCGTCCTCACCCCCAGCCTGCTGCCAGGGCGAGAGTTGCTCACGAACGTCGAGGCCGTGTGGGTGAAGGCGCAGTTGGGCATGTTCATCCGCAACTCGCTGTTCATCGCCTTCGTCGTCACCCTAGGCAAGACGGTCACGGCGCTGCTGGCGGGCCTAGCCCTCGTCTACTTCGATTTCCGCGGTAAATCCGTAGTTTTCATCCTCATTTTGCTTACCCTCATGCTGCCTACCGAAGTGCTGATCGTGCCGCTCTTCGACCTCATCGCGCAACGGCCGCCCGCATCGTGGGCTGCCTTCTGGGCGTGGTTCCAGAACCCGGCAACGGTCCTCCTCAAACCGCTACCTCACGGGTTCGGTTGGTCGAACAGCTTCCTCGCCCTCACCATCCCGTTCCTTGCGTCGGCCACAGGCATCTTCCTGTTCCGTCAGCACTTCATGTCGATTCCGAGGGAACTCGCGGACGCGGCCAGGATGGACGGCGCCGGGCCGCTGCGCTTCCTGACGCGGATACTCGTGCCGATGAGCGCCAACACCATCGGGGCGTTGGCGGTCATCCAGTTCGTGTACGTGTGGGACCAGTACCTGTGGCCGAGGGTCATCATCCGCCGCGAGGAGCTGCAGGTCGTGCAGGTCGGACTGAACCTGATCATTGGCACTGGCGAGGGGGTCCAGTGGGGTTACGTGATGGCGGGGGCCCTCCTGACCATCCTGCCGCCGCTGCTGGTGTTCATGCTCCTGCAGGAGCAGTTCATGCGCGGCTTCGCCCTCTCGCAGAGCAAGTAACGCTCAGTAACCCAAGGCCGGGTTGCGCATGAGGCCGGCCAACGGCTCGCCCGCGAGGCGGGAGCGTAGGTTGGCTGCGAACTCGTCGAACACGCGGCCCCTGATCTCTGGCGTGCGGTACGAGGTGTGGGGGCTGATGAACAAGTTCTCTGCGCTCCACAGTGGGCTGTCTGCCGGGAGGGGCTCGACGGCGTAGGCGTCTAGGCAGGCGCCAGCCAAGTGCCCTGACGCGAGCGCGGCGAGCAGGGCCGCTTCCACGACCAGCGCTCCGCGCGCCACGTTGACGAGGTACGCTCCCCGCTTCATGAGGCCGAAGCGCCGCTCGTCGAGCAGGCCGTGCGTCTCACTCGTGCCCGGCGCCGTCAGCACCACGTAATCGGCGGTCGGCAGGAGGTCGTCGAGCGCGTTGGCCGTGTGCAGCTCGTCGAAGGCCATGTTGGTGCCACCGCTGCGGTTGACGCCGACTACGCGCATGCCGAACGCCCGGCAGAGACCGGCAACGCGCGTGCCGATGCTGCCAGCGCCGACCACCAGGACCTCCTTGCCGCGCAGTTCCTGGTGGAGGGGCAGCGTCCACTCGCGGCGCGCCTGGGCGGCGGCCAACGCGGGTAGGTTCTTGGCGTGCTGCAGCATGGCGGCGAGGACGAACTCGGCCATCGGGATGCTCATGACGTCGAGCGAGCGCGTGACGACGATGCCCTGCTCCTCGACTTCTGGGACCATCACCCAATCGAAGCCGGCCGAGCCGGTGTGCAGCCACTTTAGTTGCGGGGCACTGCGCAAGAGGGCGCTTAGTTCTGGCTTCTTGAGCCCAGCGAAGAGCATCGCGTTAGCCCGGCCGACGACCTCCGGCCACGGCGCGGCGGCTGGCAACTGCGTGAAGTTCACGTCCGGGAAGTCGGCGATGAGGCGCTCGACGTGCCGCTTCTCGTACAAGTGGCTGATGAGCACCTCGAAGGGAGGCTGGTTGGTGTGGGGCACTGGTCTCCTTAATCCCCTCCGGCGCGGCGCCGAGGGTCCAGGGTGTCGCGAATGACGTCGCCTACTGCGTTGAAGGCGAGAACGGTGAGCAGGATCATCAGCCCCGGGTAAACGGCGAGTTGCGGCGCCGACCACATGTAGAACTGACTGGCGGTGAGCATGTTGCCCCACGATGCGGTGGGCGGCAGGATACCGAGGCCGAGGAAGCTCAACCCCGCCTCGACGAGCATGACGTTGCCGACGCCGATGGAGGTTGCAACGATGAGAGACGGCATGGCCTGGGGCAGCAGGTGACGGAACATGATGCGCAAGTGCCCGGCCCCCAACCCCTTGACGGCGGTAGCGTACTCGAGCTCCTTGACGCGGAGGATCTCACCCCTGATCAGACGCGCTGGGCCCATCCAGCGCGTGAACGACAAGGCGAGCACGAGCACGGTGATGCTCGACCCGAACAGCGCAACGACGGCGAGGAGCAAGAAGAAGACCGGGATGGAGAGAACGCCGTCCGTGACGCGCATGATGACGCGGTCGACAGAGCCGCCCGCGTAACCAGCTACCACCCCTAGGGTGCCGCCGATCAGCATGGTGAGGAGCGCGGCAACGAGCCCAACCAGGATGGACACGCGGCCGCCGTCGATGAGGCGCGCGAGGACGTCGCGCCCGTTCTCGTCCGTCCCGAGCAGGTGGGCCGCGCTCGGACCGGCGAAAGTGTTGGAGATGTCGATGCGAGTAGGGGACGGCAGGGGCAGGATCGGCTCGAAGACGAGCACCCCACAGAGGAGCACCAACCAGATCCCTCCGAAGAGGGCGAGCTTGTTGCGCCCGAGGCTTGCGAAGAAGACCTGCCAAACGGTGCGGCGCTTGCGGGTGACGGCAGTGGTCATCAGTCGTACCTGATCCGGGGGTCGACGATGCCGTAGAGCACGTCGATGACGAGGTTACTCACGATCACACCGGCCGACACGAACAGCGTCGTTCCCAATATCACGGTGGCGTCGCGGCTCACGGCGGAGTTGACGGCCATCGAGCCGATGCCCGGCCAACTGAAGAGCGACTCGACGATCGCGGAGCCGCCCACTAGGCGCGGCAGCATGAGCCCGAGGATCGTGAGCACCGGGATGAAGGCGTTCTTGAACACGTGCTTGAGGTGCACGCGGGGCTCGGCTAGGCCTTTGCTGCGCGCCGTCCTCACGAAGTCGAGGTTCATGACCTCGAGCCAACTCGAGCGCGTGTAGCGCATTATCTCCGCGGTGGTCGAGGTGGCGAGGACGACGGCGGGCAGTATCAGGTAGCTCGCCCTGTCGAGGAGCGAGAACGGCTGCCCGATGGTCTGCATGCCAGAGCCGGGCAGCCAACCGAGCGTCACCGAGAAGAAGATGATCAACAGGATGCCTAACCAGAAGTTGGGCGTTGCGAGGCCAACGATGCCGATGAAGCTGAGGACCTGATCGACGGGCGAGTTCGGCCAGCGCGCCGCGATGATGCCGGCCGGGATTCCGATGAGAACCGTGATGACGAGCGCAGCGAGGCCAAGGAGCAGGGTCGCTGGCAGTCGCTCCGTGATCATCTGCAGGACAGGGCGGCCGTACACGAGGCTGGTGCCAAGGTCGCCTTGACTCATGCGCCCGATCCAGCGCACGTACTGTTCGGCGGGTGGGCGGTCGAGGCCGAAGCGCCGTTCCACGCTCGCCACGACCCCCGGGTCCATGGTCGGGTCAGCCAAGATACTCAGCTGGCCGGGCGCCAACTTCACTAGAAAGAACGTGGCCGTCATGACGAGAAAGAGGACGAGCACGCTGGCCACGAGTTGTTTCGCTAGATATTCGACCATGCCTTCTCGGGTCCTGCCTATCGCGTGAGCAGCGCTCCCGTGGGAGCCGGCGAGCCGTTGGGGGCGGGTTGGCCCAAGCCAGTGGCCGGGCCAACCCGAGCGTCGCTACCTCAGCGGCGGAACAGGAGGTAGGAGTACGGCATTGCGTCCTTGATGTTGTTCGGCGGGATGTTGCCGATGTTGGCGTTGGAGGCGGTCATGCGCTCGCGGAAGAGCAGGATCATGTTGGGCGGGTCGTTATAGAGCTGCTCGCCGATCTGCTCGAGGAGCGCGGCCTGCTTGGACTGGTCGATGGTGCCGAGGACCTGGGTGAACAGGGCGTCGACTTCCGCGTTGGAGTACGACTGGGCGTTGTACGGGCCATTGGTCGTGTAGAGGCGCTGCGCCCAGTCGATGTTCGGCATGGGGAAGGCGGCGAGGCGCGTGTCGAAGGTGCGCGCCGTTGTCTCTTCGAGCCAGCGGCCCCCGCGTTCTGCTAGCACGTACTCGACGCGCATGCCGAGGTCCTGGAAGTACTGCTGCAGGATCAGGCCCATCTGCTCGCGTTGCACGTCGCCGCGGTCAACGAGGATGGAGAAGGCGAACTCGACGCCGTCCTTCTCGAGGATGCCCTGCGCGTTCTTCGTCCAACCGGCTTCCGTCATGAGCGCTAGCGCATGCTCGGGATCGTACTCGCGGAACTGAACGTCTGGCCGCGGTACCCAGTCGATGCTGTGCGGGATGTAGACGTCGTCGACGTAGCCGAGGCCAGGAGAGACGGTGGCGATCATGCTGCGGCGGTCGACGGCGTACATCATGGCCTCGAGCACGCGGGTGTCCTGGAAGAGGGGGTTCTTGAAGTTCCAGGCGAAGATCTGGTAGCCAAGGCTATCGAAGGTCGTGATCTGGACGTGCTTGACCTTGCTTACGGCTGGGAGTTGCGGCGGCTCGATATCGACCCAGTCGAGTTGGCCGGTAAGCAGCTGCGTGACGCGGGTGTTGCCGTCAGGCACGACGCGGAAGACGAGGCCATCGAGGTTCGGTTCGCCGAGGAAGAAGTCCTCGTTGCGGGTGAGTTCGAAGAAGGAGCCGGGGACAGCGCGGACCATCTTGAACGGGCCGGTGCCGATGGGGGTCTTGCTGTTGAAGTCGACTGCGTCGGCGAGGAGGTCGTAACCGCCGAGGATGTGCTGCGGGATGATCTCGTTCCCGCCGAGCGCCAGGCGCGCTGCGAAGAAGGCGTCAGGTGCGGCGAGAGTCACGTTGACGGTGAGCGGGTCGATGACATCGACGGCCACGACCTTGGCGAAGTCGGCAGCGTTCGTTGCGCCCTCGTCTGGGTCTCGCGCGCGGTCGAAGGTGAACTTGACGTCCTCGGCGGTGAAGGGGGCGCCGTCGTGCCACTTCACGCCCGACCGGAGGTGGAAGGTCCAGACGGTGAGGTCATCGTTGGCTTCGAAGGCCTCTGCGAGGTACGGCTCGAGGGTGTTCGTCCACGGGTTGACGGCCGTTAGGGGCGAGAACATCGTCCAGTTGATGATGGCGGCGGCCAGCTCGGATGGCAGGATCGGGTTGAAGGTCGCAGGTTGAGTAGCCAGCGGGATCTGGACGACGCCACCGCGTTTCGTGGCCTGCTCCTGAGCGCTGGCGGCGCCAACGAGGGCGACGACGAGCAACAGGGTGACGAATCGAGTCAAAGCTCTACGCATGCCTAGTCCTTTCGGTGTTCTCGCCCCGTGGGTGCGGGGTTAGCCGTGCTGGTGGCTAGGTGTCTGAAGCACCCGCCCCTGAAGCCGTATTGCATGTGGGTGTACCAGTACGCCGAGCATCATGCGGCCAACGGTAGCTGGTTGTCAATTCACGTCCGTCTCACGTTGGCGGAACGTAGTCGACGACGAACATTCTCGTAGCGTGGTGGACGGGCTTTCTCGGTTCTGGATCCGACGCAGTCCCTCTTGCATGACTCCTCGAACGCCAGCTGGGTTGACGGCGACCACGCTCACGAGTATCGTCTGCGTACCAGTACATCGATACAAACGGTCGCGGTGGGTGCCGCCTCCGACAAACCAGACCGCGCACACCCAGATAGAGCCACCCCACGTCACCCTCACGGGTGCACATAGTAGGAGAACCCAATGGCCATCGTCAGAGTAGAACTCGGCCGCCGCTCGCAAGAGCAGCGCGACGCGATAATCAAGGGCATCACGGAAGTCATGGTCGCCAACGGCGCCCAATCGGAAGGCACGCAAGTCATCCTCTACGAACTCGAGATGGACGTATGGGGCAAGGGCGGCAAGACGTTCACGCAGCGCGCCGCCGAACAGGGCATCAAGCTTCCACACTGACCCTCGCAGCGGGCCCACGACCCGCATTAGGGCTAGAACATGCCATTGCCGCTCCTACTAACCGACGACGAGCACATTCCGATCTACCTCCAACTGGTGCATCAGATCCGTTACTTGATCACCGGCCGCGAACTGGTAGCGGGAGCTCAGTTGCCGCCCGTGCGTGACCTTGCCGCCCAGTTGGGCATCAACTCAGGCACGGTCGCGCTCGCATATCGCACGCTGCAACACGACGGTCTAGTGGAAGGACAGCGCGGCAAGGGCACGTTCGTGGCGCGACTGGCGACCGAGTCGACGCGCACCGATCTGCGCCAGGCGCTCCTCACCGAGGCGCTCGAGGGGCTCATCACCCGCGCGTACGCGCTCGGTTTCGACGCCACCACCATCAGGCAACAACTCTCGACCAACTTGCAAAGGCAGCTTCGGCATGTGCCGCTCGTATTGGTCATGCCGACCATGGCGGCGTCCGAGAAGTACCTCGGTCTCGTCAAGCAGCAGTTGCCGAGCAGCGTCGTGCCAGCGGTCCACGCCACGGCGATCGACCTCCTCGAGGCAGGCGACCCCGCCACGCTCGATGCATACCGCGCCGCCTACTTCACGATCACGTTCGGCGGCATGGTGCCCCGCGTCGATGCTGCCCTAAGGCGCCACGCCATTCGCAGCGACATCATCGGCCTGACAGCGCAACTGACCGAGGCCGCCAAGCGGAAGCTCAAGGCGCTTGCCCCGCGAGCGCGGCACGTCCTCGTCACGGAAGCCCGCAACGTGGGCAGCGCCCTCACCCTTCTCGCGCAGTACAGCCCGCTTGCGGTGCGCGAACTCCCCGTGCTAACCGAGCAATCAAGTCACGAGCAGTTCGCGCGCGAGGCGGAGTCCACGCACATCTACACGTTCGGCGTCACCGCGCTACTCGACGAGCACGCCGTGCCGCTCGACAAGAGGCTGGAGCTGGAGTTCAGCCTCAGCGACGAAGCGGCACACCAGCTCAGCGCCATGCTCGACCACTCGCGCCTCGGCGCCCCTGCTCAAGGAGACCAGAACCCATGATCACCGAACCACAGCGCTACATGCTCGTCGCCAAGGTGTACTCGTACCAGGATCGCCACCCAGACGCCGTTCGCGTCCTAAGTGACGGTATCGCCCGCCACCCGGACTCCGGCCTGCTTTACCGCCACCGGGGCCACTTCAAGGTGTCCATCCGCGACTTCGCTGGCGCCGTCGACGACTTCCGGACCTCAGTAGCGCTGCTCGCCGGCCAACCAGACGAGATCGAGTACTACCAGGCCGAACTGATGCCAGAAGTCGAGCGCCTGATGCTCGGCCAAGAAAGCGAGCTCCTCGCTGAGACGACCGCGATCAACGCCGCGAACCTCGAACGCCTACGCGACGTCTACAAGGGCACGCTGCAGTCGAGCGCCTGGTACCACTACGGTCTTGCTCATTACCTGCGCGGCGAGTACGACGAGGCCGCAGACAAGTACCGCAAGACCCTCGAGCTGTGCGTCGACGACGACATGACGGTGGCCACCACCGACTGGCTCTACATGAGCTTGCGGCGCGCTGGACGCCACGACGAAGCCGCCGAGCTGCTCGCCGCAACGGACCTCGCCATGCACATCAACGAGCCGTCCTACTACCGCCGCATGGAGATGTACAAGGGCGTGACGAGTCCGGAGACCGTGCTCTCACCAACGGACGGCGACAAGAAGACCCTCGCCACCCAGGGTTACGGCGTTGGCAACTGGTACTACTACAACGGCAGGCACGATGAGGCTCGCGCCGTGTTCGAGCGCATCCTCGCCGTCGGGCACCGCGCTGCGTTCGGCACCATCGCAGCCGAAGTCGACTTGGCGCGGATGGGTGCTTGACCCCTCCAACTGCAAGTGATGAAGCCCTATTGACCAGCGCCTCCCCCTGATGCTGTGCGGGTAGGCAAGCACTGAACTCAACGCTTTGGAAGCTCGTCACTCGGAGGATCGTTTGCTCACCGACGCAGATCGCTACATACTAGCTGGCCGGCTGAAGAACTACTTGGGCAAGCCAGCCGAGGCCGTCGCCCTGTTCACGACCGGGCTCGAGCGCAACCCAGACGAGCCGCGGCTCCTGCGCCACCGCGGCCACCGTCACATCACCCTGCGCAACTTCCCTCAGGCCGTCTCGGACCTCGAGCGCGCCGCGCAACTGACGTCGGGTCAACCGGACGTCCACGAGTTCTTCCAGCCTGAAACCGAGGCGGACATATTCGCGCTGATACTCGGCGGCGAAGCCGACGTTCCGTCACAGCAGCTCCCGGTGACTCCGGAGACGATCGCCGCTACCAAGGGCTCTTACAAGAGCACCCTTCAAGTGAGCATCTACTACCACCTCGCCATCGCCCACTACCTGCAAGGGAACTTCGCGGAGGCGCTAGCCAACTTCCGGCGCGGCGACTCGCTGAGCATTGACGACGACATGAAGGTCGCGAACGCCGACTGGAGCTACATGTGCCTGCGGCGCCTCGGCAAGCGAGAAGAGGCGGAAGCAGCCATCGCGGCCTTCGACACCGAGTCCGTGTCCGTGAACCCCGGTGAGGACTTCTACCTCCAACGGCTCCGCATGTACCGCGGCACCCTCTCGCCGAGCGACCTGCTGGCACGCCACTCCGAGGACCCGCTAGCTTTCGCCACGCAGGGCTACGGAGTGGCCAACTGGTACCTCTACGGCGGCCAGCATGCGGAGGCGCGCGCGCTCCTCTCAGAGATCGTCGAGCGCGGCAACCGCCACTGTTTCGCGTACATGGCCGCCGAAGTGGACCTCGCTCGCCTGTGACGGCGCGCCGCCAACATGTGCGTCACCCTCTCGCCCTTGGCGCCGCAGCGCGCTTTGGCCACCTACCCACCCCAGGAGGTAGTCGCATGAAAGCCGTCATCAAGTTCACCCTCGCCGTGCTTACCCTGCTTACCAGCTTCGCTCTGGCTGCCGGCAATACGTTGGTCATCGGCATCTACCAGGACGTGGCGCAGATGAACCCCATCCGCACCACTTCGGCCGCCAACCTACGAACTGCGACGCAGATCGTCGAGAGCCTCTTCCGCTTGGACGGCCAGACCGGCGAACCGGTCCCGCATCTGGCCTCCGGTTGGACGCGCGTTGATGACCTCACCGTCGATGTGAGCCTCAAGGAAGGCATCTCCTTCACGAACGGCGAACCCATGGACGCCGCCGCAGTGAAGTTCTCTCTCGAGACCCTGGCCGTCGAACCAACCCAAGTGGTCGCCCTCGGTGCCGTGGCGACCGTCGACGTCCTCGACGACCATACGGTCAGGATCCACACGAAGGAGCCGTTCCCGCTTCTCGTGCTGTCGCTCGCCCTCAACGGCCACGTCGTGCCGCCCGCCTACTACCAGCAAGTCGGCCCAGACGGGTTCGCTGCGCACCCGATCGGCACTGGCGCCTTCAAGTTCGACTCGCGCATCGCCGGTCAGAGCATCACGCTCGTCAGGAACGACGCGTACTGGGGCGGCGCGCCCGCCGTCGAGAAGCTCGAGTTCCGCCCGATCCCCGAGGACACCTCGCGTATCGCTGCGCTGCTCGCTGGCGAGATCGACATCGCGACCAACGTGCCCGCCTCTCAGTACGACCGCGTCGAGAACGCCGCGAATGTCCACGTTGACTCCGTGACGGGCTTCACCGCTAAGCTCGCCCTGCTCGACGGCCTCCCTGACAGCCCCATCGCTGACCCGCGCGTCCGCCAGGCCATCAACTACGCCGTCGACAAAGAGGCTCTCCTTGACGCCCTCTACTACGGTCACGGCACGCTCTCCAACTGCCAGTTGGGCACGCCGCAGTTCTTCGGTTACAACCCCGACCTCAGGCCCTACCCGTTCGACCCGGCCAAGGCCCGCGCCCTCCTCGCTGAGGCTGGCTTCCCTAACGGCCTGACCGTCGACCTGAAGTACCGCACGTCTTCGGGCGACGCTGAGTTGTCAGAGGCCATCGCGGCCATGCTGCAAGACGTTGGCATCACCGCGAACCACATCGTCCTAGAAGGCGGCGAGTTCTTGAGGCAACTGAGCGCGTTCGAGCTGCGCAACGTGGCCACCTTGGGCATCGCCACCGCGCCTGACACGACCTATGGCCACAACATCTTCCTGCAAGACGCCCCGTACTCCTACTACCGCAACCCGGCCTTCGACGAGGTAGTGCATGAGGCGTCACGCGCCATCGACCCAGCCAAGCGCCTTAGCCTCCTCAACGAGGCAGCCGCCATCGCCTGCGATGACCCCGTCGCGCTCTTCCTCTTCTCCCTCGAGGAAGTCTACGGCGTCTCCGACCGCGTTAGCGGCTTCGCGCCGAGCCCCGATAACCTCCTCTTCCTCGAGAAGGTAACCCTAGACTGAGCGGATCACGCCCCTCAGTACGGGATCGACGACCGTGCAGCTAGGTTCTTACCTGATCCGTCGCCTTGGCAACACCGTGCTGATACTGCTCGGTGTTGCCACGGCAACGTTCTTCCTTGCACGCATCTCTGGCGACCCGATCGACCAACTGATGCCGATAGGCACGCCCATCGAAGCGCGCGAAGCGTTGAGGGTAGAGCTGGGCCTCGACGCACCGCTCGTAGTGCAGTACGGGCGTTTCCTAGTGGAGACGGCGCAAGGCAAGTTCGGCACCTCGCTGCGTTACGGCGAGCCGGCCCTCCGGATGTACCTAGACCGCCTGCCCGCCACGGTCGAACTAGTCATCGGCGCAGTGCTGCTCACGGTCGTGTTCGGCATCGGGTTAGGCGTGCTGGCAGCTGCCCAGCATGGGAAACTCCTCGACACCCTCATCATGTGGGGCGCCCTATTCGGCCAGGCCGTGCCCGGCTTCTATCTCGGCCTCATGCTCATGCTGTTTCTCTCCCTGCAGCTCGGCCTGCTCCCAACGGGAGGCCGCGGCACGTGGCAGCAGCTCATCATGCCGACGGCCGTGCTCGCCAGCTACTATGTGGCGCTCACCGCGCGCATGACGCGCTCCTCGTTCCTCGAGACCATGCACCTCGACTTCGTGCGCACAGCCAGGGCCAAAGGCCTCCCGGAGCGCCGCATCTTGCTCAAGCACGTCATGCGTGCGGCCCTCATCCCCATCATCACGCTCATAGGATTGCAGGTCGGCGGCCTGTTCAGCGGGGCCGTGGTGGCCGAGACGGTGTTCACCTGGCCCGGCATCGGCCGCCTAGCGATAGACGCGATCTACGCGCGCGACTTTCCAGTCGTTCAAACGGTGGTCATCCTTAGCGCCACCATCTTCGTCGCGGTCAACCTACTCGTCGACCTTGCGTACGTGTTCATCGACCCGAGGATCAACTATGGCTGAGCGGCCGCGGCGCCTCCGCAGGTTCTTGGTCGATCCCAAGAACTTCTTCTCGATCCTGATTCTCATCGCCTTCGCGGTCACGGCCGTGCTACCGAACCAGGTGTTGCCTCACGACCCCACACGGCAGAACCTCCGCGCCAGGCTCCAGCCCCCAACGTGGGTGAGTGGCGGCACTCCCGAGCACCTCCTCGGCACGGACAACCTAGGTCGGGACGTGCTGGCGCGCGTCATGCGCGGCGCCAGAGCCACGTTCGTCACCGTGCTCCTATCAGCGGTCGCAGCCGCCGTGCTCGGTTCGGCGCTCGGGTTGCTCGCTGGCTTCTACCGCGGCTGGGTAGACGAGGTCATCTCGCGCCTGATCGACGTGCAGTTGGCCTTCCCGACCATGCTCCTAATGATCGCGGTGGTCGGCCTGCTCGGGCAGGGCCTGTGGGTGCTGGTCGGCACTCTCGCCCTCGCGGTATGGCCAGCTTACGCGCGCCTGATGCGCGCTGCGGTGCTCGGGTTGCGCGACCTAGATTTCGTGGCGGCGTCTCGTGCGCTCGGCACACCGGACGCGGGCCTCATCTTGCGCCACATCGCGCCCAACACGGTCTCGTCCATGATCGTGTTCACGACCTTCCAGCTCTCGCAGCTACTGCTGATCGAGTCAGCCCTCTCTTTCCTCGGCCTTGGCGTCCCTCCACCAGCCACCTCGTGGGGGGCGATCATCGCGAGCGGCAGGGCCTACCTCCTCGATGGCTGGTGGGTAGCTGCCCTGCCCGGCTTGGCCATCATCTTCGTGGTGCTCGCCTTCAACTTCCTAGGCGACGGGCTACGCGACCTGCTCGACCCGCGCCAACGCTGACACGGTTCTGAGACGGCCAACTCGGCAGGTGCACCACGAATGCTCGATTCCCAGTGCTAGCGTTGCTTCACGCCCGAGTAGCTACTCCGGGCGCTTCAGGAAGGGAGCTTCGTCATGAGCATCCTGTTGTGGATCGTCCTGGGAGCGTTGGCCGGGTGGGTCGCTGGAGCCCTTACCGGGGGTGGCGGCGGCCTCCTCACCAACATCATCGTTGGCATCATCGGCGCCTTCCTTGGCGGTTGGCTGTTCAACCAGTTCGGCAGTGCTGGCGTGACCGGGTTCAACTTCTACAGTCTCCTGGTCGCGATCGTTGGCGCCGTCATCCTGCTCGTGATCCTGCGCGCCATCAGGCGTTAGCGCCTGCACGTTACGGCCGCGGCGGCGGACCGGTGCGTTGTTGCCCGGTCCGCCGTTCCACGGAGTCCCAACTAGCGTTCGCGTGCGAACGTCGCGAGCCAATCACTGACTCGTCTAACGTCCTCCTCAACCAGTTCGTGGCCCGCCGCCACCTTGATCTCCTCTAGCCGGGCGCCCGAGCGCTTGAGGTAGGGCGCCACGTCGCGAGCGTGCGGCGCGTACGGATCGCGTTCGCCTGTGAGCAGCAAGATGGGCTTACCGCTCAGGGCCACCGCAGGTGGATCCTCGAGGGCCATGACCGCCCGGAGCAGCACGGCGCCAGCGAACGCGGCGGGGTCGTACGCCAAGGTCGCGAGCGCGATGTTGGCGCCGTTGGAGTAACCAACCGCGACGAGCCTGCGGGGGTCGATGCCGTAGGTGTCCGCAGCGCTACGCGCGAAAGCGCCAAGCGCGCGCGCCTCGAAGATGAGGTTCTCCTGGTCGTAGCTAGTCGCGCTGAAGCGCCGGAAGAAGCGCGGAGAGCCCTCGTCGAGGGAGCGGCCGCGCACGCTCAGTAGGTTCGCGGTCGGCGCAACCAGCCTGCCTACGCCCATGAGCGAGTTCTCGTCGCCTCCCGTGCCGTGCAGTAGGAGTAGCGTCACGTCCCCAGGAAGCGGCTCGCTGGCCGCCGCTGCGCCCGCAGCCTCGGCGTCGGCACCAGCCGGAACGTAACGGTGTAACCAACCTAAGTCAGGTGCCATGTTCGCTTACCTCCTTCGCGGTGCGCGCGGCCCGCCGCGTCCACCTTGACGTGCCCTCAATCCAACCCCAGGAAGCGGCGCTTGGCTGTCTCGTCACTTGGACCGTCTGGCCCGAGGAGCACTACGTCCGGCACGCGGCTCGGCTCGCGCGCGTACAGCGGCCACAGTCCTGCGCGCATGGCGTCGGCTGCCGTGCCGGGCTCCCTGTACACGTCAGCTAACCACGAGATCTGCCTTTGCAGCGCGAGGAAGTCAGCGCTTGCCTGCTCGGCGTAGGCCACGCCCGCCTCGTCGAGGGCACCCTGCTCGAAAGACCCTACGCGCAGCAGCTCGTCGGTCAGTTGCCTGGCGCCGCGCAGTGCCAGCGCCACGCCGCACCCGAAGCTCGGGTCGCTCGCCGCCGCCGCGTCGCCAACCAGCGCCACGCCCCTCGAGTACGGCTCGTCGACCCACGTGTCCGCTCCAGAGAACTGCGCTAGCGGGCCAGCCACCTCTGCGCCGTCGTACCAGTCGGGCGGCACGCCGGCTTCCTCGCTGAGTCGCCTGAACTCCGGGAACGCAGCTGCGCCGCTCAAGCGCCGCCTGCCTCTGGCAAGGTGATAACCGACGTAGGCCCGCGTCCTGCGCCCATCCAAGGGGAGGACCATGGCGAGCAGCCCCGTGCTAGGCGCGAAGAACACGTGAGCCGTGTCGCTCTCGTGTTTAGTGAAGCTCACTCTCGCCCCCGCCAGCAGCACGCCTGCGAACATCAGTTTCTCCGGGTCGGCGTTGACCGAGAAAGCGCCCCACGCGCGCGCCCGCGACGAGCGGCCGTCTGCGCCGATCACTAACCTCGCGAGGTGATCGCTTGGCGCACCGTTGGCGCGCGCCTCGACAAGGTGCAACCTTTGCGGCCCCGGCGCGCGGCTGAAGCCGGTAACGGCGGCGCCGCGCACCACCTGCGCCCCGGCCTGCTCGGCGGCGCTAAGTAACGCGCTCTGCAGCTCGGGGTGGAAGAACGCCCTCGCCCCAAGGCCCCCGTTAGCGGTCAGGTCACGCGCCGCGCTCTCCGGCAGGCCAGCGACGTGGGTCTGCCAGTAGGGCAGCAGGTGGCTGGCCGCCGCCAGCGGCCCTGCTTCCAAGCCGAGCCTGACGACCTCGGCAACGCCCCACGGGTACATGGCGTCTCCGCGAACGCGATCGACGAACTGGTGCTCGCGCTCCAGCACCAGCACGCTGGCGCCCGCGCTCGCCAAGCGGCACGCTACGGCGGAGCCTGCCACCCCACCGCCGACGATCACGGCGTCGAAGACGTGGGCGCCGCCAGCCTGCATGTCAGTCTGCCGCCAAGCCAACCGCTGGGCGCGGCAAGCGCACGACCACGACGATCAGTGCGAGGGTAACGGCCGCTCCCGCCAAGCCCATAGCGAGGTAACCGGCACGCGCCATGATGAGGCCGCCGATGATCGTCGCGCTGGCCGCTGCACCGCCGACGAGCAGGTCGTTGAAGCCCTGCATGCGCCCCTTCTCGGCCGGGGTGAGCGCGTCGGTAAGCAGCGCGGAGCCGGCGACGTAGCAGAAGTTCCACCCCAACCCGAGCAAGAAGAGCGCGAACGCGACGGGCACGAGCCCAGGCGACATGGGAGCCAGCAGGCAGGACGCCAGCAGTATCACGGCCCCTACGCCAAGCACTGGCCGCCTGCCCCACTTGTCGCTCATCCATCCAGACAGCGTCGAGAACGCGTACATGCCGAAGGTATGGCTCGAGAAGACGATCGAGATGTTGACGAGGGTGTGGTCGATCTGGTGCATGTGCAGCGACGTCATCTGCATGAGGCCGACCATCACCATATGCGCGAGCACCACGCTGCTGATCGCGGTCCGCACTGCCGCGTCGTTCAGGAGTTCACGCAAGGTCCTCGTCTGCGTGAGCGGGCGCGTGCCGGCCTCCTCGAGGGCGATGACTTCGCCGAGGAGGCGTGGCTCCGGCCTCAGCGCGAGGAACAGGAGTACGGCCGTCAGCAGGTAGCCAGCGCCGGTCGCGAGGTACGGCCCAGCGATCTCGCTCCAACCCCAAGAGGTTACGAGTCTGCCTGTCGGCCCGACCAATGCAGGGCCCAGCACGCTGCCGACGGTGCCGCCTAGCACGACGGTCGAGAGGGCGCGGGCGCGGCGGGCGCGCGGGTTGACTTCCGCCGCCACGAAGCGGCCCAACTGCACGGCGGAGTTGCCAGAACCGGTGATGAACAGCGCTACCAACACTAGCGCGAAGTTCCCGCTAGCCACCCCGAACAAGGAGAGCGTCGCCCCAGCCGCGCCCGTCACGAGCGCCGCGGTGAGCGCCCCGCGCCGCCCCATGCGGTCGGAGAGGCGACTCCAGAAGTAAGCGCCGACCGCCACGCCGATCTGCACGACGGCGGCTGGCAAGCCAGCGAGCGAGTCGCGGCCAGAGAGCTCGGCGCCGACGATCGCGGCGACCGTCGCGGCGGCGATGGAGCCCGCCGACCCTAGGCTCTGGCTGACGAACAACGCGCCCGTGATGCGCCGCGCGAAGCGCGCGCGGACGAGCGGGTCGGCAAGCGCATGTGCGCTCCCTGCGGTGCTTAGCGGCTGCGCTGCCGCGGCCTTCTGTGCTTCAGGTTCAACGGTCGACGAGTCGGGGGCGAGCATCCTGCCAGCCTACTCCCCCGGCCACGCCCGGCCTGCAAGGCGCAGGAGGCGCGTGTGGCGCCTAAACCTTGGCGATCCTCACGCGCCACACTTCGGGGCCCTCCTCGAGAGGTTCCCACGTGAACTCACTAGGGTGCTCGGCAGCGAACTGGTAGTAGAGCGGCTTCGGATCGTGGTCGTTCACGAGCACGAAGGCGCTGCCAGACGCCAGCGCGAAGTAGGTCTCGAAGATGACACGGTGGCGCTCCGCCGGAATGAGGTGGCGAACTTCGAGCAGCGTGTCGTCCGCGGCCGCCCTCGCAGGCGCTTGCCTGACCGTGCGCGTCAGGTAGTGAAGGACGCCGTTGAGGCGCTCACCCTCGCGCGGCCACGAATGGCGCAGTAGAGTCCAGCCTTGAGCGGCTAGCTCACATGCTGCGTCCTGCTGATCGGCGTCGCCGAGCGCCCTCAGGGCAGAATCGAAGAGCTTGTTGAGGCGCGCGACGGCCTCGTCCGGAGTAACGGTAGTAGGCGCGGCTGCGGCCTGGTCAGGTGATGCTTGGCTCATGCCCGCACCCTACCCACGCCCCGCCAAGCCGCACCATGACTTGGGCCAAGGCAACTCTTAGGCGCTAGGCACGGGGAGCGTGGCCAACACGGCGCCGCTGACTTGTTCCGCCGTCTCGTACTGCACGGCCGTTATCCCTAGCGCGGCGGCACCGGCCACGTTGACGGCTAGGTCGTCGACGAACAGCGCGTCGGAGGCGGCGACCCTTTCGGCGCCGAGTATGTGGCGCCAGAACTCCGCCTCCGGTTTGGAGACGCCCATCAGGTTCGAGGCGTAGACGTGGTCGAACACGGCGTAGTCGCCGTTGGCTTCGTGCATGGCGTAGTGGGGGTCGATGGTGTTCGTCCCCGCCACCACGCGGTAGCCTGCGTCCTGCAACTGCCTGACGAGGGCGTACATGGCCGGCCGCCTGACGGGCTTGAAGTAGTCGCGCCACGGTTCACCGGCGACGCTCCTACCCGTAAGCACTTCGTAGCGCTGCCAGAACTCTAGCGGCGTGATGGCGCCGTCGTGCAAGGGCGTCATTCCGGCGGCGTCGAGCTCCGCCCGCAAGACGTCTGGGGTGATGTCGAGGTCGGAAGCTAGTGCGGGCACCACGTCGAAGCCGTCGACCATCACGCCGCCCATGTCGAAGATGAACAGTTTCATGTAGACCTTTCGCGGCGGCCCCGGCAGCTAGACGCCGTCACTCCTTGCCAGCCGAGAACACATTAGCGCCCTTTAGGAAGAACTTGGCGAGGCTGAAGAAGATCACGAGCATGGGCAGGCTCGCCAACGCGGCCACGGCCACCATCGCGCCCTCGTTGGTCGTCTTCTCCTCCATGAACAGCACGACGTACAGCGGCATGGTCTTGAGCGCAGGCGTCTGCACGACGAGCAGTGGCCAGATGAGGTTGTCCCACTGCTGCTCGAAAGTAAGCACGGCGAGGACGGCCATGACGGGCAGCATGTTCGGCATGACGATGCGGAAGAAGATGCCCAACTCTGAAGCGCCGTCGATGCGCGAGGCGTCGATCAGCTCGTCAGGGAACGTGAGCAGCGACTGGCGCATGAGGAAGACCCCGAAGGCGCTGAGGAGGAACGGAACTATGAGGCCCGCGTACGAGTTCTGCAGCCCCATGCCGGTGACGACCACGTAGAGCGGAATCATGACCGTCTCGAAAGGGATCATCAGGGTCGAGAGGATGAGGAGGAAAACGATGTTGCTGCCGCGGAAACGCAGCTTGGTCAGCCCATAGCCCGCTAGCGTGGAGAAGAGCACGGTGGTGAGCGCGACGGTGCCAGACACGAACACCGAGTTGAGCAGCGCGCGCGGGAAGATGAACTTGCCGTCGTTGCCCCTTATCGCTTGCCAGAAGTTGTCGAGGTAGAGACTCTCCGGCCACCAGGGGAATGGCATGCGCATTATGTCCCTGGCTGGCATGAAGGAGGCGATGAACATGAAGGCGAGGGGCGTGAGCACGAGCGCTACTGCGACGACGAGCACGACCCAACCAACCGCGTTGCCAACGACTTCCATGGGCGAACGCGCGCGCACTGCCCTGCTAGTAGCGGCGCGCCTTCCGCGTAGGGTTCCGGCGGCCATTCAGGCCTCCTGTCTGCCTGACAGGCGGAACTGCGCGAGGGCAAGCACGAACATGACGAGCAGGAGCACGATGCTCATGGCGCTCGCCAGTCCGATCTGGTAGTCGCGGATGCCGGTGTTGTAGATGCCGAGCGTGACCACGTTGATGGGTTCGAGCGGCGCCCCAGCGCGCGTGAACAGGTACTGGGTGCTGAACGTACGCATGCAAAAGATCATGGCCATTATCGAGACGAGCAGGGTCGTTGGCTTGAGGAGCGGCAGGGTGATGTGGCGGTAGAGCTGCCACCCGGTGGCGCCGTCTACGTTGGCCGCCTCCTTCACGCTCTGCGGGATGGCCCCGAGGCCTGCGATGAAGATGATCGTGAAGAACCCGAGCTTGCCCCATAAGTACACGAGGACGGTGCTTAGCCTCACCATGTCGGGGTTGGCCAGCCACTTGTGGTCTATGCCGCTGAGGCCGATGACGAAGTTCACCCACTGGTTGGCGATGCCGCGCGGGTCGAGCAGTAGTAGCCACAC
Source organism: Trueperaceae bacterium (assembly GCA_035703635.1). Classification (GTDB taxonomy): domain Bacteria; phylum Deinococcota; class Deinococci; order Deinococcales; family Trueperaceae; genus JAAYYF01. The sequence continues at coordinate 33,441 of DASSXV010000023.1, read as the reverse complement.
TGCCGCTGCTACCACCCCAGGGATGACGGCGGGGGCGTAAAGCGCCATCTGGAAGAAGCGCTGCAGCCTAAGCCGCGAGACGATCAGGGTGGCGAGGAGCAGGCTGAGGAGCACGAGCGGCACGGCCGTGCTGACCGTGAACAGCCCCGTCGCCTTCCACGAGTTCCAGAACGTACCCGAGTTGAGTAGGTCGAGGTAGTTGCGCAGGCCGATGAAGCGCGGTGGCCGCAGTGAGAGGACGTTCTTGCTGTGAAGGCTTAGCCAGAGGGCGTTGAAGATCGGGTAGAAGCTGAAGACGGCGAAGTAGATGAGGGCTGGGAGTACGAACACCCAGCCCCACAACGCTCTTCTGGTGGCCACCGTCAGGCCAGGAACCTTACGGGCCACCCTCTTAGCTCAGTACTCGCCGCGGATGGCGCGTTCTACGCCTTCACGCATGGTCTTGAGTACGTCGGCTGGTGCCTTGCCCTGCAGCATGACGGCCTCGACCGCGTCCTTCAGGACCTGCTGCACGCGGGGTGCGTCCTCCGCGTAATAGACGACCTTGGCCTTGGCTAGGTCGCTCATGAAGACGTCGGAGTATGGCGAGTTCTTGAACAGGTCGGAGTTCACGAGTTCCTGGGTGGGTTGAAGGACGGCGACGCGCTCGAAGAACTCGTCTGCACGGTCGGCCAAGTAGCCAAGGAACGTCCAGGCGGCTTTCTGCTTCTCGCTCGTGGCTTGGGCGTTAACGAGCCAGTAGTGCCCGTAGTACGGCTCGGCCACGTCAGCAACGGCGTCTTCCCACTGCGGGAACGGGACGACCATCCAGCCTTCACCCGGGAGGAAGGTGGGGTTGTCGAACACGATGCGCTCCGCTTGGTACTGGCCGGACTCCATCATGCCGATGTCGTTGTTGTTGTAGTTGAAGAGCTTGCGAGCGGCGGCGTAGGTCGGCGAGCCGAGGTTCTTGCCGTTCGGCCCCCACTGCTGGAAGTACTCGAGGACCCTCAACCAAGCCTCGTCGTTGACGATGGCGCTCTTGCCGTCGTCAGAGATAAGTTGCCCGCCGAGCTGCTCCGCCATCGGAACCACGAAGTTGAGGTAGTAAGGGTAGCGGAAGTCGAAACCGCGGCGCGTGATGATGTCGCCGTCGCGCAGGGTGAGCTTCTCGGCGACGTCCATCATCTCTTCCCACGTCTTCGGGTAGTCGGTGAGGGGGTCCAGTCCGGCGCTCCTGAACACGTCCATGTTGAGGTAGATCGACCAGTTGGTGACCTCGAGGGGGAGGCCGTACAGCCCGCCCTCGTAAGTAACGGGGTCGAACACGCCCGGGAGGTAGGCGTCGTAGATGGCTTGCGTGCTGTCGAAGCCGGCGGCCTTAGCGTCAACTTCTGCCACGCGGCCGTTGACGATGTACGGGAACTCGTTGGAGATGTCCATGTTGAAGATGTCGGGGCCGCGGTTGGCGGCGAAGGCGGCAAGCACGAGTTGCGACATCTGGTCGGTCGGGTTCGTCACGCGCACGACCTTGTACTCGGGGTAGTCGGCTTCGAACTGAGCGATCAACTCTTCTTCCAACGCGGTGCGGTTAGGGTCTTCGTGCGTCCAGTAGACGATCTCGGTTTGGGCGAGTGCCGCGCTCCCCATCAGCAGAATGGCGAGCAGCGTCACCGCAGACTTAGTGAACCTCTTAAGCATCTTGTTCCTCCTGAGCCCAGCTGAGGTGGCCATGAGCCGGGTTGGACCGGTTCTTGCGGCCACCCGTCAGGACGTAGGCGCGGCCGCTGTGGTCAACGCACTGTCCGAAATTGACGTTGACAGTGAGCATAGTTGTTCGCTTGGCAGTGGGTCAATGGTGGCTTGGACGCGGCGGTGGCAGGGCAAGCCGCACGGTCGGGCGCTCAGCTCAGAGCGTGGTGCAGGCGCTTGGGTCGCCGGTCTTGTAGCCGGTGTCGAACCACTTCGTGCGTTGCGCGGAGCTGCCGTGCGTGAACGTCTCCTGGTTCGGCACGCGCCCAGCGCGCTTGGCCAAGGTGTCGTCACCCACCGACGAGGCCGCGGTAAGGCCCTCTTGGAGGTCGCCGCGTTCCATGATGCCGCGGCTCTCTGCCGAGGAGGCCCACGCGCCCGCGTAGCAGTCGGCCTGCAGCTCCGTGGCGACGGATTGGCTCGAGGACTGGCCACCAGTTAGCGCGCCGAGAAGGTCCTGCACGTGGTGACCGAGTTCGTGAGCGATGACGTACGCTTCCGCGAAGTCGCCTGGCGCGCCGAGTCGTTGACTGAGCTCGTCGAAGAACGACAGGTCGAGGTAGACGGTCTTGTCGCCAGGGCAGTAGAACGGGCCCGTCGCTGCTGGCGCCAGGCCGCAGGCGGTCTGGACGGCGTCGCGGTAGAGGACGAGTTTCGCGTCCGCGTACTGCAGGTCGCTCGCCTGGAAGACCGCGGCCCAGTACGCCTGGACGTCGTCAAGTACGAACGAAACGAAGCGCACTTCGGGCTCCTGCGCCTGCAGCTCAGCCTGATTCGGTGGGGTCTGGGTCTGTGAGGCGCTTGGGCTAAGTCCCAAGGTCGAGAACAGGTCGGTGCCCGTGATGACGCTGAGGGCCAGGACGATGAGCACCCCGCCTATGCCGAGCGGCACCGCGGCGCGGCCGGGCCCGGAAGCTCGCCTGTCCTCTAGGTTCTTACTTCGACCGGTGTCTTCCCACTTCACGAGGCCACTCCTAGCGTTCCGTTGGCTGGCAAGCTACCTGACCCTGCGCCAGTAGCGCCGTGTGGTGGCATGCTACACCTGCTCACGGCATGCGGCGGTGCCGACTCGCGAGCAGGCACGGTAGACTCTCCGGACAATGAGCACCGCTAACCACGATCATCACGATGCGCGCTTCATCGCGCTGAACGGCACTCTCAACACGCGCGACCTCGGTGGCCTGCCTGTAGTCGGCAACGGCAAGACCCATTCGGGCGTGTTCTACCGCTCGGACATCCCCATGCAGTTGGCTGAGGCCGACTTCGAGCGCCTGCACGAACTCGGGTTGCGCACGGTCATCGACTTGCGCCAACCGCAAGAACTCGAGCGCGACCCTAACAGCCTGGCAACCCACAGCGACATCGATTATCAGAACGTCGAGATCTGGGGTCACATCGACGCTGCCGGCGCTCAACCGTCCGACCCGTTCGACATCACGGCCTTCTACATCCGCGCCCTCGATCATGCGGGTTCTGCCTTCGTGCGCGTCCTGACCTTGCTGGCTGACGCGCCGGGGGCGGCCCTCTTCCACTGCACGGCAGGCAAGGACCGCACCGGTCTGGTGGCTGCGTTGTTGCTCGAGGCCGTCGGCGTCGACCGTGCCACCATCGTCGAGGACTTCGCGCTCACTCACGACCGCATCGAGCCACTGCGTCAACGGCTGCTCGCGGACGCCGAGGGGCGCGGCATCAAGCGCAGCGATTTCGCGCGCCTGCTTGGCGCAACGCCAGATCTCATCGGTCCGGCGCTCGAGCACTTGGACGCCCGCTTCGGCGGCGCCATCGCGTACCTCGAGAGCAACGGCATGACTCCTGAGACGCTAGAGAAGCTGCGCCACAAGCTCGTCGACTGACGCCGAGCCAACAGCGTTCGCCACGTTACGGAACGTTTGTTCCATAACGTGGTATTCTCGCGTTGATGGCGAGGCCCAAGGAGTTCGACCATGACGAGGCTGTCCTCAAAGCCGCCGCGCTCTTCGGGCGGCAGGGTTACGAGGCCACGTCCGTCCGGCACCTGCTAGACGAGCTTGGCATCAGCTCAAGCTCCTTCTACGCGGCGTTCGGCGGCAAAGAGCAGCTCTTCATGGAGGCGCTCGCCGCGCACGCGGAGATCGAACGCGACCAACTCCGCCTCTTCCTCACGGGAACGGGCGCCTTCCGCGACCAGTTCAAGAACCTGCTAGGCGCCCTGATCGACGAACTCGCCTCTGGCGGCGGCACGAGCTCCCTCACGCTGCGGGCCGCCATCGAGTTGGCAGCCAGCAAGCCAGACGTGCTTGCCTTCCTCTCGCGGTACTTGAGCGAGCTGATCAACATGGTCGCGAACCTCATAACGGCAGCGACCGAACGCGGCGACATCTCTGATACGTACCCACCAGAGCACCTCGCGCGCTACTTGCTCTTCAGCGCCTTCAACCTCGGCTTCGTGGCTAAAGTATCCAGTCGCCGGGACACGCTGGAGGGCTACGCCGCCATCGCGTTGCACGCCCTCGACGACCACCGACCACACCCGGTAATCCAGTAACCAACCGCCTAGGAGGCCTTCAGCAGCATGAGCCACATCGCTAACGACCCACACGCCAACTGGAACGAGCGTTCCACGAGGGGCAGCGCATGACCAAGTCCGAACGCCGCCGCGATTGGCTCATCGTCGCCGCATTCGTCTTCGTGTCCGTCGGCCTCGGGCTCGGGGCGTTGCGCCTGAAGCTCGACGCCTCGGTGGCAGCCATGCTCCCGGACAACAGCACCGTCACGGAGCTCCAGCGCGAGGTCGCCGACGTGTTCGGGGCAGACGGCATCATGGTGGCGCTCGTCGAGGGCGACATCTACACGCCGCAGGCCGTCGCCGCGCTACGGCAACTCTCTAACGACCTCGCCAAGGTTCCAGGCGTCACCGCCGTGACCAGCGCCGGCAACGCGCAACGCATGCTCGACGACGACGGCTTCCTCGTCATCGAAGAACTCCTGCCCGCCACCCCGACGGCCTCCGACTTGGCCGCCGCGCGCGACTACCTCGAGACGTCACCCCTCTACCGCGGCGGACTGCTCGTAGCACTAGACGGCAAGTCCGCCAACGTGGTCATGGAAGTCTCGGGAGACGTCGACTCCTCGGCACTGAGCAGCGCCATCCGCGAAGCGCTCGACCGCGACTGGCAGGGCGCCGGAATGGGCAAAGTTCACCTCGTCGGCGGCCCTCTCATCGACGGCGAGATGCGCGCCACCCTCGCGCGCGAGATGCCGCTCCTCGGCGGCGTCGCTGCGCTCCTCATCCTCGTCATGCTCTACCTCAACTTCCGCACCGTGCGCGGCGCGCTCCTCCCCCTCATGACCGTGCTCGTCGGACTCCTCTGGTCACTTGGCGTCATGGGTTGGATCGGCGCCGAACTGAGCACCCTCAGTGTCATCGCGCCGGTGGCCATCCTCGCCGTCGGAAGCTCGTTCTCGCTGCACCTACTCGGGCGCTTCTTCCAAGAGCTGTCGCACGGCAAGGACAAGCACCAGGCCATCGCGACCGCTCGCAAGGAGACGGGCCTCGGCGTACTGATCTCCGGCCTAGCCATCGCGGCCGCGCTCTCCACCTTCACCCTCTCCGGCATGCCAACCGTCAGGGCGTTAGGCCTGCTAACGGCTGGCGGCGTGCTCGGCACGCTCGTGGCGGCGCTCGTGCTTCTGCCCGCCGTGCTTGGGCTGCTACGGGCACCGCGCCGCGTCGTGGACCCTGAACAGCCAGGCATGATCGCCGGTTTCCTCGAGGCGATCGCGCGCTTCGCAGACCGCCGGCGCTACGGCATCCTCGTTGCGGCAGGCCTGCTCCTGGTCCTCGCGATCGTAGGAACCACGCGCATCGTTCCGAACACCGCCGTCATCGATTACTTCAACGCCAACTCACCGCTACGCAAGGACTACGCCATCGTGGAAGACGCCTTCGGAGGCTCGAGCCAAGTTCAAGTGCTCGTAACCGGAGACATCAGCGACCCAGCAACGCTGCAGTCCATGCTCGCCTTCCAGGAGCGCGTGGCCACCATCGAAGGCGTCGGCCCGACGACGTCGATAGCCTCGGTGTTACGCGCCATCCATTACACCCTCACTGGGGTAGACGGCCTCCCAACCACGCGCGAGGAGATAGCGCAGGAACTCCTGCTCTATCAGCTCTCCGGTGACCCCAAGCAGGTCAGCCAGTACCTCACCCTCGACTCGCAACAGGGGCTAGTAGACATCGCCACGAAATCGGAGTCGACGGCCATCATGCGGGGCATCGTCAACGACATCGAGGCAGCCGGTGCGGCGACGTTGGGCCAACACGCCACCCTCGGCTACACGGGCTCAACGCTGCTGCAGCTCGACATCGAAGACTCTCTCATGCACGACTTCGTGATCAGCCTGTCGCTCGCCATCATCCTCGTCGTGATCATCGACTCGTTCGTACGCTCCTTCCGCGCCGCCCTCGTCACCATCCTCGCCCTGCTGCTCACCATCGCCCTGCAGTACGGCGTCCTAGGGTTCCTGGGCATCCCCCTCGACCTCTCGACCATGCTCCTCGGCGCGCTCGCCATCGGCGTCGGCGATTACGCCATCCACTTGACGGTCAGGTACATGGAGGAGCGCCGCAGTGGCCGCCAGCCGGAGGCCGCCATGAGTCAAGCGTTGCACTCCTCCGGCCGCTCCATCCTCTTCACCGCCCTCACGTTGGGTGCGGGCTTCCTCGCCATGGTCTTCAGCCAGTTCGTGCCTGTGCGCACGCTCGGCTCGCTCATGGCATTCACCGTGCTCTCGGTCGGGACCGCGTCGCTAACGCTCCTGCCCGCCGCCTGCCTCGTGTTCCTACGCAACCCGCGCGGCTCAACGCCGGCAACGGCCACCCGCGCAGCCGCTTGACCAAGGAGGTCACCCGATGACTGAACCCCGCTCGCTAACCCGCCTGCTTACGACCCTCGTCCTAGTCCTGCTCATCGGGGGCGCGGTCAGCGCCCAGCGCTACAGCACGGCCGCCGAGATCACTGCGGCGATGGACGCCATGCCAGCCCCAAGCACGACGGTCGCGACCCTGCGCATGACCATCACCGCGGGGTCTGGGCACTCGCTCACGCGCTCGATGCAGATCTGGACGGCTGACGAGGGGCGCTCGCAACTAATCAAGTTCCTCGAACCAGCCGACGTGCGCGGCTCCGGCTTCCTCTCGATCGAGAAGGCGTCAGGCGAAACGGAGACGATGATCTACCTCCCCGCCCTCGGCCGCGTCAGGCGCGTAGCGGGCGGGCAGGAGCAGGACGCGTTCTTCGGTTCCGACTTCTCGTACGAGGAGATCTCGAGCCTCAGCGGCGACTTCGGCGACGACTTCACGACCACCCTACTCGAGGTCCAGCCCGGCCCCGTCTACGTCATGGAAGGCACGGCTGCCGCTGGCGGGACCAGTAGTTACGACCGCATCGTCTACCAGGTCCCCGAGGCAACGCTCATCCCGCAGCGCGTCGAGTTCTACCGCGCAGGTGAACTGATCAAGGTGCTCACCATCTCCGGCACGGTCACCGTCGGCGATTACACGCTGCCTAGCGTCATCCGCATGGAGACGGTCGCAACCGGCTCGTTCACCACCATCGACCAGTCGGACTTCACGCTTGACGGCGACATCCCAGCCGATGTCTTCACCGAGCGCTTCCTCCAGCGCTGAGCCTAGCCAGATCACGAGGTGAAACGCATGCTTAGGCGCCCCTATTCACTCCTCGCGCTCTTCCTGAGCGCACTGTTGTTCGCAGCGACCGCCTCCGCCCAGGTGAGCTACCGCCTCGGCGGTAAGGTCGCAACCGAGTTCGGCGTGGCCATCGACGGGACCATCCCGGTCGCGGCAGCCGACTTGAAGCTCCGGTTGGACGGCGAGGTTGGCTCTGGCTTCTTCCCAGACGCCATCTTCGTGGCCGAGGTCGGCGCCCGTTACGACGCGGCAGCTGCCGAACCGTTCAGCGCGCGCCTCGGCCGCGCTTACGCCACCGTCTACTTAGGCCCAGTGGACCTCAGCGTCGGCAACCAGGTGGTGGCGTGGGGCTCGACCGACGCCGTCAACCCTGTCGACGTGATCAACCCGCGCGACCTGGCGAACCCGGTCGGTAACCCGAGCGACCAACGCCTGCCAACGCCGCTGCTCCGGGCAACGGTGCACGGCCAGGACGGCGTAACGGTCGACCTCGTCGTCGTGCCCGTCTTCGTGCCATCTACCCTGCCGGGCGCCCGCTGGCAACCAGCGATCGCCATGCCGCAGCTACCGCCGGGCATGACGATCGTCGGGGTGGTCGCGCCCGTCGAAGAAGTGCCGGAGTTCTCGGTAGGCAACATCCAGTTCGGCGGCCGCGCGACGCTTGACCTCGACATCGGCGGCGGCGCAGACGTCAGCGTGGTCGCGTACCGCGGCTTCAGGCACCTGCCCACCGTCGCGGCCAACCTCGCCCCGACCGAAACCGTCGGCCACGTCCAGTTGCAGCCGAGCCTGACCTACGACCACGTCACGCTGCTCGGTAGCGACTTCTCCGTCGTGCTAGGAAACTACGTGCTGCGTGGCGAGACGGCGTACACCTTCGCAGAGGACCCGGACGGCACGGACCCAACGGTAGGCAACGACACTCTCGCGGCAGTCCTAGGGGTAGAGACGAACATCTCGGGCGGACCGTTCGTCGCGCTGCAAGGCGCGTACCAACGCACCGCGCCAGACGCGGGCGCGGACCCAACGCACTCGCTCTCCACCGTCGTCTCCGCCACCTTCGACCCAGACAACCGCACCGGCCTCGACGTCTCGTGGCTGCACGAGTGGCTCGACGGCAGCGGGGTCGTCAGACCGGCCCTCAGTTACTCGTTCGCGGACGGCCTGACGGGTACGGCGGCGGCCACCATCTTCTACGGCCCAGACGGGAGCATGTATGGTGCATGGACCGACAACAGCGAGTTCCGCGTCGGCCTCGAGTTCGCGTTCTGATCCCAGCCTCGGTGGCCGCGTAGCGCGCCGCATGGCGCTGTTAGCCGCCTGCTCGCTGCTGCTAGCGCCGACCGCCCTCGCTCAGACCCCGGCCGCGCTCGGCGACCGCGGCGACTACGCCGCCGCCTGGGAGAAGGCAAGCTCGGTACAGACGGCCGCCATGCAGACGACCGCAGCACGGGCAGCTTCGGACGAGGTCGTCTACCACCTCGCCCTCGAAGGCGCCCCGCTCGCCGAGGAACTGACGTGGCTTGACCGCGCGGTCACGGCAGGGGAGGCGGCAGTGAAGCTGGACCCCACTTCCGCCGCGGCCGTCGTGCAGCTCGCGCGCGCCAAGGGCGAGATCGCGCGTCGCTCTGGCATCTTGCAGAACCTTGGCGTTGCGCCCGAACTCAAGGGGCTCTTCGACAAGGCGCTGCGGCTGGATCCCAACAACGCAGACGCCCTCGTGGGGCTGGCGATGTGGCACCTCGAGCTGGTCGAGAACGGCGTCGGGTGGTTGTACGGCGGCCGCAAGGACGCCGTCGAACCGCTCCTAGCCAAGGGCATCGCCGCCGCGCCTGACCAAGTCAACCTGCGCGTCGAGTACGCCAGGGCCCTGATCGCGTTAGGAAAGCCGGCAGAAGCGCGGGTTCAGTTGGAGAAGGCGCTTAGCCTCCCGGCGGCCCGCGCTTCCGACGAGGTGGAGAAGCAAGCCGCCACCAACATGCTGCAAGGGCTTGGCACCTGAGGGCAGGGGTGTAGAATTCGCCTACCCGACATCCCCGCCGGGCCAACAGTCTCGTCCTCACCTTGGAGGCAGCATGCGGTTAAAGCAGATTGCAACCCTAGCGGTTGCGCTCGTAGTCGCCCTTTCACTGGCTATCGGCAGCGCTCAATCGGCTAGGCAGACCACCCTCGTGATCGGCGGGGACTGGACCGACTTGCTCACCATCGACCCCGGCGTCAGTTACGAGTTCTCAGGCACCGTGATCATCGACAACATCTACGAGCGCCTCGTCAAGTTCGACGGCGCTGACCTCTCCAAGGTCGTGCCAGGCCTGGCAGAGAGCTGGGAGATCGCGGAACGGGACGGCGGAGGCACGAGCATCACCTTCCACCTCAAAGACGCGAAGTTCTCGACGGGCCGGCCCGTCAAGTCGTCCGACGTGGTGTTCTCGTTCGAGCGCGCCATCCAGATCGGGGGGCCGTCCTCGTTCCTCTTCACTGACGTTGCTGGCATGGAGATCGGCTCGACCGTCGCGCTTGACGACAAGACCGTGCGCCTCGACCTGCCAGTCAGCATCAACCCGAGCATCGTCCTCAACCTGCTGACCTTCAACATCGGTGGGGTCATGGACCAGGCCGAGGTCGAACCCAACTTCCAGGACGGCGACTACGGCCAGGCGTGGTTGAACGATCACTCCGCGGGTTCTGGCCCGTACATGCTCGAACGGTGGGATCGCAGCGCGCAAGTAGTGCTCGTCGCCAACCCCGAGTACGCCACGCCTGGCAGCATCACGCGCGTCATCTTGCGCTACATGCAAGAAGCGAACGCGCAGCGCACGGCGCTAGAGTCTGGCGAGATCGACATCGCGTACGATTACACCCCCGAGGCTTTCCAGGCCGCCGAGTCGAACGCGAACCTCAAGACCTACAAGACCGACACCTTCCAGATGACCTACCTTGGCCTTAACTCTGGCCCTGGCGCACCGTTCGAAGACAACCGCGTCCGCGACGCCGTGCGCTACGCGGTCGACCAGCAGGCCATCATCGACAGCTTGCTGCTCGGCCTCGGTCGCCGCATGCAGACCATCATTCCCGCCGGTCTCATGGGCGCTGACTCGACCATCTACTACGAGCGCGACGTCGAGAAGGCCAAGTCGCTCCTCGCGGAGGCTGGCGCCACCGGCCTGACCGTCGAGTTCCTCATCCCGACCGGCGCCTGCGGCGGCGGCATCCCTTGCGCCGACCTCGCCGCCAAGGTCCAGGCCGACCTCGCTGAGGCAGGCATTACGGCCAACATCAAGCAGACGGTAGCCAGCGAGCTGTACACCATCTACCGCGCGCAGCAAGCGCAGATCGTGCTCGCGGCGTGGAGCCCCGACTACCCGGATCCCGACGGCAACGCCACGCCACTGTCCAATTACGACGCGTCCTCGATCGCTTGGCGCAACGTGTGGAACAACCCGGAGGCCGGACGCCTGGCCACCGAGGGCGCCACCACTATCGACCCGGCCGTTCGGGCCGAGATCTACGGGCAGCTCACGCGGTTGGTAGCGACAGAAGGCCCATACGACATGCTCTACCAGCCGTACAAGCCCATCGTCACCTCGGCAAAGGTCGAGGGCTTCGTCCGCAGCGCAGGCGGCGACGTGGAACTCGACCGCATAAGCAAGCTCCCCTGATCTCGGCGGGCGTTACTTGAACCGAAGCCGCACGCGGGAGGGCCCTGGTAATCGGGCCCTCCCTAACCCTGCCAAGGAGACCCGGTGCTAGCGTTCATATTGCGGCGCGTCGGTTCCCTCGTGTTCGTGGTGTGGGGCGTCGGCTTCGCGGCCTTCTTCATCTCGCAGGTAGTGCCGGCAGATCCGGCGGCGGCGGCGCTCGGCAACAACGCCCGCCCCGCGCAAGTCGCTGCTTACCGTGAGAAGCGCGGCCTAGACAAGCCGCCGTGGCAGCAGTACCTGCTCTACATGCGCTCGCTGGCGACTGGCGACCTCGGGCGTTCCCTGCGAACTGGCAGACCGATCCTGAACGACCTTAGGGACTTCTTCCCCGCCACCTTCGAGCTGACCATCGCCGCCATGCTGTTCGCCTTGGCGCTTGGCATTCCGGCCGGGATACTCGCCGCCGTCAAGCAGGACGAGCCGCTAGACCTCGGCGTCAGGACACTCGCTCTGGTTGGGGGCGCTACGCCCGTCTATTGGCTGGCGATCTTGATGCTTCAGCTCTTTCACGCGAAACTCGGGTGGCTGCCTGGCCCAGGGAGGTTGGACGCTTACCTCTTGGCGCCACCGCGGGTGACCGGCATCCTCACGCTCGACGCCCTGCTGGCAGGAGATTGGGAAGTGCTCGGAGACGCACTGCGCCACCTGCTGCTGCCAGCGCTGGTGCTTGGAGCTTTCTCCACCGCCCTCGTCGCCCGCATGGTGCGCAGCGCCATGCTAGAGGTGTTATCTCAAGACTTCGTGCGCACTGCCAAGGCCAAGGGCCTGCCTGATACCAAGGTCGTGCTCAAGCACGCGCTGCGTAACGCCGCACTGCCCGTGCTCACCGTCCTCGGCAGTCTGCTCGGGGCGCTCCTGACGGGCGCGGTACTAACGGAAACCATCTTCTCCTGGCCCGGTCTCGGCTCGTACGCCACCGCTAGCGCCACCGCGCTCGACTTCCCGGCCGTCATGGGCGTAACGCTCATCGCCGGGCTGGCTTACAGCGTCATCAATCTCTTGGTAGACGTCTTGTATGTCGTGTTCGACCCTAGGATCGCGTACGCATGACCGCGCGCGTGCCTGGCCGCCAGCCCCTCATCCGCAATAAGGCCATGCGGCGCTTCTTCCGCAACCCCGGAACGCTAGTCGGCACCATCTTGGCGGTGTCGCTCGTCCTCGTCGCCATCCTCGCCCCGTACCTGGCGGGCGACCCGCTCGCTCAGGACCTAAGTGCGAGGCTGAAGCCGCCGAGCGCACAGCACTTGCTCGGCACGGACCAGTTGGGCCGCGACGTGTGGTCGCGCGTCGTGTTCGGGTCGCGTATCTCGTTACGCATCGGCCTGACGGTCGTGGCGGCCTCCTTGGTCATCGGCGGCCTCGTCGGGCTGCTCGCGGGCATCTTCGGCGGCGTCGTCGACGAAGTGGCGATGCGCATCACCGACATCTTCTTCGCGTTCCCCGCCCTCATCTTGGCGATGGCCATAGCTGGCGCCCTCGGACCCAGCCTCACTAACCTGATCATCGCAGTCGCCGCCGTGTCTTGGCCTTACTACGCCCGCCTGTTGCGCGCCCAGGTGCTGAGTCTCAAGACACTGGATTTCGTAGACGCGTCACGCGCGCTTGGAGCGGGCCGTTGGCGTCAGGCCCTCAAGCACGTCCTGCCCAACGCGCTAACACCACTGCTGGTGCAGGCGAGCTTCGACGTCGGGGGCGCCATACTCACGGCGGCGGGTCTCGGGTTCATCGGCTTCGGCGCCCAGCCGCCCACCCCAGAGTGGGGCGCCGTCGTGTCGGAAACGCGGTCGTTCATCGCCGAGGCGCCATGGGCGTCTTCAGCGCCAGCCCTCGCCATCCTCCTGACAGTGCTTGCCTTCAACCTCCTGGGCGACGGGCTCCGCGACGTGCTCGACCCGCGCGGCAGGCGCCGCGGTTAGCCCCTAGTTCTCGCGGTCGAACAGCCCAGGCTGCCCTACTGGCGCGGGTACCTCCACCCAGGCGCCAGCGCCCGCTGCGTAGGCGGCGCCCGTCCAGCGGTGCCGCCACGTGCCGCTGCCAGCTGGTAGGTAGGCGCGGACGCTGCTTGCCCCCGCCTGCAGCACCGGCGCAACCAGCAGGTCGGGGCCAAGGAAGTACTGACCAGTGAGGTCGGCGCACTGCGCGTCTGCCGGGTACTGCAGCCACGGGTGGCGGACGACAGGCACGCCAGTAGCGGCCGCCTGCCGCATGAGTTCGCGGCGCAAGTCGACCCACTGTGCGTGCAGGCGTGCCGCGCGCGCGAACGCGCCGCGCGTCTCGGCCGTCGAGTAGACCTGGGCGTTGTGCTGCGGGCGGTTGCCTTCGTGGCTGCGGAGCACGGGCGTGAACGCCATGAGTTCGCCCCAGCGTGCGAGGAGTTCGGGCGTCCGCACGGTGACGGGCAGCGGCGAGAGCGTCGAAGTGTAGCCACCGACGTCGCCGTGGTTGAGGGCGAAGCCGGAGAAGCCGCTTGACAGTAGCCCCGTCAGGGCGCTAGCCAGGCCGTCGAAGCGATCCCACGTGACGCACTGATCTCCGAGCCAGAACAAACCGGCGTTGCCTGGGCTGCGGGTGAAGCCGGAGCGGAAGAACGTCACGTAATCGCCCCCCGCACCGCCGCTCAGCTCCGCGACCCGAGCGCGGAGGTCGTGGTTGAACGCCGCCCACGCCTCCGGGTAGTGGTTGTGCCACGCGAGCGCCGTGCCGCTGGCAAGGTGCGCGTCGAGAGGTAGCCCCTCACCGAAGTCGGCCATCCAGCCAGACGCACCACTCTCGGTTAGGTTCTCGGCGAGGACCTCCAGATACCAGGCGCGCGCCTCGGGGTTGGAGAGGTCGATCAGGCCAGCCTGGAAGTCGCCCTGGTCGGTCAGGTACGTCTCACCGGTCGCCGTCTTGACGAAGTAACCAGCGGCGTCCGCAGCATCGAAGAGTCCGGGCTTGCTGCCCGGCCTGTCGGTCATCGGCGCCAGGAACGGGTTCACGTAAGTCAGGATGCGCACGCCGTTGCGCGCCAATCGCCCTCGCATGCCGTGCCAGTCGGGGTAGCGCTCCTCGTCGCGCTGCCAATCCCACCACAGCCGCGTGCCGAACGGCACTTGGCGGTTGCCTACCCAGTCCTGCAGCCACACGCCAGCCACCTTGGCGCCTGCCGCCTCGAGGTCGGCGACGGCCTGCTCGACCTTCTCGTTCCCGCCTTGCAACCCGACGATGGCGCCGCTGTGAACCCAGTCTGGCAGCGCAGGCATGCGGCCCGTAGCGCGCGTGTGCAGTTCGAGGAGCTCCGCTGGCGCGTCGGCGCAGTACACCAACGCCCGCAGTTGCGCGGCGTAGACGCGCGCGCTGCCAACGCCCGGCCGGCGCAGGTCGAAGCGCATCGGTTCCGTGTTACGCAGCAGCAGCCCACATAGCTCGGTGGTGACGAAGCCTGGCACCGGGGCGTACGTGCTCCACCAGTCGCCGCCTGCACCCCCGAAAGCTTCCGTGTAGCGCGTGAGGGGCTGCGCGCCGCGGCCGACGCCCTGCTCCGCCGTGAGTATCGGCACCTCCCGCCCACGCATGTCGAGGTAGGTGAACTGCGCGCCGAAGCCGAACACGCGCGCGCTTGGCGGCTGTTCCCACAAGAGCTCGGCGAAGCAACTGCCGTCGGCGCCGGCTGGAGGCAGCAAGTCGACTTCCACGCCGCAGCGCCGACCGTCGATATCGACGAGGCGCAGTTCGTATGCGACGTGCGCAGTCCCATCTCTTGCCGTGGCCTTCAGTTCATCCGGTTCAAGGGCGAGGTGGCCGCGCAGCAGCAGGGCGGGACGCCCGTCGACTGTGTCCTCGTCGACGCTGGCCAACCATTGGTGGCGGAAACGCAGGTCGAGCTTCTCGACTGGGCGGAGGTGGCCAGCACGGCCGGTGGCGCGGTAGCTTCCTTGCGCGGCCGCCAGCCAGGCGCGGCCGGGCGGTGAACGGAAGACCCCGTTGCTACCGCTCGCTCTCACGACGAGTTGCGCTAAAGGGTCAGCGTGCAGCTCGAGCTCGAAAGCCCCGAAGCTCCAAGCGCGCCCGCTTACGGCCGGCGCAACGGCAACGCGGCCAGGTCGAACGGCCTGTCTGCTAGTAGCGAAGGGGAACGCCGAGACCACGTCGGCCCGCTCCGACCCCCCTCCAGGCGCCACCGCCTTGCCCCGCTAGCCGCGCCTGCCGCGGTTGATGCCCTGCATCACGCCGATGGCCATGCCGAAAGCGACCGCTGACAGGAAGTAGTAGACGGGTCCGCCCCCTTGCAGCGCGCGCCACAGCAAGTAGGCGCCGATGGCGAGGAACACGACGAGCAGCACTAGCGGTGTTGGCTTCACGCTGGCGACCTCCAAGTAGCGCCGCTCCCGCGGCAGTTAGTCGTGAAGGTATCACGCGCGGCCGCGGCCGACCTCACCGCACCACCTTGAGGAGGGCGATGCACGAGACCAAGCCGAGGAGCAGGAAAGCGCGCGGCCACGAGAACGCCTCGGCGCCCGTAGCCATCGACACGATCACGGCGACGGTGGCGCCGATACCGACCCACACAGCATAAGAAGTGCCGGTTGGCAGTGTCTTCATGGCGTAGGCAAGGCCCCCCATGCTTAGCACTAGCGCGATGAAGAACAGTACCGACGGCCACAGCTTGGTCAAGCCATCCGAACGGCCGAGCGCAGTGGCCCACACGGCTTCGAACAGCCCTGAGACGATCAGAACGACCCACGCCATGATGAACCTCCATGGCGACGTCTTGTCCTCACCGGGTACGTCGCGCTCGTCCGGGGCCGAACATGCTGGCCGAGTTGGGATGCTAGCACGGTGACCAGAAGACTTAGTTCAGGCGGGCCAGGAACGCCAGTACGTTGCGCGTGAACGCCATGGCGGTCTCCTGGTCGTACTCTTCCGTCGAGCTGTCCGCGAAGAAGTGCCGGTCACCGGGGTAGAGGAAGAGCTCTCCGTCGGCAACGTCAGCCACCAGCGCTTTGGCGGTGGGGAGGTCGTAGCCGTTATCGAACTCTGGGTCGCGCTCCTGCGCATGGATCTGCAGCGGCACTCCCTCTGGCCACGCGCCACCGAACTCCGTTGGAGGGAGGCATGCGGCAACCAGGACCGCGCCGCGGGCGCCTGGTCGCTTCTGGGCGAGCTTCTGCGCCGGAATGCCCCCTAGCGAGTAACCGAGGTAAACGAGGCCGGGGGCGAGGCCCGCGACGGCGTTCTCCGCCCTTTTCACCACGGCCTCGAAGCCAAGTGACCGCACCTGCTTCATCCCTTCCTCTAGCGACCCGAGCACCACGCCCTCGTACAGGTCGGGGGCGTGAACCGTGTGGCCCGCCTGCCGCAGCGTCTCGGCTAGTTCGAGGATGCCGCTCGTCAGTCCAAGCACATGGTGAAAGACGACTACTTCAGCCATGATCGCTACCTCCTCAGGGCGCGCGTTGGCTCCGTTACCAACTTTAAGGGAGCATGACCTCGAGTTCCATGCCGAGGTAGCCCCAAACGTCGTGGAAGTCGGCGTCCGTCGTCGGCGTGAAATCGTCTGCGCGGCGCTCTTTGATGAGCATGGCGACTGGCGCGGAACCCTCCGGGACGTAACGAGCGCTTACGCGGTACTTGGTTACCGGCACGTCGACCAAGTGCGTGCCGTCCGGGTAGCGCACCACGATCTCGCCTTCGCTGCCGTCGAGCAGTGGAGCGAGCGGCACGAACGTGACCTCGATGCGGGCGGTGTCGTCGACGTAGCTGTCGCAACAACTCGCGTCGTAGAGGTAGACGGTAACGCCGTAATGGTCACCCTCAGGGGTCTCGCCTTGCATCAACCAGGTGAAGTCACGCACCGCCCCGGTGGCGCCTGCGAAAGCTTGATTGGCGCTAGGGCGCAGCGGGAGCTGCAGCCGGACGTCGTTGTAACGCCGTTCCACGTAGCCAGCGACGCGCCAACTGCTTGGCGTAACGTCACCGAGCTCGATGCGGTAGCGCCCGTCCTCATCCGTGACCGCGAAGACGTTGAAGTTGTAGTAGGCCGTGTTGTCCGCGAACACCTGAACGCCTGCCAGTGGGTTGCCGCGCGCGTCCACGACGCGGCCGCTGGCGACGTACGGCTCTGGGGCGGCCTGGCCTAGCGCAACCGTGCAGGCGGCCAGCCACATGATAGCTGCAGGCAACGTGAGTAGCGCCCGTGGTCGCGGGCTCGAGAAGCCACTTGGCATGACTGGTCCTTAGCGCGCCTAAAGTTGGCCCCTGGCCTAGCGCGCCACATGATACGTGGCGTCGCGGCCAGCGACGACAAGGCGTCCGCTTGCCTAGTCGCCAGCCTGTCGCGGCTCGTTCAACCGCGCCAAGACTTGCGCAAGGCCCTGCTGCGCGGCCTCGACGTAGTACGGGGCCTGACCGGCCGCCAGGCGTACGACGAGTTCGTACTCGCGCAGCGCCTCACCGAACTTCGCCTGCTCGACGAGGGCCGTCGCCAGGCGGTAGCGCGTGGCTGCTTCCTGGACACCGTTGCCGTGAGCGCGGTGCTCGGTGGCGGCGAGCCGTAGGCCATCGATGGCGCCGTCTACGTCGCCGGACGCGAGTTTCACCATCCCGGTGACGCTGCTGAAGGCCGCAGGGTACTCGAGTGGTACGGCTGACCGCGCCAACTCGAAGTAACGCTCTCCCTCGCTCACCTGTTGGCGACCTAGAGCAGCGTTGGCAAGCGCAAGGTAAGCGTTGCGGGCGCCCCACTGCTCGTTGGCTGGCAGCAGGACGGCGAGCGCCTCCTCTGCCGCCACCGTCGCCTCGTCCGGGCGCCCGCTCCACAGGAGGTTGAGGCTGCGCATGGCGAGGAGCTCACCGATGGGACCGGGGGCGTTCATGTCCGCGAGGGCCGCCAGCCCCTCAGCCACTAGCTCGAGCGCGGCCTCTGTCCACGACATACGCCCGTAGAGGGCGTATAGGCCGCGCGCTAGGCCCCGCACGGTCTCGGCGTCTCGGCGCGCGAGGGCGTAACGGTACGCGAGCAGGGTGTTGGGCAGCTCGGCGAGCAGCAGGCTCTGCACCGCGGCGTGATCGGCGCTGAAAGCCGCCTGGTAGTGGCGGTATGGCAGGTTGGCCTGGTAGGCGGCATGGCGTAAGGCGACCTCGGCCTCGACTTCTGGCAGGTCAGCCAACTCGCGCCGCGCGAAGAGCCCCGCCAACGTGGCGAGTCTCAGGCGCCCGTCTCTCCCCGGAACCACGAGCATGGCGTCGTTCAGCTCGACGAGCCCGAGGGCCGTTGCGTCCGCCACCGCCTGCGCGGCCTCGTGCGTGAAGCTGCCTGCGAAGTAGCTTAGGCGCACCAGCAGTTCGCGCTCCGCCTGCTCGAGTCCCATGATGGCGTGCCGGTGTCGCGCAGCTGGCCCGCGCAACCTCCCTGGGACTAGGGGGCTGAACTCGCCAAGCGCGTGAGGGTCGCGGCCGAAGAGGGCGGCGAGCTCACTTGGGCTAGAGACGGCAGCGAAGCGCGCGGCCAGGGTCAGCGCCAGGGGGTTGCCCCCAAGCGTGCGGGCCAACTGGCGCAGGCCGGCGCGGTCGTTCGCCCCCACCACGCGGCCGTGGTGCTGCGCGTCCGCACGCTCGAGATAGAGGTCGGCGGCGGCGTCCTGGCCTCGCTGTGCGCCGTCATCCGGCACGTTGAGCCCTTCGACTATGTAGACGACTTCAGCGGGTGCCCTTAGGCGCCGGTCAGCCGTGACCAGGACCTTGGCGTAACGCAGTGCCTCGAGCATGCCGACGACGGCGGCAGCGGCCCCAGCTTCACCGCGGTCGTCATCCAGGTCGTCGACCACGAGGAGCACCTGCTTATCGCGCAGCAACGCCACTGCGCTCTGTGCGTCGCCGAGGCCCGCGCCGGCCACCGCGGTCGCGAGGCTCTCCCAGACGCCCGCGCCAGATCGCCCTTCCGCGGCGACGAGCAACACGCCGTCTGGGAAGTCCATCCCAGCTAACTGATCAGTGGCGACTTGCCTGGCGAGGGCCGACTTGCCGACCCCGCCCTCGCCGAGGACGGTGATGAGCCGCTTGCCCCGTGCGCGCAGGAGCGCGGCCAGCTCCAGCCGTTCGCGCTCTCTGCCGCTCACCGGGGTATCCAGCGGGCGCAGGTTCGTTGGAGTGGATCTCACGGTGACGTTTGGTGCGGGCGCGGCGCCCGCGGCCAACTCTGTGAGGGCGGCGAGCGGGAGCGGGTCTGAGTGCGCTGCGGTCGATAGCTCCTTGACGCTGGCCGCCAGCGAGCTAGCTTCCGCAAGGCGGCCGTCGAGCGCGATGCGCTGGGCGGCGCGAACGGCCGCGCGCTGCAGTTCGCCAAGCAGCGCCTCGCGGCGCCCGAGGATCCAGCTGGCCAACTCGTCCGCGACGTGCTCCTCCTCCCCCGCGAGAAAGTGGCCGCCGTATGAGTCGACGGCGGCGACGACGTCGTTCAATTTGAGCGCCTGCACCACCTTGGCGTGGTCGGTCTCCAGCGTCACGCTCACGCGCTTGGCGTCAGCTCGCATGGCGCCAGCGTCTCCCGCGGCGCGCAGGTGGCGCCGCAAGCGGCTGAGGTTGACGGACAGCTGGTTGAGGGGGTCGCTAGCGTTGGAGCAGAACAGCTCGGCGAGGTGCCCGCGTGTCTGGCCGCCCTCGACGGCGAGGTAGGTAGCCAACAACAGGGGCCGCTTGCCAGGCAAGCTACTGCCTGCCAGCTCGAGGCCACCGAGGGTTCGCAACCGTGCCACGTGCACCTCCAAGGCCCCACCCTAGCGGGCACGGGCGACGGACAGCTTCAGGACAGGGTGATTCTTGCATACTTTCTCATCAGTTGCTCAGGCAGGACGATCGGCCGCCTTCCTAGCTGACGAACCACGTGCGCTGCCGCCGCGCACAGGAGTCGGGAGCCCACATGCATAGCAATCAACGCTCACTCACGAAGGTGCGCCATGGCCGCATTACTACCCTGCGCGCACTGCTGCTAGCACTAGCGCTCGGCGTGCTCGCCGCCTGCGCCGGGCCAAAGACGCCCCCTCCCCCAGCCGTCGAGCTCGCGCAGCTAACCTCCGTAAGGGCCACGAGCAACACTTCCCTGATGGCGGAGTTCGACCGGCCCGTCGCCGCCTCGGCACAGGACGTAGCGCATTACCGCATTACCGGCCCTGACGGGCACGAGCTCGAGGTGCTGGCGGCCTACCCCCGCACCAACGGTCTCAGCGTTGCGCTCGCAACGGCGCCGCAAAGCGCCGTCAGTTACGTGCTGACCGCCGAAACGGTGCCCGCCAGGGTGGCAACGGCGGCGGCCGCGGTGACTCCAAGCGCCGTAGCGGCTGGCGGCTTCAGCGGCAGCCTCACGCCGGCGCCACTGCTCGCCAGGGCCGTCGCGCTTGCCAACGACGCGCTCCTCGTGACCTTCGCCGACCGCCGAGGGGCGCCGGTGCCGTTGAGCGACGACGCTCTCATACCCGGCAATTACGCAGTCAACCCTGGCGTCACCGTGCTGTCGGCTGCCTTCGATGTCGTAGGCGGCGGCCCTGACCGCAGCGCCGTCATCCTCACGACGACCGCCATGGCCATGACGCAGGGTGAGGTAAGCGTGCGCGGCGCGACGACGTTCCACGGCCAGATGCTCCTTGACCCGACCGCGGCCGCACTGGAGTTCCGGCCGGTCGAGCTCGTGGACGGCAGCGCGCCGTACATCGCCGAAGCCTGGGCATCAGACCCAACCACTGTGATCATCCACTTCAGCGAGCCCGTAACAGACCCACTGTCGCCCGCGGCCCTCACGAGTGCTGCCTTCGCGTTACAGGGGCCGGGCGCAAGCGCCATCGGCATCAACGGCGTGGTGAGCGAACAGCTCGGCACCCGGGCGCGCCTGTCCGTAGCCGACCTTACCGCCGGCTACCCGTACACGCTCACGGTCACGGGCCTTACCGACCTAGCAGGCAACGTCTTGCGGCAACTCACTAGCGAGGGCGTCGTCGTCATCGGGCCAACGCCTGTCGGCACGCCGGACGTCACGCCCCCACGCGTAACTGGGGCCGTGTCCACCAGTCCAACCAGCGTGCTCGTCAGCTTCAGCGAGCCAGTTCGTGGCGGCCTCGCGAGCGCCGAGAACCCTGGCCATTACCAGATCTCGGCGGCGTCGGAGAGCTCCGTGGCGGCAAACTCCGTGCTGAACGTAACGGCGGCCGTGCTCTCGCCATCCGGCCGCGCGGTGACGCTGACGACCCTCACGCAGAGCGATATCAGCTACCGCCTGCAAGGGGTGGCCATCGCGGACCTGGCAGGCAACCTCGTCGCGCCGCCCGACCGCGACAACCCGAACATCGTCACGTTCGTGGGCACCGCCGCGAGCGGGCCAGGGTTGGACAGTGACAACGACGGCCTCTCCGACGCCACAGAGCAGCGCGGCTGGACGGTGCGCGTGCGCCAGTTGGACGGCTCGTTGATCACGCGGACCGTGACGAGCGACCCGTTCCTCGCAGACACAGACGGCGACGGCGTGAGCGACCTCGACGAACGCACCTACATGACGGACCCGCGCTCGGCCGACACGGACGCAGACCAGTTGACCGATTACTGGGAACTCACCTTCGTCTACTCGGACCCGACCAACCAGGACACCGACGCAGACGGCCTGACGGACGGGTTGGAGTTCAATTTCTTCCGCACCTCGCCGAACCTCGCAGACTCGGACGGCGATCAGATAGCGGACGGCGACGAGATAAACCTCGGCAACCGCAACCCGCGACTCGCGGACCTACCGCGACCTGGCATCGAAGTCGGTGCCGTCGACCTGCAACTCGACGTGCGCTTCAACGCGACGAGCCAACGCGGTACGCGTGAACTCGAGGCCAAGAGCTTCAGCTCGACCCTCACCCAGAGCGACACCCGCTCGACGAGCAACACCGACAGCAACACCCAGCAGTTCTCCGTCAAGGCGGGCGTCGAGCTCGGCTGGAAGGCGAGCGTCGACTTCGGTGCGTCTGGCAAGTTCAGCGTGGAGACCGGGTACACGGGGCAGTGGAGTTCGGCTTTCACGCGCGAATCGACTCGCGCAACACAGGATGAGTACGCTCGCTCCACCGAGTCACAGAGGGAACTGCAGGTCGACGAGTCCCTCACGCGTGAGGTGCAGGGGGCAAGCATCAAGCTCACCGTCAGCCTGCGCAGCCTAGGAGACATCGCTTTCAACATCTCCAACGTCCAGGTCTCGGCGTTCATCCAGGACGCCCGCATCCCTGGGCGCCTCGTGCCCATCGCCACTCTCGTGCCAGAGCAGGAGCCAGCCAGCGGGTACACCCTCGGGCCGCTAGTGCCCACCCGCGGGCCGCTTGTGTTCGTGGCCGACCAGGTCTTCCCAGCCCTCGTCGAACAGCTCATGCAGGACCCGACGGGTCTCGTGTTCAAGATCTCGAACTTCGACATCACCGACGAGTTCGGTCGCAACTTCGCCTTCACATCACAGGAAGTGAACGACCGCACCGCCACCGTCGTACTCGATTACGGGGCGGCGGATAGCGACGGCGACGGCGAGGGCGACCTGACGGAGCGCCTGAAGGTAGCGACGAGTTCGGGCCGCGCCCTGGCCGACGAGAACGGCGACGGCGTGATCGACGACGCCGACCGCGTCGTGTTCGACGCCAACGGCCGCCAAGTCGGCATCACCTTGGCTGAGGCCCTGGGCTCCGTGCTCGGGTTAACGCATTACGACGAAGACGTTACACGGACCTCTTCGTTGAGCCCGGTTCAGATCCAGAACAGTTACGCCACGCGCATCGTCGGCGGCGTGAACGTCATGTGGCGCGTTCGCGGCGTCTCTCAGGAACTCGGCAACCCACTCAAGCGCTGGTTCGTGCTCACGCCTGAAGGCATCGCGGCAGCTGACCAGAACGTCGAGGGGCGCGTCCTCACGGCGGGGCAAGGTATGACTCTCGCCTTCGTGCAGGACGAGGATGACGACGGCGTACCTGCGCAGATGGAGTACACCCTGGGCTGCTCCGACGTGATGGTCGACACGGACAACGACACGTTGAGCGACCTCTTCGAGTCGTACGTCGGCTGGCGCGTTAGCGTCGTCGGGCGCGGCGACTACCAGGGCTTCGCGAGCTGCGCCCGCGTCGACTCCGACCTCGACGGCCTAGACGACGTGATCGAGTACCAGCTCGGCACGGACGCGAAGCGCCGCGATACCGACGGTGACGGCCTTACGGACGGCGAGGAAGTCAACGGCTTCAACATGCAGCTGCGCTTCGGCGGCGCACTGACGGGCGTGATCACGGACCCGCTCAACCCAGACACGGACGGCGACACCCTGCCAGACGGCGCCGAGAGGGACTTGGGCGTTGACCCGCGCGTCAACGACGGCGACATGGTCTTCGACGACGACGGCGACGGCCTCGTCAACTTCGTCGAGACGACCGGTTGGACCGTCACGACCTATCCAGTCTCGGTGACCGCGCACGTACAACCTGCCGCAGTGACGCGCAACGTCACGTCCGACCCGAGCCTCAGAGATACTGACGGTGACGGCCTAGATGACCAGGCTGAGTTCCTGCGCGGCACCGATCCGCGCAACCCGGATACCGACGGCGACGGCCTCGACGACGCCGCTGAGGTAGCAGCAGGCACGAACCCTCTCGACGCGGACACGGACAACGACCTCCGCACTGATGGCGCAGAGCTACAAGTGCCGTTCGTGGTCCAGGTAGCGGGCCAGGCGTCGTACCAGGTATTCAGCGACCCGCTCGTGGCGGACGCCGACCTCGACACCCTGGTCGACGGTAGCGAGTTCGTGCTCGGCACCGACCCAACCAAGGCAGACACGGACGGTGACGGCGAAGGCACGAACGACGCCGCCGAGTTGACCGTGTGCACCACAGCCAACCCCGCCGTTTGCCGCAACCCACTTGTCCCTGACCAGCTCGTAACGATCACGTTCAGGATCGACGTAGTGCGCGACGGAGACGTCGACGTCGGAGGTGGCGTCGGCGAGTTCCACTACGACGTCGGGGCACGCTTCGGCGCAACCAACTTGTCGGATAACGGTTGGCGTTACCCGGAGGACGGCGACAAGTTGACCTTCTGGACCGTCACCCGCATCCGGCCCCTCTCGGAGGCCCTGGTCACCACGGTCGACGTATACGAGGACGACCCAGCGGGCTCCCCGACCGATCAGTGCCACATGCAGCAGACGGCTACCTTCAACCAGGTGCCGCTGTCCATAGGGCCTGCAGACAACAAGACCTACTCGATGTCGCACCTCCCGAACGACATCATCAGCGCCTGCGTCTACACGGTCTACGTGGAGTTCGAGGTTCGCTGACCATTAGCCGACGTGCCTGGCAGGTGACTCTGCCAGGCACACGCTTCAAGGGCGCGCGGCCAGTAGTTGCTGGCCGCGCGCCCTGCTCTTATGGGTTGGGCGGCGCCTACTGCCCCAGGATCATGGCGAACATGAGCGGCGCTACGATGGTGGCGTCCGACTCGACGATGAACTTCGGCGTGTCTATCCCCAGCTTTCCCCACGTGATCTTCTCGTTAGGCACTGCGCCCGAGTAAGAGCCGTAGCTGGTGGTCGAGTCGCTGATCTGACAGAAGTAACCCCACAGCGGCGTTGGCCGCTGCAGGTCCTGCTCGAGCATCGGCACTACGCAGATGGGGAAGTCGCCCGCTATGCCGCCGCCGATCTGGTAGAAGCCAACCGAGCGTTTGGCGGCCATGTCCGTGTACCAGTCGGCGAGCCACATCATGTACTCGATGCCGGTGCGCACCGTGTGGACGTTCTTGATCTCGCCTGAGAGGTTATGGGCGGCGTACATGTTGCCGCTCGTCGAGTCCTCCCAGCCTGGCACGATGATGGGGAGGTTCTTCTTGGCGGCCGCGAGCAGCCACGAGTCTTGCGGGTCGATCTGGTAGTACTGCTCGAGCTGGCCCGCTAGCAGGATGCGGTAGAGGACCTCGTGTGGGAAGAGGCGTTCCCCTGCTTGGTCTGCGCGCGTCCACTCGGCGAGGAGGGCGCCTTCGAGGCGGCGCATGGCTTCGCCTTCGGGGATGCACGTGTCGGTAACGCGGTTCATGTGGCGCTCGAGTAGCGCCTGTTCGTCTTCCGGAGTGAGGTCGCGGTAGTGCGGCACGCGCTCGTAGAAGTCGTGGGCTATGAGGTTGAAGACGTCTTCCTCCAGGTTCGCGCCCGTGCAGGTGATGATCTGCACCTTGTCTTGCCTGATCATCTCGGCGAGTGACAACCCGAGTTCTGCCGTGCTCATGGCGCCAGCTAGGGTGATCATCATGGCGCCGCCGGCGTCCAGGTGCGCGATGTATGCGTCTGTTGCGTCGATCATGGCCGCGGCGTTGAAGTGCCGGTAGTGGTGCCTCAGGTAGCTGGATACGGGGCCGGGTGTCGTCTTGGTCGTCATCGGGGTTCCTCCGCGTTCATGCGGCGCCGCTTTGGCGCACTTCGTTGCTGCCATCGTATGCGGCGCACGGCTCTCGTCGAGGTTACCGTGAGCGCTGCCGTGCTTCGCGGCGCCCACGGTGCTTACCGTAGTGGCGGAGGCCGAAGATGCGAGACGGGATCGTGGTTGGTGCGACGCTTACGGACTACGAGCTGCCGGATCAGGACGGGGTCAAGCGCCGCCTATCCGACCTGCAGGGCGGCGGCGCCATGGTGCTGATGCTGGGGCGCGGCATGTTCTGCCCAAGGGACAGGCAGCAACTGCACCAGTTGGTCAGGTTCTCAAGCGAATGCGACGTTGCGTTCACGAAGATCGTGACCATCACCACCGACGACGTGAGGGGCTCTAACAGCATGCGCTTAAGCGTTGGCGCGCACTGGCCGTTCCTGCACGACGAGAAGCGGACCGTGCAGCAGGATCTGCAGATCAAGGAGTACACGGACACCGTACACGACGTGATGATCCCGTACACGTTCGTCCTCGGGCCAAGTCTCGCGATCACGCGCATTTACAACGGTTACTGGTACTGGGGCCGCCCCAGCCTCTCGGAGCTGCATCAGGACCTGCGCGAAGTAACCAGAGCGACCCGCCCAGACTGGCAGATCGACACGGATGAGTTGCGGTCGGACTGGGAAGCTGGGCGGCGGGGGCGGTTCTACCCGTACCCGAAGCCGAAGTAGCCGCTAGTTAGCGGCAGAGCGCGCAGTCAAGAACAGTTCCTCCTCGAGCAGGAGCCGGGAACCCAAGCGGCGCTAGCCCCGCTTCTCTGAATGCTGCGCTACGCGCGTTCCACCAAGGTGATGGAGGACGGCTCAGCGCGGCCCGAGGCGGCCGTGCGGCGGGCCCCTTGCCAACAACTGGCACCAAACTGGTATAAGGAAAGCAAGCCCGAAGCCCAACCCCTGTCCTAGAACCGGAGGTCAAATATGCGTCGACCCAGAGCCTTACTCCTTGTAGCCGTTGTCGCCCTCGCTTGGTCGAGCCTCGCTGCCGCCCAGAAGATGGAGCTCACGTGGTGGATCAACCCGTGGCGCATCATCACGCCAGACATGGCCGCGGGCGCGAGCGCCACCGGCGAGGAGTACGCCCGCTACATGAGCGAGCAGTTCATGCTCCTGCACCCAGACGTGACGGTGAAGTACGAACTCGTCCCCAACGCCGGTTTCGGTGAGAAGGTAACGACCGCCATCTTCGCGGGCAACCCACCGGACGTGCTCAAGGACCTCGATTGGAGCCCCGATTGGGTTCGCGACGGCCTGCTCGAGCCGATCGACTCCTACCTGACGGACGCTGACAGGGAGGACTTCCTCTCATACGCGCTCGCCAAGGGCCTGGTCGACGGCCAGCACTACATCTGGCCGTGGAACAACTCCAATAACGGCATGGGCTCGACCATGCTCCTGAACGTCGACCTGTTCGCGGAGCGCGGCGTCGAGCTACCGAGCCTTCCCGACCGCTCGTGGACCATCGACGAGTTCCTCGCAGCCGCCGATCAACTGACGTTCGACCGCGACGGCGACGGTAAGACCGACGTTTACGCCCTCACCCTCGCCGCCAAGGACACCCTCAACATGCTTGGGTGGATGCACCGCTTCGGCGCCAAGCTCGTGAACGACGAGGGCACCGAGTTCGTGCTGAACTCAGAAGAGGGCGTGCGCGCCCTGCAGTTCATGGTCGACCTCGTGTACAAGTACGGTTACGCTCCAGAGGGCGGCGAAGCGCTCGACGTGTACGGCACCATCGACAACCTGCACCAAGGCCGCGCCGCCATGGGTTACGGCGGCATCTACGAGATCGGCCGCCTCGACCGCTACGTCAAGGAAGGCCGCATCGCGGCGCCCATCCACGTGGCCATCGCGCCGTTCCCCTACGACCCGGCCACCGGGGAAGTGGCGTACGAGACGTCAGGCGGCTTCCTCGTCTTCAAGCAGAAGGACGCAGCCAAGCGCGACATGGTGATGGAGTTCGCGCGCTTCCTCACGAACACCGAGAACAGCAAGCTCCTCGAGACCCTCCTCTACGTCACGGCGCGCAAGTCGTCGAACGCCTCACTCGAGTTCGAGACGGCCACGCCGTACATCGCGGACGTAGCCACCGAGGTGGCCGTCTACGAATCGGCGATCGATCACGGGATCGCGTACTACGGTCCGTCCGACGTCGATACGGGTCCCGCCATCGAGCACTTCACCGCGGCCATGGAAGCGGCATTGAGCGGCGACAAGACTCCGCAACAGGCTCTCGACGACTTCGTGAAGGCCGCCAACCAGGCCGTCTTCGGACGTTGACGCGCCCGCGTACCCTAGCGCTCAGCGTGACGCCAGCACCGTAAGCGTTCGTGTCACTGGCAAACGATAGAGCTTCCCTCGCACGCCCGCGACCAACAGGTCGCGGGCGGTGGGGCCCTGGCGGCATCGACGCCTCCCGCAGGCAGGCCGCCCGCTGGGGCGTGGCGTTCGTGGCGCCACAGACGGTCCTTTTCCTCCTGTTCTTCCTTGCGCCCGTCGCGATCGCCTTCGCACTGGCCTTCATGGACGTGCGGCCTAACCGCATGACCTTCATCGGGCTGAGGAACTTCCAACGCGTCCTCAACGACCCACTGTTCGGCAAGGCGCTCGTCAACACCGGTATCTTCACGGGCGTCGTGGTGTTCTTCTGGCTCGCGAAGGCGTTGCTGATCGCCTACCTGCTCGACCCGATGAACCGCACGCTGCAGACGTTCTTCAAGTCGGCGTTCTACTTGCCAGCCGTTACGTCGAGCATCATCATCTCGCTCGTGTGGGCGTGGATCTACCACCCGACCTTCGGGCTCCTGAACGCCTTCACGTCCACGTTCGGCGCCAAGCCCGTCGCCTGGCTAGGCAACACAGACACGGCGCTCCCCGCGCTCATGGCCATGCAGGTCATCATGGGTGGCGGCTCGTCGATCGTGCTGCTCTCCGCCGCACTGGCACGCATACCGCGCGACCTCTACGAGGTGGCGGTCATCGACGGCGCGAAAAGGCCAACTATCTTCATGCGCGTGATTCTGCCGCTCATCCGCCCGACTCTCCTCTATCTCGTCGTCACCGGCACCGTCAACACCTTCCAGGTGTTCGAGTCCGTCTACGTGATGACGCAAGGCGGACCGCAGTTCGCGACCACGACGGTCGTCTACCGCATCTACCAGGAAGCGTTCCAGCGCTTCAACTTGGGCCTGGCCTCTGCGCAGGCCATCGTGTTGTTCCTCCTAACCTTCGTCATGGCCGCCATCCAGTTCCGCTTTCTCGGCCAGAACGTCGAGTACTGATGGTCGTCCCATCCCGCCCCCGCTTCGACCCGTTCTTCCGCGACCCCGAGCACCCCGTCAAGCCGAGCGCTCCTGGCGCGGTCGTCATCCTCGTCATCTTGATCGTCCTGTCGCTCGCGGCGGTTGCACCGCTCTACTGGATGTTCGCCACCTCGCTGACGCCGTCCGCGCTCACCGTCAAGTTCCCGCCCGAGCTCGTGCCGTCTGCGCCGACGCTGCGCAACTACCAGGAAGTGCTTGCACAGCCCAACTTCCTGCGCTGGGTACTCAACTCGCTCGTGCAGGCCGTCAGCGTCACGCTCGTCACCGTCGCCACCGCCAGCATGGCCGGCTACGCCCTCGCCAAGCTCCCGTTCCGCGGGTCGAAGTCGCTCTTCTGGCTCCTCATCCTCTCGATGATGCTGCCGTTCGAGGCGATACTCGTGCCGCTCTTCCTGGTGGTGACTCGCCTCGGGCTGGTCGACACCTACCTCGGGCTGATCCTGCCGTTGCTCGTTAGTCCCTTCAGCATCTTCCTGATGAAGCAGTTCATCGGTACGCTCCCAACTGAGCTACTCGACGCGGCGCGGGTGGACGGCGCCAGTGAGCCGCGCGTCTTCTGGGATATCGTGTTGCCGCTCGTGCGCCCAGGGCTGGCGTTCCTCGGCATCATCACGTTCGTGGCGCAGTGGAACTCGTTCGTGTGGCCCCTAGTCGTCACGCGTTCGAGCAGCATGCGGACGTTGCAGGTTGGCCTGGTGCTCATCCGTGAGCGGGAGCCGCTCTTCTACGGCTTGCACATGGCCGCTGCCGTGCTTGCCGCCATCCCCGTCGTCGTCATCTTCTTCGCGTTCCAGAAGTACTTCCTGCGAGGCGTGACCGTTGGCGCCCTCAAGGGTTGAGGAGTCGGATTCACTTGACAGCAGAGACTATCGGTTTCGACCTGGACGGGGTGCTCATGCGCAACCCCTTCGGGAGCTACGTCTTCCCAAGGGTTCACGAGCTCATGCGCGCCGCGCCCATGCTCCAGGGTGAGGACGTCGAGGCGGCTCGGACGACGGTGACCAGCGCCGTGCTTGGCCGCGTCGGCGAGCTCATGCGAGCAGGCAAGCTCGTGGAGGCCTACGACTGGGACGCGATCTTCATGCACGTGGCCACCAGCTTCGGGGGCGCGGCCATCCCTCCGGTTAGTCAGCTCGTCGTCGAGGGCTGCCGCGTGCCGGGGGGCATAGCCGCGCTGCCAGGCGCCGCTAGCACCCTGGCGGCGCTGCGAGCCGCCGGCTTCCGGCTAGTCGTGGTCAGCAACGGTTTCTCCTACTTCCAGGAACCGGTGCTGGAGGCGCTCGACCTCCTCCAGTATTTCGACGCCGTGATCACCCCCGACCGCGTCGGCGCGGCCAAGCCCGACCCGCTAGCCTTCCGAGCGGCGGGCGACTTGCAGTGGTTCGTGGGCGACACGCTCGTACACGACGTGTTCGGCGCGAACGGCGTTGGCGCCACCTCTGTCTGGCTCGACGCTTCCATGCCAGCCTCGCTGGCCGCCCTGCCGGTGGCGGCGCGCTCCGCGAGGCAAGAGCTGACGGAGCGGGTGGCGGCGAGCTTACGGGAGTCGATGTACGTGGCGTTCCATCCCGACGCTGCCGTCGGTAACAGCACGCCGGCCTACGCGATCCGGGAGTTGGGTGAGTTGCTGGAGGTCGTTGGACGTTAGGCAAGTGCGCCTTACCCCGCGCGCGGACCGCCTTCGACTCCAACACGCCCGCGGCCGAGCGCCCGGATGGCGTTGTCGACCAACAACGCCAGCAGCGCAACTGGCACGGCTCCCTCGATCACCATGGCCAGGTTGCTGACAGCCAAGCCAGCGATGATGGGCACGCCTAACCCGCCTGCGCCGATGAGCGGCGCAACGGTGGCCGTGCCGATGGTGTACACGGCACTCACCCGCACCCCAGCCAGCATCAGGGGGGCCGCCAGCGGTAGCTCTACCTGCGTGAGTCGCTCCCACGGGCCCATCCCCATGCCGCGCGCCGCCTCGAGCGCGTCGGGCGGCACGCCCTCGAGTCCAACGATGGTGTTGCGCGCCACGGGCAGCAGGCCGTAAACGACCAGCGCGATCAGCGTCGGCCTCAGCCCGAAACCGAACGCCGGCACGGCCAGCGCCAACACGGCCACTGGCGGGAACGTCTGCAGGACGGCAAGCACGTTGTTGGCGAGGGGCAGGAACTCGCGCCCGCTCGGCCGCGTTAGCCACACTCCCAGGGGCACGCCGATGACGAGCACGACCCCGAGGCTGGCGCCGACGATCGCTACGTGCTGCAGCGCCAGCTGAAGCAGCGTGGTGCGACCGTAAAGCACGCGCCGCTGTTCCGGGAACAGCGCCTCTAGCGCCCGCTGCCACCACCCCTCCTGCGCGAACAAGTAGAACGCCAACGCTACGAGCACCAAAGCTAACGCTAGTTGCCACGCCGCCCTATTTCGGGCAACCCTGCGGGCCGTTGCAGCCGTCACGCTTCGTCACCAAGCGCAACGATGTCGGCTAGGCGCAGCTCGCCTAGCCGTTCGCCCCCTGTGCCAACGACCGCGAGGGTAGTGACGCCGAGCCGCAGGAGCTCCGCGAGCGCCGTGCGCAGGTCGACGTCGACGCCCACCGTGCCAGCATGCTCCAAGGCGGTCGTTCCCGGACGCACCAGCTCGCCGACCCGCAGGCGCCCCAAACGCTTCATGGCTCTCCGCGGCCCGACGAACTTCTCCACGAAAGCGGTGGCCGGCCTGCTCAGTAGTTCCTCAGGCGCCGCGAACTGCTCCACGCCACCGTCCTTCATCAAGCAGATGCGGTCGGCTAGGCGCACGGCCTCGTCGAGGTCGTGAGTGACGAACACGACCGTCTTGCGCAGGCTCCGCTGAAGGTCCTGGAACTCGCCCTGCAGCCGGTCGCGTGTGATGGGGTCGACGGCGCCGAACGGTTCGTCCATCAGCATGATCGGCGGGTCGGCCGCCAGGGCGCGCGCGACCCCCACGCGCTGTTGCTCCCCGCCAGAAAGCTCCCGTGGGTAGCGCTCCGCGTAGGAGTTGGGCTCGAGCCCGACGAGCGCGAGCAGCTCTCGCGCCCGCTCGCGCCGCTTGGCCTTCGACCAGCCGAGGAGCTTTGGGACCACCTCGACGTTCTGTTCGCTAGTCAGGTGCGGGAAGAGTCCGGCGGCCTGGATGACGTAGCCGATCCCGCGCCTGAGGCTCTGCAGGTCCTGGCGCGCCACGTCGCTGCCGTTCACGTAGATGGTGCCGGAAGTCGGCTCGACGAGGCGGTTGATCATCCGCAGCGTCGTCGTCTTGCCGCAACCGGACGGCCCGAGCAGCACCACGAGTTCGCCTTGCTCGATGCTGATGTTGAGGTCGTCGACGGCCTCGTCAGCGCCGTAGCTCTTGCTGACGTTCTCGAAGCGGATGGCCGGGCCGCTGGCCGGCTGGTCGTCAGCGGCCACTCTGCCCCTCCTGCCGTAGCGGCCGCGCCGTGAGCAGGGTGCCGAGGGCGCGCAGGCCGCCGTCTGCGAGGAGCGCGAGGGCGATCACAGGCAAGGCGCCAAGTAGCACGAGGTCTGGCACGACCTGATCTATGCCGCGCTGGATGAACACGCCGAGGCCGCCCGCGCCGATGAGGAACGCCACGGTGGTGATGCCGACCACTAGCACGGCGGCGGCCCTGATGCCGGCGACCATCACGGGCAGCGCCAGCGGCAGCTCGACCCCGGTGAGGAGCTGCCGCCGGCTCATGCCCATGCCGCGTCCGGCCTGCACGGCGGCGGCGGGAACGCCCTGCAGTCCCTCGTACGTGTTGCGGACGATGGGCAGGAGCGAGTAGAGGATCAGCGCGATCAGCGCGGGCGCCGCTCCGATACCCCTCACCCCAAGAACGCCTAGCGGCGCGGCTAGCGTCGGCGCGCCAGAGAAGACGGGGGAACCCGCGAGGAAGCTGGACAGAAGGCCCGATACGACGGTCGCGAGGACCGTGACCCATAGGAGCGCGGGCAGCGCGGCGAGAACGATGATCGGGATCCTCAGCCATGGTGTGCGGGCGCGCCCAAGCAGCGCGAGCGGCAGCAGCAGCAACCCGATGAGGAGCGTGGTTCCGATGCTGAGCCCCTGCCCCAGCCGTGCGAGGAGCGGTAGCAGCAGCCCGAACAGTGCGAGGGACGGCACCGTCTGAAAGAACGCGACGGTTGGCAGCAACCACGTCGCTACGCCTGGCCGCCGGTGCGCGGCAACGGCTGCAGGTAGGCCGATGGCCACACCGAAGAGGAGGCTGGTACCGCTCAGTGCTAGGTGCCGCCCCAGCTCGGCCTTGAAGTCCGCGCCCTGCGCAGCCAGCTCTCGTACCAGGCCGAGGCCTGCCAGCTGGCCGCTGACGACGAGGTAGAGCACGAACGCCCCAGCTAGCAGGGCCGCGCTGACTACGTGACTCCGGCGGGCGGCAAGGCGCGTGGCGGCGAACCACCCCACGTAACACGCCACCAACGCAAGCCAGAACCCCATGCCGAGTGAAACGCGGGCGCTGGCCTGCTGACCCACTGATAGCAGCCTGGAGCCACTGGCGGCGGCGTAGAGCGTGAGCCCGGT
>DASSXV010000083.1:0-8591 GCA_035703635.1 Trueperaceae bacterium | reverse complement strand
CGCTCGCCATCTCTCTACTGAGCTCGGCTAGCGAGCGTTCGTAGACCGCGGGGCCGAACTCGGAGGTCGCGCCGCTGCCTTCTGCCTCGGATCCGTGCGAGGAACGTTGCATGATCGCCGAGTCTACCGTCACGTGCACCTTACGGCAGCGGCCCTGCACCTACCACGGCACTGAAGGTTCTCTCACGACGGAATCGACCGTGCAGCCTTGGCTCGCCGCTATCAACGCCCACCTCTGCGCGAGGTTAGTCTGAGCCAAAATGACCGAAGCACCGAACCGATCACCGCAGACTGCCTGGCAGGGCCGCGCCTACTTCGAGCGCCTCTCCCAGACGAGCTTCCTCCCGACCGAGCACGTCGGTGGGGCGTGGGTTGAGGACGAGCAGCACATAGCGCCCGCCATCGGGCTGATAGCGCACGCCGTTGAGGTCGACCATGCCGCGCGGCGGGCCGAGTGCCTGCAACTAGCGCGCCTCTCGTGCGACATCCTCGGCACGCTGCCGCTCGAACCGTTCGACCTCACCGTCTCCGTCATGCGGCCAGGCCGCACCATCGAGCTAGTCGAGGCGCGCCTCAGCCATGCTGGCCGCCCCGCCGTCATCGCGCGCGCCTGGCTCACCCAGGAGTACACCACCACCGGGATCGCGGCCTCACCCCTCCCGCGCATCCAGCCACCTAGCGCGCTGCCTCACTGGAACCCGACCGAGGTGTGGCCGGGCGGCTTCATCCGCGCGCTGGAGGTCAGACGCACGGAGCAAGAGCCTGGCCGGGCGCAGTTCTGGCTGCGCAGCGACGTCAGTCTCGTCGCCGGGGAGGAGGTCAGCGCCACCGCGAACGCCCTCAGGCTGCTCGACGCCGCGAACGGCATGACGGTGCGGCAACCGATCGACGAGGTCGCCTTCCCGAACGTCGACTTGACGGTGCACCTGTTCCGGGCGCCAATAGTCGGCTGGACCGGGTTCGATACCGCTGTTTCCTTCGGTCCGACCGGCCTCGGCCTCACCACGAGCGTGCTCCACGACGAGCTCGGGCCTTTCGGCCAGCTAACGCAATGCCTAACGGTCAGGCCGCAGGGTTAGGTCTGCCCGCGCCTCACCCAGCCGTTAGGCACGGCGGAGAAGTGCGGGGTATCGAACACGCCGACGACCTTCTCCGCCCGCTCCTGACCGAGCGTCGCGGCCCACCTGGCGCCTTGGCGCATTACTACTCCGCAAGCGAGCACCTCGGCCCCGAGCGACTCAACCAGCCGCCAAGGGGCGTCGAGCGTCGTGCCGCTACTGACGACGTCGTCGACGAGCACTACTCGGCGGCCGTGGATGAGCGGCGCCAGGTTCGGGTCGAGGTACACGCGCTTGGCGTCATCCGGGGCCGTTATCGACCGTACCGTCGCCGACATCGACTCCTCGTACCAGTACTTGCGTGAGTACCCGAGCGGCACCATGCGCTCGAGCCCCAACTCCCTCGCGACCACCGGCGCGAACGCCAACCCGAGTGTCGGCATGCCGACGACGACCTCCGGCTCGTATGGCCTCAGGCGGTCGGCGAGCATGGCGCCCAGCGTGTCGACGACCTCGAGCGCCGCCTGATTACTTATGAGGGACGCGACGGCAAGCGACGGGTCCGCCGCGAGTTGCCGAATGGGCAGCACCAAGATGCGCCCATCGGGGAGCTCGACGGGGTAGCCGAAGCGCCAAGGCCCGTCGCCAACACGAACCCCCTCGGGTAGTTCGGCCTCGACAGTGAAGCCCTGCCAGTAAGCGGTGGTCGGCTCGGTGAAGTGCCTGTTCGTCGACATCCGGTCGGCATGCTACCCGACTCCCAGCCGCCGATGATGACCTTGGTGCGGCGAACAAGCTCGGTCACAGCGCGAACGCCGCCGACAACAGTGAGGTGCTAGCCTGCCACAGTGACAAGCGAAAGCGCCGTAACCACTCTCGCAACAAGCGTGACGGAGGAGAACATAGCGCTCTTCGTCGAACGCTTCTACGCCTCAGTGCAGCAACACCCCACGCTAGGGCCAGTATTCAATGACCGCCTCGAGGGCCGCTGGGACAAGCACCTCTCACAGATGAAGAACTTCTGGTCGAGCGTGCTGCTCCGCAGCGGGCGTTACGAGGGCTTCCCGTTGGGCGCGCACTTCGGTGTTCCCGGCATCGCGAAGAGCCACTTTGGCGACTGGCTTGCGCTCTTCGATGAGACGCTGAGGGCCGTCTACGAGCCTCGCGTTGCCAGCGCGGTTTTCGGGGCGTCAAACCAGTTCGCGGAGCGGTTCAGTCACGCGCTGTTCGACCAGTAGCGCCAGCTCCTCACCCCACGCCTCCGCACGCTCGGCCCCGCCGCTAATTAGGGGCCCCTTCATGCCGGCCACCTCGAACCCCGCCGCGGGGCAAAGGAGGCGCAACCCGAGACCTTCAAGGCGACGGTCTAGCACCCGGCCAGCGGTGCCAAGTCGCCTTACCCACTGCGGCTTGTCGACGATCGTCGTCAGCGCGGCCGCGCCGGTGGAGCGCGAGCCGACAGTCACCCCCTCCAGCCACTCGCGGACGCCAACGCCGCCGGAGATTATCTCCTCCTTCTCGGCAAGATCCGCGCGCGCCTTGGCCCGGCTGAGGCCGAACGCGTGCGTTGGCGCACCCACGACCAGCAGGTCGATGCCGCCAAGTTCCTGCGGGGCCTCGCCCACCTCGAAGACCTCCACCTCCATGTGGCGGCGAAGGCCATCTGCAACCCGCTGCGCGATCTCCCTCGTGTTGCCGTACATCGACTCGTAAACGACCGTAGCCCGCATTAGCATCGCCTCCCTTTCCGGAAGCACTCTGCAGCCAGCTAGATAGTGGGCCTCAGGTGGCACCTGCGCTAGTTCGTTTTGTCCCGAAACTGCCAGGAGACGACCCCGTGTTTGACGCAGAAGGAGGCCTGGTTGGCGCAACGAGCCTCGCAGGACCGGCACTGCGCTTCGGCGAGGCGGAGCGCCCGGTCCTCGCTGCGGCACTGCTTGAGGCCAGAGCTGAACTTACGCTGCAGCAATCGCCTCACCCACCTGCTACGATGATCGGGCCGCACCCAGGCAGTAAGTTCGCCCGCTGGCGCCATAACCATGAAGAAGCGCATAACCGTAGTTGGGGCAGTTTTTGTAAAGGACGGCCGGATTCTCGCCGCTAAGCGTAGCGAGTCCATGTCGCTGCCGGGCCTATGGGAGTTCCCTGGAGGCAAGATCGAGCCGGGTGAGACGGCTGAGGCCGCCCTCCTCCGCGAGATCTCCGAAGAGTTCAGGTGCGAGATCGAGGTAGGGGATCACCTCACTACCACCGATTACGAGTACCCGTTCGGCGTCGTTTCGCTCACCACTTATTTCGTTGAACTGCTCGGAGCTGAACCAGAGCTGACTGAGCATTCCGAGATCCGTTGGCTTCACCCGCGCGAGTTGTTCGAGGTTGAGTGGGCGCCTGCCGACATTCCGGCTGTGAAACTCCTGGCTAACCAGATCGCCCCAGAATGAACTGGTCGCCGCTTGAGCAGGCGGTCGAGCAGGCGTTCATCGACGGCCGCGAAGCGCACAGGACGCGGTTCTCGCCGCTACTCATCGACAATCAGTCGTCACGCACGATGAGCCGAGCCATTATCTCAGAGCTCCGCCACGCTGACTCGTTCGTGTTCTCCGTTGCCTTCATCACGCCGAGCGCCCTCAACGTGCTCAAGCAGGATCTGCTGGACTTCACGGGGACAGGCACGATCATCACGTCCAACTACCTCGGCTTCAACTCCCCCGCCGCCTACCGCGAGTTGCTTAACTTCTCGAACCTCGACGTTCGCGTGGTAGACGCACGGCACGGTTTCCATGCGAAGGGTTACGTCTTCAAGAGCCGAGGGCAGACGACGGCGATCGTCGGGAGTTCGAACCTCACGGTCAGCGCCCTTTCGAGTAATCTCGAGTGGAATTTCCGCTTCACTGCCGCTGATCAGGGGCACGTTGTGCAGCAGGTCGAGGAGGCGATCGACAGGCAACTGAGCGTAGCAACTCCGATAGACGCTACTTGGGTTACGGAGTTCGAGTGCAACTACCAACCACGGATTCCGTCGTACCTGCTCGATCAACGCGCCAGGCACCTGCTGTCTACCGGCGCATCCGTCTGGGACCCTAATGTCGAGGCCGAGCGCAAGTTCGCGAGCCAGCCAACTGTCACGCCGAATGAGATGCAGAAGAGCGCGCTCGCGGCGTTGGCCGGCTTCAGGTTAGACGCAAAGAAGTCCGCGCTTGTCATCTCCGCGACGGGAACGGGTAAGACCATCCTCGCGGCGCTCGATGTCCGGGAGGCTGCGCCGGCGCGACTATTGTTCCTGGCGCACCGCGAACAGATCCTCGACAAAGCGGCTCAAGAGTTCAAGCTGGTGTTGGAGGAGCCACGGGACGAGTTCGGGAAGTTGTCCGGTTCGAGTCGCGACCTAAACGCGAAGTACTTGTTCGCCACGACCCAATCGTTCGTGTTGGCGCTCAAGCGAGGCGAGGTGGCGCCAGGCGACTTCGATTACGTGATCATCGACGAGGTTCACAAGGCGGGCGCACGAACTTACCTCGAAATCGTCAACTTCTTAGAACCAGAATTCATGCTCGGCATGACCGCCACCCCGGAGCGCACGGACGGCTTCAACGTTTTCGAGCTGTTCGACTACAACCTCGCGTACGAGATCAGGCTGCAGGACGCCCTCGAAGAGAACATGCTGGCGCCGTTCCACTATTTCGGGGTCACTGACTTCACGACCGCAGACGGACAGACCGTCCACGAACAGAGCGAACTGCGCTATCTCGCGTCACGAGACCGCGTCAGTCACCTGGTGATGAAACTCGAGCAGTACGGCCAGGCAAGCGTTCCGGCTCGCGGCCTGATCTTCTGCAGCCGCAACGAGGAGGCGCGCGAACTCTCCCGGTTGCTCAACGCGCGAGACCTACACGGCAAGCCGCTACGCACCAGGGCCCTATCTGGTGAGGACTCCGTAGCCACGCGTGAGCAAGCCGTACACGAGCTGGAGTGCGGGCAACTCGATTACCTCCTGTCGGTCGACGTGTTCAACGAAGGCATCGACATCCCGAGCCTCAACCAGATAGTCATGATGCGGCAGACTCAATCCAGCATCGTCTTCACCCAGCAACTCGGCCGCGGCCTCCGCAGATTCCCCGGCAAAGATTATCTAGTCGTCATCGACTTCATCGGCAACTACGCCAACAACTACCTGATCCCAACGGCGCTCTTCGGCGGCGCCACGAACGACACGGACCAGATCCGCAGGCAGCTCATCGGCAACGAGGGCGACCACATCATCGCCGGGATTTCCAGCATCAACTTCGACAAGATTGCCAAAGAGCGGGTGTTCGCGGCCCTCAGCCAAGCGAAACTAGACTCCGCGGCGCACCTGAAGAACGCGTACCTCAGCCTGAAAGGACGCTTGGGTAGGCGACCGATGCTCCTGGACTTCGCGCAGCACGAGACCATGGACCCTGTCGTCGTCGGCACGAAGTACGGAAACTACGCGGAGTTCATCCGCAGGCTTGAACCCGATGACGAACCTGTGGCCGCAATCACGCCGAGCGGCGGCGCCATGCTCACGATGCTCACGGCTGAACTCCTGAACGGCAAGCGTCCGCACGAACTCCTGCTACTTCAAGAACTCATCGATCGGAAGGGCCCTGTCACGCGCGATGCCTACGTGCAGCTGCTAGCTGGAATAGGGCTAGATGCGTCTGACCGCACTGTGAACTCGATCGGGCGCGTGCTGAGCTTCGAGTGGTTCACGGACAGCGAACGCAAGAAGTACGGTCCGCAGGGGCTAGTGGCCTTCGACGGCCGGTGCTACCACCTGTCTGCCCGCTGGCGCGAGGCGCAGGAGTCCAACAGTGCGTTCAGCGCCTTCGCTCTGGACGCAGTGGAGGCGGGCCTCAGGCTCTCGCAAGCGAGGTACGACGGCAGCGGTGGCTTGATCGTCGGGGAGCGCTACACCCGCAAGGACGTCTGCCGCCTGCTTAACTGGCGCAACAATGAGTACTCCACCATGTACGGATACAAGGTCGATCGTGAGTCGGGCACCTGCCCTATTTTCGTCACCTACCACAAGGCTGACGGCATCACCGCCAGTACCCGCTACGAGGACCGCTTCACCGATCAACAGACCTTGCACTGGTACACGCGCAGCAAGCGCACCCTGGCGAGTGCCGAGGTGGCGGCCATAGTCTCGCGAGCCGTACCCGCGTACCTCTTCGTGAAGAAAGACGACGAGGAGGGCAAAGCGTTCATCTACCTCGGCGAGGTAACGCCAACTAACGCGGTCCAAACCACCATGCCAGATAAGGATGGCAAACCATTGTCGGTCGTGACGATGAACCTTGCGTTGCCGCAGCCTATCGACGGGGCGACGTTCGATTACTTGACCCTCAACGGTACTTGACCACGGGCCCTAGGCGAGGGCCTGTGCTGGAGCCCTTACCCCGCTCCTCGCGTCTCCAACCACTTCCTCACCAGCCGCCGGACCTCGTACAGGTGCCCTGACTCGTGCTCCACCAGGTGATAGACCGTCCATGCTGGCGTCATCGAGTAGTCCTCTCCAGCGGGTGACTTCAAGTCGTTCCACTCGTCAAGGCTCATGGCCCCTACGACCTCGAGGAACCGCTGCCGCGCCCGCTTCAACCTGGCCAAGTGCTCCTCGATGGGTACGTCCTTGACGTGCCTCAACTTGCCGTCTTCCGTCCGGTCGTCGAGCGGGAACAGCTCCTTCAGGTCGGCTGGCAGGCCGGTGCCGAGCACGTCGAAATACAGCCAGCCCAGCTCGACGCCAGCGACGTGATACAGCAACGAACCAACCGAGTTGTCGGCGCTGTCAGGGCCTCGCCAGTCGTAGAACTCCTGGCCGAAGCCCGCCTGTTCGATACGCGCTAGGGTGTTCAGCAGGTTGCGCCGCACCTCGCCCATGGCCCATAACCACACGCCCACCTCTGGTACGGCCCCCGGGAAAGGAATCATCCTGTGTATCGAGCGCTCGGCCTGGCTAGCTGGTTCACTCATGCGCTGCTCCTAAACTTGGACCCGATGAGTAGGTCTTCGGCTCGATATTAGAGGCGCCAACGGCCTGAATGGTCAGATCTCGCTGGGCTTCGCTGAGGACGGCGACCGAAATACCCCACAGTCCCATGTCGAGAACCGTTGCGTGCGTTACGCACGACGCTCGGCCTGCTCAACTTGTGGTTGCCGGTGATCGGCCGTCGCTTCGCCGCCTAACCGGGAGGGGCGTCACGGTCAGCGCGACAGCTTCGACGGCCACCACACGCGTTTGTCCATG
Organism: Trueperaceae bacterium; assembly: GCA_035703635.1. Taxonomy (GTDB): domain Bacteria; phylum Deinococcota; class Deinococci; order Deinococcales; family Trueperaceae; genus JAAYYF01. Next base: position 1,265 of record DASSXV010000083.1, on the reverse strand, counting down.
TCGTACAGCAGCCCGGGAACCAGCAGCGAGCGCACGACGAAGGTGTCGAGCAGCACGCCGAAGCCCACGATGAAGGCCAGTTGCAGCATGAACATGATCGGGATAACCCCGAGGGCCGCGAAGGTCGCCGCGAGCACGACACCGGCCGAGGTGATGACGTTGCCCGTCACCAGCAGGCCGTGCAGCACGCCCTCGCGCGTGCCCCTCTGAATGGATTCCTCGCGGATGCGGGTGGTGAGGAAGATGTTGTAGTCGATGCCCAACGCCACGAGGAACACGAAGCCGAAGAGCGGCACGCTCGGATCGGCGCCGGGGAACTCGAACAGGTGATTGAACACCAGCGCCGCCACACCGAGAGTGGCCAGGTAGGAGATGACGGTGGTGGCTATCAGGATGAGCGGCGCGACCAGCGAGCGGAGCAGCAACATCAGCATGATGGTTATCGCCACGAGAACGATGGGGATGATCTTGAAGATGTCGGCGCGGGCAGTGTCGCGCGTGTCGATGTCGACGGCGGTGCCACCGCCCACCAGCGCCTGCTCGTCAACCGCATGGACGGCGGTGCGCAGGCGCCTGACCGTTTCGGAGGCCGCGTCGCTGCCTTCGGCGGAGGCGAGGGTGGCTTCGATCTCGATCCACTCCTTGCCTGCGTAAGGGAAGAGAAGCGGCGGAGCGGCGGCGTCCGCGCGGCCGGGCACCACCGAAGCGCTGACGGTGATCGACGCGCCCGTTACGCCCTCGACGCCCTTCACCGTGGTCAGGAGTTGCTCCGCCAGCTCGGGGCGGCCGAGCACGATGGCAGGGGTACCGACGCCGGCTGCGAAGTAGCGCTCGCGCACCGCCTCGCCACTTCGCGCCTCCGAGTACCCGAGCACGAAGTCGCTCTCGGGTACGCCCGTGGCGCGTAGTTGCGGCACGAAGGCGGCGGCAGCGAGGAGCGCCACCAATGTTACCGACCATGTGGCGCGCGGTCGGCTGGCGATGAGCTTGGCCACCGCGGCCCAGAACCCGATCCCGCTACGCTCAGCTTTCCCGACCCGCGGTGCGTTGGGATAGAACACCCGCCGCCCGAACAACGCCAACACGGCGGGGAGGAACGTGAGCACCGACAGCATGGCGAACAGGATGCCCGACGCCGCCACCGGCCCGACGGCCTTGTTGGAGTTGAGGTCGGAGAACAGCAGGCACAGGAGCCCCACGATGACGGTGCCGCCGGAGGCCAGCACCGGTTCGAAGGTGGCGCGCCACGCGGTCACGAGCGCCTT
>DASSXV010000056.1:0-3346 GCA_035703635.1 Trueperaceae bacterium | reverse complement strand
CTTGGTCTTGATCCCGCCGCGCTTGAGCGGCAAGTCGGACACGAGCAGCAGCGCGCCGATGGGGACCTTGCTAGCGAACCCGACCGAGAAGAGGGTCGCCGTCTCCATGTCTATGCCCAGCGCGCGTTCCTCGTAGAGCTGTTGCTTGAAGCGCTCGTCGAACTCCCAGAAGCGGTAGTCGGTGGTGTGCACGACACCAGTGCGGTAGTCGAGGCCGCGTTCGACGATGATCTGGGAGACGAACTTCTGCACCTTGAACGTGGGTAGGGCCGGCACTTGCGGGGGCATGAAGTGGTTGGACGCGCCCTCGTCGCGGATGGCTGCAGTGGGCAGCACGAAGTCTCCAACTTGCAACGAACGGTGCAGGCCGCCGCACATGCCCAAGAACAGCACGGCCTTCGGGTCGGCGGTTGCTAGCACCTCGATGATCAACGCAGCTACTGGGGAACCGACCGAGAAGTTGATGATCGAGACCCCGAGTTTCGCGCTGTGGCGCGCCATCATGGCCGATCCGCGCGTGGTGACGACGTCGTCCGCCATGCCCTCGAAGCGGTCGAGGTAGTACTGGAAGTTCGTTAGCAGGACCTGCTTCTGCATGGCCTCCGGGGCGGCGCCCGTGTAGCGCTCGAGGATCTCGCGGCCGATGCTCCACTTGTCTGGGTTGTTGTAGATGAGGTTGAGGTTGAGCGGCCGACCGGCGGCGCTGTCGTCATCGGCGTGGCCATGCTCGGGACCTGCGCTGGCGGCGTCATGCACCGCCGCGGCTTGCTCCAACGCGTCCTTGTCGTTCTCCATGCGCCATCTTAGCGCCCCGCCCGAGCGCCCAATACGCAAGGTGCCGCGACAGTTTCATGACACTTCTCGAGGGCAGCCTCCGGATAATGCGTCCAGCACGCGTGGGCACTTTCCGCATTAAGCGCCGCCCACCCCATTAAGGAGTCCTCCATGAAGTCCCGCACCGCCCTCCTCACCCTGTTCGGCGCCGCGCTGCTGCTGCTGCCGGTCGCGGCCGCCCAACGCATCGTCTCGCTAGCTGGAGAAGCGACGGAGATCGTTTACGCCCTAGGCGCAGAGGACATGCTCGTTGCCGTCGACGCCACCTCGAACTACCCAGCGGCCGCCAACGACCTGCCGAACGTCGGCTACTACGGTCGCCTTTCCGCCGAGGCCCTCATGTCCTTCGAACCCACCCTCGTACTCGCCAACAATCAGGCCGGACCACCAGAAGTGCTCGACCAGCTCGAGGCAGCAGGCGTTCAGGTCGTGCACCTTGGCAGCGAACCCTCGCTCAACACGCCCGTTGAGAACATCAAGCTGATCGCGGACCTCGTTGGCGCGAGTGACCGCGGCAGCGAGCTCGCTTACGCTCTCTCTGCGCAGCTCGCCGCGGCGGAAGCGCGCGGCGCCGAACTGAACCCGCACCCGCGCGTTCTCTTCCTCTACCTCGGCGCGCGCAGCATGCAGTTCGCTGGCGGCGCGAATACGGCATCTAACGTGCTCATCGAGGCCGCTGGCGGCATCGACGTCGGCAAGGAAGCCGGCTTCGTCGGCAACGTGCCGTTCACGCCAGAGGCCATCGTCGCGGCCGCGCCAGACGTCATCATCGTGACGGAACGCGGCATCTCAGCGGTGGGTAGCATCGACGCCGTGCTGGAGATACCCGGCGTCAAAGACACGCCTGCCGCCAAGAACCGCAACGTCATCGTCTTCGAGGACCTGTACTTCCTCGGACTAGGAGTGCGCACGGGCGACGCCGTAACGGAACTCGTCGACTACCTTTACTCCCTGCGGTGACACCGGAAGACACACCGGTAGGCACGCGAATCAGGCCAGTAGCCCCACCACGGGCTACTGGCGCCCCAACGCCAGAGCAGAACATGCGCCCCGTAGCCCCAAGCAGCGCTGCGGGGCGCAAGCGCGCCACGCTTCTCGTGCTCGGAGCGCTCGCGGTGGCGAGCCTCCTCGTTGCGCTCGGGTGGGGGGCCGTGAAGATCAGCCCACAACAGACCGTCGCCATCGCGCTCGACAAGGCGGGGATAGCCACCGGCATCGAGTTCACGCAGCAGCAGAGTGCGGTGCTGTGGAACATCCGCCTCCCACGCGTGCTGATGGGCTTCATCGTCGGCGCGGCCTTGGCGATCGCTGGCGCGGCCCTGCAGGTTTCCTTCGGCAACCAACTCGCCGATCCGACGCTGTTAGGTGTTAGTGGAGCAGCCACGCTCGGGGTGGTGTTCGCCTACATCGTCGGAGCCGTCAGCTTGGGCCGCTGGACTCTGCCCGTGTTCGCCTGCGTCGGGGCGCTGGTTAGCGCCATGTGGCTCATGGGCTTCGCGAGGCGTCACGGCCGCTCCGACCGGCTCACGTTGGTGCTCGCAGGCGTTGCCCTGCAACTGTTCCTGGCTGGCGTGGTGACCTTGCTTGTCAACGCCGTCCGCAAGCCTGGCATGCCGGACGCTTCGTACCTGACATTCGGAGGACTAACCGGCATCTTCTGGCGTGACGTTGCCCTCGCCGCCCCGCTCATACTTGTCGTCGCCGTCTTCCTCTGGAGGCTGGCGCCGGAGCTGAACATGGTGCTGCTGGACGAGAGCACCGCCTCCTCGCTCGGTGTCGACGTCATGCGTGTCCGGCTCTTCGCCGGCGCCCTGGCCGCCGTGGCGACCGGCACGGTCGTGGCGTATAGCGGCAGCATCGCATTCGTTGGGCTAGTCGTGCCGTTCATCCTACGTAGGCTGTTGGGTGACGATCACCGCGTCCTCCTCCCTGCCACCCTGCTCGGTGGTGCTGCGCTCGTTACATTCGGTGACGCGCTCGCGCGCAACCTCATCGCGCCGCTGGAGTTGCCGCTCGGGGTGCTCATGACCGTCGTTGGCGGGCCGGTGTTCTTCTGGCTCATCGGCCGCGGCCGCGGCGTGGGTAGTTGGTAGCGGGGTTCGGGCTTTCCAACGACCGAGGCCATCGCCCCTGAACGGTAGAGTGTCCGCTCATGACCCCTCCCATCGACGCCGCGGCCGCCCTCGAGCACCACCTGAAGCAACGCGTCTTGATCCTCGACGGCGCAATGGGAACGATGATCCAGCGCGCGAACCTAACGGAAGCCGACTTCCGTGGCGCGCGTTTCGAGAACCACCCACTGGATCTCAAGGGCGCCAACGACCTGCTCGTTCTCACGGCCCCCGACTTGATCAGCGCCATTCACGACGACTACCTGGCCGCTGGCGCAGACATCATCGAGACGAACACTTTCAACGCCACGCAGTTGGGGCTAGCCGAGTACGGCCTCGGCGAGGTAGTCGCCGAGCTCAACGAGGCGGCCGCGCGCCTCGCGCGGCGCGCAGCGGACGCT
>DASSXV010000049.1:0-7068 GCA_035703635.1 Trueperaceae bacterium | reverse complement strand
TGAGCCTCTACGCGGCCTCCAAGAAGGCCAACGAGCTGATGGCTCACACTTACTCGCACCTCTACCGACTCCCAACCACCGGCCTGCGCTTCTTCACCGTGTACGGGCCGTGGGGCAGGCCAGACATGGCCATGTTCCTCTTCACCAAGGCCATCTTGGAGGGGCGCCCCATCGACATCTTCAACCACGGCGCCATGCAGCGTGACTTCACGTACATCGACGACATCGTCGAAGGCGTCATGCGCACCGCAGACCACGTCGCCACCGCGAACCCAGACTGGAGCGGCGCCGCGCCAGACCCGGGCACGAGCAGCGCGCCCTATCGCCTCTACAACATCGGCAACAACCAGCCAGTCGAGCTCATGCGCCTCATCGAGATCATCGAGGGCGAGTTGGGGATGGTCGCTGAGAAGAACTATCTGCCGATGCAACCGGGCGATGTGCCCGCCACCTACGCCGACGTCGACGCGCTCGTGAAGGACGTGGGGTTCAAGCCGAACACGCCGTTGGAGGTGGGTGTCAAGCGGTTCGTGGAGTGGTACAGGGGTTTTTATGGGGTGTGACGTAATCGAGCGTTAAGGAACGGACGACTGGGGGCCCAATTCACTTGTTTGCCCGGCAGCTGGCGCTACAATGCTGCCCTAGGCGGGACCCTTGCCTCCGCCAGGGACTTCGGCCTTGCGCCAAGTACGACACGCCGCGCCGCCCGAGGAGTAAGTAATGTCGCGTGATACGTTCTTGCCATACTCACCACCTTCGATCGGCCAAGCCGAACTTGATGAGGTCACGGCCACCCTGCTGTCAGACTGGATAACGACAGGACCCCGCACGAGGGCGTTCGAGTTGCAGTTCGGGAAGTACGTAGGTGCGCCCGAAGCCACTTCGCTCATGCTCAACTCGTGCACGGCGGGCCTGCATGTTGCACTGGTCGCGCTCGGCGTCGGGCCAGGCGACGAGGTCATCGTTCCGACCCTCACGTTCGCCGCCACCGCCAACGTCGTGGAGCACGTCGGCGCCACCCCTGTGCTAGTCGACGTGCAACCGGACACGCTCTGCATAGACCCCGAGGCCGTCCGCCTGGCCATCACGCCCCGCACGCGCGTCATCATGCCGGTCCACTACGCTGGTCACCCAGCCGACCTCGACCCAATCTTCGAGTTGGCGGCCGCGCACGGCATCGAGGTAGTCGAGGACGCGGCGCACGCCGCCCCGACCTACTACAAGGACACGATGGTCGGTAGCCGCGACAACTTCGCGTCGTTCTCGTTCTACGCCACCAAGAACCTGACCACCATCGAGGGCGGCGCCCTTACGGGGAGGCCGGACCTGCTCTCAGAAGCCAGGGTGATCGGCCTTCACGGGATGTCGAAGGATGCGTGGAAGCGCTTCGACAAGTCGGGCTCGTGGGATTACGACATCGAGATGCCCGGCTTCAAATACAACATGACCGACGTTCAGGCCGCCATCGGCATGCACCAGCTCGAGAAGCTCGCTGGCTTCCACCACCGCAGGCGCGAGGTCGTCGCGCGCTACCACGAGGCCTTCCACGGTGACGACCGCTTCACGTTGCCTGTCGAGCGGGAGTACGCGCGCAGCGCGTGGCACCTTTACGTGCTGCGACTGAACCTCGAGGCGCTGCAGATCGACCGCAACGACTTCATCAATGAGCTGCGGCACCGCAACATCGGCACGAGCGTGCACTACAGGCCGCTTCACATGATGAGCTACTACGCCAAGAAGTACGGCTTCTCGCCCGACGATTTCCCCGTCGCTAAGCGCGCTTTCGAGCGCATGGTGTCTTTGCCGCTAAACCCTAGGCTTTCAGACGCCGACGTAGACGACGTCGTTCAGGCCGTGCGAGAGGCAGCGGTGCGCAAAACGCCCTCGACCTACGTCAACGCCCTAGCCCGCTAGCGTGACCGGCGAGATCGCGGCCCGCACGGGCCCTGAAGAGTTCGTGCGCCGCTGGCTCGACACGGCCGTCGCCCTCCTCGGCCTGCTGCTAACCTCGCCCGTCTTGCTCGCCGCCGCCATCGCGATAAGGCTGGGCTCGCCAGGGCCCGTCATCTTCAGGCAGGTGCGCGTAGGGCGCGGCGGGAAGCCGTTCGAGATCTTGAAGTTCAGGACCATGCGCCAGGACGCCGAGCGCCACGGTGGGCAGTTGACGGTCGGGGCGGACGCGCGCGTCACCGCGGAGGGCGGCTTCCTGCGCGCCTGGAAGGTCGACGAGTTACCACAGCTCGTCAACGTCGTGCGTGGCGAGATGGCGTTGGTCGGTCCGCGCCCGGAAGTGCCGCGTTACGTGGCGCTCTACAGCGCCGAGCAGCGCAAGGTGCTGACCGTGAGGCCAGGCATAACTGACCCGGCGTCCATCAAGTACCGCAGCGAGAGCGAGGTCATGGCCGCCCAGGCCGAGCCGGAGCGCTACTACATCGAGGTGCTCATGCCGCAGAAGCTCCAGATCAACCTCGACTACTTGGCGCGCCGCAGCCTAGCGAGCGACTTCGGAGTGATCCTGGCAACCGCGGCGGCCGTCCTCAAGGGCCGCGTGGGGCCAGCGGACGGCACATGAGGCCGCGACTGCCCCGAACCTACGTCACAGACGCGCCACTCGCGAAATGGAAGGATTCTGACATGGCGGGCGACGGGGGCTCGGCCGGTTCGCTTGGTTGCCTGCTGGCACGGTGCAACAAGGACTTCAGCAAGTGGCGTGGTAGTTTCCCGAAGTAAGAAGCTGCTTCGTTGGGCCGCATAGGTAAGGGACGTACTGACAGATGAACGACCACAACGACAGATCCGGCAATAAGCTGTTCACGCCGGGCGCAGCGGCAAAGCTCGCCGTTGACGTCCTGCTATTCCTCATAGCCACACCGCTCGCATTCGGCCTGCGCTACGACGGCAGCCTCGGCCCCGTCGAGCCGGTGCTCCTCAGCATGCTGGTGCTCGTGCCGCTAAAGACGGTCCTCGCCATCGTCATCGGCTTGCCGAACCGCTCCTGGAGCGGCTTGACGTTCAGAGACCTCGGCAGCCTCATGCTCCTCGCCGCGGCCGTGATCGTCATCGGCGTGGCCGCGGTAGGCGCTTTCGGTGCGCAGTTGAACATCCCAAGTTCGCTACCCTTCCTCGACGGCGCCATCACCTTCGGGCTGATGGCCGGGGTGCGGGCGTTGACGCGCTACCGCCAAGAGCACATGGCCGCGCGCATCGTCGGGCCCGACTACCGCAAGCGCGTCCTGGTGGTTGGCGCCGGCGAAGCCGGCGCATTAGTCGTGCGGGAGCTGCACAAGCACCCGGAGACCGGCATGAAGGCCGTCGCTTTCCTCGACGACGACCCGCGCAAGCAGGGCCAACGCGTGTCAGGCGTGCCCGTAGTCGGCGGCGTCAACGACGCGTCAGATGTGATCGTCACTCATGGCATCGACGAGGTGCTCATCGCCATGCCGTCCAAGGGCGGCCGCACCGTGCGCCACGTCCTCGACCAAGTGCGCGCCGCGCGGCCCAACCTCGTCTACAAGATCGTGCCGGGCATGTACGAGGTCCTCTCAGGCCGCGTCGACGTCAAGCGCATCCGCGAAGTAGACATCGACGACCTCCTCGGCCGCGAGCCGGTCACGCTAGATTCCGAGGCCATCCTCGGTTACCTGAGCGGTAAGCGCGTGATGATCACGGGCGCTGGTGGGTCTATCGGCTCGGAGCTCGTGAGGCAGATCTGCCGCTTCAACCCTGGCGAACTCATCCTCTTCGGGCACGGTGAGAACAGCATCTACGCGCTCGAGCGCGAACTGGACCGCGACCACCCGAACATCCAGTACCACGGCGTCATCGGCGCCATCCAGAACGGCGCGCGGCTCGATTACGTGTTCACGCGCTACCGCCCGGACGTCGTCTTCCACGCCGCCGCGCACAAGCACGTGCCGCTCATGGAGGAGAACCCGGAAGAGGCGGTGTTCAACAACGTCATCGGCAGCCGCAACCTCATCACGCTAGCCCTCAAGCACGGCGTGACGCACTTCGTGAACATCTCGACGGACAAGGCCGTCAACCCCACGTCCGTCATGGGCGCTAGCAAACGCATGGTCGAGTTCCTCGTGCAGGACGCCGCGCGCAGGGCAGGGCCCGGCCAGACGTTCGTGTCCGTGCGCTTCGGCAACGTCCTCGGTAGCCGCGGCAGCGTCATCCCCATCTTCAAGAGCCAGATCGCGGCTGGCGGTCCGGTGACCATCACCCACCCCGAGATGGTGCGTTACTTCATGACCATCCCGGAGGCGTCGCAGCTGGTGCTGCAGGCGTCCGGTTACGGCCGCAACGGTGAGGTCTACATCCTCGACATGGGCGAGCCAGTGCGCATCGTCGACTTGGCGCGCGACCTCATCCGCCTCTCCGGCTTCGAACCGGACGTCGACATCCCCATCCGCTACACGGGCATGCGGCCTGGCGAACGCCTGGTCGAGGAGCTCATGACGGAGAAGGAGCGCACGTCGCAGACGGCGCACGAGAAGATCTTCGTGGCGCGCACCGAGCCGGTCGACACCGCGGCCCTCACCTCGACCATCGAGGCGTTGCAGAACGCCGCCATGCGCTCGGATCACGCGCGCATTCGGGCGCTCTTCGAGAGCTTCCTGGAGGGCTGCAACTTCACGCCGACCGTGCCGACCAAGAGCAGTCAGTCCGACGTGCCGGCTGAGCCGCGCTTGCTGTCCTAGTTGCGGCAGGCGCTCCTGCCGTCCTAGTTGCGCGCGCTTCACTGGGTATCATCGACCATGCTCTACCAGACTGCTCAGGGGGCCAGCGTGCCCGCCCTCGGTTTCGGAACTTACCTACTCACCGGCGCTGACTGCGTTAGCGGCGTGGCAGACGCCATCGCGCTGGGTTACCGCCACCTAGACACGGCGCAGAGTTACGCCAACGAAGCACAAGTTGGGGAGGGCGTCAGGCGCTCGGGCGTAAACCGCGCCGACCTCTTCATCGTCAGCAAGGTGCGGCCGAGCAACTTCGGGCGCGCCGGGGACTCCACGTTGGAAAGCCTGAAGGAGCTAGGCACGGACTACGTCGACCTAATGCTCCTGCACTGGCCGGCGGACGCGCCAGCCGTGCGCTCCGCCCTCGAGGCGCTCAGCAAGCTGCAGGCGGCAGGTGCGGTGCGGCATATCGGCGTCAGCAACTTTCCCACGGCGCTCGTAGCCGACGCCAGCGAGGTGGCCACGTTGCTGTGCAATCAGGTGGAGTACCACCCGTTCCTCGCGCAGTCGCAGGTGCTCGCGCAGGCAGAGGAAGAGGACCTGCTCATCACCGCCTACCGGCCGTTAGCCAAGGGCCTCGTGCGTGACGAGCCGCTCCTCAGAGAGATCGGGGCCGCTCACGGCAAGACACCAGAGCAGGTCACGTTGCGCTGGCTCGTCCAGCAGCCGCGCGTGCTGACCATCCCCAAGTCGGCCAGCCCGGAGAGGCGGCGCGCCAACTTCGACATCTTCGACTTCGAGCTGTCCCCTGCCGACATGGCCGCCATCGCTGGACTGGCGCGCGGCAAGCGCCTCGTCAACCCGGAGAGCGCGCCACGGTGGGACGCTTGAGGACGCTCGTGACGGGCGGGGCCGGCTTCATCGGTTCGCACGTGGTGCGGGCGCTGCTCGAGCGCGAGCATGAGGTGGTGGTGCTCGACGACCTATCGACTGGCAAGCGCGAGAACCTGCCCGAGTCGAGCCGCCTCACCCTGCAGGTCGGCGACGTGGCCGACCCTACCGCCGTAGCCGCGGCGTTGAGCGGTTGCTCGGCCTTCGTGCACCTAGCCGCCATAGCCTCGGTCGAGCGCTCGGTGCAGGACCCGCTCCTCACGCACCGCACGAACCTGCAGGGGAGCATCCAGCTCTTCGACGAGGCGGCGCGCCAGGGCGTCAAGCGTGGGCTGTACGCGTCCTCCGCGGCCGTCTATGGCGACTCGCCGAACCTCCCCCTCTCGGAGGACGAGGCACCGCGGCCACTGACGCCTTACGCCATCGACAAGCTGGCAGGCGAGCAGTACTTGGCGTACTACCACCGCAGCGGCAGGCTGAACGGCACGGCGTTCCGCTTCTTCAACGTGTTCGGTCCGCGGCAGGACCCGTCCAGCCCTTACTCCGGCGTGATCAGCATCTTCCTCGACCGCGCCAAGAGCGGCGCGCCCATCACCGTGTTCGGTGATGGCGAGCAGACCCGCGACTTCGTCTACGTCGGCGACGTGGTTGCCGCCCTCATGGCGGCGCTAGAGCACCAGGGTGAGGTGCCGGAGTTGCCCGTGTACAACGTGGCGCGCGGCGAAGGCGTCTCGCTGCTAGAACTGCTCGACATAGTCGGTGGCTTGCCCGGCGTGGCCGCGCCACTGAACATCGGCCATGGGGAACCGCGCTTGGGCGACATCAGGCACTCGCTAGCCAACCCCGGCCGCTTGCGCGGGGCGCTTGACTGGTTACCCAAGACTTCCGTTGCCGAGGGGCTCGCCGCCATCCTGGCCAACTGAGCTGCTAAGGCACCACGCGGCTGTCGATCGCCCACCAGTACCAGTTCTCACCTTGCAGCCGACTGAAGGCCAGGCGGCCGAGTTCGGCGTCGTCCAGCAGGGTGGCGTCGCGCGAGTGAGCCATCAGCAGAGAGCCGCCGTTGTGAACGAGGGCGCCCTGCCTGTTCATGACGCCGCGGAGGCGCGGCTCCATGCGGCCGATCAGGGCGCCAGCCCCGCCAGCGTCGGCCTCCGCGAAGAGTTCGGCCACCACGCCGTCAAGGTGTTGCGGTAGCGCCTCGACGTCGTACACGCGCGAGACGCCGCCGGCCTTCAGGTAGTAGACGTACCACCCGACCGCCGCCCCCAACTGGCTGCGCACGAGCTTGGCCCTGAACTCGCCCTGTTCGACGATCTTGGCCATCTCGCGCTGCTGCCAAGCCACGTGCCCTTCGAGGTAACGGGGGCGCAGCCGCGCCTTACCGAGCAGCTCCGGCGCCGCGCTTGCCATCAGCTGCGGGGTGAGCGGCTCCGTAACGTAGTCGCCTGAGCCCGCAGGCGCCCTCAGGCGCGTGCGCATGGCGCGGCGGGCTAGT
>DASSXV010000081.1:0-14123 GCA_035703635.1 Trueperaceae bacterium | reverse complement strand
GATGCCCGACGCCGCCACCGGCCCGACGGCCTTGTTGGAGTTGAGGTCGGAGAACAGCAGGCACAGGAGCCCCACGATGACGGTGCCGCCGGAGGCCAGCACCGGTTCGAAGGTGGCGCGCCACGCGGTCACGAGCGCCTTGCGGTGGTCCTCCTCATCGTGCAGCGCTTCGCGGAAGCGCGACACCAGCAGCAGCGCGTAATCGGTGGCCGCCCCGATCACCAGGATGAACAGGATGCCCTGCGCCTGCGCGTCCAGCTTTATCCAGCCAGCGGCGGCCATGTAATACACGGCGACGATCGACGAGGCCAACGCGGCGACGGCGCTGAGCAGCACGATGAGAGGGAGGATCGGACTGCGATAGACGATGAACAGGATGATCAGGACGGCTATCACGGCGACGGCGAGTAGCAGCCCGTCGATGCCGGCGAACGCGCCCGAGAGGTCTGCGACGAGCCCGGCCGGGCCGGTTACGTAGGCCTCCACCCCAGCGGGCGGCTGGGCGGTGATGGTCCGCATCTCTTGAACGGCCTCGCGTGGATCGCCCTCGATCAGTACGAACGCCTGCAGCGCCAACGGATCGCCGTTGGCGGAGGTGTCGCGCGAAGGCAGGAGGGGCGATGACTGACCGACCCCGCTCAAGGCCGTGATCTCGGCGAACTGGGCCTCTACTCCTGCGCGCTTGGCGGAGTCGAAGCCGCCAGGCGCGTGATACAGGAGGATGGCCGGCGGGTTGTCGGCCTGGGCGGAGGCCGCCAAGATCTCGCTCACTCGAGTCGATTCGGCACTGGCCGGCAGGAAGCTGGTCCTCGACTGCTCGATGACATCCGACAGTCGGCCGAAGTAAGGGCCGCCCAAGCCGGTGAGGGCGACCCAGATCAGTGCGAGCACGAGCGGCACCAAGCCGCGGACCTTACGCATGTTCGATTCCACTCTTTCTTCCGTAAGTACGGCTCAGGTACGTGGCGTTACTGCTACTCGTGCTCGCAAGCGCGGGCTAGCTTACGAGACCGGTTCCTTTGTGGCAAACACCGACGGCAGTACTACGAGCCCTGCCAAGCCGACGAGAACGTAGATGATCGACGACAGAGCGTTCTTCTCGCCGAACGAGTTGCCGGTCACGGCGGCCACCAGGTCGAAGCCGAAGAGGCCGACCAGTAGCCAGTTGAGGGCTCCGACGATTACGAGGATCATTGAGATGGACTTGAGAGTGCGCATGTGTGTTCCCTTCCGTACCATCAAGCTTTGAAACCCAGAACCCTTGTTCAAGGTTTGTCCAGAGTCTACTCGTTGCGCTCGTTGCTTGTCAAGCCTCTGTCTAACCTCTATACTGGGCTTGATGTTCACGATCAGGGAGGCAGCCGACCGCGTGGGACTCACCCCCGACCTTCTGAGGGCGTGGGAGAAGCGCTACGGCGTGGTGCAGCCGCAACGCTCGCCCTCTGGTTACCGGCTATACAGCGAAGCAGACATCGCGCAGTTAGAAGCAATGCGCGAGCTCATCGACAGCGGCTGGCGCGCGCGTGAGGCCGCCGGCCACGTGTTGACGGCAGCGGAAGGGCGACGACCCGCGGACAACTCGGCACCTCGAGGCGCTGCGGAGGCCGCGGCCGCAACACCTGACGGCGTTAATGCGACCCCGGCCTCCGAAGCTAGTGGGAAGCTCCAGGCGCGGTTCGTGGACGCCGCTGCCCGTCTGGACGCCGCGACGCTGTCCGATCTGTTGCACGACTTTGCCGCCGCCGGCCGGTTCGAGGTGGCGGTCGAGACCAGGCTCTTCCCTGCACTGCGGGCCGTCGGCGACGCCTGGGCTGCGGGCGAGGTGTCGGTGGCAGGGGAGCATGTGGCCAGCGCCGCGATCCTCCGTTGGCTAGGGCAGCGCTACGACGCCGCGTCCCGCGACACAGCGCGGGCCGACGTAGTGGTGGGCCTGCCGCCCGGCGCGCGCCACGAGTTGGGGGCGCTGGCCTTCGGCGTGGCTCTCCGCCGGCTCGGCGTGAAGACAATCTACGTAGGAAGCGATCTTCCCGCCGCCGACTGGGTCGAGGCCGTTTCGAGCAACGGGGCGCGGATGGCGGTAATCGGAGTGGTCATGGAGGAGGATTCCGCCGCGGCCGCCACCGTAGCCAAGGCCCTGCGGGCGGCGGCGAGTGGGGTGCAGGTCGCTTTCGGCGGGCCAGCGGCCGCGGCCCTGAAGCGCTATGGGCACGTTCTGCCTAGCGGCCTGGAGGACGCTGCCGAGGCCGCCAAGCGGCTGCTTGACGAGGCGCAAGCGGGGCCCAAGCGGCATCTTGCATCCTCGAGGAAGAAGTGAACTCGTTCTGAGGCCGCGGCTCACATCAAGGGGGCCAGGGTCGCTTAAGACGACCCTGGCCCCATCCAACGCCCGGCGTCAGGCATACGTGATGCCAGACACTCGTGCACCTACTCAGTAACCGGTGTGGATCATCCCCTTGCCGAACTCGGCGTCGTTGCCAGGCTGGCCAACGTCGAGAGCACGCGACCGGAGCTGCGCCTCGAGCTGAGCGAGCTTTAGGCTACCGGAACCGCCGTACTCGGACAGGATCAGGGCGGCTACCCCAGCCACGTGCGGAGCAGCCATGCTGGTGCCGCCGGACCAGTAGTAGCCGCCATTGCCGGTGGAGAAGACTAAGTCCAGCACGTAGCAGTACTGGGTAACGACCACGCGGCACAGCTCGTTGCCGGGGTAGGCGGTATCGCCACCGGGGGCGGTGAAGTCGAGGTGCGAGCGCCCGTAGTTCGAGTACGACGCCAGAACGTCGAACTTCGGCTCCTGACCAGCTATTAGTTGCGGGATCCAGCCCGTCGGCGCACTAGCGCCGACCGTGATCACACCAGGAGCGCTGCCGGGCAGCGTGATGAGGGCGCCAGCGCCATCGAAGTTGATAGCGCTGTTGCCGGCCGAAGCCACTACCAACACGCCCTTCTGGGTGGCGTACCTGACGGCCGCAGCCATGGCGTTCTTGAGTTCGGCGACGTCGCGGGCGCTCACCCACTCGTCGTCGGCCGGATCTTCGGTGCCCAAGTCGTCCCAGAACCCCGCCTTGTAGAACAGCGCGCCTAGGCTCATGTTGATGATGTCCGCGCCGTTGTCTGCGGCGTAGATGATGCCGCTCATGACGTCCTCGAAGGTGCCGCTGCCCTCGTCGCCGAGTACCTTGACGAGCAAGAGGCTAACGTCAGGTGCAATCCCGATGGTCCCGCGGCCGTTCTCTGCCGCACCGATCGTACCTGCGGTATGCGTGCCGTGGCTGAATGTGTCGGTGAGGGTGTAAGTGAGACCTTCACCCGTGAAGTCGACGCTCAACGGCGAGATGTTCGGAGCCAAATCTGGGTGATCCGTGTCGAAACCGGTGTCGAGAACCGCCACCGTGACACCGGCGCCACGAACGCCGGCGTCCCAGGCCTCAACTGCGCCGACGGCCGTGTGGCCCCACTGCAGGTTGAAGTAGGTGTCAGTGGAATCGCTGAACGGCGGGCTGCCAGCGTCGATCTCGAGGGCGACGTTCTCTACCGGTTCGAGCCACTGCACGCGCACGTCGCGTACTACGCTGCCGAACTTAGCGTAGGCATCGGGGTTAGCGGTAGTCACCGCCGCAAGTCCAGCGCCTTGAGAGATGACGCGCAGCGAGTCGCCGTTGGCGGCCGCAACGGCCTCGAGACCCTTCTTGAGGTTCCCCTTGGCAACGATGAGGAAGTCGGTCTGCGGGCCACTTACGGCGGCAGTCTCGACGGGGACGGCTTGCACGGCAGCAGGTTGATTGCTACAGGCCGCCAGGAGTAGGCCCAATATGGCCAGCGTGACCAGTGGCATGAAGCGGGCTCTGAAACGGAACCTCATTATTCGACCTCCCGATGCCCTGCGCCTTGATTGCGCAACGGGCTATGGCGCAGGAACACCCCATTGGGCCAATGTCTGACCCAGAACCGATAGCTACTTCCATCGAGTTCCTACTTCGATTCCCCACTGGCGGTCTTCTTCTGCGCTATACGTGACTCTACACTCTCACGCGTCCCTCATCGAGGCATTTGAACAGTCACGCAGCGAGAGGGTTTTGCCAGGGGCAGAGGCGCACGCGCATGCGTTCTGCGGTGCGACGTCACTCGCAAAGAACCACGTCGGTGCGCGGAGGAACTTAGCGCCAGGGACCGCAAGCAGGTGCTGGTGGCGCCTCTTGCGTTCGCGTCAGATCACCTAGAGAGCCTGCACGGACGCGCCATCGAGTTCCGCGGTCCGCCATGGTCACCCCTTGCCTGCGCTCGCCGCGAAGTAGTCAAGCAGCCGCGCCGCTTCCAGCGGGGGCGAGTACCAGTTGCCCTGGGCGGCACCGAAGCCCAGTTCGCGAACGGCCTCGTCCTGAACTCGCGACTCGACCGCCTCGGCGATGGCCTCGACCTCGAGGCTCTTGGCCAGATGCACGAAGGCCTCTACCAACTGCCTACCGGGCGGCTCGCCAAGCTGGGCCGTGAAGACGGCGTCGACCTTGATCCCGGCGATGGGCAGCGACCGCAGCCGCGCCAACGGTGCCGCGTTCGTGCCGAAGCCGCTGACAAGCGAGCGCACGCCCAGCTCGCGCAGGCCGTGCAGGTTGGCGGCAATCATCTCCTCGTCTCGCAGCAACGCGTCCGCTGGGATCTCGACCTCCACCTCGGACGGCCCGATGCCCGCCTCGCGGAACAGGTCGGCGAGGACCTCGGGAAACGCGGGCTGCATCACGTGCAGGGCCGCGACGTTCACGGCGACGCGCTGCGGCGCGTCCGGTTGGCCCCGCCACGCAGCGTACTGGGCGAACGCCTTGCGCAGCACCAGCTCTCCGAGCGGGACGGAGAGGCCGATGGCCGCCGCGACCGGCATGAACGCGCCGGGTAGCAAAGGTCCGGCCGTGGGGTGCTGCCACCTGACCAGGGCCTCCACGGAGGTGGGCCTGCCACGCGCCAAGTCGATGCGCGGTTGGAAGACGAGATCGAAAGACCCGGCCTCCAGCGCGCGGCGCAGGTCGGCCTCGAGCTCGAGGCGCTCGGTTACGCGCTTGCCCTGCTCCTTCGTGAAGAACCGGAAGCTGCTCCTACCCCGCGACTTGCCCTCGTAGAGGGCCGTATCTGCCGCCCGCAGCAAGGTCTCCGCGTCTTGGCCGTCGTCTGGGTAGGTGGCGATGCCGATGGTAGTGGAGACCTTCAGCTCATGGCCGCCGACGGCGAAGGGCGGACCGAACGTCTTCACCAGGCGCGCGGCGATGTGAGCGACCTCCGTCCCGGACTCGACCTCCGGCAGCAGCATGACGAACTCGTCGCCGCCGTGCCGCGCCACCATGTCCTGTGGACGCAGCGTCCCAACCACGCGCTTGGCCACGCTCCTCAAGACCTCGTCACCCGCCTGGTGGCCGAGCGAGTCGTTGATCAGCTTGAAGCGGTCCAGGTCGAGGAACAAGACGGCCAGCATGGTCTCGCGCCGCTTGGCCTGCTCGAGCACCGCGTGCAAGTGACGCTCGAACATCGTCCTCGTCGGCAGGCCCGTGAGGTCGTCGTGCTCGGCCCTGTATGCCAGCTCGTGGTTGAGCCGCTGCTGCTCGATGGCGCCAGCGAGCAGCAGGGCCACCGACTGCAACAGGCGCTCGTCGGGGCCGGTGAAGGCGGCCGAGCGCACGGCCAGCGCCGTGATCACGCCATAGGAGTGCTTGTAGCCACGGATGGGGTAGTAGATCCCGCTGGCGAAGCCGGACGACGCCAGCTCACCCTGCGTCAGCCTGCCGCCCCCGTCCTGCGGCAGGTCGTCGCGCAATGGGAACGGGAGTGCGGGGGCGGGCGTCGCGGCGGTTGGGTACTCGGCCCGCACGTCTACCCCACCGCCTTCGCGCGCCTCCAGGATCCTGACGGAGTCAGCTGGCAGCGTTGCCGCCACGCTGCGCACCGCCAGCTCGAGGATGGCGGGCAGCTCGATGCCCGCGATGGTGGCTGACGAGATCTGCGCCAACGCCGACTCCTCCTGCGCCTGCCGCTCGAGCGCCTCGTTGGCAGCGTGCAGCTCAGTGATGTCCTGGAGCAGCAGGAGCATGTGAGGGTCGCCGCCCAGGTCGATCGGCGCGAGCGTGAAGACGCCGTACCCCGGTGCGGCGCCGGCCCGGCAGAACGGCGCCTCAAAGCTCAACCTGTCTCCGTGCTCCACGCCAGAGAGGATCCTAGCCAACTGCTCACCGGCTGGCACGATGTCGATGTCCGCCACCGTCCGGCCGATCGCCCCATGCCTCTCGAGCCGGAAGGCACGCGTGAAGGCGGCGTTGACCTCGACGATCCAGCCGTCTGGCCGCCTGAGGATGGCGGTGGGTACTGGGTTGGCCTTGAACGCCGTCTGGAAGCGCTCCTCGCTCTCCTCGAGGAGCTTCTGCGAGTGAAGCTGTGAGGTGCGGTCGCGCATGATCTTGAGGTAGCCGAGGAGCTCGCCAGACTCGTCGCGCACGGCATGCATGATGCCGTTCACCCAGATGCGCGACCCGTCCTTGCGCAGGTGCCAGCGGTCATCTTTCGCGTCGCTCGTCACGCGCGCCCGGCGCATCTCGCTCTCGACCGCGTGGTACGCCCTACCCTCGAGCGTGAAGATTATCTCGACGTGCTGCCCGATGAACTCGTGCGCCTCGTACCCAAGCAGGCGGCGCACGCCCGCGTTCCACGAGAGGATGATGCCGGCCTTGTCGATCGTGAAAACCGCGTAGTGCTCGAGCGTTCCGACGAGCTCCGTCAATGGCAGATCGCTCAATGCCGGCGGGCTCGGGTCCATCCCTCAGGGTACTGCCAGCGGGCGAGGGGCCGGGGGCGGACGTACGTCGACGCGGGCCGCGGGGGTAGCGTGAGTCGGGGTGAGGGGCCGTGCCACCCTCTACAATCCAGGCGCCGAACCGCTCAACGGCGCGGCGCGATCGACGAGGAGAGCCATGTCGCGGCCCAATGCGAACCAGGGTGCCTACGTGCCTGCGGGGGGTGATCGGTTCGGCCAACAACGCAGCGTGTTCGGCGTCATGCCGTTCAGCATCAAGGTCTCCTCGAGAGACACAGGCGGCGGCCTTCTCGTCATCGAACAGCACAACGCCTACCAGGGCGGCCCACCGCGACATCAGCACCTCGAACAGGATGAGTGGTTCTACGTAGTCCAAGGCGACTACCTTGTCGAGGTGGGAGGGGACCTCCACCGCCTCGGGCCGGGCGACTCCATCCTGGCCCCAAGCGGCGTGCCCCACACCTGGGCACTGGATGGCGCGGCCGCCGGGAGGATATTGATCGCGCTTCAGCCTGCCCTCACGATGGAGGCGTTCTTCGAGGCGGCATCGAAGCTGCCTGCCATGCCTAACTCCGACGAGCTCCGGCCGCTGTTCGAGGCGCACGGCATGACCATCGTCGGGCCGCCGCTTAGGGGAGGTTGAGATCCGTTGGCTTCTTCCTGCCCAGCTCTTCGAGGTCGAGTGGGAGCGTCTCGGATCGCCGGGAGCCCCGAAGCCTCGAGCTCGAGGGGGTAATCGCCAAGCGTTGCGGCGCTGCCTTGAAGCAGCAGGTAGGTAGCCTTGCGTAAGGTTCCCGTTATGCGCCTGCGGCTACTGTTCATCCGTGACTTCGGTGAGCCAACGCGCCAACCAGCACGTCAAGCCGATCGGCACTCGCTACAACCAGGAGTGGCGCAAGACGCTACTTGCTTTCATTCCCTTCGGCGCCCTGGCCTACTTCATCGGCTGGGCGCTGGAGAACCCGAGCGGGCAGGCGACCACCTTCGACATGATCGTCTACCCGGTCATGGGGTTCCTGCTCCTTGCCCTCGAAGGCCTCTTGGCGTTCAAGCCCCGGTCTCTGGCGCTCGTAGTGCTGGCGATCATCGGCGGCGCCAGCACGTTCTTCTTCGCGAAGCTCGGGTGGCTGCTGTTCTTCTCGCCGAGCGAGACGGCGTTGCACGCGCAGTTCACGGAGACGCTGTTCTGGATCCCCGTGGTGTACTTGTTGTCGTTCATCTTGACCGAGGCGCGGCTCGGGCAGATCATCGTGCGAGCGTTCACCGCGGGCATGCTAGCGCTGGCGACCGCCTACACGCTGCCTGGCCTGCTGGCGGGCGACGTCAACTGGGGTGTCGTCTACACCCTTATCGAGCTCAACCTCGCCAACACGGTGTTCCTAGCGCTCACGTCGGCGTTCATTCGCTACAAGGAGCAGCAGACGCTTACAAGGGCGCGCATGGAAGAGGCCGAGAAGCACGCCTATCGGGACGCGCTGACGGGCCTCGCCAACCGTGTTCATCTCGACAACGAACTCGGCAAGTTGCTCGAAAGAGCTACCGCAAGAGATAGCCGCGTGGCAGTCATGTATCTAGACATCGACGGCTTCAAGGTCGTCAACGACACCCTCGGCCATGAGGCTGGAGACGAGTTGCTAACCTCCGTGGCTGGACGGCTACGGAATGAACTCGACCAGGTCCACCTCATGGCGCGCATGAGTGGCGACGAGTTCGTCATCGTGCTTGACGATGTGCAGAGCGCCCAGGCCGCCATGTTCAGCGCCCGCAAACTTCAGGCCGCGTTGGTGACGCCGTTCGAGCTGCACGGCATGTCACACCACGTGAGCGCCAGCATCGGCATCTGCCTCTACCCGGACGACGCTTCCGACGGCCCTACGCTGCTTCGCCACGCCGATTCGGCCATGTACCGCGTCAAGCGCTCTGGCAAGAACGGCGTCCAACGCTACCGCGACGACTCGGACGCGCAGGTCGAGCGTCAGCGCAACCTCGAACGCGAACTTCGGGCGGCGCTAAGCAGTGAACGCGATCAGTTGTCCTTGGTCTACCAGGGCATCCACGACCTCGGCACCGGCGACATGGTGAAGGTCGAGGCGCTGGCTCGTTGGCACCACCCCAAGTGGGGTCATGTCGGCCCGACCGAGTTCATCCCGATCGCCGAGCGCAGCGGGCTCATCGTCTCACTTGGCGAGTGGGTGCTGCGTGAAGCTTGCCGCCAGGCGAAGGCATGGGAGGCGCTCTCCGGCCACGGGTTGGTAGTTTCGGTGAACGTCTCGGCCATGCAGTTCGCTCATCCTGGCTTCTACCGCACCGTTGAGGCGGCCCTCGAAGACCACGCGCTACTGCCGGAGCTCCTCGAGATCGAGCTGACCGAAGGCATCGTCATGCACGGGGTCGACCACGTCGTCGAGACGCTTCAGCGCTTGCAGCGACTCGGCGTGAGGATCGCCATCGACGACTTCGGCACCGGCTACTCGTCCTTCGCCTACCTGCGTGACCTGCCTATCGACACCGTCAAGATCGACCGCAGCTTCGTCAAGGACCTCGGTTCGCCGCTGCAGGCGCCGCAGTTCGCGTTGGCTCTCGTCGAGGCCATCACGCACGTCGCGAAGCACCTGGATCTCCAGATCGTGGCGGAGGGTATCGAGACCGCAGCGCAGCGCCAGGTGCTACGCGACCTTGGCTGTCACCTCGGGCAGGGTTACCTGTTCTCGCGGCCCGTGAAGGCGTCGGAAGTGCGGCCGTTCCTACAGCTAGCTCCGAGCCACACTCACGTCGTGACCAAGACCTTAGTCAACTGATTCGAGCCACAAGGTCATGGACGCCACGGACCGGTCGCCGGCCCACGCCTCGCAGCGATAACGTTGAGCGCCGCGTGTGGCTTGGGTATCGCCGAAACCGTCACGCGCAACGCGGAAGACAGCCCGCTCGCCTGCCCACACGAGGTCGCTAGCCTCGACCTCGCCACGCACTACGCGGTAGGGCACGTCGTGAAGGCGGCCAGCTAGGTACGAGAGCTGGCCCATGAGAACGGCGACGGGCAGCGCCGGGTAGCCGTCGAAGTGGCCCACGCAAGCACCGACGGGCAACGACTCCACTACTTGCTCGGCCATGTCTATCGTTCCGTGCCAGCTCGTGGTGAGCAGCGAACCGTACGGGCTCGGAGCGTTGGGCGTTGGCGTGCCCCTGATGCGGAACAGTCGCTCGAAAGCCGAGTCCGTGAGCACCGTGTAATCGACCTTGAACGACGCAAGCGGCGCACCTTTGGCCGTGGCTTCTATCGACGCCCTCGCGCTTCGTTTGTCGAGGTCGAGGATGCGCCCGTGGAAGCGAACCGGCGCGCCGTAAGGCGCATCGTTAGGTAGGTACAGGCACTCGGCGCGGCGCGCGAGGTAGTAGCGGCGCCTGTCGTCGCCCTGCTGGGCCGCCGCGCTTGCCAGACCGACGATGGCGGCGTGCCTGCCAAGCTCGGCCGCAGGCATGGGACCGAGTTCGAGGTAGCTCGGCGATTCGGCTGCGGCGGTAGCCTGCAGCCCGAGGCCCGCTACGCTGATGTCGGTCAACGCGAAGTAAGGCGGTCTGACCCCCACCCGCTCCAGCAGGTTCTGAGCGCTGACGCTCGTCGTCGAGCCCTCGATGTACGGCAAGCGAGAGATCATCGAGCTGCTCCTACCGTGCACCCCACACGCCTTTGCCAGACGGCAACCCAACGCGGCCAGCTAAGTTTCCTCGTCATCCTAGACCCCTCTCCCAACGGAAAACGCTACCACTTAGCGCACGGACCTGATCATTTTGCGAACGAGGGACTACTGCTTTCTGGCGCATACGAACACTTGGCGGCCGTCGCGCGGTCCGGGCCTCGCAACGGTCCTTTTCCGTCACGGCCACTTTTCGCTTGCACGGTAGAATCACCCAGCAAGCCGCGGTCAGTCGACCAGGTCGGTCGTTCGTCACGCACGTGGCGCGTCGCTCTCGCCGACCGTTCGGGCCGTCGCCTCGCGTACCGGAGGGAACATGCGTTTCAAGCACATCTTCATGACGCTCCTGGCAGCCGCGCTGCTGAATCTCGCTTCCGCCCAGACGCTGACCGTCTATTCGAGCGTCGACGAGGAGAACGCCCGTCACATCCTGGCTGCCTTCACCGCCGACACCGGCGTGCAGGTCCAGATGGTGTTCCTCTCGGCGGGCCCGGCGCTTTCGCGCATCGAGGCGGAGAAGAACCGCCCGCAGGCCGACGTCTGGTTCGGCGCGCCTAGCGAGAACCACATCATCGCCAAGGACCGCGGCCTCACCCAGCCGTACGTGTCCGCCAACGCCGACGCACTTCCCGACTCCTTCAAGGACGCAGACGGCTACTGGCACGCCATCTACACGAACCCTCTCGCCATCGGCGTGCGCACCGACACGCTCGCGACCCGCGGCGTTGCAGTGCCCACCAGCTGGGCAGACCTCCTCGACCCGAGCTACAAGGGCCTCATCCAGATGCCGTCGCCGCAGTCGTCTGGCACGAGTTACAACCTCGTCCTGACGCTCGTGAACATCATGGGCGAGGACGCGGCCTTCGATTACATGAAGGCCCTCAACGCGAACGTGCAGACGTACACCCAGAGTGGCACGGCCCCGTCCGGCGCGCTCGGTGTGGGCGAGACGGCCGTCGCCATCCAATTCAGCCCAGGCTTCCTCAAACTCATCGACGAGGGCTTCCCCGTCCAGGTCGTGTTCCCCAGCGAGGGCGTCGGTTATGAGGTCGCGGCCATGTCTATCCTCAAGGGCGCCGCTAACCTCGGGGGCGCGGAGCAGCTCGTCGACTGGATGACCTCGGAGAAGGGCCAAGCTGCCCTGTCGGCGCAGAAGACCTACTTCATGCCCATCCGCGCAGACGTCAGCGCGGGCCCTGGCGTCCCGTCGCTCTCCGACATCAAACTCGTGAGCTGGGACCCGACCTACGCGGCAGACAACCGGCAGCGCCTCGTCGACCGCTGGGTCGAAGAAGTACTCGGACAGTAGTCCGCAAGTAGAGTCGTCGAGACTCGCACCTGGCCCCGTGCCCGGCGCGAGTCTCGCACTCTAGCCGTCCCCGAGACCCGATGCTCAAGCGAGGCTGGCAAGAACTCCGCATCATCGCGCGCGACCCCATCCTGCTGGTGCTGGTCGTGCTCATCATCGCGTCTCTGCTCGTGTTCGTCGTGTGGCCGCTCGCGCGCGTGCTGCTCAAGGCCTTCCAGGCGCCCGACGGCAGCTTCTCACTCGCCAACTTCGAGCTGCTCGGTCAGCGCCGCCTCTACCGGAACGCACTGCGCAACAGCCTCGTGGTGGGCGGCCTCGTTGGCCTGATCGGCGTCGTCATCGGTTACATAGCGGCGTTCGTGCTCACGCGCACCAACGTGCCGTTCAAGCGCGTGCTGCACACGCTCGTCATGCTCCCGATCATCTCGCCGCCGTTCGCGGGCGCCATCTCGATACTTTTCCTGTTCGGGTTCAACGGCCTTATCACGCGCAGGCTCCTAGGACTCACCGACTTCAGCATCTACGGCATGCATGGCGTCGTCCTATCTCAAGTGTTCACGTTCGCGCCCATCGCCTATCTCAACCTACGCGGCGTTCTCGCGGGCCTCAACCCGACCCTCGAGGACGCCGCGCTCAACGTCGGCGCCAGCCGCTGGCAGGTCTTCTGGCGCGTCGTGTTTCCACTGTCGCTGCCTGGCGTGGCGAGCGCGTTCCTCGTCGTGCTCATCGAGTCAATGGCCGACTTCGGCAACCCACTCGTGCTTGGCGGCGCCTCCTTCCCCATGCTCGCCACCCAGGCTTATCTCGAGATCACCGGCTCGTTCAACCTGGCGCGCGGCGCCATGCTCGCCGGGGTGCTACTCCTGCCGTCGATCACTGCCTTCGCCATCCAGCGCTACTACCTGGCCAAGCGGCAGTACGTCACGGTCACGGGCAAGCCGACCGCCTCGACGAGCAAGATCGTCTCGCCAGGCGCCAAGTGGTTCCTGTACGCGGTGGTGGTGGCGTTCGCGGTCGTGGTGATCGCGTTCTACGCCGTCATCCTTCTCGGCGCCGTCACGCGCGTGTGGGGCTTCGACTACGCGCTCGACCTGCGGCACTTCCGCTACGTCTTCGCGGTCGGGTGGGACACGGTCAAGGACACCATCGTCGTGGCCGTGGTTACTACGCCCATCAGCGGCCTGCTTGGCATGCTTATCGCCTTCCTCGTAGTGCGCAGGCGCTTTCCCGGCCGCGCCGCCATGGAGTTCATGTCGATACTGAACTTCGCGGTGCCTGGCACCGTGGCAGGCATCGGCTACATCCTCGCGTTCAACGGCCCGCCCCTCATCCTCACGGGCACGCTGGCCATCCTCGTGCTCAACTTCGTGTTCCGCTACGTGCCCGTCGGCATCCAGTCGGGGATAGCGGTGCTGCGGCAGATAGACCCCGCCATCGAGGAGGCCGCGCAGAACCTCGGCGCTAACGCCCTCACCACCTTCAGGCGCATCACGCTGCCCCTCATCGCGCCCGCCTTCTTCTCTGGCCTCGTGTTCGCGTTCGTGCGCGCCATGACGGCCATCAGCGCCGCCATCTTCCTCGTTTCGGCCAACTGGAACCTCATGACGGTGCAGATCCTCAACGAGGTCGGCTCCGGCAGGCTCGGGGTGGCGGCCGCGTACAGCATGGTGCTCCTCGCCATCGTCCTCGTCGCGTTCGGGGTGATCAACCTCATCGTCGGCCGCGGCGCCGAGGATGCCACCTCGGTGCGGTTCTAGCGGCCGCCAGTCCAAGGAGTTGTGATGCCAGCCGACCTGCGCCTAGAGAAGCTCCGCAAAGAGTTCGCCTCCCCCGAGGGCGCGTCTGTCGTCGCCGTCGACGACGTATCGCTCGAGGTCGAGAAGGGCGCGCTCGTGACACTGCTCGGACCCTCCGGCTGCGGCAAGACGACGCTCCTGCGCATGATCGCCGGCTTCGAGGAGCCAACCTCCGGCAAGATCTACTTCGGCGACAGGCGCGTGGACGAGCTGGCGCCCAACGTGCGCGACACCGCCATGGTCTTCCAGTCCTACGCGATCTTCCCGCACCTCAACGTGTACGAGAACGTGGCGTTCGGCTTGCGCATGCACGGCGTCAGCAAGGGCGAGCTGGCGGAGCGCGTCGGGCAGGTCCTCGAGCTCGTTGGCTTAGGCCAGCTCGCGAAGCGCGCCCCGAGCCAACTCTCGGGCGGTCAGCAGCAGCGCGTTGCCCTCGCCCGCTGCATCGTCATGCAGCCCAAGCTCCTCCTGTTCGACGAGCCGCTCTCCAACCTCGACGCCAAGCTGCGCGAGCAGATGCGCGTCGAGATCCG
>DASSXV010000070.1:0-18218 GCA_035703635.1 Trueperaceae bacterium | reverse complement strand
GTCGGCTAGCGGCTCCCACAGCCGCGTGAGGCGCTGCTTGGCGCGGTCCTCCGCCTGCTGGAACCACGGCTGCACCTGCAACGTGCGCATGTAATGGTTGATGGCGCCGACGTTCTCGCTGATCGACATCTCGTTGTCGTTCAGCACGATGAGCATGCGCGGCTTGAGATGCCCGATCTGGTTGAGGGCAGCGAGCGCCATGCCGCCTGTCAGGGCGCCGTCGCCGATGACGGCAGCGACCTCGTAGTTGGCGTGGCGCGCGTCGCGCGCCAATGCCATGCCGAGGGCGGCCGCGAGGCTGGTCGAGGCGTGGCCGACCGTGAGCGCGTCGTGCTCTGACTCGCTCGTTGCGGTGAAACCAGCAAGGCCACCCGCTTGGCGGATCGTGTCGAGGCGGTCCTTGCGGCCCGTGAGGATCTTGTGCCCGTACGTCTGGTGACCGACGTCCCACACGATGCGGTCGTGCTTCGTGTCGAGGAGGTAGTGCAGCGCGACGGTCAGCTCGACGGCTCCGAGGCTCGAGGCGAGGTGCCCGCCAGCCACGGAGCACACGCGGATGATCTCGCTGCGCAGCTCCTCCGCCAGTTCAGGTAGCTGCTCGCGCTTGAGGCGCTTGAGGTCGGAAGGTTGGTCGATGCCCGCGAGCAGCCCGCGCGGCGGCGCCTTGCTCATGGCGTTACGGCTTCTACTTGCGCGACGTTGGTGCCGACGAGCACCTGACCGCTGCGCAGCCTGACGTCGCCGACGTGCGGCGCGAACCAGGTGCTCTGGGTGAGTTCTTCCGTGGTCGCGCCGTTCTCGTCGGTCGTGCGGCTCGTGAAGTCGATCACGAACACTTCGATCTGGCCAGCGGGTACGGTGACAACGCGCTTGTCGACGACGATGTAGCTGTAGTCGATCTTGAGGTCAAGCGTCTGCTTGCCCTCCATGGCGTCGATATGCACGTTGGTCGTGCCTGACCACAGCGCGCCGACGCGCAGCGTGTCTGGCGCCGGGTACTCGTGCAGGGGCGGGTCGAACTCGTAACTAGTGCCGAGGCGCTCCTGGCGCTTCAACCACACGCCGTCAGCGCGCACCTGGCGGTAGCTCATCTCGTCAAGGCCGCGGCCGCGCGCGTTCCAGGCCACCCACACTTCGCCGCCCACGACCGTTGGGCCGAGGATCTGAACGGTGGTCCTTGGGTCGGTGAGGCGCGCACCGTTCGGCAGGTACTGCCAGGTGGCGCCGGTCTGGTTGGGGTAGTAGGAGATCGGTTCGGTGAGCTGCTCGACCCCGACGCGCTGCGAGTCTCCGCTCGTGGGGGCACATGCTGCCAGCAGCAACGCGACCGCTGCGAGGATTGCGGCTAACCGGGACGTAGTGCGCATGCGCCGAGTCTACCGCGCCAATCGCGCGCTTGTTATGACCCGATGTCAGTGCGGAACTGTGCGCCAGGGAACGTAATTGCGGCAACGCCCGCGTACGCTGCGGCCCGCGCCTCCGCCGCGGTCGGAGCAACGGCAACGACGCTCAGCACGCGCCCGCCGCTCGTCGTGAACGCGCCCGGGACTGCACCCGCCTTGAGCCCGCCCTTGAATACGTGAACTCCGTTCGGAAGGTCGGCGGGAAGCTTCACGGGCACCCCCTTCAGCGGCGCGTCCGGGTAGCCTGGCGCTGCCATGACCACGCAGGCGGTATGGGCGGGGTGCCACCTGACGTCCGCCTCACCCAAGCGGCCCTCGGCAACGGCGAGGAAGAGTTCCGCTGCGTTGGACGCCAACAGGGGGAGGACCGCTTGCGCCTCCGGGTCGCCCAAGCGCACGTTGAACTCGAGGACCCGCGGGCCAGCTGGCGTGAGCATGATGCCGACGTAGAGCACGCCGCGGTAGAGCATGTCTTCGGCTGCGATGCCCTCAAGCACTGGCGCGATGATGGTGCGCTCGATGACGTCCAGGAGTCCCGGCTCGCTTAGGGCCACCGGAGCAACGGCCCCCATGCCGCCCGTCATGGCGCCATGGTCGCCGTCGAGGAGGCGCTTGTGGTCGCGTGCCAGGGGCAGCAGGCGGTGGTGGCGCCCGTCGGTGAAGAGCATGACCGTGAGTTCGCGGCCCGTCAGGAACTCCTCGATGACGACCTCCGTGTTCGGGCCGCCCCTCGCGAACAAGGTGTGCAGCGCGGCCTCGGCCGCGGCGTGGGTCTCGGCGACCGTCACGCCCTTCCCCGCCGCCAGCCCAGAGTCTTTGACGACGATGGGCGCCGACTTGGTGGCGAGGTAACCGAGAGCCGCCGTGAGGTCGGTGAAGGTCTGGTAGTCGGCGGTCGGCACGCCATGCTTGCGCATGAACGCCTTGGAGAACGCCTTCGAGCCCTCGAGCCGCGCAGCGTGGCGCGACGGTCCGAACACGGGCACCCCTGCAGCGCGCAAGGCGTCGGCCAACCCGGCAACCAACGGCGCCTCCGGGCCGATCACGACGAGTCCCGGCCCCTCAGCCAGCACGGCTGCCGCCAGCTCGGCTACCGAGCCGCTGGCCGCGACGGCTGCTACGGTGGCGTCGCCCTGCCGCAGCGCCCAGCACAGGGCCTCCTCACGTCCACCTGTACCAACGACGACGACCTTCACGAGGTCGCCTCAACCGCGGGCGGCCGCCACTCGCCCGTGAGCAGGCGCCGCAGCGCCTCCGGATACGCTTCGTGCTCCTCGACAAGCACGCGGGCGGCGAGCGCGGCGCTATCGTCGCCAGGCAGCACCTTCACGCGGCGTTGGAGTATGACCGGGCCGCTGTCCACTCCCGCGTCAACCAAGTGCACGCTGCAGCCGGACTCGGCTACCCCGGCCCGCAGCGCTTGCCCGTGGGCGTCGAGTCCGGGGAACGAGGGCAGCAGGCTCGGGTGCACGTTCACCAGTCGCCCCGCCCAAGCGCCAACGAACGCCGGTGACAACAAGCGCATGAAGCCGGCGAGGCACACGACGTCTATCTCGGCGTCGCGCAGGAGGCGACCGGCCTCCGCCTCGAAGGCGGCGCGATCGGGCCACGGCACGTACTGCGCGTCTACGCCGGCGTTCTGAGCTGACTCGAGGGCCGCTGCACCCGCCATGTTGCTGATGACCAACGCCACCCTGCCGAGCGGGTTGGTAGCCGGGAACGCCCGCAGCAACGCCAGCATGTTCGAGCCACGCCCGGACGCCAGCACGGCAAGCCGCGCCTGCCTGCCGAGCGGGAAGGTGCCCTGCGGAGTAGGCGAGCCGCTCACTCGACCTGCAGCCGTTCAGGGTGCAGCTTGGTGAAGTAGCGGCTCAGCCCGCCTACCGTCATCGACGCGTCCGACGTGATCTTGTAACGCATGGCGATGCCGGGCAGCACCCTAGCCTCTGCGAGCTCGACGTCCTCCATGTGCCGCACGCGCGCCACGAGGGCGGCGTTGTCCTCCCCCGCTCGCATGCCGGCTAGGACGTTCTCGCTCCAGACGCGGTTGCGCTCGAGCGTGTGCTGCAAGTGTTCAGCGGCGGCGACGGCGCCGGTCACCGGCCCGAAGTGGGTGAGGATCAGCCGCTCCGGCCCTGCCGCGAGCATGCGTGACACGCTCTCCTGCCAGGCCTCCAGGTCGAGGTCGGGCGGCGGCAGTGCCGGCCGCAGCAGGTCGGCGCCACCCAGCTTCACGCCCGCGCTGTCTCCAGTGAACATGCTGCCGTCGTCGAGCAGGTAACTGACGTGGTGCGCTGCGTGCCCCGGCGTGTAGATGACGCGCACGCGCACGCCCCCGACGTCGAGGGACTCGCCGCCCCCGACAGCCGTGACGTTCGCCTGCGGCACCGGCTCCATGTGGCCCCACAGCGGCTCGAGCGCGTCACCGTACACGCGCAAGGCGCTGGCCATGAGGCGGCTCGGGTCGATGACGTGCGGCGCGCCGCGCTCGTGCACGATGACCTTGGCGTTGCTGCGCGCCACCAGCGCGCCTGCCGCGGCGGCGTGATCGAGGTGGATGTGGGTGAGGAGGAGGTAGCGCAGGTCGGCGACGTCGAGGCCAGCGTTGCGCAGCCCGGCCTCCACCGCTGCCAGCGTGCTGCCTGGCCCGGACTCGATCATGGCGAACCCGCCCGTTGGCAGCGGCAGCACGAACACCGCGATGGTGCCTGGGTTACCTAGGTGGCCAGTGTCTAGTTGCAGCACGCCGCCGAGGTCGCGCACGCGCGGGTAGTCGGGCGGCACGTTCAAAGGGTCAACGCTGCCCGCGCGCAGCATGCTCGCGTCTAGGTTGTCTAGCGTGTTCAACCTGAGCCGGCCTAACCCTCGGCGACGACTTGGTTCGTCAGGGTGCCGATGCCCTCGACGGTCACCTCTACGGTGTCGCCGACATGCAGCTTGCCTACGCCCTCCGGGGTACCGGTCAGGACGACGTCGCCAGGCCCGAGCGTCATGAAGCGGCTGATGTACGACAAGACCTCAGCTACGGGGAAGATCATGTCGGCGGTAGTGCCAGACTGCTTGGTCTCACCGTTGACTTGCAACGTCAGGCGCAAGTTCGCTGGGTCTAGGTCCGTCTCCAGCCACGGGCCGACCGGGCAGAAGCCGTCGGCCGACTTGCCTCTCACCCACTGCAGGTCGCTCCGCTGCTTATCGCGTGCCGTGACGTCGAGCGCGCAGGTGTAGCCGAGCACGTAATCGAGGGCGTCGTCAGCCGCCACGTTGCGCATCTCGCGAGCGATGACGACGGCGAGCTCGCCCTCGTACTGCAGGTCGCTCGTCCAGCTCGGGTACGGCACGTCGTCACCCGCCCCGCTCAGGGTGTTGAGCCCCTTGAGGAAGAGGCCAGGCTCGGTAGGCAGGCCGCTCTTGTCGTTGCCCAGCTCGCGGATGTGATCCGCGTAGTTGCGGCCAACGCAGACGATGACGCTCGGGTCGCATGGCGGTAACAGCGACACGTCGCTCAGTGGCACGGTGTGGCCGCTGATGGCGCCTAGCATGCCCGTCAACTGGTGGATCATGCCACCCTCGAGCTCGCCCCAATGGACCCCGTCGAAGCTACGGTAACGAACGCGTTGCATTCAGATCACGCCTCCTTGGCTGTGAGCCTACCCGTGATGTCGTCCCACTCCTCCATGTGCCCGAGGAGCGTCGTCTCTAGCGTGGCATGTTCGGTGGCAAGCGCGGCCAACAACTCACCGTTCGAGGGTGGTGGGCCGGGTTCATCCCAGGCGCCGACCTGCAATCCTCGCAGGGCGCTCACGGTCACGTCGGCTGGCCGGCCCAGGAGTTCCGTGATGTTGGCGAGGCGCTCCTCTACCCCGTGGATCTCGTCCTCCAAGGCGGTCAGCGTGCGCTCGAGCTGCCAACGCGACGGTCCGGCGGCCGCGCGCGTGACCGGCACGGCCGACTTCTGGGGCGTGTGCTCTGGCACGACTTGCGCCGCCCTGCTGCGCTTGCGCAGGTAGTACTCCCAGTCGCCGCGGTGATCCGTGAAGCGCCCGCCACTTACTTCCCACACGCGCGTGGCCAGCTTGGCGAGGAAGCGCCGGTCGTGCGACACGAGCAGCAGGGTGCCCGCGTAATCAGCCAAGGCGGCCTCGAGCGCCTCGATCATCTCGACGTCGAGGTGGTTGGTCGGCTCGTCGAGCACGAGGAGGTTGCGGCGGTCCAGCGTCAGGTTGAGGAGCGCGAGGCGGGCGCGTTCGCCGCCCGAGAGGTCGTGGACGCGCTTGAACTGCGCCTCGTACGGGAAGAGGAAGCGACCGAGGGCGTTGTGCGCCTCCGCGTCGCCCATGCGGCGCAGCAACTCCTCGAAGAGGGTGGCTTCGCCGGCTACGCTGCGGAGTTCCTGGTCGTAGTACCCGAGGCGCACGCGCGCGCCAGTGCGCACGCTTCCCAACGGATGGTCGGACGTGAGGTCGCCAAGGAGCATGCGTAGGAGGGTCGTCTTGCCTGCCCCGTTCGGCCCAACTAGGGCGACGCGCTCACCTTGCCGCAGTTCGAGCGTGACGTCGTCGAGGAGGCGCCGCTGCCCGAAGCTCTTGCTCATGTGCTCGGCGGTCAACACGATCTCACCGCTAGGGTCGCAGTCGAAAGCGAAGCGCGTCGTGCGCTCCGCGCTGGCGACCTCGTCGATCATGCCGTCCTCGTAGCGCTCGGCGCGCCGCTCCATGGCCTTGGCGCGGCGGTGGAGCTTGGCGTTCTGGCCCGCCCAACGCTTCATCTGGTCGGCCGCGGCGTCTAGCCGTTGGTGTTCGCGCTCCTGGTTGGCGCGGGTGAGGGCCTGGATGCGCTCGGCCTCGACACGCGCCTCGCGGTAGGCAGTCGGATTGCCGTTGCCCTGCTTGAGGTCCCCGCGGCTGACCTCGACCGTGCGGCTGCATGCGCCGTCGAGGAACGCGCGGTCGTGCGACACGATGAGCGCCGCGCCGGGGTAGCGCGAAAGGTGACCCTCGAGCCACGAGCGCATCTCCATGTCTAGGTGGTTAGTTGGCTCGTCGAGGAGGAGCACGTCCGGTTGCGCCATGAGCAGGCGGGCGAGACCCAGGCGGGTACGTTCGCCGCCGGAGAGGCGCGCCACCGTCTCATCGTGCCTACCCTTGAAGCCGAGGGCGTCGAGCACGGCGTCGCGGCGCGCGCGGCGCGCGTAGCCGCCGCGGCGTTCGAAGGCCGCGTGCAGTACCTCCCAGCGGTGGTAGCGCTCCGGGTCGTCAAGGCCGGCGGCCTCCAACCCGTTGAGGCGCTCCTCGAGCTCATCTAGTTCGGCGAAGGCGCGTTCCGAGATGCTGACGATGGTCTCGGCAGCATCGAAGCGCGGGTCTTGCTCCAGGAGCGCGAGACGCGTGTCTTCTGCGTGGTAAACGGTGCCACGGTCCGGCTCCTCGCTGCGCATGAGGAGCTTGAGGAGCGTCGACTTGCCCGAGCCGTTACGGCCGATGAGGGCGACGCGGTCGCCGTCCCTGAGCTCGAGCGTTGCGGCGTCGAGGACGACTTGGTCGCCGTAGACCTTCTCAACTGAATGAAGCGCGGCCAGGAGCATGCGGTAGCTAGTCTACCGCCGTTCCTGACCGCGCCCCCGTGCCCTGGCGTCCAGGGCACGCTCTGGACGCCGCTACCGCGTTGCTTGCTCCTTAGGAGAACCTGATGTTCTTCTCGGACTCCATGTCGAAGGCGTGCAGTGCGCTTAGGCGCGCGAGGAACTCGATCTTGTCGCCGGGCTTGACCTGGGCGTGGGGATCGACGCGCGCGACGATGCTCTGGTCGCCACCAACGGAGGCGATGATGTGCGTCTCCGCGCCGAGCGGCTCGACCACGTCGACGGTGGCCTGGATGATGTTGTCGCCCTCTGGGATGTCGGTGTAGCCCTTGAGGTCGATGGCTTCCGGCCGCACCCCGACGTAGACCTTCTTGCCGTTGTAGCTGGCGAGCTTGGATGCCAGTTGGGCGTCTGGTTTGAGGTCGAACTGTGGGCTCTTGAGGCGGCCGTCTTGCACGGTGCCGACCATGAAGTTCATGGCGGGCGAGCCGATGAAGCCTGCGACGAACTTGTTCACTGGCTTGTCGTAGAGGTTGATGGGGCTGTCGACCTGCTGGATGAGGCCGTCCTTCATGACGACGATGCGCGTGCCCATCGTCATGGCCTCAACCTGGTCGTGCGTGACGTAAACCGTGGTGACGCCTAGGCGCTGGTGAAGCTTGGTGATGCTGGCGCGCATCTCGACGCGCAGCTTGGCGTCGAGGTTGGAGAGCGGCTCGTCCATGAGGAAGACCTTCGGCTCACGCACGATGGCGCGCCCGAGGGCAACGCGCTGGCGCTGACCGCCGGAGAGTTCGCGCGGCCTGCGGTCGAGGAGGTGCTCGATCTGCAGGATGCCGGCGGCGTCACGAACGCGCTTGTCGATCTCGGGCTTGGGCGTGTGGCGCAGGCGCAGCCCGAACGACATGTTCTGGTACACGTTCATGTGCGGGTAGAGCGCGTAGTTCTGGAACACCATGGCGATGTCGCGGTCTTTGGGTGGCACGTCGTTGACGATGCGGTCGCCGATGCGGCACGTGCCCTCGGAGATCTCTTCGAGGCCGGCTATCATGCGCAGGGTGGTCGTCTTGCCGCAACCGGACGGTCCGACGAAGACCATGAACTCTTCGTCGGCGATGTGAAGGCTGAAGTCATTGACGGCGGTGACGTTTCCGAACCTCTTGTAAACGTGTTCTAGGACTACTTCGGCCATGTGGCCCTCCAAACGGGGAGTGGTCGTTGAGTCGAGGTTAGCATCCGTCCTGCGCCCCACGCTTGCGCTTAGACCCGAATACAGACTAAATTCGTACCATGCGTTTATCAGGCAGGGTCAGGTCGATCTCCTACCTAAAGGCCAACGCGGCGGAGCTGCTTCGCGAGCTCGTCGACGACCAGGAGCCGTTGGTGATCACCCAGAACGGCGAGGCCAAGGCCGTGCTGCTCGACGTGGCCACCTACGACCAGCTGCGCGAGACCGCGGCGCTGCTCAAGCTCCTCTCGCTGGCTGACAGGCAGGTGGAGGAAGGCATGCTCGAGGTGGCGGAGGACGCTATCGCCGCTTACCGGCTGGACGGCTGATGGCGCGGCCCGTGCTACTCACCGACGGCGCCGCCCGCGACCTGGACGAGTGGTACGCCTCCGCTTACGCGCGGGGCGGCGCCGCCCTCGCGGCCCGGATTCTGGACGCGTTCGAGGTGGTCGTGGAAGACATCGCAGCCGACTCGCTCACTTCGGTTGTCGTGCCTGAGCTGCGCCAGTTCGGCAGGCGCGCCGAACGTCAAGTGGTGACAGCCGACGGCCTGCGCGTGGTCTTCAGGGTGAACCTAGGAGTAGTCGAGGTGGTGCTGCTAGCACCAGAGAAGCGCTCGTTCCAGGCGCTGCTCGAGCGCCGGCTGTTGGACGGGTGAGGCGGGGCTCGCCGCGGTGACAAAAAGGGCGAGCCGCCGCCCGGGCTTACACCCAGGCGGCGGCTCGTCGACCTTGCTGGTGGAGGCGGCGGGAGTCGAACCCGCGTCCGAAACCCCCTACAGCGGGCGTCTACGCGTGTAGCCGTTGATCGGTTGTCGGCGCGCGGCTGGCTCAGCGGCGGGCACTGCCGTGCGCTTAGACGTCATTAGTCTCGCCCCGCGGGTCAACGTCCGAACCCTAAGGCCAGCCCACTTTAGGACGTTCGTACCGGCGAGCCATGGGCGGGGCTTCCGGGGAACGCTAACTGCGATTAAGCAGCTAGAGCGTAGTTATTGTTGCCAGTTAATGGCGTGGCAGCTTGTTAACGCGGCCAGCTGCCTCCGCGACGCGCAGCCTCACCTTCGGAAGGGCCCCGTCGAAACCATGTCGCCCCCGTTCTGGGGTTGGGGTCCGCTAGTGCGGCTAACCGATCGGCCCTACGCCAGCCGACCTGCACAGATTATACTGCCGCATGCCACATGCCGTGAGTATGCGGGGCATCACGAAGCAGTTCCCGCTGGTGATCGCCAACCAAGACGTCGACTTCGCGGTCGATTGGGGTGAGGTCCACGCCCTCATCGGTGAGAACGGCGCGGGCAAGAGCACCCTCATGAAGATCCTCTACGGCATGCAGCAGCCGGATGCTGGCGCCATCGAGGTTAACGGCGAGCCCGTCGTCATCCACTCGGCGCGCGACGCCATCGCACGCGGCATCGGCATGGTGCACCAGCACTTCATGCTCGTGGAACCGCTGACGGTGACGGAGAACCTCGTCCTCGGCTCGGAGCCGCACCTCGGGCCGCTGCTAGACATGCGCACGGCCACGCGCCGCACCGAACAACTGATCAGCGAGTTCGGCTTCGACATCGCGGCCGACACCCGCATCGAGGACCTGCCAGTCGGCCTGCAGCAACAGGTAGAGATCCTCAAGGCGCTCTACCGCCAGGCGCGTATCCTCATCCTCGACGAACCAACTGCAGTCCTCACCCCGCAGGAGACGCGCGGCCTGTTCCGCTTCCTGCGCGACTTCGCCGCCAAGGGCAACGCAGCCGTGTTCATCAGCCACAAGCTCGACGAAGTCATGGAGATCTGCGACCGCATGAGCGTCATGCGTGACGGTCGCATGGTCGGCACCGTCGACCGCGCAGACACCGACCAGCGCCGTTTGGCCAACATGATGGTCGGTCGCGACGTGCTCCTGCGCGTCAAGAAGAACGAGGCCACGCCTGGTGCGGTGGCGCTCGAGGTGCGCGACCTCGTCCTAAAGCACGCCTTCAAGCCGCGTAACGTCCTAGACGGCGTGAGTTTCAAGGTGCGGCGCGGCGAGATCCTGGGCGTCGCTGGTATCGAGGGCAACGGCCAGTCCGAGCTCGTCGAGGTCATCACGGGCCTGCGCAAGTCAGATAGCGGCACCGTCCTTGCCGAGGCACGCTCGGAGGCCAGCTTGCGTGACATCACCGAGCAGGACACGCGTCAGCGCCACGAAGCAGGCATCAGCCACGTGCCGGAGGACCGCAACGGGCGCGGGCTCGTGATGCAGTTCTCCGCCGCCCTGAACAGCGTGCTGGGCGATCACTACCGCGCGCCGTACAGCGGCAGCTTCGGTCTGCTGCAAGAGGGCGCCATCGACGCGCACGCTAGGCGGCTGATCAACGATTACGACGTGCGGCCAACCGACCCGAACATCACGGTCAGCCACT
This sequence comes from Trueperaceae bacterium, assembly GCA_035703635.1. GTDB lineage: Bacteria > Deinococcota > Deinococci > Deinococcales > Trueperaceae > JAAYYF01. The sequence goes on along the minus strand of DASSXV010000070.1, from coordinate 7,611 downwards.
ACTCGGGAGGCAACGCGCAGAAACTGATCGTCGCCCGCGAGCTGGAGCGCCAACCCAGCGTGCTCGTCATGGCGCAGCCGACGCGCGGGGTCGACATCGGGGCCATCGAGTTCATCCACCAGCGCATCGTTGCCGCTCGCGACTCCGGCCTGCCCGTCCTGCTCGTGTCTGCCGACCTGAACGAGGTCATGAGCTTGTCAGACCGCATCATCGTCATGTACGAGGGCCGGGTCATGGGCGAGTTGTCGCAGGACGAGGCCACGCCAGAGCGTCTCGGTCTGCTGATGGCCGGTTCGGTTGAGAAGGCGACCGCCTGACCCTCAATCAGCCTGCAGGAAGCGCCGCAACTGCGCGGCTAACTGCGGGTACTCGATGAGGAAGGCGTCGTGGCCGTGCGGCGACGAGATCCCAACGTAGCGGCCGTTCGGCAAGTGGGCGGCTAGCTCCTTGGCTTCTCCCTCCGGGTAGAGCACGTCGGAGTCGATACCCATGACCAACGCGGGCATCCGCATGCCGGCCAGCACGCCGCTGGTCGTGCCGCGCCCCTCCGCCAGGTCGTAATCGTCCATGGCGCGCGTGAGGCTCAGGTAGGTGTTGGCGTCGAAGCGCTCCACCAACTTCACGCCCTGGTAGGCGAGGTAGGACGTTATCTGGAACGAGGCGTCGAGGGCGCCGCCGTCCACTCGTTCGCGCCCGAACTTCTGCTCGAGCGAATCGTAGGAGCGGTAAGTGAGCATGGCTATCGCCCGCGCCAATCCCAGGCCGGTTTCCGGTTGCCGCTCCAACGGGTAGCGGCCACCTTGCCATGCAGGGTCGGCCTTGATGGCGCGACGCGCGACCTCGTTGAGGCCGATGGCCCATGCCGAGTGGCGCGCGCCGATGGCGATGGGCACTATGGCGCGGACCATCTCGGGGTAAGTGGCGCCCCACTCGAGGACCTGCATGCCGCCCATGCTGCCACCGACGACCGCGCGCAGGCTGGTTACGCCCAACTGCGTGAGGAGCCGGTGCTGCACCTCGACCATGTCGCGGACCGTGTAGTTCGGGAAGTCGGGACCGTAGGGGTGGCCCGTGTCTGGGTCGAGGCTGATCGGGCCGGTGGTGCCGTAGCACCCGCCGAGGACGTTGCTGCACACGACGTAGAAGCGCGTGGTGTCGATGGCCTTGCCTGGTCCGATGAGCGGGTCCCACCAGCCAGGCACTTCCTCGCGGTCCGTCACCCCCGCCGCGTGCGCGGAGCCCGTCAGGGCGTGGGTGACGAGGATGGCGTTGGTGCCTGCCGAGTTCAGCTCGCCGTACGCCTCGTAGGCGACGGCGACGCGCTCGAGGCTGCCGCCGCGCTGAAGGTGCAGTGGTCGATGTGGCGTCGCCACGTCGACCACGTGCTGCCTTACCTGGCCGACGCTCCCCTGTTGGCCCGTGCTCGCGCGGGCCAACAGGGCGGCGTGGTCACCCCAGGTCTCGTGAACGAGGACGCGGCTGTCGCTGCTCACCCCACGTACCGCGCTTCGTGCGTCAGTCCGCCGCGGCGGCCGACTGCTGGCCGCGGGCTGCTGCCAGCGCTTGGGCGAAGTCCTCGATGAGGTCATCGATGTGCTCCAGTCCTGGGGTAACGCGGATGCGGCCGGTGGCCACGCCCGCGGCGATGAGGCCCGCCTCGTCAAGTTGCGAGTGAGTCGTGCTCGCCGGGTGAGTGACGGAGGTCTTGGCGTCGCCGAGGTTCACGAGGCGCGAGGCGAGCACCACGTTGTCGATGAACGCCTGACCGGCCTTGAGGCCGCCTTTGATGTCGAAGGTGAAGAACGCGCCTGCGCCCTTGGGGAAGTCGGCGCGCGCCCGCTCGTAGCTCGGGTGGCCGGGGAGTTCCGGGTAGTTGACGCTCTCTACTTCCGGCTGCTGCGCGAACCATTCGACGAGCTTGCGGGTGTTCTCGACGTGCCGGTCGGCGCGCAAGCTCAGCGTCTCGAGGCCTTGGAGGAGGAGGAAGGCGTTCTGTGGGGCGAGGGTCTGGCCCTGGTCGCGGAGTCCCTCGACGCGCGAGCGGATGGCGAACGCGATGTTGCCGAACTGCGAGCCCTTGCCGAAGACTTCGGAGAACACGAGTCCGTGATAGCTGGGGCTGGGTTCGGAGAAGCCAGGGTAGCGGCCGTTGCCCCAGTCGAACGAGCCCATGTCGACGATGAGGCCGCCGAGTGCAGTGCCGTGCCCGTTTATCCACTTCGTTGCCGAGTGCACGATGACGTCCGCGCCGTGGTCGCCTGGCCGGTAGAGGTAACCGCCGATGCCGCCCGTGTTGTCGACGATGACGGCGACGCCGCGCGCGTGAGCGACTTCAGCGATGGCCTTGATGTCAGGGATGCGCAGGCTGGGGTTGGGGATGGTCTCGAGGTAGACGGCCTTGGTCTTGTCGTCGATGAGGCGCGCGTAGTCGGCGGGGTCGTCGTCGAAGCCAACGAAGCGGCCTTCGATGCCGAGGCGTGGCAGCGTGACGCTGAGCATGTTCTTGGTGCCGCCGTACACGTTGGGCGAGGCGACGATGTTGTCGCCTGCCTCGGCGACCATGGTGAACGCGAGGAACTCTGCCGCGTGGCCGCTGGCGGTGGCCAGCGCGGCGACGCCGCCTTCGAGGGCCGCGATGCGCTTCTCGAGCACGTCGTTCGTCGGGTTCATGATGCGCGTGTAGATGTTGCCGAACTCCTGCAGGTTGAAGAGCCTACCTGCGTGCTCGGCGCTGTCGAAGTTGTACGCGGTCGTCTGGTAGATGGGCACGGCGCGCGACTTGGTGGTCGCTTCGACGGTCTCTTGGCCAGCGTGGATCTGTAGGGTCTCAAAACGGTATGCCATTAGGGGTGCTCCAGTTTCAGTCGTGCTTGTGAGGTTCTGTACTAGCTAGTTCGCTTGTGCACATAGGCACAGGCGGTGGCGGGCGATGAGCAACCGCGGCGCACGGGCGCATGGAACGCTCGCGTGCGCGGCGCGGCTCCGCGGCCTGAGCCGCCTAGGGCATTCGCTTGGTGTGGGTGGTGGTCTTACCGCGCCATGAACGGCGCGCTGAAAACTCACGTAGTGCCATGCCGGTCCTCCTCCTCGACTCGGCCGGCTGTCTGAGCGCCCGAGATCGTCTCGTAAGCGCGGTCAAGCCAGGCACTCAAGTCGTGTAGATGAGGCTCTTCGCCCCTATCTGTCCGGTGGCTCACCATCGTGGCTGTGCTTCCGGCTGGAGTTAGCACCCGCCTGAATGAAGGCTGGTTGCTGCGGCGTCATAGGGCCAGGTCCCTCGGCCGCTCTCGATAAGGCCACCGCGCAGTGCGTTGGGTGGCGGCACCGTCCGCCCCACTAGGGCGCGAACGATTGTGCAGTTAAACATGTAGGGGCGCGGAAGCGCAAGGCTTCACTCTACAGAGGAAACCCAGCCGAGTTGAGGCGGGAAGCTCCGCACGGTAGCGATCTTGCCCGTCAGGACGCCACCCTGCTCCTCGAAGGTGTACGCCAGCAAGTTCCAACCGACGGCGGCGTTGACGTCGTACGTCACACTCAGCCCGTCCGCCGAAACGCAGCTACCGCGAATACGAATGGCCCGGTCAACGTAGAAGTAGTAACCGAGCGCGTCGGCGGCGCCGACGTCGGCCTTGTCGTTGCTAAGGCGCTGGAGGAGGTCCTGCGAGCTGGCAAGCGTCGCCAACACGGGCGTCGAGCTGGTGTCGAACGCCATCAACGTGTTCACTAGTACGTGCGTAGTGCTGCGCGGTTCCATGACCAGGTCTTGGCCGCCTGCTTGGCAGATGTTCTTCGCCTCTACCGGGTGCAGCACGTCTCCCCTGATCTGCCCTGGTAAGTCGAAGCTGAAGTTGCCGTCGGCAGTCACCTCACCGAACGCGATGGCGCCGGTCGGGCTCATGTCGAAGTAGCCCGCCCAGGCGACGATCGTGCCGCTCTTGGCGGTTGGGTTAGTGATGGTGCCGGAGACCGTAACGGGCCGTTGCGCGACCGCGGTGCCAAGGCACGCCGCCACGGTCAGTAGTGCTAGCCGCTTCAAACCTAGTCCGTTTCTCTTCGGTCGCATGGCGATGGCCTCCTTGGGGCAGCCAGTATCTTGGTCTGGCACCTCCAAGTATAGGGAGGAGGTCCTGGTAACGTCCGGGGCATAGGTCCTATGCTTAGGCCCGTGTCGGTCGCTATCACCCACCCAATGCTCGACCTGAAGAGCGAAGTCCAGGAGATCTGGGACGAACTGCAACCCACCATCGAGCGCGTCCTCAAGAGCGGCGCCTTCGTTGGCGGCCTAGAGGTAGAGGCCTTCGAGCGCGAAGCCGCCCACTACCTCGGCGTCAACCACGCGCTTGGGCTCAACTCGGGCACCGATGCGCTAGTGCTTGGCCTAGAAGCGCTCGGCGTTGGTCCCGGCGACGAAGTGATCACCACGCCTTTCAGCTTCTTCGCCACCAGCGAGGCGGTCTTGCGCCTCGGCGCAGCGCCCGTGTTCGTCGACATCGACGACGACACGCTCAACCTAGACGCCAGCCTGCTCGATGCCGCGGTCACTGACCGTACCAAGGTCATTCTTCCCGTTCACATCTTCGGCTTGCCAGCAGACATGACGGGCGTAATGGACGTAGCGGGGCGCCACGGATTGGCGGTGGTGGAGGACTGCGCGCAGGCCTTCGGGGCTAAGCATGAGGAGCGGCGCGTCGGCGGCATCGGGGCCATCGGGGCGTTCAGCTTCTACCCGACCAAGAACCTGGGCGCTTACGGCGACGGCGGCCTCATAACCACCAACGACGACGAGGTCGCCGCGGCGCTGCGTGCCCTGCGCAACCACGGCTCGAGCCCTCAAGAGAAGTACTTGCACGTCGGCCTTGGCCACAACTCGCGGTTGGACGCCATCCAAGCGGCCGTGCTGCGCATCAAGTTGGCGAAGTTGGACGGGTGGGACGCCAGGCGCCGCGAGCGCGCCTCGGCCTATCGCGCGGCGCTAAGCGCCGTGCCTGGCGGCGACGAGGGACTACGGCTGCCGCCGGACAGCCCCGAGCACCGTTACCACCAGTTCACGTTGCGGTTGCCGCCGGCCAGGCGGGCACTGTTCGAGAGCGGTCTGCGCGAGCGTGGCGTGGCGTTCAGCCGCTTCTACCCTTCCCCATTGACGAAGCAACCGGCGGGGGCCGATTTCGGCCTCGCGCCGGTCGCGGAGCGCGCCTGTGAGCGCGTGATCTCTGTGCCTATCCACCCGTGGTTGCCAGACGAGGCGATCGCCAAGGTGGCGGAGGCGGCCGCCGCGGCGTTCTAGGTCCGGCTACCTGACCTCGAAGGCTATGTGGAACGCCGGGATCACCTCTCCCGGGTGGTCTTGCCAGTTCAGCATGGGCACCTGGAGGTAGGTGGCGTTGGCGGTCGCGGTGTTGGGTGGGGCGCCGGGCCCCTCCAGGTCGCCTTGGTAGATGGCCGGGTAGAGGCTGATGAAGTGCGTGCCGATGGCGCCGGGGGCCTTGAGGTAGATGGTGACGTCGCCTCTGCTGTTGAACCCGCAGCCGTAGCCGAGGTAGCCGTTGTCGAGGAGGAGGGTGTAGATGTTGGCCGTCTCGGTCCAACCGACGCCCTTGATGGTGATGACGATGTCGCCGCCCGGCGCAACTGGCCCGGTCGGCGCGGTCATGATGCTGGGCGTGATGAGGTACTCGAGGTCGGCGCTGACGTCGCCGCTGGTGGCGGTGATGGTGTGGGCGCCGCCGAGGTCGTCTGGCGTGGCCAGCGTGAAGCTGAACGCCCCTGATCCGTCGGTCGTGACGCTGCCAAGCGGCTCCTCGACGACCTCCCAGCCCTTACCGCTCAGGCGGTTGCCGCGCACGGCGCTCCAGCTCAGCTCAACCGGCGCCCCGGCCGGGAAGCCGATGCCTGCCAGCCGTAGCTGGCTGCCGACGGTGCCGCTGAGGTAGTCGGCGGTGAGGGCCGCGCCCGTGTCACGCGCCTGCGTGCCTGGCGTGCGGCTGAGTTGCTGGTCGGCAAGTGTCGGCCAGCTCGCCGGAAGGCCGTCCGTCACCTCGAACAGCGCCGCCATCACCGTCGGCACCTGCGGGTTGTAGATGGGCGCTTGCTGCTGGTTGAGGTAGGGAACCGGGTGCGTGCCCGACAGGACTTGCAGCGTGTGCAGCCCTACGGGTCCGGTGGCGGGGATCACCGCCGTGGCCGTGCCTTTCGTCGTTATGCCAGAGAGCCAGCCGCTATGGGCGCCGTCGTAAGACAGGTGCCACACCGACTCCCAGAAGCGGTACCCGACGCCCGTAAGCGCGAGCGTGATCGGCGTTCCTGGCGGGCCCGACGTCGGCGAGATGGTGAGGCTCGGCGCGACGACGAAGCCCTGACGGGCCGCCTGCACGCCATCTTGCTCGACGAACACGTTGTGAACGTAACCGTAGTCTTCCGGCACCACGAAGGTGGTGGTGGCGTTACCGCTGGCGTCGGCGGTCAGCTGCCCGACGACGCTGCTTACGTCCTCGGAGCTGATGCCGTAGAACTCGCCGTCAGCCACGTTCCAGCTGGCGGCCGCGCTGCTCCAGACGAGGTCGTACTCTTGGCCCGGCGTCAGGCCGCTGGCGCTGGCCACGACGGAGGTGCCGACAATGCCCGTGACGGGTTCGAAGTTGAGGCGCCCGTCCTGCGCCAAGCCACAGGCAGCGGTAGCCGCGAGAAACACGGCTACCGCTGCCCGCAACCAAGGCCGCTTAATGCGGGTAATGGGCGTAATTGTCATCGGCAGTGCCAGGGATGGCCCTTTGGGCCGCCACGGCAGCGGCGTCTACCGCACTTGCCGAGTTCCCCCAAGAGCTGCGGGTGTAAGTGAGCACCGCTGCGATCTCTTCGTCTTTCAGCACGTTCTCCCAGGCCGGCATCAGGCCGTTGAAGTCGGCGCCGTTGACGGTGATCTTGCCTTGCAAGCCGAAGAGGACGACGCGTTCGATGAACGTCGCGTCATCGGCGGTCACGATCGGGTTACCGGCGAGGGGCGGGAAGGCGCCGGCGATGCCCAAGCCGGTGGCTTGGTGGCAAGCGGAGCAGTTGGTCACGAAGAGCGCCTCGCCGTCTGGAGCTGTCGTGGTGTCCGCGACCTTCGCTAGTTGCGCGTCCGCTGGAGCGGTAGCAGCTGCTGGCGCGACGATGGTAAGCCCGCCGAGCCCGATGGTGTGCCCCATCGGCTCGTAGGTTGCCGTGTTGCCAGCGGAGTCCTCTACCGTGACCGTCCACTGGTATGCGCCGGTGGCGTAGTCAGCGGGAATCTGCCAGGCCCCCGCGTAGTACTCCTCGGTCTTGTCCTGGCCTGGGGGGTGCGCTCCGTAGTTGAGAGGCACTCTCACGCCGCTATCGAGCTCCCCGTAGACCTTGACGCCTTTGGCGTCGATGTCGGCTTGCGTCAGCAGGTCACCGGTGGCGGAGTCGTAGACGTACGCGCGCCACACGATCTCTTCGCCTTGGTTGAAGACGGCGTTGGCGACGCACACGGCGCCCATGGCACCTACCGCCCCCCTGACGACGTCGGCCTGCACGAAGTACGCCGACTTGGCCCAAGCGCCGCTGGCGGCGAGCATGACGCCAAGAAAGACTAGGACCCTAGGGGCCCAT